>JBEPZX010000001.1:0-168763 GCA_041640635.1 Aquificaceae bacterium
TCACCAGTTATGTAACTTGCCATATCAGAGCAAAGAAAAGCTACAACATAGGCTACATCTTCGGGTTTTCCGAATCTGCCTAAAGGAATGTTTTTTAAGTATGAAGTTTTCACATCTTCTGAAAGTACAGATGTCATATCCGTTTCTATAAATCCTGGAGCTATGGCATTAACTGTTATATTTCTGCTTGCGAGTTCTTTAGCTAAGCTTTTTGTAAAACCCAATAGCCCAGCCTTTGTTGTTGAGTAATTGACCTGTCCTATGTTCCCCATAAAGCCTACTATGGAAGAAATATTTACAATTCTTCCCCACCTATTTTTTAGCATACCTTTAATTGCTAGAGATGTTGCCAAAAAAGTACCAGTTAAATTGACTTTGAGCACTTCTTCCCAATCTTCCAAAGACATACGAATAAACAACTTATCCTTTGTTATACCTGCGTTGTTAACTAGTATGTCTACTGCACCAAAAGCTTCTTCTATCTTTGCAAAGGCTTTTTTTATAGATTCAGTATCTGAAAGATCCATTTCCACACCTAAAGCATCAACACTGTAAGTTTGTGATATTTCTTTGGCAACCTCCTTTGCCCTTTCTTCATCCCTTCCCGTTATTACCACTTTTGCGTTAGCTTGTGCAAGTGTTTGAGCTATAGCTTTCCCAATACCTCTTGTAGAGCCAGTAATTAATGCTTTTTTATTGGATAAGTCTATTTTTACCATGATTAAAAATTATAATAGTCTTTATGAGATACGAATTATCTTTAAATGAGATACCAAAAAAATGGTTTAACATAGTACCCTATTTGCCAAAACCTCTGGATCCTCCTCTGAATCCGCAAACTCATCAACCTTTATCACCTAAGGACATGCTTGCCATATTTCCAGAACCAATAATAGAGCAAGAAGTAACAGATGAGGAATGGATAAGTATTCCCGAAGAAGTATTAAAAATTTACTCTCTTTGGAGACCTACACCTCTTCATAGGGCAAAAATGCTTGAAGAGTATTTGCAAACACCAGCCAAGATCTTTTATAAAAACGAAAGCGTTTCTCCGCCAGGAAGTCATAAACCTAACACCGCTGTAGCTCAGGCTTACTATAACAAGATATCTGGTGTTAAAAGACTCACTACAGAAACAGGTGCTGGTCAATGGGGAAGTTCTTTGGCTTTTGCTACACAGTTTTTTGGTTTGGAGTGCGAAGTTTTTATGGTAAGGGTAAGTTACAACCAAAAACCTTACAGAAGAATACTTATGCAAACGTGGGGAGCGAATGTTGTTCCCTCTCCAAGCCCGTTAACAAATGCTGGTAAAACATTCTATCAGGAAAATCCTGAGCACTCTGGAAGTTTAGGCATAGCTATAAGCGAAGCTATAGAAAGAGCTGTAACTACACCAAATACCAAGTATTCTCTAGGAAGTGTTCTAAACCATGTGCTTTTACATCAAACCATAATAGGTTTAGAAGCAGAAAAACAAATGGAGATGTCTGGATACTTTCCAGATTACGTTATAGCTAGCGTAGGAGGAGGAAGCAATTTTGCAGGTTTAGCATTTCCTTTTCTAAAGCATAAGCTCGAAGGTAAAAAACCTGATTTGAAGGTTATAGCTGTAGAGCCAAAGGCCTGCCCTACATTGACAGAAGGTGAGTATAGGTATGATTATGGCGATACTGTAGGTTTAACACCCCTTATAAAGATGTACACATTAGGACATGAGTATGTGCCACCTCCTATTCATGCTGGTGGTCTTAGATACCATGGAGATGCTCCTTTGGTTTCTCTGCTTTATAACACAGGTCACATCTCAGCTGTTGCTTATAAACAGAGGGAAATTTTTGAAGCAGCTTTAATATTTGCCAAAACTGAGGGTATCATACCTGCTCCAGAATCCGCACACGCAGTTAGAAAAGCCATTGATGTAGCCATGGAATGTAAAAAAACAGGTCAAGAAAAGGTTATTTTATTTAACCTATCTGGGCACGGTTATTTTGATTTGGCTGCATACGACATGTACTTAAAAAATGAGCTTCCTGATACTTGAGTTATAATATTTAACAAATGTACTATCTGCTTCCGTCCAGTTTAAAGCAATCTAAGCTTAAACTGAAATTTGAGAATGAAGATGGCCAGAGTGTAAGTTTTGATGAGTTCGAGCCTATAAGAAAAATGTTGATTAAATGTACATTTGTGGATAAATCAGCTCATTTGCTTCCTGTATGGAGACGTTTTAAAGGCCCCTTTTGGGATTCCCTCGAGTTTTGGGTTTTGCCCCCAGTTGTTCAAAAGAGAATAGAGAAGCATTCTCTCGTTCTTTCCCCCCTCTACGGTTTTCTGTCCATATCCAACTTAATACCTTTATACAAATTAAAGTGGGAAAGCCTTTGCTATGAAAAAAAGGTAAAAGAATTATGGAAACCTGTACTAAAGGAAAAAAGTAGAGAAATCTTTAGAGACAAGGTTATCTTTAATTTTCTTGGCGATGAAAGCCGACTACTAGATTTTTCAACAACAAGAAAGACTGTAGAGTTTGAGTTCTACAGAAAGGACAAAAAGGTAAAGTCCAACGCCAGGCATAAGGCTTACGTATTAAGATACATTGCAGAAAGGGACTTGGATATTTCTCAATTGGATAGGATAAATTTTTACGACTATAAAGTTGAAAGCATTTTAGAGGAGAGAAACACAATAAAAGTTACTATGAAAGGTGAGGGTAGGTATATATGATTTCTGTAGTCATTCCTGCCTACAATGAGGAAGAGAACATTCCCATACTATACGAAAAACTCAAAAGCGTTTTGGATAGGTTAAGCGAAGATTACGAAATAATTATTGTAGATGATGGATCTTCTGATGGTACTTACCAAATTCTAAAGGACTTAACTTCTAAAGACAACAAGTTAAAGGTAATAAGGTTTAAAAGAAACTATGGTCAAACTGCTGCTATGTATGCAGGATTTCAACACGCAAAAGGCGATGTAATAATTACGCTGGATGCTGACCTCCAAAATGATCCAGAGGATATACCCCTTCTTCTCGAAAAATTGAAGGAAGGATACGATGTAGTAAGTGGTTGGAGAAAAAATAGAAAAGATCCGTTTTTTTCAAGAAAACTTCCATCTATGATAGCCAATTGGATAATAGCGCGTGTTACTGGTGTACACATACACGATTACGGCTGTACACTAAAGGCTTATAAAAGGGATATAGCTCAAAAACTGGAATTGTATGGTGACATGCACCGCTTTTTACCAGCTCTTACAAAGAAACACGGTGCAAAAGTGGTGGAAGTGGTTGTAAACCATCACCCTAGATTACACGGAAAGTCCAAGTACGGTATAGGCAGGACGCTTAGGGTAATGTTGGATATTTTACTTGTTAAGTTTCTAAATGAGTATATGAACAAACCTATGTATGTTTTTGGATCGTTAGGTTTTATTCTGTTAGCCATAGGTTCAGTAGCTCTTTTTTACTTGATTTTTATAAAACTATTTTTGGAAGAGAGTATAGGTAGAAGGCCACTTCTCATTCTCAGTGTTTTGTCCATACTTGCTGGTATTCAACTTGTTTCTACTGGTATACTAGCAGAGCTCATAATAAGGATTTACTATAGAATAAAGGATGATAAACCTTACGTCATAGAAGAAACACTAAATCTCTGAAAGTTCCCCTTTTAGTCTTTAGTGATAAAATTAATAATAGAGGTGATCGTATGCTAGAAAATTTTGAAGAAATAACGGATAAGGATTTTTATGAAAAAGCAATGGCAGGAGAAAAACCTGCTGTTGTGTTTCTTACCTATCCAGACAATCCACAAAATGAGGCTTTTTATAAGAGTTTAGAGAGATATATAAGGCTTTACAGGGATAAGATAAACTTCTATTACCTAAATGCATCTACAAATACATCAGCAGAGGATTTGGGGGTGTTTAACTTTCCTACAATACTTTACTTTAGAGATACCATGGAGTTAGAAAGGCATGACTATCTGCCTTCTTCAGAAGATGTGGAAAGAGCTATAAAAAGGCTTCTTAGGTTATGAAACGTTTGTGGGCACCTTGGCGCAAAAGTTATGTAGAAAATGTAGATAACCAAAAGGATTGTTTTTTGTGTGAAGCAGTTTCTCAGAAAGAAGATAGCCTAAGGGATTACTTGGTTTTGTACAAAGGTAAGTTTTCCTTTGTAATATTCAACAAATACCCTTACAATGCTGGACATCTTATGGTGGCACCTATAGCCCATATAGGCAATTTTATAGAAACAGACGAAGAAATAGCTTTGGAAATACACAGGTTAACAAAGGTTTGTATTTTGGCGCTAAAAGAAACAATAAAGCCACAAGGATTTAACATTGGATACAACTTAGGAAGAGCTGCAGGTGCAGGGTTAGAAACGCACATACACTTGCACATAGTCCCAAGATGGAACGGTGATACAAACTTTATGCCTATTGTTGGAAGCGTGAAGGTAATTTCTCAGGATCTTTATGAACTCTACGATAGGATAAAGCCCGTATTTTATGACATCTTAGATGCTTTTAAAGGTTAATAGATTAAACCTTTACTATGGGAATAAGCATATACTCAAAGATATAAGCTTTACACTATCCGAAGGGGAAATTCTTTGTATAGTTGGTGAATCGGGATCGGGGAAAACATCTATACTTTATTCCATACTTGGTCTTTTACCAAGAAAAGCAAGGGTGGAAGGAGAAATAATATTTAAGGGTAAGAACTTAATGGATAAAAAATTAATAGAAAACATGCGCGGTAGAGAGATATCTATGGTATTTCAGGAGCCTTCTCTATATTTAGATCCGCTTTTCAAAATAGGAAACCAAGTCAAAGAAACATACGAAATTCATTTTGATAAGAAAGATGCGAAAGTAAAAGCTTTAGAAAGTTTAAGAAATGTGGGAATAACAGATGCTGAAAGAGTTTACAATGCTTATCCTCATCAGTTATCAGGAGGCTTAAAGCAAAGAGCTTGTATAGCTGTAGCAACGGTTTGTAACCCATCTCTTGTTCTCGCTGATGAACCAACAACAGCATTAGATGTATCTGTTCAAAGTAAAGTACTTAAGCTATTTATACGAATGAAGGAAGAAGGTAAAAGTGTTGTGCTCGTTACTCATGATTTTGGTGTCGTTGCAGAAATAGCTGATAGAGTAATAGTCTTAAAAGATGGCCAGATAGTCGAAGAAGGAGATGTTTTTACTATATTCGATACCCCTAAACATAATTACACCATAGAACTTCTAAAAAGTATTTAGTATTTCTCTTAATTCAAAAACAGATTTTGGCACTATGGGAACATAACCAGATTTAATCTCTTCTACTTTGTAATCTCCACCGTAATAGTTCTTGTTTGCCTCTTTATCTATCTTTATAACTGTACCACCTAATGAGATACCTGCATACAGCCCTTTTGCTCTAGAATAAGAATAAACCTCTGCATCTAAAGCTGGATCAGTTCCAGCACCAGCAGACCTCCCAACAGGTCCAGCGGCAACTGATGCATCAGCACCAAGCGTAAACCTACCTTTTAAGAACCCTTCTACACTTCTTCTAGTTCTAAAGACTAATATAAGATCGATAGATTGAGCACCTATCTGCCAACCTAAACTACCACCACCAACTGAAATAAAAACTGGATATGACCATTCCCTTCCTTGCCTAATTAGCATGATGCCCTTTCCAAAACTTCCTCCAGCTACAAAACCAACCTTTATGTAGCCTGGTACTATAGCTAAACCGTAGGCGCTTTTTATGACCTTTGGTGGAATACTTTGTTCTGGTATGTTTTTAAAATCTTTGATTATCTCTATCGCATCTCTTACTATTTCTTCCTCTTTGCTAGCCTCTTGGGCTCTAAGAATTGACAGTGGGATGCTAACTAAAAACATTAATAACAAAATCAACCTCATAATCTTATAGTATAATTTAAAAACTTATGGTAGTTACCCGTTTTGCACCTAGTCCTACAGGATATCTGCACCTTGGAAATGCAAGGACAGCCATATTTAGTTACTTGTTTGCAAGACACTATAAAGGTAAATTTATACTGCGTGTAGAAGATACAGATTTGGAAAGATCTACAAAGGAGTATGAAAAACTCCTAATAGACGACCTTAGATGGTTGGGGTTGGAATGGGATGAGTTTTATAGGCAATCGGATAGGTTTGATATATACAGAGAGTATGCGCAAAAGCTTGTAAAACTTGGTCACGCTTACGAATGCTTTTGCACTCCACAAGAACTAGAGGAAGAAAGAGAAAGGGCAAGGACAAAAGGAATACCTTACAGGTATTCGGGTAAGTGTAGAGTGTTAACAAAAGAGGAAGTTGAAACCTTCAAAAAGGAAGGCAAGCCTTATACTATAAGATTTAGAGTGCCTGACGGAGAAACCATAGTGTTCGAAGACCTTGTAAAGGGGCACATAGCAATTAATGTAGATGATTTTGGCGATTTTGTAATAGTCAGAAGCGATGGTACACCTACGTATAACTTTGTAGTAGTTGTAGATGACGCACTAATGGGTGTAACACATATTGTTAGAGGTGAGGATCATATTCCTAATACACCTAAGCAAATACTTATCTATAGAGCTTTAAGCTTTCAAGTGCCGAAGTTTGCACACCTTCCGGTAATATTGGGCGAAGATAGAAGCAAGCTTTCCAAACGTCATGGTGCAGTTTCCGTAAGACACTATAGAGAAGAGGGTTATCTTCCTCAAGCTCTTTTTAATTACCTATGTTTGCTTGGGTGGTCACCAAAGGAGGAAGGAAAAGAGATCTTTTCCAAAGAAGAATTAATAAGTGTATTTGAGCTCAAAGATGTAAATGACTCACCGGCTGTATTTAGTAAAGAGAAGCTTCGTTGGATGAATGGTGTATACATAAGGGAGGTTTTAAGCGTAGAAGAGCTTACGAATTACGTAGAACCTTTCTTGAGGAAAGCCAAATACGAGTTTGACAGGGGCTATCTCGTAAAAGTGCTTGAAAGAGCAAGGGATTCTTTCGAAACACTCTCCGAAGCTCCTGAGAAGCTAGAGCCCTTCTTTGTTGATCATATGGAACTGTCCCAAGAAGCAAAGTCAATATTGGAAAATGTAAAAGCCCAAGATATACTCAAATTCGTATTGGACAATACAAGTGACTCTATAAGCGGGCAGAAGATTAAAGAAATAGCAAAAGCTGCACAAAAACAGCTTCAGGTAAAACCTAAAGATTTTTGGCATGTTTTGAGGGCTGCATTAACAGGCAGACTGGAAGGTATAGGTATAGATGTACTTTGCGATGTTTTGCCTAAGGAAAGGTTTACAAAAAGGATACAGAGGATCTTAGAGCTCTACCAATAAAACAGCTTCCATTTGTTTTTAGTTATAATAAAATAAGTTTTAAAAAGGGAGGTAAATCCATGAAAAGGGCTCTCCTATCTATAATACTTCTGGGTACTGTTGTCTTTTTACCGTATACCAAAGCTCAAGAAAGAACAATCAAAGCCGACAACCAAAAGGAAACAAACGCAAAGTCAGAGGATAGCAAAAACAAACCCAACGCTGCGGACATTTCAAATTCCACTATAAGCATCCTATATAAGAAAGAACAAGAAAAAAGAAGCTCAAAACCTAGTACAAAGTAAAAAGAAGCTTGTTCAATTTATAAAGTTTCAATTGAGTTTTACCAATCACAATTCTTAACGGATTCTTAACAATCCTTATGTATGATCATAATTAACAAAAACCTAAAGGAGGTATTAGTATGAAGAAAGTTGTTTTAGCAAGTGCCATTTTAAGCTTTGGTACACTAGTAGCGGGTGTCAAAGCTCAGGAGAAAGTTATCAAGATCGATGGATCATCTACGGTTTATCCTATAACAGAGGCTGTAGCTGAGGAATTCCAAAAAAGAACAAAAACTAAAGTTACAGTAGGTATATCTGGAACAGGTGGTGGATTTAAGAAGTTTTGCAGAGGCGAAACGGACATATCCAATGCTTCAAGACCTATACTAAAGAAAGAAATGGAAGAATGCAGCAAAAATGGTATAGAGTATATAGAACTTCCTGTTGCATATGACGCTCTGTCTGTTATAGTCAACCCAAGAAATAATTGGGTAAAGAACGATTGTATCACTGTAGAAGAGTTGAAAAAGATGTGGGAACCAGAAGCCCAAGGTAAGATAACCAAATGGAATCAGGTAAATCCTGAGTGGCCAGACAGACCTCTAAAGCTTGCAGGTGCAGGTTCCGACTCAGGAACATTTGACTACTTTACGGAAGCTATAATGGGGAAAGCAAAGGCAAGCAGAGGAGATTACGTAGCTACCGAAGATGACAATGTAACAATAAATGCTGTAGCAAGGGACATAAACGGTTTGGGTTATTTAGGGTTGGCTTATGTAGAGGAAAACAAAGGTAAAGTCAAAGCTCTGAAAATCAAGAATCCAAAAACTGGTCAATGTGTAGCCCCTACACCTGAAAATGTTAGAAATGGAAGCTACTTCCCTCTATCTAGACCACTCTTTATTTACGTTAATGTAAAATCAGCAAAGGAAAAGCCTGAAGTCAAGCAGTTTGTTGAGTTTTATCTACAAAACGGAGCCAAGCTTTCTAGACAAGTAGGTTATGTACCTCTGCCAGATAGAGCTTACCAGCTGGCTATGGATAGATTCAAAGCTATGAAAACAGGTACAGCCTTTGGCGGAGAACCAGAGGTTGGTGTAACAGTTGAAGAGCTTCTAAAGAGAGAAACAGTAAAGTAAAATTATAATTATGCAGGTAAAAGCGAATCTGACCATAAAAAGACTGATAAATAGGTTAGTTTTGGCGGCTTTTTTTGCCGCTGGCTTTGTAACTATATTTGTGACAATTGGAATAGTTTATGTATTGATTACGGAAGGTATAAAATTTTTCGCTTTTCCTGAAGTTACACTAAAAGAGTTTTTAACGGGTACAGAGTGGACACCAACTTTCTTTGACAAAAAGTTTGGCATATGGCCATTGGCAACAGGCACTTTTCTTATAGCAGGCATAGCTGTAATCGTATCCATTCCTATTGGGTTAATAGTAGCTATATATCTAAGCGAATTTGCGCCCCACAAACTGAGAGAAACAGTGAAGCCTATAATAGAGTTCTTAGAAGCGGTCCCTACCGTTGTTTACGGTTATTTTGCACTGTTGGCGCTTACTCCACTTTTCCAGAAATTTGTTCCAGATCTCGATTCCTTTAATGCTCTAGTTACAGGTATTGTGCTAGGTATTATGATACTACCATACACAGCATCAATGGCAGAGGATGCCATGCACAGCGTTCCTCAAAGAATAAGAGAAGCTTCCTTTGCTTTAGGAGCAACACGTTCTACCACAGCTATAAAAGTTGTTTTACCGGCTTCCATTTCCGGTGTAATAGCTGGTTTTATACTGGGAGCATCTAGGGCTATAGGAGAAACTATGGTAGTTGCCATAGCTGCAGGAATGTATCCCAATCTAACACTAGACCCAAGAGAACCTGTGCAAACTATGACTAGTTATATTGTGCAGGTTGCTTTAGGGGACCTTCCTCATGGGTCTTTGGAATATCAATCCGTTTTTGCTGTAGGTTTAGCTCTCTTTATAATAACTTTTGTATTTAATTCTATAGCTATCTGGCTAAAATCTAAACTAAGAGAGGCATATTGATGAAGGAAAACCTAACGTTAGCTACATACAGAGAAGGCAAATATGTTATAGGAAAGGATTTAATTTTTGTTATTGCAGGTTTAATTTTGGTTTTCTTGGTTATATCTCTGCTTTTATCGGTAATTTTAGTCCTTATAAAGGATGGTTGGACCAGGATTGTTGATCACTCTTTTTATACATCTTTCCCTTCCCGATTTCCTGAGCAAGCAGGAATACTTTCCGCATGGGTTGGAACTGTTTACGTTATGGGTGGGGCAATATTTTGGTCTATAATAATAGGTGTTCCAGCAGGGGTGTATTTAGAAGAGTATGCCCAAAAAAAAGGAATAATAGGTTACATAGAAAGACTGATAGAGGTAAATATAGCTAACTTAGCTGCCGTTCCTTCCATTATATATGGACTTTTGGCTCTTGGTATTTTTGTTTATATATTTAAGTTTGGTGAAAGCATACTGACGGCTGGACTTACATTAGGTATAATGATGCTTCCCGTGATTGTTACAAGTACCCGTGAAGCTATAAGAGCAATACCAAAAGATATAAGGGAAGCTGCCTATGCCGTAGGGGCTACCAAATGGGAAACAGTGAGGGACCATATTATTCCTTACTCTTTAGGTGGAATCCTCACAGGTTTTATCGTATCTGCCTCAAGAGCTATTGGAGAAACGGCACCCCTTATCACCATAGGAGCATTAACCTTCATAGCATTTTTGCCTCCTTCACCAATTACTTCAGATTTCCCCTTTATTTCACTTAAAAACTTCAAAGAGGTTCTTCTTTCACCATTTACAGTATTGCCTATACAAATATTTAACTGGGTTTCTAGGCCACAAGAAGCCTTCCATATAAACGCAGCTGCTGCTGGTTTTGTGCTTCTTGTGCTAACCTTAATTATGAATGCGCTAGCATACGTAATTAGGTACAAAGTTAGGAGGAAGTATAAATGGTAATGGATGTTATAAAAAACATTTTCCCATTTGGTAGAGCAGAGGATAAAGCAACAGGAGATATTGCCTCTTCTAGAGATGTGCAAGAAGGAGATACTAAAATAGAGGTGAAAGCCTTAAACTTTTATTACGACAAAGTGCATGCTCTTAAAGATATAAACTTATCCATATATGCTAAAAAGGTCAATGCTTTAATAGGTCCATCTGGATGTGGAAAAACTACTCTCCTTAGGTGTTTTAACAGAATGCATGACCTTTACCCAGGAGCACGCTATGAAGGTCAAATACTACTTAAACCAGATAATATAAACATACTAGACAAGAAAGTAGACTTACTAAAACTTAGGATGAGGGTAGGGATGGTATTTCAAAAACCAAATCCATTCCCCAAATCCATCTTTGAAAACGTCGCCTATGGTTTGAGAATACTGGGCATAAAGAGTAAAAGTGAATTGCAGGATAGAGTAGAATGGGCTCTTAAGGGTGCTGCGCTCTGGGATGAGGTAAAAGATAGAATAAAGGATAACGCATACTCTCTGTCAGGTGGTCAACAACAAAGACTTTGCATAGCTAGGGCTATAGCTGTAGAACCTGAAATTTTACTATTCGATGAGCCTACCTCTGCTTTAGACCCCATATCCACCAGCAAAATAGAAGATCTTATTGTAGAACTTAAGAAAAAAATTACCATCGTAATTGTTACTCACAATATGCAACAAGCGGCAAGAATTTCTGATTTTACAGCATTTATGTACTTAGGGGAATTAATAGAGCATGGTAAAACAGAAAACATATTTACCAAACCAACTAATAGTCTTACAGAAGACTACATAACAGGTAGATTTGGTTAAAGTGAGATGTATCATAAAACGTCAAAAATTATAATTTTATAATTATTTAGCAATTAAATATTATTTAGGAGGTAGCGTCATGACTCACAAAGTTACACCTAAGGATCATCTCAAACCGTCCAACCTAAACGGTATATCTAATGAACAAATTGAGCCTCATTTTGAAGCTCATTACAAGGGTTATGTTACTAAGTACAACGAAATTCAAGAAAAGTTAGCAGACCTTAATTTTTCTGATAGAAGTAAGGCGAATCAAAATTATTCAGAGTATAGAGAATTAAAAGTTGAAGAAACCTTTAACTACATGGGGGTAGTTTTGCATGAACTGTATTTTGGACATCTAGGTCCAAAAGGTGAGCCTTCCGAAGCCCTGAAGAAGAAAATAGAGGAAGATCTCGGAAGTTTTGAAAACTGTGCAAACGAGCTAAAAGCTGCAGGTATAGCCTTTAGAGGATGGGCTATTCTTGGATTAGATATATTCTCTGGCAGATTGGTTGTTAACGGATTAGATGCCCACAATGTTTACAACTACACTGGTCTTATACCTCTTATAGTTTTAGATACTTACGAGCACGCTTATTACGTGGATCAGAAGAACAAAAGACCACCCTACATAGATGCCTTTTTACAAAATTTGAATTGGGATGTAATTAACGAACGTTTTGAAAAGGCTATGAAAGCTTACGAAGCTCTAAGAGATTTTATTAAGTAATCTCTTGGGGCTCCCCCCCTTTTGATGAAAGAAACCAGAATTACTAAATATATCAAGTCGTTAATAAGAGGTAGGAAGTACTTAACAACCGAAGACATAATGTTGATATTGGAAAAATACTATAAACTACCCATTAAAACACCTAGTGTTTATTACAAATATAAGTTGATTATAAAGCAGTGTAGACAAGCTGTATACAGAGAAAGGAGGAAGAGGAAATAAAAATGGATGAGTTTGACCTAGTTATATTAGGCGCTGGTAGCGGAGGTTACGATGCAGGTATGTATGCGCACAGAAGAGGTTTAAAGGTAGCCTTCGTAGATCTATCTCCAGATACAGTTGGTGGTTGTTGCCTAAATAGGGGATGTATACCGTCTAAGTTTATGCGTCACGGTGCTCGCCTTTTGGAAAAGTTTAACAGTATGCCACATTATGGAGTATTTCCAAAAGGTTATGACTTAGACATGAGTAACCTTAAAAAAGGAAGGGACCACGTAGTAATTACAATTAGAGAAAACTTTAAAAAGTTTGCTTCTCAACTTGGTATCCCTTTTTTCTATGGCAAGGGAATTTTGGCGGATAAAAACACAGTATATGTGGAAGATATTAAGAAATACATTAAAAGTAAGTATATACTCATATCTGTCGGATCATCTCCTAAAGGCTTGGATACTTTGCCCTGTGATGGTAAGTACATACACAATACAGATACTATTTGGAGCATAGAGTATATACCGAAGAAAATTCTTATAGTAGGTGGCGGAGCTGTAGGTGCAGAGTTTGCTTACATATTCAAGATGTATGGTTCGGATGTAACAATTGCGGAGTTGATGGACAGGCTTTTGCCAGCTCCAGGTATACCTGAAGAGTCTAGTAGATACCTTACAAGGAAACTTAAAAAGTTAGGTGTGGATGTAAGATTAAAGGCAAAAGTGGTTTCTTGGGAAAAGACGGAAAAAGGTATATTAGTTAAACTGTCTGACAATTCTACCTTAGAAGTCGATTTTATTTTGTTGGCTGTAGGAAGAGTGCCAAATACTAATGGAATAGGATTAGAAGGTGTTGGAGTAGAGAAAGACTCAAAGGGTTTTATCAGAGTCAACGACTATTGCCAAACCACGGTGGAAAATATATACGCGTGTGGTGATGTAACTTCATCTCTTATGCTAGCTCACAAATCTATGCATGAAGGGAAGATAGCTGTAAACCATATGCTTGGAGACTATAGCGAAAAAAGAAATGATGTGTTGATGCCTAAAATAGTGTATTCTGCCTACGAAGTAGCATCTATAGGTCTTACAGAAGATGAAGCCGAAGACTTGGGATACAATGTTAAGACTGGGGTTGTATCCTTTATTCCAAATCCAAAAGCTATGGTAGATTCAGATAACGAAGGGTTTATCAGATTAGTTGTTGACGAAGATAGTAGCAAGATATTGGGATGTCACATGGTAGGTCCAGAAGCTGGAGAGTTACTGCATCAAGTTTTACATTTTATGAAATGGAATTTAGGTGTAGACAGCTTAGCTAAGAGTTTATACTCCCACCCTTCCCTATCTGAGTCTATTATTCAATCTGCTATGGATGTTTATTTTGGCTCCATATCTTGGGCAAAAAGGCACTCAACCTAAAAAAATTCTTACTGGTTTAAGTAATCAAAGTTTATTAGCTTTTTTTTACCACTTTTGTCTTCAATATGAATATTTATAGAATAAAGACCCTTATCTAGCATCTGAAACCAGTTCCCATAGTTGTCTCCGTGCTGGTGCTTATACTTATTGAGAGGCTTTAAACTAGATCTTAGTAGTGGTGACCTTACTTCAGCTTCTACTTTGTAATCTGATATATAAACTATATTTTCACCTTCTTTTTTCCACAGGGAAACAGCTAAGTGATGAGTGTCGTACTTTGTTGGTTCTCCATGGTGCTTTACCAAAAGTTGATAAGATCTTGGGAAGTTAGTTTTTAGTTCACCTATCGAGATTACTCCTATACTGACATTCATATCTGAAAGTTTTTTTGTAAGTGGCGTCTTAACAATAATTTCCTCTTCTTGCGAAAAAGCGAGACTTGTTACCAATCCTAATACCAAAAGAGCCTTTTTCATTTTTACACCCCCTAATCATTTAATAATTCATCTCCAGTTATAAAATCAATTAAAATTACTTATACAAAGTATAAATTATTTTTATACTTATGTTTGTAGAGCTTCTTCCAGAGCATGTAAGGAAGTTAATATCAGCTGGTGAAGTCATAGAGAGTCCTGCTGACTGTGTAAAGGAACTCATAGAAAACTCTTTGGATGCAAAAGCTACAAAGATCGAGGTGGAATTAGTAAAAGGGGGAAAAAGCTACATAAGCGTAAAGGATGATGGCATAGGTATACACCCACAAGATATTGATAAGGTTATACTTGAGTATGCTACAAGTAAGATAAGAAGTCTAGAAGACTTGAGTTACCTACAAACTTATGGATTTAGGGGAGAAGCTCTTACAGCGATAGCCAAAGTTTCAAGAATGCTAATAAGCTCGCGATTTTTCCAAGAAAACGCAGGCATGCAGATGAAGGTAGAAAGTGGGAAAGTTATTTACAAGAGAGAAACGGGCATGTCAACAGGTACAAAAATTGAAGTGTTTGACCTTTTTTATAATCTGCCAGCAAGACAGAAGTTCCTCAAAAAAGAGGACACAGAAAGAAACAAGGTTTTAAAACTTATCAAAGAATATGCAATTGCTAAGCATAACGTCCACTTTGTTTTTGTATCCAACAATAGACAAGTTCTAAATTTACCAAAGGTAAAGGACAAAAAAACTAGATTAGAAGACCTTTTCAATTCACCTTTTGAGGAGTTTTACAGAGAAGAAGATTACATAAGACTAAACCTGTTTGTATCTACAGAAAACCAAAAGGGAGACTTACACGTATTTGTAAACTCAAGACCAGTTTTTAATAGAAACTTGGTAGAGCACTTAAGAAGGATTGTAGGATACAAAAAAGTGGGTGTGTGCTTTATAGATATTCCTTCTTACATGGTGGACTTTAACGTACATCCAAAGAAAAGAGAAGTCAAGATATACAAGGAAAGGAAAGTTATGGAGATGCTATCTAATGTATTTAGAAAGCCAAAAACTACAGTCACGTTGTCTCAAGAAAAACCGTCTTACACCACGGAGCCAATTTTGGTTGGGACAATGGATGACACAGTAGCCATAATACGCTTAGGTGATTTTCTTTACTTTTTTGATTTGCACTTGCTTTCGGAAAGGCTAAACTACGAAATGGGGATGGATGAAACAAAATCGTGCAAACTCGCTTTCAAATCTGGTGACAAAATACAAAGGGAGGAGATATTAAACTTAGTTAGCAGGTGGATGGAGTTTAGCAATCCACATGTATGCCCCCATGGAAGACCCATTTACTACAAAATCTACTTAGGAGATATTTATAAAAATCTTGGAAGGGGTTATTGATGCTTGCCAAAAGAATAGTACCTTGTTTGGATGTGGACAAAGGTCGCGTAGTGAAAGGTGTAAAGTTTAAAAACTTAGTTGATGCTGGAGATCCTGTAGAGGTTGCCAAAGCTTACGAAGAGCAAGGAGCGGATGAACTGGTGTTTTTAGACATAACGGCCTCAGCTCAAGAGAGAAATATTATGCTAGATGTAGTAAAGAAGGTTGCAGAAAGGGTATTTATGCCTTTTACCGTAGGTGGAGGTATAAGAACATTGGAGGACATAAGACAGCTTCTGGAGTCTGGTGCAGACAAAGTTTCCATAAACACATCAGCGGTAAAAAATCCTCAGATCATTTACGAAGCTGCTAAAGTTTTTGGGTCCCAGTGCATAGTTGTTGCTATAGATGCTAAGAGAAAAGATTCCTCTTGGGAAGTTTACATAAACGGTGGTAGGACACCTACGGGCATGGATGCCATAGAGTGGGCAAAAAGAGTGGAACTTTTGGGAGCTGGTGAGATTTTACTTACATCTATGGATATGGATGGTACGAAAAATGGCTACGATTTGGAGCTTACAAAAAAGGTAGTAGAAAGTGTTAACATACCCGTGATTGCATCAGGTGGCGCGGGTAAGCTAGAGGATTTTTACTACGTGTTTTCTTACGCAGGAGCTGATGCAGCTTTAGCGGCTTCTTTGTTTCACTTCAAAGAAGTTTCCATTCCCAAGCTCAAGAGTTTTCTCTTGCAAAAGGGAGTGGTTGTAAGATACCCAGATGAAGAATAAACTAGTTCTCTGTATAACTGGTGCAAGTGGTTTTCAGTATGGTTATAGGTTACTCGAAGTTTTGAGTAGCTTGTCTTTTGATATAGACTTGGTCCTATCAAGTGCAGCATTTAGGGTAATGAAAGAAGAAACGAACCTAAAAAAAGAGGATTTACTAAAAATTAAAGGTGTAAATTTGTTGCCAGAGAGAGACATAGGCAGTCACATAGCTAGTGGGTCTAGGTTAATAGAGTATAGAGGGGTTGTCGTAGCTCCTTGTTCTATGAGTACATTGGCTTGTGTGGCAAATGGTATAAATCAGAACCTAATTCACAGAGTTTGCGAAGTTGCGCTTAAAGAAAGAGTACCTCTAGTGCTTTTAGTTAGAGAAATGCCTTACTCCGTTGTACATCTAAAAAACATGCTCCATGTAGCTATGGCAGGTGCAACCGTCATGAGTGCAAGTCCGGGATTCTACCACAGACCTAAGACCGTCGAAGATATGATAGACTTTGTAATTGGTAAAGTTTTGGATACATTGAGGATAGAACACAGTCTTTACAAAAGGTGGAAAAAAGATACACCAAAAAGGGATGACTAAAAGAGAGTTTTTTGTTGAGTTGTTTTATATATACCGCCCAAATCCTTGAGAAGACTCTTAAACTCCAACTCTTCCATCATTGCTTTAAGTGGATTAATCTTTGGGTCTTTCATTCTTAGGTCTTCTTCGCTTATATTTATATCTACTTGATATAACTTGACAAGTTGATAAGATTTTTCCAAACTTTCTCTGTCGGCTTGTGGAAACGCTGCCTTGAAACTTTCCCAATTCGCAAGTATGTTTTCTACTCCTTTATATCTGTTAAGTATTTTTATAGCAGTTTTGGGTCCAACCCCCTTCACACCCTCTATATTGTCCGTCTTGTCACCAACCAAGGCAAGGTAATCGGGAATTAGCATAGGTGGCACGCCAAACTTTTCTAAAACTTTCTTTTCATCAAAGACTTCACCGTTCATAGGGTTAACAACGGCAACTTTCCCATCTTTTACCAATTGGAGTATGTCTTTGTCAGGTGAGTAAATATTTACATTAAATCCCAGATCGAGAGCTTTAGCAGTTACGCTGGCTATGATGTCATCCGCCTCGTAACCCTCCATTTCCATCAGGTTTATTCCCAGCAGCGTTACCATCTCTTTTATCTTTGGTATTTGGAGTTTTAGAGGATCCGGCATCTTGGGTCTTTTTGCCTTGTAGTGGACGTAAACTCTCTCTCTGTGCGTTTGTGCTGGATGGTCAAAAGCAACCACGAAGTATTTAGGTTTTTCTGCTTTTATTAAGGCAAAAATACTCCTTAAAAAACCGTAAATGGCTCCCGTAGGGAATCCATCCTTTGTAGTGAGTGGTGGTAGAGCAAAGAAGCTTCTATAAATAAACGCTGATCCGTCCCAAAGGTAGAGAACTTTCATAGGGAGTAAAGGTTTCTTTTCATTGTGCCTTTCATAGCCTGAACTAAACTCTCCGTCGCCTTCTTTACGTCCTCAAAGCCAAGTATGGCGGAAACTACAGCCACACCTGTTGCACCTGCTTGTAAAACTTCTTGAACTCTGTAGTGGGTTATGCCACCTATGGCAACTATGGGTTTGTTGGTGATCTTTACGGCTTGCTTTAGACCTTCTAAGCCAACAAGTTTGTAGTTTTTCTTGGTCGTTGTCTCGTATATGGATCCAAAGCCTATGTAATCTATGGGAAGGTGATCCACCTCTCTTATTTGGTCCACACTGTTTATTGAGTAACCAATGTACATGCTATCGTCAACGAGCTTCTTAACCACATCAGGCGGTAGGTCCTGTTGTCCTACATGCACACCATCGGCTCCAACAGCCAAAGCCAGGTCAACCCTGTCGTTCACCACAAGGTCTACGTTATAGGACTTGGTTAGATTTCTCAAAACCAGAAGTTCTTCGTACATCTGACGGGTGCTTTTGTTTTTGAACCTATACTGCAAAGCGGTTATACCACCTTGGATAGCCTGCTCAACGGTGGATGCCAAATCTCTACCTTCCAGATACTTATCGTCTAGAACAAGATAAAGTGTAAGGTTCATTTTCTTCATAAATTATAATTATATTTTTACGATGGCTTTTTACATAACTATTTTTCGTATAATTCTTGTCTTTCCTACAGCTTATTTTCTCTATAAAGAATACAACTTACTCGCTTTTGTGCTAATACTGATTGGTGCTCTATCCGATTGGTTGGATGGTAGCGTAGCAAGGACCAACAAAGAAGAAAACAACCTCGGAGCTTTGCTTGACCCTTTTGCTGATAAGGTTTTTGTTTTGGTTTTGCTTTCTATCCTTCTATACATGCAAGAGATATCGCCAATTGCTTATATACTTTTACTCCTTAGAGAACTCTTTATTTCCTTTCTTAGAAGCTTAGCGGTAGAAAAAGGTGTGGTGATGAAAGCGTCCTACATGGGGAAAGCTAAAACCTTCTTTGAGTTTGTAGCTTTGTTACTTTTGAGCCTCAATTTTCCACTAGGTGGATTTGTCCTTTGGTTGGCTGTTCTTCTTGCCTACGCTTCCGCTTACGACTACGTTGTAAGGTATGCAAAATTTACCGATTAAGTTCCTCTCTCAAGATAGCATCCGCCTTTATCTTTAATCCTCTATCTGGGATTTCCACGTAAAACTCAAAAGGTGTTACCTTTGTTTTGCCTTCCCAAGAGCCAAAGTATTCCATTTCTAGGTCTTCCTGCTTTAGAGCTTTTGCTATAAGGTAAAGCAGTATATACTTCTCGTAAGAAGCTCTGGCAATCTGTAGCCATTTGGTAGCTTCTAGGTACTTAAACTCCAAGATGTACCTTATGCCAATGTAAAGGGGATCTTTTTTGTTTTTTAAAAAATCCTTGCTGAGCTTTGCATCTTCGAGATAAACACCTATCCTAAAGGCTGCTCGCAAGGGTTACCTCCCTCTTGGCTTGATCTATTAACTCTTGAGGTACCTCTATTCCCGTCCATATCTTAAAGGACTCCACACCTTGATAGATGAGCATCTCTAAACCTGTTTGGTATTTACAGCCTAGTTGCTTGGCTTTTTTTATAAGAGGTGTTTCTCTGTAGATGATATCTACGATAATGTGATTTGTGGATATTCTATCGTAATCAAAAATGGGTGGGTCCGTGGGGTTTAGACCTACCGATGTAGTGTTTACTATAAGCTTTACCTTGTCTATGACATCCTCTGGTCTGTCTACCACTTGAGTTTTGAGCTCCTGAGAGAGTTTTAAGGCTCTTTCTTTTGTTCTATTGTAGATATATACTTGGTAGTTTAGTTCCTTTAGTGCGTAAAGAACAGCCCTAGAAGAACCACCAGCACCCAGAACTAAAGCTTTTGGGTTTTTGTCGGTTTGGTTTGGTATTAACTCCAGAAGGGCTCTCTTAAAGCCTATCCAATCGGTATTGAAGGCGTGTATTTCGTTTTCTGCAAATTTAAGGGTGTTTACAGCACCGATAACCTTAGCGTGCTCGTCTATGTGATCTACAAGCTCCAAAACCGCCTCTTTGTGAGGTATGGTTACGTTTACGCCTTTTACCTTTAAGGCTTTTAGTCCTCTTATGGCATCCTTTAAGTTCTCTGGGCTTACCTCAAAGGGCACATACACCGCATCCACGTTGCAAGACTGGAAAAACAGATTCTGAAAGAGAGGAGACAAAGAGTGCTTTACAGGGTAACCTATAATACCGTAAAGCTGTGTTTTCCCCGTGAGCCTCAAATTATACTGTACTTAGATTGAACTATCTGTACGTCCTGTACCCAAGGAAGGTTACCTTTTATTGTCATAACTACCACGTCTTTTATGCTTGCATCCATTATGGGGCAATCGTTACAGGCTCCTTCAAACTGAAGGAACACCTTATCTTCTTTGATATCTAACACCTTTAGGTCACCGTGATGTCTTTCAAGGGCTGGCCTTATTTTCTCTAACACTTCTTGTACATCTTTTACTTTATCTCTCATCTTTTCCCACTCCTGCATACTATAAAAGTGCATGCAGAAATTTAAAAATCAATGCTATAAATCATAATCACTCTGACCTTCTGTAGATATCCTGTATCTGCTTCCAAAGCTCTCCCTGAGCGTCTTCATCCAAGTCCATGAGTCTAAAAAAGCCTTTGAGTGTGAGTTTGTCTTCCACTATATCCAAGATGTCTTCCTCTTCTAGCCTGCTTAGCCCATACTCTTCGAGAAGTTCCACTATCTTCGGGTTTTCCAAAACTTCCTTCAAAAGGGTGTCCATAGTGAGTCTGTCTTTCATGTTTCTTTCACCTTTTTAACAAATAAATGATACTCTCCATCTTCTTCGTAAATACCCAAAAACTCCTGCCCTGTAGCTTTGCACCAAGCTGGTATGTCCTCCACAACACCTGGATCATCGGCGATGAGTTCCAACACCTGTCCTACCTGCATTTGCTTGATCATCTTCGCTGTCTCCGCTACAGGTACGGGGCAAAAGGTACCTACCACATCGTGAACTACATCAGCTTTTATATCCATCATGCCAATCTCCTATTATTTTACACCAACCAAAGATAACATAAAGCTCTCTATAGCTTCTTTGCTTAACGGCTGGCTGTGGATTACCATATCTCTATCTTTGAGTTTAATGTATACCTCTCCCGGTTCTTTCTTGGAGTAGTAATTTATTATGCCCGCTATATCCTTTATCTCTTCCTCTGTAGGATCTCCCTTTATTATGGCAAAGGTTCCCTTTCCATCTACCCTTTTGGCATAACCGTACTTTTCTCTGATGTTGTATAGAAACTTATACTCTCCTTCGTTTCTGGCTACTATGACCTTGGTTTTGGATGGCAGTCTAAAGTGTCTACCAACGGAGAATAAAACAAGGTCTTCTCTGGTTATAAAGCCATCCACTTGATAAGCTTCCTTGAACCTAAAGGCGTAGTTCTCATCCGTTAGGTAGCAACAGCCTCCTGCGGGTTGCTGATAGTCTATACCATACTTTTGAGCCAGTTGTATCTGTTTTTTTCTGCTTCTTCCTGATATATCCAGGAGCTTCTCTCTGTCTACCCATCCCATCTTTTCTGGTATGGTGGGGGGTAGAAGTTTGGCAGAGAGGGGTCTGACAATTAAACCTTCCAGCTGTGCTTCTTTTTCGATGAGTTTGAGTCTTGGGAGTGTTTGGCTCATGGGTCTTTGACCCACAACCTCGCCCGTTGCTATGAAGTGGTATCCCTCACTTTCCATTATTTCCTTAGCTTTTTTTAGCATATATATCCTACAGTCTATGCAGGGGTTAACATTCTTCCCATACCCAAACTTGGGATTTAGGACAATGTTAAAGTACTCCTGGCTAATGTCCACTATCTCTATGGGAAGTTCCACACTGGCAGCGGATTTTAGAGCTGGGTTTTCCTTTGGGATGCCTATCCTTCTCTTAAACTCGGTTGTGCAAAAACCCGTGTAAAAGTGCAGAGCCTTTACGTATATACCTTGTTCTCTCAACAGAAGGGCGGACAGGAGACTGTCCAACCCACCGGAAAATAAAAGGAGCGCCTTTATCATAGGGATAGAAATTCAAACTCCTTGCTTTCTTCTTCTTCCTCCTCGTAGCAGTTGGGGATCTTTTCCGCTTCCTCGATCCTTCCGGTCTTTAGCAGATAGTCCTTTATAGCTACGTGGAGCGTTTCCAGTCCTAGGTTGGTGCAGTGGATCTTTTGGGGTGGCAGTCCGCCGAGTTCGTCAAATATGTCTTTGTATGTGAGGTTTAACGCGTAGCTTATGGGTTTTCCCTTTATCATTTCTGTGAGCTGAGAAGAAACAGCTATGGCAGAACCGCACCCAAAGGTTTTGAATCTCACATCCTCTATTACGTCGTTCTCGGGATTTATCTTAAGGGTAAAAAGCATAGCGTCTCCGCATGCTGGATTACCACATTGACCTATTGCGTTTGCATCTTCCAAAACGCCCACATTTCGTGGGTTTAAAAAGTGGTCCAAAACTTTTTCACTGTATTCAAACATAGCCAAACCTCCTTTTAGCTTAGATAGTGTTAAAAATACTCTCTCATATATAGTGGGTTATGATAGTAGTCAATTATTTGTGATTGTTTTGTAAAATACTCTCTTTTTTAGAAATAAATGCTTGACTTGCACCTTTTAATGCGTAAATTTTATAGATTGGTAAGTGCTAAGGGGGCGAGCGGTTTCGACGGGGACCAGCTCGCTTAGGGTAGCAGGTAGGGTGGCAACCTAGATAGCCAAATGGGAAACACATCCCGAAGCTGATCTCGCTCTCGCTGCTTAATTAAAAGCAGCGGCTCATCTGTGGATGTGCGGAAGGTCCGCAGGTTGGGTTTAGAGACTTCCGCTAGGGTTGCTAAAGTGTAAGGCGAGTAGCAACCCAAAACCTAAGCCTTGCCTGCCATAGGGAGTTTGCAGGTGGACGCCTTATGGCGAGTACCAAAACACCTGCTAAACCTGTAGAAGCCCTAAAGCGTGCTGTCTTCGGACGAGGGTTCGATTCCCTCCGCCTCCACCAAAAAAGTCTCTAAAAATTATTAGAAAAAGTTCATAATTATGTTATGTATTATTCATTATCATTTTAGTAATTACCAAAAATGCTTTTTAAGGCAACTTTACCTCTCTTAGGATATCGTTTACCACGGCGACAGGGTCCTCGTAGTCTCTGGTTATTATCCTATGAGACAAAACGTAAGGTGCCACATGCAAGACATCCTCAGGTATAACAAAGTCCCTACCTCTTACGTACGCCAAAGCCCTTGAGCAGTTCGCCAGATGTATGGCGCCTCTTGTGGAGCATCCCAAAACAATTTTGGGGTCGTTTCTTGTGGCTTTGACAATATCCACAATTAGCTTTCCAACCTCTTGGGATATGTAAGCCCTCTTTATCTGTTCAATTGCCGCTACTATCTCCTGGAGCTTCACCACAGGTTGCAGTTTTGAGAGTTTGCTGAGCGGGTTTTCTCCTCTGATAATTTGAAGCTCTATATCCTCGTCGGGGTAACCAAGGGATAGCTTCATGCTAAATCTGTCAAGCTGAGACTCAGGAAGAGGATAAGTTCCGTACTGCTCCAAAGGGTTTTGGGTAGCTATCACAAAGAAAGGGTAAGGAAGCTCGTAGGTGACACCGTCCACGCTTACATGCTTTTCCGCCATAGCCTCCAACAAAGCGCTTTGTGTTCTGGGTGTGGCTCTGTTTATCTCATCTGCCAGTATGATGTTGTTAAAGACGGGACCGTATTTGAAAACAAAGCTCTTCTTTGAGGGATCGTACACGTTCACGCCCGTTATGTCAGATGGTAAAAGGTCGCTAGTGAACTGAATGCGTGCAAAGGAAAGCCCCAAAGCTTTAGAAAGGGAAAGAGCGAGCGTAGTTTTACCTACACCCGGTATGTCCTCCAAAAGCAAGTGCCCATCCGATAAAAAGCACACCAAGGAAAGCTCAACTACGCTTTCCTTACCTTTTAGGACATCAGAAACGACATCTATAATTTCTTTTGGGTTCATAATTCACTTAAGTGGTGGAACCCTCCTCATCTAGGTATAGATCCTCGAATATGTTGGGTGGAAGAGCTTCGTTCCATCTCTTAAAGCCTGGTAGAGCTTCTATCCTGTACCATGCGGACCTATACCATATGCCCTTGGGTTCCCTCTTTACGGGTGCCACCTCCGCCGCTTTTGTTTCGTTGTGGTAGTCCCATGTGATGTAGTGGTTAAAGTCCTGAACTATGTCGGTGATGGCGACACCAAACTCTGTAGTCAAAGCCACCTGAAAGTCCTTCCACCTAAACACCGATGAGTCTCTCAAGGTTAATCCAAAGTATCCTACACCTCCCTCTTCTCTCAGAGAAGCTATACCCCTACCGATGAAAGCTCTAAAGGCTGGCAAGGTCTCAGGTGGGTCAGACACAAACACATCATACTTTCCGAGGATCTCCTTGGGGAAAGGATTCCTCAGGTCCCACACCCTTGCCTCTGCGTTATCTATTTTTAACTCTCTAAATATGGCATTGTCAAAATCAATTAAACGCTTGTCTATGTCTATTATCAGAACGCTACGGGCTTTTCTACTCAAAGCGACTGCCAAACCAGTCAAGTCGTCTTCCGCACCTAGCACCAACACATCCTTATTTCTCAGGTCACCCCTTGAGTCTATAAAAAGAACCCTACTTACCGTAGTTTCCGGTGTAACGGATCCTTGATCGTAATCCCTTATGGCTTTTGGTCTGTCCTTTGTAATCTGTAAAAACTCTCTGTAAAACTCCAAGTCGGCATAAAAAGGTATGCCCCTACCTTCGCAAGCTTGGCATGTGTAATCGATGTACTTCTCTATACCAAGTTCCTTGACAACATCCAAACCTTTCTGAGTGAGTCTGATATCTTCTCGATCATCTATAAAAGCTAAACCTTCGTCCACCAACACTCTGACGATGGCTGAAGCTGCTGGAACGGGCAAATCTGACATGTCCACT
Source organism: Aquificaceae bacterium (assembly GCA_041640635.1). GTDB lineage: Bacteria > Aquificota > Aquificia > Aquificales > Aquificaceae > JBEPZA01. The sequence continues at coordinate 24,921 of JBEPZX010000001.1, forward strand.
ACTTCCCAAAAGTCACCGCTCCTTAGGATGGCAGAAAACACTCTCTCGATGTTTTTTTTGTATACCCTCACCTGTCCAACTTCTCTAGCTTTGCCAGCAAGTTCCACCAGTAAGCTCACTTCATCACCTCCTTTTGAGAACTTTAAAATATTCTATTATAATGTATTGAATGAAACTACAGATACTTTTAAAGGACAGTTCACAGATAGATGAGAAGCTTACCTTCTTGAAGGATTGGCAAGAGCTCTCTTACAAAATAAACTCCCAACCTTATGGGGATTGCTACCTTTGGTTTTTGGAAGTGCCGGACGAGGACTTTGACAGAACCCTCGGTATTTTCCAAAGTAGAGAAGAAGCTCAAGGCGCTTTTTTGAGTGTAGCTATGGAAAAGGGCTGGGAAGAGATCCCCAACTCTTACGCCATATACCACGCTCAGTTTGAAGGTGACAAACTTATTGCGGCGGTAAAAACCGAGGAAGGTATAAGCAAATACGAACAAACCACCTTAGAAGAGATGGCAAAGAAACTGGCAAAGTATCCACGTATTGTGGCTCTCTCTTACGATGTGGTGACTTACATAAAGGACATATACCCAGATATAGACTTCAAGCTCTACCTTGTCTCCAAGGAGCTTTCCAAGATAGGAAAACCCTTTCCAGACACTCAAGGAAGAACCATAGAAGAAAACATAAACCTTATCGAGAATCTCCTTAGAGAAGAAGGTATGCCCCCCATAAGCAAGCCCGTAGAGGACTGCGAATAAAGATCCTAGCTACAGTCGTTTGAGAGGTGTTTACCACTGTCTAGGTTTATAATCTCGCCCGTCATGCTTTCCACGTTCAACAAAAACTCAGTCAGGTTCAAAACGTCTTTCAGAGATACCTCTCTTTTGAGGGGTGTTCTCTTTATGTAGTCTATCCATTGCTCCTGTGTCATATCGTCAGCTTTGAGTGTAGGACCAAGAGCTATGGCATTTACCAAAAGGTGAGGTGCCAGTTCTTTAGCCAAAACCTTTACAGATGTGTGAAGGGCTCCCTTGGACACAAAGTAAGCGGAGTAATTTCTGTAAGGTGCTCTATTGGTAGCCCAGTCGCCAAAAGCCACCACTCTACCCTTTGGCTGTCCTTGGTTTTTCAGCATGATTTTACACAGGTGTTTACTTAGCATCAAAAAAGCTTCTGCGGTAGGCACAAAGTGAGCGTACAAATCTTTTCTTTCTAAGCTTTCCAAAGGTGTGGCATAGTAGGGACTGGCAACATGCACAAAGGCATCTAAACGATCAAAATTTTCTTGAAACTCAGAGACCACGTACAGGTGATCTTCCGGTTTTGAAAGATCCGCCTTAATACACACCACCCTTTTGTCCACGCTCTGGGACAGCTCCAAAAGTTCCTTTGCTTTGTCTTCCGATCTGTTGTAAACTACCGCAAGGTCGTAACCTCTCTCGAGCAAGTGCTTTGCTATATGAAAACCTATCCTTCTTATTCCCGTAATTAAAGCTACTTTCATAGCTTATATAATATTCTTATGAAAGAGTTTTGGTATTGGGCGGAAAGCTTTGACAAAAACCTAATCACAGCATCCATAGAAGCGGGAGCTAAGGCGATCCTTTTAGAAGATCCTTCCTACGTGGAGCAGGTAAAAGCTTTGGGAAAGATTCAAACCATCTCCAAAGAAAAGGCGGATCTCATACTTGGCAAAGACGTAGAGTATGTCCTAATACGGGACAAAGCGGACGAAGAGAGAGCAGCCAAGTTTCCACCTGAGGTAAAGGTGATCGTGGAAACAACCGACTGGACCATCATTCCCCTGGAGAACCTCATAGCACAGAGAGAGGAGCTTTATACAGTTGTAAAAAACGAAGAAGAAGCCAAAGTTGCCGTAAAGATTTTGGAAAAAGGTGTAAAGGGTGTAGTTTTAAAGAGCAAAGACATAAACACCATAAAAAAGGTAGGAAAGGCTATAGAAGAGTCTCAGGAAAAGTTGGAACTTGTAAAGGTTACCATAAAACGTATACTCCCCATAGGTTTGGGAGACAGGGTATGCGTAGATACCACCTCTTTACTTTCCAGGGGAGAGGGGATGCTTGTAGGTAACTCCTCTGGGGGTATGTTTTTGGTGCATGCGGAGACGGAAGAGAGCCCGTACGTGGCAGCCAGACCTTTCAGAGTGAACGCCGGCGCTGTTCATATGTACGTGAGAGTTCCCGATAACAAAACCAAATACCTTTGCGAGCTAAAGGCAGGCAGTCCCGTGATGGTTTACAACTACAAAGGTGAGGGAAGGATCGTTTACGTGGGAAGAGCGAAGGTAGAAAGGAGACCTATGCTTTTGGTGGAAGGCGTGGCAGAAAATGGCAAAAAGGTAAGCGCAGTCCTTCAAAACGCCGAGACCATAAGACTGACCAAACCAGATGGAACTCCTCTGTCTGTAGCAGAACTCAAAGAAGGTGACCAAGTCCTTGGGTATGTGGAACAGGAAGGAAGACACTTTGGAATGAAGGTAGAAGAAACCATAATAGAGAAATGACCCCAGAAGGTATCACCTTTAACTCAAAAGAGGTAAAACCCAACTACATTTTTGTGGCTATCAAAGGAACTCAGTTTGACGGACACGACTTTGTAGAGGAAGCCCTGCAGCGCGGAGCTTTAAAGGTATACGTAGAAAGGGATGTAGGTATACAGGATGAAAGGATCGTTAAGGTAGAAAACACGAGAAAAATCCTTGGTGAGCTTGCAAGCAAGTTTTTTTCAGATCCCTCTAAGCAACTAAAGGTTATAGGGATAACGGGAACAAACGGAAAGACCACAACCACTCACATAATAGAAGTCATACTAAACACCGCAGGCATAGACACCGCACTGATGGGAACCGTATATTACAGATTCAAGCAAAAAATTTATCAGTTGGAAAGTAGAACTACCCCAGACCCAATAACGTGGCACAGTACGCTAAGGGAAATGTTACAAGACGGAGCGAAAGCGGTAGTTGCCGAAGTTTCATCCCACGCTCTTGATCAGTACAGGGTGTGGGGAACTGAGTTCCACACGGTAGGCTTTACCAACCTAACCCAAGACCACCTGGACTACCACAAGACTATGGAAGAGTACTTCCAAGCCAAGCTAAAGCTCTTTACCGAGTATCCTTACCAGTATGCCGTTATAAATGCGGATGACGATTACGGTAAAAGGATAGCTCAAGCACTTGGCAAAAGAGCTATAACTTACGGAAAGCAAGGGGATTTTAAAATTGTGGATTTTAGAACAGGTTTTGACGGTTCTTACCTTAAGGTTAGCTTTGAAGGCAAATATTACGAGTTTTATTCCAACTTGATTGGTGAGTTTCAGGCTTACAATCTGTCTTTGGGAATTTTTGTAGGTTTTCTGATGGGTGTTTCTCAAGCAAGCATCCAAGAAGCTTTGCAAAACATCTACGTGCCAGGTAGGTTTCAAGTGGTCAAAGGCAAAGGCTTTTTGGTAGTAGTAGATTACGCGCACACTCCCGATGCATTGGAAAAGGTTCTTCTGACAGCAAAGAAGCTAAAAAGAAACAAACTAATCTGCGTATTTGGAGCAGGTGGAAACAGGGACAGAACCAAGAGACCCCTTATGGGAAAGGTAGCCCAAGCGCACGCTGACTTAGTTATACTAACATCGGACAACCCAAGGTTTGAAGAACCCATGGACATAATAAAGGACATACTGGAAGGAATGGAAAAAAACGACAGTGTCCTTATAGAAGAGGACAGGAAAAAAGCCATAGAGCTTGCTCTGTCTTTGGCAAAAGAGGGGGACATTGTTTTGATAGCTGGTAAAGGACACGAAGACTACCAAGAAATAAGAGGTGTAAAGTATCCTTTCCAAGATATACAAGTAGTAAAGGAGTTTTTGCATGTGTGACTTTGACACGCTTTTTTATAACCTAAAAACCGAGCTCCTAAACATCTTTAAAGAATCCGACGTTCCCACACCTAAGGTAAAGATATCCAACTTGCAGAGTGCCAAGATATGCGGACTTGCCAACTTAGCTAAACTGATACTGTATCTGGAAAGGGATGGCTACGTAACCATAAGCAATAGAGAAGAAAACTTCAAAGAGTGGGAAGTTGGTATAGAGTCGAGCATACTGGACTTCTACTTTGGGCATTAAGACGCTAAACTAAAATTGAGTTTTTTAGTCTTTATCTAATATAATAAAACTTTATGAGAGAATTTACACATCCCCATAGTGATGATGCTTTCGAAGTCCTCTCAAGTTCAATTGTTGTAGCTGTTGTTGGCATATCTGATAATCCAGAACGTCCTTCTTACTATGTAACAGAGCGTCTAATAAGTAAAGGTAAGCACAAGGTTTATTTGATCAATCCTAAATACGCTGGTCAGGAAATTTTGGGGCTAAAGGTTCTAACATCTTTGAAGGATGTTCCAGAGAAGATAGATATAGTCAATGTCTTTAGAAACCCTCAGCACATAGAACCAATTATTCAAGAAGCTATAGAGCTAGGTGCCAAATGCGTTTGGCTTCAACCCGGTTGTGAAAACATGGAAGTCATCAAAAAGTACAGAGACAAAATTAATATGGTTTGGAATGCGTGCATAGGCGTAGAAGCGGGATACCTATAACTACACATTAAATCTAAAGTAGATGATGTCTCCATCTTTCACTTCGTAATCTTTGCCTTCGAGTCTTACCAATCCAAGCTCCTTTGCTTTAGAGATGCTACCAACTTTTATGTAATCTTCGTAATTTATTACTTCTGCGGCTATAAAACCCCTTTCTATATCCGAGTGTATTTTGCCAGCAGCTTGTGGAGCCTTTGTTCCCTTTTTGATGGTCCAAGCTCTTGTTTCTTTTTCACCAGCTGTAAAGAAGGTTATCAAGCCAAGCAATTTGTATCCTTCCCTTATGAGTTTGTTAAGACCAGGTTCATCCAATCCGTAAGATTTCAGAATTTCTATCTTTTCCTCTTTATCAAGTCCTACCATTTCCGCTTCCAGCTTGGCACACATAACCACCACAGGAGCTCCTTCCTTGGATGCATACTCTTTTACACTTTGAACCCACTCATTTCCCAAGGGTAGATCTTTTTCCGATACGTTAGCTACGTACATGGTAGGCTTAATAGTAAGCAAAAATAAAACCTTTTTTGCATAATCGATGGTTTCTTCATCTAGTTGATAGAGGTGTTTTCTGATAGGTTCCATGGAATCGAGAATATTTTTTAGTTTTGTTAAGCGTTCAAGCTCCTCTTTTGCCTTTTTTTCTCCAATTCTTGCCATCTTTTCTACTTTTTCCAACCTCTTATTTATGGTCTCCAAGTCCTTTGCTATTAGTTCTAGATCTATTATTTGAGCATCTCTTACTGGGTCAACGTTACCTTCTACATGGACTACGTCTGAGTCCTCGAAGCACCTTAAAACTTGAACGATAGCATCTACATTTCTAATATTGGCTAAAAATTGGTTTCCCAGTCCTTCACCTTTGCTTGCATTTCTAACAAGCCCGGCTATATCCACAAACTCTATGAAAGTAGGTGTAATTTTTTTAGATTTTTCTAACTGAGCTATTTTGTAAAGTCTTTCATCTGGAACTTCTACCGTACCAACGTTTGGCTCTATTGTACAAAAAGGATAATTTGCAGCTGCAGCTTTTGCAGACTCTGTTAATGCGTTAAATAAGGTTGATTTTCCAACGTTTGGAAGACCTACTATTCCACACTGCATAAACTATAGATTATATCACTTTATAAGCTCTCCAAGCTTGAATATAGGGAGATACAGTGCTACAAGTACAACTCCTACTATTCCACCAATGAACACCATAAGCATAGGTTCTATTAGCTTTATCATACCATCAACTACCTTATTAAACTCATCTTCGTAAAAATTGGCTATTGTGTCTAGCATATTATCGAGTCTACCTGTATCTTCTCCAACTTTGAGCATAGCTATTATAAGCTGTGGAAAGAGTTTTGTTTCTTCAATGGCTTTGCTGATAGGTTTACCCTCTATTATACCCTTTCGCGCTTCATCCATAGACTCTCTTATAAGTATGTTGCCTGCTACCTCACCGGCTATCTCAAATGCTTTCTCGATAGCTACACCACTTGCAAATAAGGTTGCCATAGTTCTTGCCCATTTGGCCATTACACTTTTTGTAACCAAGTCTTTAAGTTTTGGAACCCTTAAAGAAAAGGCATGTATGGATTTTCTAAATTTGTAGTTATTGTTGTATAGGTAGGTGAAGAAGAACCAAAAACCTGCAAAAGATGAGACAATAATCAAAAAGTTGGATCTAAAGGCGTTTGATGTATTTATGAGCATCTGTGTAGGGAGAGGTAATTGACCACCTAATGATTTGTAGAGATCAGCAAAAACGGGTACTAGGAAGTACAGAATTCCTATTAGTATAACAATAGCTACAACTAGTACAAAAATAGGATAGAACATAGCACTTTTGATTTTACTCTTTATCATAGCCATTCTTTCATAGTAGTCCGCTGCTCTAGCAAGAGCTAGATCTAAGTTTCCCGTTTCTTCTCCTACCACCACCAGGTTAATAACAAAGCTTGGGAAAACATCACTAAATTTGCGCATTGCATTGCTAATACTGTTACCTTCACTTATTAGTCTAGATACTTCTAAGAGTGCATTTGATAGTTTTTTGTTAGGTATGCTGTCTCCTATAACTTTTGTAGCATCAACTACACTTACACCAGCGGATACCATAGCTGACATTTGCCTACATACAATAGAAATATCTCTATCACTAACCTTACCACCAAAGGGAAGGTTTAGTTTTATAGCTTTACCTTTCTCCTTCTCCTCTATGGGTAATATGTTCACTATGGTATAACCTTTGCTCTGTAAATCGGCAATAAGAGCTTCTTGGCTAGGATATTCTCCCTCTTGTTCCATTAAACTTCCTTGTTCTGTATATATTTTGTATTTAAACTTAGGCACTCAATTTCCCCCCTAACATTCTCTCTAATTCTTTTACATCTGGTGAGTATTTGTAAGCATTCTCTATAGATATAAAACCAGCTTTGTATAAACTTGCCAGAGATTGATTCATGGTTTGCATACCAGTTTCAGCCTGTCCTGATTGCATTAAAGAGTAAACCTGTTGCAGTTTATTTTCTCTAATTAAGTTTCTTATCGCTGTGTTTGGAATAAGTAATTCATAAGCCAAAACTCTGCCACCACCTGTCTTAGGTATGAGCCTTTGAGAGATTACACCCTGCAATACAAAGGAAAGTTGTATACGAACTTGTTCCTGTTGCTCTGGAGGGAAAACATCTATGATACGTGTAATTGTAGATATTGCTGTATTTGTATGAAGTGTTCCAAATACCAAGTGCCCTGTTTCAGCCGCTCTTAGAGCTATTTCAATGGTTTCCAAATCTCTCATTTCTCCAACTAGTATGACATCAGGGTCTTCTCTAAGGGCTGCTCTTAAAGCCTGAGAAAAACTTTCCACGTCTTCTCCTATCTCTCTCTGGTTCACTATGCTTTTCCTGTGGTTGAAAACGTACTCTATGGGATCTTCTATTGTTATTATGTGATGAGGGAAGGTTTCATTTATGTAATTTATCAACGATGCTAAAGTGGTAGTTTTACCTGATCCAGTAGGACCTGTAACCAATACCAATCCCATGCTCTTATTGCAAAGTTGTAAAACTTTCTCACTTAAACCTAACTCTTTGACGCTCAGTATCTTATTTGGAAGCCTTCTAAAGACACAAGCAATTGAACCTCTTTGAAAGAAGATGTTAGACCTAAACCTTCCGAGGTTTTTTACTCCAAAGGAGAAATCTACCTGTCCATGCTCTTCCAGTTGCTTTTTGTGCCTCTCTGACATAATAGAGTAAGCTATTCTCTGCGTAATATCAGGCGTAAGTGTAGGAAATTCCAGAAGTTGAACTATCTTTCCATCTATTCTTAAGGAAGGTCTTGCGCCAGCTGTTATGTGAACGTCGCTTGCGTTTCTTTGGACGGCTATATTGAGTACGTCTATAATTCTAACATCTTTCTCTTGAGAACTCTCTATAGGTGTCATTTCCTAACTCCCCACTAAAAAGAATAATCTAATACAAAACTAAAATATTTTCCATTCTGATGGTAAATCTCTGGGAGGAAGTCCTACATATTGAGTTTCTTCCTCCTCATTTAGCCTCTTGGAGAAAGGTTTCTCTGTAGTTAGTTCTTCGTAAACGTGGGCTACCAAACCTGGTATTCGTCCTATTATAAAAAAGCCTTTCCCTAGTCTCCAGTCAAATCCCATTTCTGATGCTACTGCTGCAATTCCACCATCTACATTCAGCACTAATTTTTTACCTTTTTGTCTTCCAATTTCTTCTTCAACAAGTTGTGCAAATTCGCAATGTCTTCCATAGAAACCTAAACTTTTGGCTATATCCATAAGCCTTTTTGTTCTTGGGTCAAATTCTTTATAGTATCTGTGCCCATAACCTGGTATGGGTTTTTTGCTTTCTAAGTATTCCTTTACTATCTCAGTGACATCCTTTCCGCTAGAAACACCCTCTTGTATGAATTTCATAGCATCTTCGAGAGCTCCACCATGAGCTGAGCCAAAAGCCATAACACCTGCTGCTACACCCACATTTAATGAATTACCACCAGATGCTACAGCCCTTGCTGCAATAACAGAAGGCGGCGCTATGCCATGATCAATAACGGAAACAAACATAGCTTCCATCATCTTGGATTCTTTTTCGTTAGGAAGCTCCCCTTTCAAAATAAGGTAGATGGCTTGAGCAAAGCTAAGATTTCCTACAAGATCTAGTAATCTGTAACCTCTTATGTAAGTTTCGTGACCTATATGTTGTGTTATAGCCGTTTTCCACTTTTTTTCCATCTCTACACTCCTAAGCTAAAATTATAGCATCTCACTGTTTACTTTAACTTTAGTATTCTTTAGTAGGTTATCTATGTACATATTTACTATAGAATTTGCCTTTAGGTTAATAAGTTCGGTATCCACACCTGAATTTTTATCCTTTGTATCTCTTTTAGCCTCTATATAAAGTATTCCATAACCTTGTACCATGCTGTATGGACCAAAAACTTTATCTTTGGAAAAAGCCAATTTTACTATATCCTTTTGTCCCATCTTTAGGAAGTTTAGTATGCGAGGTATGGGAGTAAAATCAAAAACAACATACTTAGCATCTATATTACCAGTTTTCCTTAAGGATTCTGTAAGTTCACTTGCTTTTTTGGATAGGATTTCAGACTTTTTCAGGTTCATAACTTCACTTTCCAGCTCTTTCCTAACTTCATTAAAACTTTTGTAGCTGGTTTTTCCCAGATTTTGCAACTGGATTACATAGTATTTATTATCTATTTTCGTCACAGTTATAGGATCTTTCTCCGAGAGATTTTCCATAGCTTTTAGTATCTGAATATCTAACTTTGAAGAATCATCTGGTAATGTATAAATGGTAGAGTTAGGAACGTCCTGATTATTTTTCAAACTTCTGTATATACTACTAGCTTTTTCTTTATCCCCTTCTACTATCCAAAGCTTAAAGTTTTTTTTGGACTCTGTTTTGAATCTATCCTTGTTTCTTTCGTAATACTCCATTAATTCTTTTTCACTTACTTCTATGAATTCTTTGACATCATTAGGGCTTAATATATAAAGCCTTCCAGAAACTTCTGTGTTGTTTATTGCTTGATTTATTTTTATTTCTTCTTCTGTCATATAAACGCTGTTTTGAATAAAGGTTAAGAGTTTTTGAATACTTAAGATTTTTCTTATATATTCTTCGTATTGATTAGCTTCTAGACCGTTGCGCGAGAGTATCTCTTTGTATTTGTAAGAACTAAACACACCATTTTCTTGAAAGGTGGGATCAAGCTTAATGGTTTGTATAACCTCCTCGTTGGAAGCTGTAAAACCTAAATCTTTTGATTCTTTGTAGAGTAGGCTTTGAACAATTAAGTTTTCTATAACTTGTTGTTTAATAACATTTTCTATTTCCTTGTTTGTTAAAAGGCTAGAATACCTTAGCATCTCTCTTCGGTATTCGCTCAGTGTAATACAGATTCCATCAGCTTCTGCTACACATTTACCACTTTTTATAAAGTTGAATGAGTCATTCTGTACAAAGAGCCATAGCAGAAATCCAAAAGTGGCGACTCCCATAATTATGGTGGCAATTTTCTTATGCTTATGCAGTATCTGGTACATACTCTACTTCATTTTAACACATATTCAAGCACATATCTGGTAAAGTCATTTAGGAGAACCTAAATTAATTAATAATTAAATCATATGAAAATTGGGAATTAATGTTACAATAGTGCTCATATGGAGCTGAAAGATCTTAAGCGGATATTTGGCAATGTGCCAGTACCTGTAGTAATAACAGATAGATCTTTTAAGGTTGTTTATGCAAATTTTATTGCAACTTCCAAAGGTTTAGTTTCTTTAGCAGATTGTGATGAATTGGTTAGTAATGCCGCAGGTAAAAGTTATCACAACGCAGTGTGTGCCAAAAAGTTGGATAAAGGAGAAAAGATTTTTTACTTACTTGGGTGGTATGATAAGGGTTCAGATTTATATATAATAATTTATATAGACTTTGATGAAATAATAAAAGCCTTTCGACATAGTAAGGTCAAACCCGAGCTATTTTTGGACACTAGTCCTTTTGCAGTTTTCTTATGGGAGAATAAACCAGGTTGGCCTATAGCTATGGTATCTCCCAACGTGGAAAACATATTTGGTTACACGGCTCATGAGTTCATTACAGGAAAGGTTTCGTATGCAGAGATTATCCATCCAGAGGATATAGAAAGAGTATCTATGGAAGTGAAGGAGAACACAGAAAATAGATCTCCAGCTTGGACTCATCAAGATTACAGAATAATTACAAAAGATGGAAAAGTAAAGTGGATTTTTGACCATACTGTACCAATCTTCGATGAAGAAGGTAATGTGACATACTATTACGGCTATATATTAGATGTTTCTGAAAAACATGAGAAAGAAGAAATACTTCTAAAAATAGCTTATTTGAGTCCAGTTGGAATAGTTATATACGATCCAGCATCCAAAAAGGTAGTTTTCTCCAACAAAATAGGTAATGAACTTGTTTCTCATTTAGGGACTGGTTTTATAAATCAGCTAGAAAAGGGTAAACATAAATTTGTAAGATCTGGTAGAAAAATATATAAAGTAGAGTTTTCTTATGCTTACCATGAAGGTAAAAAGATAATCTTAGTGATACTCACAGACATTACGAAGGAGAAACTTTTGGAGAAAAAACTTTACAAACTAGCTACAAGAGATAAGCTGACGGGCATTTACAATAGATATGCATTAAATTTATTCATGGAAAAGTTGATAGATTATGCTCAAAGGAAAAATGAAGCATTTGCAGTTGTACTTTTTGATGTTGATCATTTTAAGCATATAAATGATACATACGGACATCACGTTGGTGATCAAGTTCTAAAAAGTATTGCACAAAATGTTAAAAAAGTCATTAGAAGATCTGATATGTTTGGAAGATGGGGAGGTGAAGAATTTCTTATAATCCTCACCTCTACGAAAGATCCTGTAAAAGTAGCGGAAAAGATAAGGAGAGCTGTAAAAGAAAACGTGTATGTTCGTGGGGTACATATAACCATATCTGCAGGCGTTGCTCAATACAGACAAGGAGATACATTGGACAGCATTATTCTAAGGGCGGATAACGCGCTTTATGAAGCTAAAAAATTGGGAAAAGATAAAACAGTATTTATTGAAAAGTAGAGTATATCTTTGTTAGTATCCTGCGTTTTTGCTCTTATCGCTTAGGTGTATTTATCCCCTTAGAATTTAATCTTTTAGATGTATATAGAAGCAAGTGTTTACTTTTTCTTTGGTAAAAGCGAGAAAGAGAGAAACATTCCTTCCTTTTTTGGTTCATTTTCTATTTGTCCTATATCAGAAACTTCACTTAGTATTCTCTGAACCAACCTGTCTCCAAGTTCAGGGTGAGTGTTCTCTCTACCTCTAAACTTTATGCGCACACGTACCTTATCCCCGTCCTCTAAAAATTCCCTCATGTGTTTCAGTTTTACTTTTAGATCATGTTCATCTATTCTTAAGGATAGGTTTATATCTTTTACTTCCATTGCGTGTTCTTTCTGTTTCTTTTTTGCTTCTTTTTCCTTCTTTTTTTGTTCGTAAATGAACTTTCCATAGTCTAGCAATTTACATACAGGTGGATTTGCTTGAGGTGCTATTTCTACTAAATCAAGACCTCTTTCTTCTGCCAATGCGAGAGCTTCCTGCAAAGGTACTATACCTATTTGTTTTCCACTTTCATCGATGAGCCTTACTTCTTTTGCCCTTATTTGGCGATTAACCCTATAATCTACCATTCAAACCTCCAGAGATTTTTATTTTTTAAAAGACAGTAAAAGTTCATGATCTTAAGAGTGTTACAAGTGAAACTAAAAAGTTTAAGAATAAAACAAAGGTGGATAGTAAGGAAACTTTTCTAAATAGAACTCTTCTCGGATCGTTGTAATCAACAATATCTATGTTTCCTAAGTGCCTCTTATAATTTTTTAGCCACCGTGATATTACCACATTAGTACTTAGCATGAGCATGAGTAAAAGAGCATAAAACTCTCCATCTGTTGTAATAAAATAAATCAACAAAAGAAAAAAAGCAATAGGGTAAAAGCGCCAAAGTATCATGCCGTAAAATTTTCCAGCCAAATTTTTGTTTTCCTGTGTTCTTAAAAGCACGGGCGCCACAATAAAGAGTAACATAAATAGAGAGCCTATATAAAGGGATATAGCTAACTTATCCATCGTCCAAAACAAATACTCTATCCTTACCAGTCCTTTTAGCGATGTACATAGCTTTGTCTACCTTGTCTATGTTATCCATATGATCATCAAAGTTGTCAGCTTTTGCAACTCCCACGCTTACAGTTACGTGTATGCTAATATCTCCAGCTTTTATGGGATTTTCTTTAATGGATAATCTTATTCTTTCTGCAACATTTCTTGCAGATTTTATATCCGTATGGGGAAGAATCACTATAAACTCTTCTCCACCGTACCTAATAGGTATATCGGTAGCACGTATAGACCTCTTTATTACGCTTGCAACATGTTTCAAAACTTCATCTCCTACTGTATGTCCATATCTGTCATTGATAAGTTTAAAGTTATCTATATCTAGCAACATAAGACTAATGTCTGATCTGTATCTCTTGCTTCTATGCAGTTCCTTGTTTAGGGTATAACATAAATAATTTCTGTTGAATAATTGTGTCAATGGATCATAAACAGTTATCTTGGAGAGCAGTTTTATCAACAGCGAGTTTAACATATCCAAGAGTTTTGTAGAAATTCTATCTACTTCTTTTACAGATAAAAAGTACTCATCAAAGCTTTTATTCTGCACGTTTAGTGCGTAGTTTATAGCTTTATGAAAGTCTTGGTGATACCTAATAATGTCTAGATATACGCTTTCATTTGTTAGTATATTTAGCTTTTCCATGTATGCAGAAAATTTGCATTCTTCTGCAGATATAGGTAAATTAAACTCCTTATCTTCAGCAATTGCTTCAAGGAAATTTTTTATGTAAATTAGGTGTGTTTTTTTAGCTTCCTCTAATGTTTTTATTAAGTCTAAGCTTGCATTCATAATAGATGCTGTATCTTGTTCCTTGTAGAGGTAGTCTGAAATGTAGGGCTTAAAAATCTGTTTAAAGGCTCTATCTAAGTTGTCCATATATTTCTTATGGTTTGTCTTTTCTAGGCTTTCCTTTATTGAGGTGTAAATGCTCAAAATCAGAAAATCAGGAACACCTATGCGGAAGATTCTTAGTCCCCACCTCTTAAAACTTGCAGTATTCTTTTGATCAAAGTTGGTAGAGGTTAGCCTATTTATCATTCGGTTCAAGAGTTTTTTCAGAACATCTAGTTCAAGGCTATCTAAGTCCTGTATATCTATACTTTTTAGTCTTTCAAGTACTAAGTCTGTGATTTCCTCGGTTTTTACATGTGTTTTTTTCACTCTTTTGTCTAACTTGGCAAATCCTCCCATCCTTATAATAATAAAATCTTTAAATGTTCTGTGCAACAGAATGTAATTAAATTATTAATAGTCCTCTATATGTATTTACAAAATCTCCAAAAATCTCTTAAATATTGCTTCAAAGCTTTTACTAAGTCTGTGGTCATCGTCCACTTCCACATATTCTTTCACTTTAACATTGGATACAAAGAGTCTTGAATGCTCAACAGGAACTACTTTATCTTGTGTTCCATGACACACGTATATGGGCAAGCTTGGGGTTTTGTCAAAAAGAACTTCACCATCCCTTATTATTTCGTAACCTTTTTCTATTATATCCACGGCAAAGTCCTTGTTTATGTAAAAGTCCAAACCTGTTTCACACTCATAAATGTGAAGTTCTTCTTTACCTTCGAGCCAATTTTTACAGTTTTGCTGTCCTTGTTCCTGTAGAGTTAAACTAAGCGTAGAGTAAGAGGGGGCAAACAACAAAGCAGCCGTTATATCTTCTCTGTAAAATCTAAGATAATTTAATATAACGTAAGCGCCGTGAGAGCTACCGCTAAGGATAATGCGAGAAAATCCCTTTGTCTTGAAACCTTTGATTAGCGTATCCAAGAGCTCTAGCGTTTTTGTGGTTGTTGTTCTATGGTAATCCATGTCCATAGCAAAGAAGGACGCTTTATCTTTTAGAATGTCTTGCATAATCTTTATCTTGCTAGATTGAGTGTTTGAGGCAAATCCGTGAAGGTGTATCAGTATTACCTTTGGATTGTAAGGCTCCAATATAAACATAACTAAGTCCTCTTTAGTTTTCTAAATTTTATACTATCTAGTAACTCATAAACGACTGGAAGCAAAAACAAGCTAAGAGGAAGTCCTGTCAAAATACCACCTATGACTGCGATGGCTAATGGTTTTCTAAATTCTGATCCAGCTGTCAAACCAAGTGCAACAGGTATCAATGCGGAAATGATGGTTAAGGTTGTCATAAGTATGGGCCTTAGTCTTTCCTTTCGAGCTTGCATGATAGCAGGTCTTGTTTCCCATCCTTCCTTTCTCAGCTGTATGATTCTTTCTATAAACAAAACGGCATCCCTAACAATTATGCCTATAAGCAGGATTATCCCAAAGTATGTGGGGACGCTCAAAGACGTGCCGCTAAAGTAGAGAAGTCCAAAAGTACCAGCTACTGCTAAAGGAACCATTAGCAAGACGGTAAATGGATGCCTAAAGCTTTCAAATAGGCTTGCGAGCACCATGTAAACACCTACAAGTGCTACAATTATAGCAAACCCAAAACCTTGGAAGGCTTTGGCGAACTCTCTCGCTTGTCCTGATTTTTCAAAGGTATAACCAGGTGGTGAGTTTTTGCTTAGCCAATCTTCTATTTCGCTTATGGCTGTTGCCAAGTCTTTTCCTGAAAGGTTGGCAAATAAGGTAAAGGAATACTGTCTATTGTATCTGTTTATGACTTTGTAACCTTGAGTTATTTCGTAGTCCACTATATCAGTTAAAGGGACAAGCTTCCCAGCCGAAGATCTCACATATATCTTGTTTAAATTCTCCCAGTTTTTTACAAAGTTTTCATCAGCTTTTACGTATACGTCGTAACTTTCGCTTCCCAATTCATAAGTAGCTACTTTAAACTTACCGAAGAGTATTTGAAGCGTGTTTGCCACCTGTTCTACACTTATACCCAAATCTCCTAGCTTTGCTCTATCAATTTCTACTTTTATTTGTGGTTCATTTAATCTTAAATCCGTATTAATATCCCTATAACCTCCAGAGCTTTTCAAGTAACTTACCAAGTTATCAGAAATTTGTTGAAGCTGATTAATATCTGGGCCTTTTATTACATACTGAAGATCAACTTGCCTTCCTGCTCCAAACACAATAGGTGCTCCCTCAACACTTACCCTAACATCTCTCAATTTGGCAAATTCCTTTCTTAACATATCCATTATTTGTGCTTGGTGGGGTCTGTTACCACTTTTTAGATAGACAAAGGACAGTCCGCCATTTACATCTGCTCTACCTGCAACACCTTGACCTAACGCCATTCCAAACCTATCTACGTATGGATTTTTCCTTATTATTTCTTCTATCTGTTTTGCCTTTTCTTCTGTAAATTCAAAAGAAGAGCCTGTTGGTGTTTCAAATCTCACCAAAAACCTACCTTCGTCTATTATAGGAAAGAACTCTTTTTTGGTAATTTTGAAAAGTTGAAAACCTATTACTAAACTAACAAAAGACACAAAAATAACTAACTTTTTGTGATTTAGTGCAAAAGTTAGCGCTCTATCAAAGAGGCTTTCGAATTTTTCGTAAAACTTCATAAAAGGATTTTTGTGTGTTTTTTCAACAAGTCTAGAAACTGCCATAGGTGTAAAGCTTATGGCTACAACATAGGAGATAGCTATGGCGATTATAAGCGTTAAGGCAAAGGCGCCTAGAAGTGAACCTAGCACACCTCTAAGAAATATTACCGGAAAGAACACTATGATCAAAGAAGCTGTAGAAGCCAAGAGGGCAAAGATAACTATCTTAGTTCCAGTTTCTCCAGCCTCAAGGGGTGGCAAACCTTCTTCCCTTCTTCTGTATATGCTTTCTAACACAACTATAGCATCGTCTATGACTATACCGACAGCTACAGCCATAGCAAGAAGCGTCATGGTATTTAGGGAACTACCAGTTATATAGATAAAAAATACCGTTCCTAAAAGAGCAACAGGGATGGCAAATACTGGTACGAAAGTTAACCTAAGGCTCCCTAAGAAGAAGTAAACTACCAAAGCCGTTAATAGGCTTCCTATTATTATTTCTTCCTGAGCTGCTTTCACACTGTCCTTTATAAATATACTGGTGTCTAATGTAACGTCTAATCTCATGCCTTGTGGCAAGATTTCGTTCCAGTATTCTATTCTTCTCTTTATCTCATCTACAACTTGGATAGTGTTGGCTGTAGCTTGTTTGTAAACTATAAGGGCTACAGCTTGTTCACCCATAAATCTTGACATACCTCTTTTTTCATCTTCTCCGAAGTAAACCTTAGCAACGTCACCAATCTTTATACCATTGTGTATATAGGTATTCTCTAACTCCTTTGGATCTCTTACCTTTCCAATGAGCCTTATTATGTATTCTCTGTCTTTGCCATAGATGATGCCTGCGGGAGCTTCCAAATGATTTTTCCCAACAGCTTCGGCAACATCCATAGGTGTTAGGCCGTATGAGTAAAGCTTATCTGAATCTATTCTTACCCATAAAACGTTATCTCTAAAACCTGCCAAACTTATCCCACCTACACCGTTTACCTTTTCAAAGTCTCTCTTTATAAGCTTGTCTGCATAATAGGCTATGGTTTGATAATCGGCAGTTTTTGAGTGTAAGAGAATTGCCATTATGGGAGCTCCGGAAGTGTCTACCTTCCTCACAATGGGAGCATCTACACCTATGGGCATGCTTCTGTACGCTCTTTGTACAGCATCTCTGACTTCTTGAGCAGCAACCTCTATGTCTTTGTCCAGAGAAAAAACTACAGTTACGTTGGAAGTTCCTGCATAGCTTTGGGAAGTTATATACTCTACACCGCTTATGTTGGATAAGGCGTTTTCAATTTTTTGGGTTACGTTCACATCAACTACATAGGCATCTGCGCCTTTGTATGTGGTGTTTACACTAACTATTGGGAACTCTATGTTTGGCAATCTATCTATAGGTACCTTTTTGAGAGAATACAGTCCTAAAAAGATAAAAGATAGCATTAGCATCCAAGTTGTTACAGGTCTGCGAATAAAAAAGTTGTGCATGAAGGAAATTATAACAGACTGACTGGTTGGTATGTTATAATTTCACTTATCATGGTTTACCTTCTCGTTTTTTTACTCAGCTTTGTAGTAGCTTGTTCAAAAAAAGATGCAGAAAAATTACCAACTCAGCAAAGAGAAATTGTTGTTTCTCTCTACGAAGTTAAGCAAGGAGAGATAGATAATACCTACTCAACTAAAGCTTCCTTTGAGGCCGTAAAAGATGTTCTCCTAAAGCCCGAAGTTTCTGGAAGAGTTTTGAGGGTAAATGTAGAAGAAGGAGATTTTGTAAAAGCGGGGCAGGTAATAATTACAGTAGACAGTAGCGACTTTCAAAACACACTAAATCAATTAAATTCACAACTCCTTCAACTAAAAGCCAATTACGAAAATCAGAAAGCCATTGTGGAAAGAAGAAAGGACCTATTTGAAAGGGACCTTATAGCCAGAGAGGACTACGAAAATGCAAAAACCCAACTCAGAGTTTATCAAGAAATGATAAATAGCTTACAAGCCCAGATAGAGAATGTAAAGCTAAACTTAAGAAGGACTACTTTGGTTGCTCCATACAGTGGATATATAGCCCAAAAGATGGTAAACGTGGGAGATTACGTAACCCCAAGCACGCAAACGGTTAGGTTGGTTACTTTAGATCCAATAAGGCTTGTGTTTCAAGTTCCACAAGAGATGCTTCCATTCGTAAAGAATGGATCCACAGTAAAGGCTTACGTGGAAGGCTTTGGAGAAGTCCAAGGAAGAGTTTACTTTGTATCCCCTGTAGCTGACCAAAATAGGTTGATAACGTGTAAAGCTCAAGTTTCAAACCCAAAGGGTGAGTTAAAACCTGGTATATATGCCCAGGTTTATCTAACAACAGGTAAGGAATTAGCTTTCAAAGTGCCAGAAAGTTCCGTTGTTTTGTTGGGAACAAAAAAGGTCCTTTGGAAGATAGAAAACTCTGTAGCAAAATCAGTTCCTGTTGAAATTATTAAGCAAGAAGAGGGTTTTGTATGGGTAAAGGGTAATTTAAGAGATGGGGACAAAGTAGCTTTGGATAATGCTCAATCTCTCAATGAAGGCTCAAAGGTGGTAGTAAGATGATACTTTTGTTTTTGTTTCTTCTTTTAATGGGTTCTTCTTTTGGTTTAACCTTAGAACAGGCGTTACAAATAGCGAGGTCAAACGCTACAAAGGCTAGATTGTCTTTACTGGATATTCAAAAAGCTCAGGAGCAAATAAGACAGGCAAGAGCTGGTATACTACCTAACGTAAGTTTTAATTACTCTTACACTCACCTTGACAAAGATTTGGCTCTAGGCTTCACACCACAAAACAGACACAGTTATAGCCTAGATATTAACCAGGCAATCTTTAACTTAAGCACAATTAGAGCAATGGATGTGGCAAGGGAAAATCTGGAGCTTCAAAAATTTGTTTACGAAGATATTCTAAGGGAAATAGAGTATCAGGCAGAAGTTCTTTTTTATGGTCTCTTGTATAAGAAAAAGTTAATAGAGGTATACCAAGAAAACCTTCAATACTGGGAAGAAAACTACAAACTGGTGCAAGAAAAGTATAAAGCCGGTATTTCACCTAAGGTGGAGCTCTTGAGAAGTCAAGCCCAGTTTGAAAATGCCAAAGCTCAACTTGAGTCAGCAAAAATAGACTATGCAAATGCCTTAGAAAACTTTAAAGCCTTTCTTAAGATGGAAGAGCTAAAGGATGTGGAAGGTGAGCTTGATTACAAACCTTATATGGTACAGGTGGACTTTAGAGGTTTGCTTTTAAACAACAACACAACGTTGAAGGTTTCTAAAAAGCTTGTCGAATTTCAAGACAAAAAGGCTCAACAAGCAAAAGCTCAGTATTACCCGAACGTAAACGCTTTTGCAAGATACCAAGGTAACACAGCAAAAATAGGTGGTTCAGAAAAAATGATCGATGGATACTCTTTGGGTATCTCTTTAAATTACAACATCTTTGACGGTTTCGCTAGAGAATCTGTCATAGCTCAATCTAACTTGGATGTTCTAAAGCAAAAAGAACAATTTCTAGATACTCAAACTAACCTTTTAGCTCAGTTGACTACCACGTTAAATGCCTTAAGGTCTTTGCAAGCTCAAATAGATGCTTTAAAGGTGTCTTTAGAGGCTGCAAAGGAAGCTCTTAAACTTTCTAAGGAAAGATACAGACTAGGCATTGCCACGCAGCTGGAAGTGCTAGAAGCCACAAACAATTACAACAACACCATACTAAACTTGTATTATCTTTATTACCAACACAACTCCAATTTAGCCTTACTTGGTAGGCTTACGAGATGACAGCAAAGGAAAAACTTTTGGAATCTGCCAAGGAGCTTTTTTCAAAAAAGGGTTACCACGAAACTGCCGTAGATGAAATAGTAGAAAAGGCAGGTCTATCAAAAGGAGCCTTCTATTTTTACTTTAAAAGAAAAGAAGATATACTGAAAGAGCTTGTTCAAATTATGTCCGAGAGTATGATTAAAAACTTGCAAGAACATGTAAATACACAGAGAAGCGTAGAAGAAATTCTGCTAAGCTGTGTTTCTGATTTTTTTGAAATGTTTTACAAAGATAGGGAAATTGCATATATATTCTTTTTTGAGCTTCTAAGAACTAGCGATGAATTTAGGGAATTTCATCTTCAAAAAACTAGAAGGGTAAAAGAAATACTGTCTTCTCTTATAGAAAGGGGTATAAAAAGTGGGGAAATCAAGTATGAGCAGGTAGACGTTGTTGTCTCTTTACTTATAGGGTTTGTTAGATTTTTGTATCTAGAGAAAATATTCACAGATGGTCTCACTTTGCAAGAGGTGACTCAATTGGCAAAAGAAGGTGTAAAGATAGTAATGCGAGGTGTGAAATGTGGGTAGTTCTTTTCCTTTTAGCTTTCAAATTATCCTTTGCCATCAGTCTTGAAGAAGCTCTAAAATTGGCAAAGGAAAACAATAAAGAGATTCAATCCCAAAGGTTTTTGGTAAACAGAGCCAAGTATGATTTGGAGGCTGATAAAAACCTTTACTTTCCAGAGTTTTACGTAACTTATAAGTATTCTCATCAAACGCAAACACAAAAGATAAATCTTCCTCTCGGCTTTGGAACTTTTTCATCTTCTCAAAAGGACTACCAAAACTTTAGTATAGGGGCAAGGCTCAACCTTTTTGATGGTGGTGCAAGATCTGCAAAGGTGGATATTTCAAGAAAGCAAATAGATATAGAACTTAGCTTGCTAAAGGAAAAAGAAGAAGACGTTCTTTTGGATGTTATAGATGCTTACTTGGATGTTTTAAGTGCTAAAGCTTTGGTAGAGGTATACAAAAGGCAGGAGGAGGCTGTAAGATTTGCAAGAGATAGAGCAAAGGCTTTTTATGAACAAGGTTTGGTAGCTATAACCGATGTTTTGCAAGCTCAGGTAAGACTCTCAGAAGTCCAAAGGGATGTTATAAAGGCACAAGGTTTGTATAATGTAGCCCTCTCTAGATTATCTCAGCTAATAGGTATAAACGTAGATAAGATAGAGCCTATAAATGTAGATCCGCAAATTGAGGAACTTGAGTTCTATACAAGGCAAGCTATTTCCAACAGAGATATTCTGAAGGTTTACAGATACAAAGTGCAACAAATAAAAAACCTTCAGGAAATAGATAAATCCAATTTTTTACCTAAGGTATTTTTGCAAGGTGAGTATGTATACACAGACCAAAATCCCACAATAAAACCAAAAGGCTTTGGAATAATTTCTATAGGCTTTACTTTAAACTTTCAGGGACTTGAGAGCTATTATAGAAGACTAAGCCACACAGAAGAGGAGAAAAAGCTAACAACGGACCTTTTGGATATACAGGACAAGATAAAACTCAACATGGAAAAATTTTACCAAGACCTTATAACATCAAAAGAAGAACTAAAGGTTGCACAGGATGCATTAAATTTTGCTCAGCAGTTTTATAAATTAGTGCAAGAGCAGTACGAGAACCAGATCGTTGGCATGCTAGAGCTTTTGGATGCACAAGCTAGTTTAACAAGAGCTCAAAAGAACAAAGAGTTAGCTTACTATGAGTATCTAAAGAACTACTACAGACTTTTGAGAGAGGGAGGCATGCTAAAGTGAAGAGAAAACTTGGTCTAGCCTTCCTTATCCTTTTGGTGTTGATTTTTGTAGTACTTTCCTATAGATGGATAAAGGAAAGGAGAGATTACGCTATTACAGATGCGGTATTTGTGAGATCCGAAGAAATGACAAACCTGAGTTTTCAGGTTTCTGGGAAAGTGATAAATCTCCAAAAGGATCTAGGAGATGAGGTAAAAGCTGGAGAGATTTTGGCTAATTTGGATGACACAGATTACAGACTAAACCTAAAAAACATCTCTGCCCAACTGGAAAGCCTAAAAGCCCAGAGAGAAGCACTATCGATAGAACTAAATAGGTCGGAAAAGGAGACAAGTTTAAGCATACAAGCCGCAGATATTGCATCCCAAGAAATAACCCAAAGAGAGAAGGCTCTTTTGGCACAGTTGGAAGAGCTAAGAGCTAACAAGGAAAAAGCTTACAAAGATTTGGAGAGATTTGAAAGTCTTTATAAGAAAGGTTTAATACCCCTTGCCAAATACGAGGAAGTCAAACTTTACTATCAATCCTTAGAGGAAAAACACAAAGCGCTAAAAGCTAACTTAGAAGAAGTAAAGCTAGCCTACACAAAGTCCCTAAAGGAAGCGCAAAAGGTAAAGGTAAACACCCTTCAAGTGGAAAAACTAAAAAAGCAAGTGAGTTCTATGTCCAAGGAAATAGAAGCTTTGGAAGCCCAAAGGGAACTACTACATAAACAATTAGAGTATACACAGCTAAAAGCACCTTTTGATGGTGTTGTGGCAAGGCGATTCGTCAGCACTGGGGATATGGTAAGAGCAGGACAGCCTATATATGCCATAATCAAAAAGGACAGCTTGTACCTTGAAGTTCTTTTGGAAGAGGACAAGTTAAGAGGCGTAGGCGTTGGAAGCAAAGTCATTTTTAGACCTGACGCCTTTAAAGGCATTGAGTTCACAGGCAAGGTAGTTCAAATCTCTCCTGCATCTGCAGCTACCTTTGCTTTGGTTCCTAGAGATGTATCAGCTGGGGAGTTTACAAAGGTGGTCCAAAGGATCCCTATCAAGGTAAAGTTAACCAAAGGACCTATCGACATTTTGCGTGTAGGAATGGGCGGGAAGATAAAGATAGAAAGATTAAAAAATGAACCAAGATAAACCATTTTATGAACAAATAACCCCTACAGAAAGGGTGATCCTAACTATATCGCTCATGATAGGTGTCTTTATGGCTATACTGGATACCACCATAGTGGATATTGTAGTTCCCAAGATGATAGCACCGCTAAGCACTGATCTTTACGGTATCCAATGGGTAATAACCTCTTACATGACAGCTTCAGCGTCCGCCATTTTGTTGGTAGAATGGATAGAGTCCAAGGTTGGACTGAAAAAAGTTTTTAACTTTGGTTTGTTTTTGTTTACCTTTTCTTCTTTTTTCTGTGGGCAAGCTTCGTCTTTGGAGTGGATGATAACCTTTAGAACACTCCAAGGAATAGGTGAAGCCTTGATTGTGGTGTCTGCTGAAGCGCTACTCTTTAGTGCATACCCGCCTCAAAAGAGAGGTCTCGCCATGGGCATATACGGTATGGGGGTAAGCTTTGCTCCAGCACTTGGACCAACATTAGGTGGATACATAACAGAACACATAGATTGGCGATGGGTATTTTACATAAACATCCCCATAGGTATATTTAACTTGGTTTTAAGTCTATTTTTTTTACCAGAGCATAGAGGAAAGGAAAGTTTCAGGCTTAACTTTCTGTCTTATGCATTTATATCCCTTTCTACGGTAAGTCTTTTGGTGGTTCTCTCGAGAGGACAAAAGGAAGGTTGGTTCTCCTCTGATTTTATACTTTATCTGGTTATAATTACCTTTCTGTCTTTTCTCTTTTTTCTTACTTCTGAGCTAGCTTCTAAAGAGCCTTTGGTAGATTTTTCCATTTTTAAAATAAAGGAATTTACTGTTGCTTTTTTAGTTTACTTTCTACTTTTGGGATTTTCCATGTACCAAGTTTTCTACCTCTTGCCCTTGTATTACGAGTACCTAAAGGGACTAACAACTTTCCAAGCTGGTCTGCACATACTTCCTTTAGCTTTGGCTATAGGGATCTCTTCTCCAATAGCTGGAGTTATAAGCGACAAGAAGTCACCAATGCTCCCTATATATATAGCGGTGTTTCTCTATCTTTCTTCATCGCTTCTTATACTTCCAAAGTTTAATTTTTTTACTCCAGCCTTTGAGGCTTCTCTGAAACTGATAATACTGGGCATAGGTATGGGATTTTTCTTTGCACCTATCACCAACTTGGCTCTCAAAAACCTTGGAGAAAAGACCACACTTGGTGTGTCCTTGATGCATTACGTTAGATTTGTCGGAGGCTCCTTTGGAACGGCTTTGGCTACCAATGACTTAAATAAGTTTGCGGCAGAAAGCTTTCAAAGAATCGGTGAGATGCAAAATTTTTCATTGGCTCAAAGCTTTGTAGAGGAAAATGGAGCGCTGCTTTTGTATCAAGTTCAACAGCTATATTCTTACTCATACGCCTTCGAAAAGACTTTTTTTGTAGCTGGACTGTGGGGACTGCTGGGTTCTATACCTATCTTTTATTTTTCAATTCGTAATCTGTACGTAAGATTAAACAAAAAGACTAAAAGGTGATTTTTTAAATTACAGAAACCTTTATGGGGTTTTCCTTTCTTATAACTCTGAGTAAATTCCCAAGATTTTTGGAAGTGGTTTTGCAAAACAGTTCCCAAGAGTTATCCTTTTCGTAAAGCCTAAAGTTGATACACAGAGCTTTTAGTTCTTCCAAAGCTAATTTCCCTTTTTTGGTGTACTTTGCCAAAACGATTTTTGCAAAAGGAGGAAGGTTTTCTTCTTGTCTTTCCTTTAGTTCTGACTCTAAAAAATCAAAGGGATTTTTTTCTACCAAGCTTTGCAAAACTGGAAAGTCAGGTTGTAGCGTTTGAACTATCAATTTTTCTTTGGTAATGGACAGAGCTGTCCAAAGGTACTTAAAGTATCGTTCTTGGGAATCGAAGAAGGGAACATTTAATATGTTGTCTGCATTGATTACGACAGTATGGTGATAAGTTCGTGATAAATTGGGCTGTGGAGCATAATGTATGTGGTTTAGTTTACCCAACTTGGTTTCTACCTCTTCTATTACCTTTTCTATTCCAAATCCCCACGGCTCCAGTTTTACTTCATGAATGGGACATAAAGCTTGTGAACGGTAACCACATTTGCAAAAAACTTCCTCTTGACTAGCTGTTAGTGTGAGTAAGCTCGAGCAGTTAGGGCAAAATAGCAAGTCTTGGCAAGAAGGACAAAAAGCGTAAGCGTAACCTAACTTATTAACAAGCACCAAGGTTTCCTTTGAGGTGTCTTTTAAAATCTCTAAAACTTGTGAGGTTATTATTTCCCTTGGTTTCCTTTGTATCAGAACCACCTTAGCTGGGTAATCGAGTACTTCTTTATCAAGAATTCCATCCTTTATAGCTCTGTATGTGTGCGTATCTGGAGAAGGTGTAAATAAAACAAATTTGGCTCCAAGGTATTTGGACAAAGTGTAAAAATAGTTTCTTAAATCTACTCCGTTGTATAGTTTAGCTTCAAATTCGTCAAAAACGATTACAGTTTCTACATCCTTTATTGGTGTTAGTGCTACTAAATTAGTACCTATTACTATTCTGGGTTCTTCGAAGCTTAAGAACCAAGCTTTTACCAAGCTTTTTGGACTTTCCTTAGATGAAATAAATATAACTTTATCTCCAAAAGTATCTGTAAGTATACTTTCTAAGCTTGCCAAATTAGAAAGACTAGAAACAAAAATAAGAGAACTTTTCCTCCTTTGTAGGGAAAGCTCTAGTAACTCTAAGAGCCTTCTTATTAGGTCGTCTCTGTATCCCAAAATTATGCTGGACTTTTGTAAAGCTTTGATTAAGTTTGGTTTTTCTTGATTTACAGTATAAGGGATATTTTTTATCCCGTAAACGTATTCCTTTTCTTTTTGAATAACACCTACTTTTGCTAAATCTTTTATATCCTTTGTTTTAAAGCCCTCGGACTTTAATTCATCTGTTGTGCAGTACAATCTCTCGCTTATGTAATTTATAAGAGCCAATTTTTCCTCTTTGTTTTTGAACTTTTTAATCCTCTCTATGGCTTCTGCATAAGATACACCTAATTTTAGAATTTCCACTTCTAGTTTTGGCATATCCCATTTATAAAAGCTCTCTAAAAATCCCTTTTTCTTTAGTATTTCCACTTTTTCTTTTCCAAAATGCTTTTTTAGCAGCTCTTCTTTTAACTCCTTTCTCCTTTGGACATACAAAAGCACTTCTAAACTTTGTTTGTCTAGCGTTTTGTCGAGATGTCTTGAAAGTCTTATGAATTTTTCCTTTTTCCACTGAAAAGCTTTGGGTAACAAATCAAATAGGAAGTTCCATGGAAGTAAACCGTAAAAGTTAGAAATGTCCAGAACCGTTTTTATGTGTTGTGGTGTGGTTATGGGATATTTATCTAAGAATTCTACGTTATTTGCACTTGCGTCTTTTTCTGAAATTCCAACAACTATGCCTGTAGTTTGCCTGTGTTCTGCAGATACCAAAACTCTATAACCTATAGGATTTTCTATTTGTGAAATGTAAGGAGCTATCAGAACTCTACCATTTGGGAGAGCTACCTTTAGATTCATTCACCGTAGTATTCAGCTTTTGAAGTGGCGGTTTCCCAAAGTACTACTTTAACAACTTTTACATCTCCTAAAATCTTAGCTTCCTTGAGTTTGGTTTCCAGGAACTCATAGAAAAATTTAGCCAAAGCTTCAGCGGTAGGACAAAAGTTTACCGGGAATATCTTAAGTGCACCGTATTTTTCTGCAGTAGTTTTTAGGTCTTCATACATAGGGTCATGTGTATCTATTATGAAGCTATGGTCGATAGTATCTATTAAATCTTTTAAAGCGTTTTTGACATGATAGAAGTCGATTACCATATCCTGCTCACTTAGTGTATCCGAGCCCAAAACCACCTCAAGCACGTAGCTGTGTCCATGAAGGTTAACACACTTATTCACAGGCACTTCACGTATGGAAAACTGGGAGCCTCTTCCCATGGTCAGGTTTTGCTTCCAAACTCTGTGCCCCGCTTCGAACCTAAAGGTCTTGCTTATCTGCCACTTCATCACCACACCACCACCTTTTTAGCATTTACTATAAGCTCTGCTATTTCTTCGTAACTTCTGAGCTTTTCTTTGGGTATGTCCACACCTCGTGCGATTGCATCCTCTTTGCACGCATACCAGTCCTTTCTTGTGGGAACTCTCAAAACACCATCCTGTATAAGTATAACTATGTCACCATCCTCTACAAGATCCGATGAGAAATCACCGAGTTTTCTAACAAGCCATAGTGTCCTTACCATACGAAAACAGCCTCCACCTCTTTTAGTAAGTTTTTTATATCCTCCATGCTCATTAGATCGGGTTCTATCACAAAGTTTTCCTTCTTTATTCCCCTTTCCTCAGCGGAAGCATCCTCTACAATCACCTTCATATTTACGTATTCCATATTCTGTAAAAGCCTATCAAAGCCCTCAATACCCAAACTCTCCGGTTTCCATCTCGTCAAAGCGTAAACGCCGTCCTTTATGAGGATAAAGTATACCTGTGCGGATATGGCTACCGCCATAGCTACCCTTATAGCTTCGTAGGCTTTCCAAGAAAAAGGATCTCCTTTGAGTATGAACGCTACTTTCATTTCTAGTTAAAGATTATAACTTTTTCAAATTCTGAAAGCATTCTAGATAAGTTGTATGTAGAACTGCTTTCAAATATATCGGGTGGGTTGTTTACACCTCGTTGATGCGCCGAGTGAGCACAGTACATTATCTTTGCGTAATCTTTTAGCTGTGTAGCTTCTGGTCTTATCATGTAATAAACACCGTTACCTACCAAAAATATGGTCACACTACCCTTTTTTGAGAGGAATTTAGCTAA
Organism: Aquificaceae bacterium; assembly: GCA_041640635.1. Taxonomy (GTDB): domain Bacteria; phylum Aquificota; class Aquificia; order Aquificales; family Aquificaceae; genus JBEPZA01. Next base: position 52,893 of record JBEPZX010000001.1, read on the forward strand.
GTTGTAAACGCTTCCGTAGTCCTTAGAAAAAGGATTGGAGCTTATCACAAACAAAAACTTCATTTGGTTTTCCTAACGATTATTTCCCATTCTTTTTCGCCTATCTGGTTAACAGCCAATACGTCTTGCCCTTCCTCTCTCATGCTTTTAGGAACGTTTTCGGCGGACGGTTGGTAATCCACTATGACTCTGAGTACCTGTCCCTTTTCCATCTGTTCCAGCACCAGTTTGCTTTTGACAAAGGTGAATGGGCAAACATCGCCTCTTATATCCAGTTCTTTGTCATACTTTAGCTCGTCCATCATATAGTAATTATATTTTATTTAAACACATTTCAAAGTCCACCCTAAAACCCATTCTCTCACTCCACCGACCTCACCTATATGCTCACTTCTTAATCTTTCCTTGAAGAACAGAAGCAACATAGTCGGGATTGAAAAATTCCTTGTAATAGTTGTCTATGGGATAAACCTTGTTGCCTATTCTAACATTTAGATATTTAGTTCCCTTTGGCGATGCGTTAAAGTAGCCTTCCGGTGTTATGACAACCCACTCGCCGTCTTCGAAACTCACAAATTGGGCAATTTCTTTACCGGTAGAGACATCCCAAAGGCGAACGGTGCCATCTTTGCTACTAGATACAATCAGTTTACCATCAGAGGAAAAGGTTACTGACATAACATCGTTATCATGTCCTATAAATGTCCTTATTTCTTTACCAGTAGCAACATCCCAAAGTCTAACGGTGTTGTCTTCACCTCCCGATGCAATCATCTTACCATCAGGAGAAAAAGCTACGGATGTGACCCGACTGCTATGCCCTATAAATGTCCTAATTTCCCTACCAGTAGTTACATCCCAGAGTTTAATAGTCTTGTCATGACTTCCAGACACTATCATCTTACCATCCGGTGAAAAAGCTAAAGATGAGACCCAGTCATTATGCCCTATAAATGTCCTAATTTCTCTACCAGTAGCAATATCCCAAAGCTTAAGAGTTCTGTCAATACTTCCGGATGCAATCCACTTATCATCAGGTGAAAAGGCTACGGATTTAACCTTGTTATTATGTCGCACAAATGTTCTAATTTCTCCACCAGTAGCAATATCCCAAAGTTTAAGGGTATTGTCATCACTTCCTGACACAATCCATTTACCATCCGGTGAAAAGACTACAGATCTGACCCAGTCATCATGCCCCCTAAATGTCTTAATTTCTCTACCAGTAGCAACATCCCAAAGTTTAAGGGTTTTATCCCAACTTCCCGATACAATCCACTTACCATCTAGTGAAAAAGCTAAAGATGAGACCACCTCACTATGTCCTTCAAATCTCCCTATCTCCTTACCAATAGCAACATCCCAGAGGATGATTTTGTTATCATTTCCAGACACAATCCACTTACCATCTGGTGAAAAGGTTACGGATGTGACCCAAAAGCCGAGTCTCCTAAATGTCTTAATCTCCTTACCAGTAGCAACATCCCAAAGCTTAATTTCGCGCCCACTGTCAGACGCAATCATCTTACCATCTGGTGAAAAAGCAACGGATGTGACACCATGAGTATGTCCTTTAAACGTCCTAATTTCTCTGCCAGTAGCAACATTCCAGAGTTTAATTCCGTCTTTATTTCCAGACGCAATCCACTTACCATCTGGTGAAAAGGCTACGGAGAGAACCACGTCGCTATGTCCCCGGAATGTCCTAATTTCTCTGCCAGTAGCAACATCCCAAAGTTTAATAGTTCCGTCCCAACTACCAGATACGATCCATTTACCATTAGGCGAAAAGGCTACGACTTCTACCCATCCACTATGCCCTATAAATGTCCTAATTTCCCTACCAGTGGCAACATCCCAAAGTTTAATAGTTTTGTCATAACTTCCTGATACAATCCACTTACCATCTGGTGAAAAAGTGACGGATTCAACGGAAAGGTTATTTCCCTCAAATGTCCTAATTTCTCTACCATTATCAACATCCCAGAGTTTAATAGATCCGTCCGAGCTTCCCGATACAATCCACTTACCATTTGGCGAAAAGGCTACGGATTTGATCCAGTCATTATCCCTAAATGTCCTTATTTCTCTACCAGTAGCAACATCCCAAAGTCTAATAGTTTCGTCCCAACTACCAGATGCTATCATCTTACCATCAGGTGAGAAAACCACGGATGTAACCCATTTATTATGTCCTCTAAATGTAGCTATTTCTATACCCGTAAAGACATCCCAAAGTTTAATAGTTCCGTTAGCATCTCCAGATACCACTCTTTTACCATCCGGTGAAAAAGCTACGGATGTAACAAGATCACTATGCCCCAATTGCACATAAACCTCAGGCTTCTCTTTTGCAAAAGAGAGATACGGCGCTATAAACAGCAAAAGGGTGCTTAAGAGTTTAATTATCAAAGACATAGCTTCATACCTCCCGTAGTATTATTTTAATTAGCTTTGCGTTTTGGTTTTTATTAATAAACTTAGCTTGGCGCTGATTTCCAACAAATTTTAAAACCCTTCCTTGTCCCCCCTTTCCTTAGCCACAACGCTTACTCCACTACAAACCTACCAAATCAACGGTTTGCCAATACGTTCAAAACGTGGGTTGAAAAGTGCCAACACTAACTGCTTCACACCGGTAAATATACTTACATCTGTGCTTTGCAATGGTGGTATATCACCAGAGTAATACACTACAAAAGCCTTACCAACTATGTTTTCCTTAGGTAAAAATCCCCAATACCTACTATCTTCACTGTTGTCTCTGTTATCACCTAATACAAAGTAATGACCTTCTGGCACTATTGTAGGTGGCATGTCCCTTCTTGGAAGGATTGGTTCTTCATATAAGGCTATTTTGTGTTTTACACCGTTTGGGAGTGTTTCTTCAAAAACTAGTTTTTTAAAGCCGTCTTCCACTTCTTCTCCAAGTAGTTTGGAAGGAAGTTCTTGTCCATTTATATACACCTTTCCATTTGTAACTTCTACTAAATCTCCAGGTAAAGCTATAACTCTCTTTATGAAATCTATGCGAGGATCTACTGGCCATTTGAAAACTACTATGTCTCCCCTCTGAACACTAGAAAATCTGTAGACAAGCTTATTAACTAGTATGAAATCTCCTACCAATAAAGTAGGCTTCATTGAACCCGAAGGAATATTGTAAGCTTGTACTAAAAAGGTTCTGATAAGTAACACAATTAGCACTACTATGATAAGTTCTTTAATCCATTTACTTTTCATCAGATAAAAGATTATAATTTAAACTTAAGGTGAGGGTTCAAAATGTCTAGATGTATAAAAATGGCAGAATCACCTATGGAAGGTCATCCTGACAAACTCGCCGACCTTGTGGCTGATGCTTTGCTTGATGAGTTTATAAAGAAGGATCCCTACAGCAGAGTTTCTCTGGAGATTCTTGTGATCTCTGGACTCACATTTGTAGCGGGACATGTGTATACGGAAAGCTACGTGGACATACCTGGGACCGTGAGAAAAACCATAAAAGAAGTGGGATATAACAGACCCGATTACGGATTTGATGCTGACACTTCCGCTGTCATAACCACCATAGAAGAACAGGGAGCGGAGATAGTTTTAGGTATATCTTCCGAAGGAGCGGGAGATACAGCAACCGTTGTAGGGTATGCATGCAACGAAACACCAAACTATATGCCCCTTTCCATAAATACAGCCCATTCTGTATCAAAGAACTTATCAGATCTCAGAAAGTCTGGCAAAGCGCCTTTCCTGAGACCCGACGGTAAAGTCTTGATAACGACCGTTTATGAACAAGAAAAGCCCCTATACCTCAAGGACATAATTGTATACGTTCAGCACGATCCGGAGATCAGCTTGGACAAGCTGAGAGACTTTGTTATAGAAGAATCCGTGATGAAGGTAGTGGATAAAAAATACATAACAAAGGACACACGCATACTCGTGAATCCTTCCGGTAGATTTGTCTCAGGTGGTCCAACGGTTGACGCAGGACAAACGGGAAGGAAGATCGTTTCCGATGCTTATGGGGATGTGGCTTACTCCGGTGGTAGTGCCTTTTCCGGAAAGGACCCAACAAAAACGGATAGATCGGCTTCCTATTTGGCTCGATGCATTGCTAAACACGTGGTTGGTGCAGGACTGGCACAAAGGTGTATGGTAAAGATGGCTTACGCTTTCGGAATGAGCGAAGTTATCGCCTTTGATATAGAAACCTATTCCACAGAAAGTGTGGAAGTGGAGAAAATTAAAAGAGCCTTGCTAGAAATCTTTCCAACAAATCCCAGAAAGTTGATAGACTTTTTGGATCTGAGAAAGCCTATTTACAAATCTACCGCTTGCTATGGACACTTTGGCAAAGATTACTTACCCTGGGAAAAACTCACCAAACTCGAAGAGTTAAAGGAACTCTGTAAGTAACCTTACCGCTTTATACTAACCTTTAAAAAGTGTGTGGCGCAGGATATACATGGGTCAAAGTTTCTTATCATGGACTCACAGGACTCTTTCACCGTTTCTTCATCCATGTTTAGGTTAGGTATCAAGTGAACAAGAGCTTTCTCCATAATATCCTGATTTTGTGACGTTGGTGGAACTATGTTGGCTTTTAGTATCTTGCCCTCTTCATCAAAGGTGTATGAATGGTAAAGCATTCCTCTGGGAGCTTCTGATATGCCATAACCTGTATACGCCTTTGGTTTTACCTCTATCCTTGTAGGATCTGGTTTTTTATAGTTTTTAACTACCTTTAGGGCTCTTTCTAAGGAATCCACCATCTCCACCATACGCACCAGCAGGCTTTTGTAGGGATTTAAGAGAGGGGGATGCAAGCCTATCCTGTTTGATAGTTCTAAAGCAATAGGTGATAGCTTTTCGTATGCGTTGTTGAATCTTGCCAAGGGACCAACTAAGTAGGTTTTTCCTTTGTATTGGCATCGCTTGGCTGTGGAGTACTCCACTTCGTACTCTTTAAAGTAGTCCTCAAATTCTTCCAGTTTTACGATGTCCTGACCTATCTGTATATCGCCTTTAAGGATAGGATAGTCTTTATCGGTGATGCTTGCAAACAAGACGTCTTTTAGCTCAAACTCCGGGAAAGGTAAATCCTTTAGTTTTTCCGCAACGTATACACAAAGATCTAAAGCTTTTTCAATTTCCGCCTTTAGGTGGGATACGTCCTCTGGAAGATGGGAAAATCCGCCTGCACATATGGAGACTGGGTGTGAGGTTCTCCCCCCTATGGTTTGGATAATTGAACTTCCCGCTTTCTTTATTTCTAACCCTACCTTCACATACTCTGCGTTTACCTTTGCCAAATCCATGATGGAGGAAACCTTGAAAAAATCAGGAAGGTGCAGGAAGAACACGTGCAGAGCATGAGAATGTATCCATTCCCCGTAGTATATTAGCCGTCTTATTGTTTCTATCTCTCCAGGAACGCTTAAGCCAAAGGCATTCTCTATGGCTTGGACTCCGCTTATCTGGTAAGCGATGGGACATATACCGCATATGCGGGCGGTTATTTCGGGAATAACCTCGTAACTTTTTCCTTTCAGTATACCTTCTATGAACCTGGGCGGTTCGTAAATAATGAGCTTTAGAGACTTAACAGTTCCATTTTCCAAAAGTATGTCCAGAGCTCCTTCCCCTTCCACTCTAGTTAACGCATCCACCTTAATCCTCATAAAACACACCTCTGTATGTTGGATTAAAAGCGTTAAAACTAACCTTTATAGCCTCGTCTATCTTTCCAAACTTTTCCTCAAAACCATCTATGTTAGGTTTGTCTATTGGTCCGTAGCATCCATAACATCCTCGCCTGAAGGATGGGCATAGGGCTCCGCACCCTGCACGCGTTATTGGTCCAAGACACAGAGCGTTTTTAAGTACTACAACGCAAGGGTTACCTTTTCTTTTACACTCAAGACACACGGGATAGGAAATTTCCATAGGACTTTTACCCAAAAGTGTAGAGATTAAAAACTCCTTCAAAGCATCGCTGTTTATTGGACAGCCAAACAGGCTGAAGTCAACTTTAACATAGCGGGAAATAGGGTAAGCGTTCCTTAGAACATTCTCCATTTCCAAGTCTTTGTAGACTTCTTTAAAGACTTCTTCGTAGTTTTCAAAGTTCCTCGCCGACTGTATGCCACCGGAGACGGCGCAAGCACCTATGGCTACGAGCACTTTTGATCTCTCCCTTATGGATTTTATCCTTTCTATCTCCTCCTGTGTCGATATGGATCCTTCCACAAAGGAGATGTCGAAACTGTCGTAGACGTTTTTGGAAGATGCCTCAAGAAAGTAAAGGATCTCGAGTTTCTCAGAAAGCCTCAGTATCTCTTCGCTAAGGTCAAAGAAAGCCAGCTGACAACCATCGCACGAGGAGAACTTAAAGACGCCTACTTTCATAGTTGTTACCTCAATGAAAATATATTCCGGTAAGTTGGCTTTGTCAGAATGTTCCTCAAATCCGTAGTTGATGCAGATAAATTTCTGCTAGGTCTTTCAGGGCGAAATTTCCCCCGCTTTTTGTGCCTTACATGCTTTAAATCCTCAATTACAATCATTCCACCTTTAGTCAAGACTAACTCCGATATTTCTCCTCTGAGAATTAACTGTCTCCTTTACCTGTCTGTTTGAAAACCTCAAGCTTTTCTGCAGTTTTGTAACTGGTCCCAAAATCCTTTGCATATGTTGATAATTTCATAGGGATTTTATTTATACCTCCTTCCTCTCGAAGAACTCCTTTATGGTATCGTACCTAAATACGGGTCCATCCTTACAAACAAAGTAGGGACCTATCATACAGTGTCCGCACGTGCCCACCGAGCACTTCATATGCCTTTCCAAGGATGCATAAATGTTTTCTTCCGTTACACCTTTCTCTCTCAGAACATCTTTACAGGCTTTTACCATAGGATCCGGTCCGCACATAAAGACGATGGTGTTTTCGGATAAAGACATGTCCCTTATTAGATCCGTAACAAAACCTACCTTTCCTTTCCATTCTTTACTGGGGCTGTTAACGATAATCTCAAAGTGTGCTCTTTTTGCCCACTGCTCGTAAAGGTAAGTGTATAGCAAACTCTGGGTATCTTTGGATCCATAAAGGTGTATAACCTTTTTAATTGGATGTGTGCCTTTTATAGCCTCTTCAAATATCCATCTGGTGGCTGCTAAACCAAGACCCCCTGATATTATGAGTAGATCCCTATTGTAAGCCTTTTCTATGTCCCACGTGTTCCCATAAGGTCCCCTGTAGTAGAGAAGGTCGCCTTCCTTCAAAGAGTCTAAATGTCTTGTCACATCCCCTACCGCTCTCACGGTATGCACCACGTAGCCAGAACCCTTGCTGGCTATAGTTATAGGAGACTCGCCAATTCCAAAGGCGTAGAGCATATTGTACTGACCTGGAAAAGCCTGTTCCTGTGTGCGTATGTGAAAGGTGTATGTATTTTCAGACTCTTTAATTACCTTTTCTATGTAACCTTCTTTGAGCGTATAGGGATTAAGAACCTGCAACTCTACTTACCTCCTCCCTTATGTCTATACCTACTGGGCACCAAGTGATGCACCTACCGCAACCTACGCACCCAAAGGATCCAAACTGGTCTATCCAGTAAGCGAACTTATGCATCAGCCACTGCCTGTATCTGGAAGCTACGCTTTCCCTTATGTTGAACCTGTGGACAGTTGCAAAGGATGGACTAAAGCAAGAGTCCCAAACACGAACCCTTCTTGATGTTGTAAGATCCGTATCCGTAATCTCTACGATGTCAAAACAAAAACACGTGGGACAAACTTGTGTACAGCTCGTGCACGCAAGGCATCTTTTGCCCACATTTTCGTAGTGTTCAATATCCATCTTACTGTATAGAGCATCTCTTAACCCTTGAGTGTTTACACCAAACTTCATAGATTCTCTTACTCTTTCTTCTATGGCTCTTTTCTCTTCCATGTGTTTTTCTGTTACCGCTCCCAAAGGTATCCCTTCCAGAACCTCCCAGGCTCTGCTTGATGCCACCTGCACTATAAAAACGTCCTCCAATTCCGTAAGCAGTATATCGAAACCCTCCTTACAGTGTGGACCAGTGTTCATATAGGAGCAAAAGCATGTCTTAGTTGCAAAAGCACAGTCTACAGCTACTATGAATAGGTTTTCTCTCTTGGTTTCGTAGTGTTTATCTCGATAGGGTGCGTTTAGGTAAACCTTGTCCATTATTTTCAAAGCCGATAAATCGCAAGATCTCACATCAAATAAAGCTACTTTGTCCGCCTGAGCGCTGTCCTCAAAGACTATCCTGTTGTTCTTTATTTTGATAGTCAAAAGGACCTCTTCAGAAGGTCTCAAGAGTTTTTTAAAGGAATCTACCGGGTGTGTATAGGTAAAGTAGCCTTCTTGCCTCTCTAAGCTGTAATATCCTGGGCTTTCGTGGTTCCTATAACCGAAGGAAAGCTCATGAATACTACTTACCCAATCGTAAGAAATAAAGCCATCCTTGAGTTTTGGAGCATAGACTTTGTAAAGTTTGGTAAGGTTTTTAAACAGATCCTCTATCGAGTTTTTCTCTAGGGTTCCTAACCAGTAGTTGCCCCCTCTTTCTTTGTCTTTTCCCTTGCTCTCCACTTTAAATACCCCACTATAAATTCATCTATGTCCCCGTCTAAAACCGCTTCCACGTTTCCTATCTCTATACCTGTTCTTAAGTCCTTTACCATCTGGTAAGGCTGGAATACGTAAGATCTTATTTGGTATCCCCACCCAATGTCCGTCTTCTCCCCTTCCAAAGCTTTCTTCTTTTCTTCGAGTTTTTGAAGCTCCAGTTGATAAAGTTTGGCTTTTAGAAGTTCTAGGGCTTTTAACCTATTTTGCAGTTGTGACCTTTCCTGTTGGCAAGAAACTACTATGCCAGTGGGTTTGTGCCTTAGTCTAACCGCCGTATCCGTTTTGTTTACATACTGCCCACCCGCACCGCTGGCTCTAAAGGTTTCCATCTCTATATCCTCTTCCCTTATCTCTATGTTTATGGATTCGTCTATCTCCGGAACGACGGATACGGATGCAAAGGAAGTGTGCCTTCTGGCGTTGGCATCAAAGGGAGATATTCTAACGAGTCTGTGAATTCCGTTTTCACCCTTTAGGTATCCGTAAGCGTAATGTCCCTTTATTCGAATAGTGGCACTCTTTATACCTGCAACGTCGTCGGGGTTTATGTCTATCAGTTCCACTTCGTAGTCATGCTTTTCCGCCCACCGTGTATACATTCTGAGAAGCATACTCGCCCAGTCGCAGGCTTCTACACCACCGGCGCCAGACTGAACTGTCAAGTAAGCGTTTTTTGGATCCATCTCCTCAGACAGGAAGGTTTTAATTTCCAAGTCCTTTATGGGCTCTTCTATACTTTGGAGTTCTTCGTATAGCATCTGAACTGTTTCCATATCCTCTTCAGGTGTAACTTCTAAGATATCGGCAATATCAGAGAGGCTTTTGTTTATGGATTCAAACTCCTTTATGGTTTCTTCGATCCACTTTCTCTTCTGCGTTAATGTTTTTGTTTTTTCTTGGTCCTTCCAGATGTCTCCTTCAGACATAAGATGGTCTATCTGTTTTAGTTCCCTTTTTAGTGAATCCAGATCTATTGTAGCCTTAATTTCCTCAAACTTATCTCCTAATTCTTGGAATTTTTCTTTTATCTGTGCAAGCATAAGATTAAAATATAGATCTTGGAAGCTGAAAATAAACACATCAAGGAAAACTATGATTAAAGCGACTATTGCAGGGTATAATAAAATTACAATAGGAAATTTTCTAGTTCCCGAGTTCTATTTAGTATGGAACTAAATAAGGAGCTACGACAGATAGATATAAGAGAACTTAGAAAAGAGGATTTACAACAGGTGTATTTAATCAACAAAGAAAATTTCACAACAGATGCGTGGACTATGGAAGGCTTTGAAAGAGAGCTTTCCTTGGATTACTCTAGATCTTACATAATGGAAATAGACAACCAAATAATAGGGTATGCCATAGTCTGGACTGTATATGATGAAGCTAATATAATGACATTTGCTATAAAAAAAGAATTCTGGGGAAAGGGATTAGGGAAGTATCTTTTAAGCAAGGTTATTCAGGATATTAAGCCTGCTGTAAGTAGAATACTTCTTGACGTGAGAGTTTCAAACATAAGAGCTATAAACTTATACAAAAGTGCTGGTTTTAAAGTATTAAATGTTAGATACAAATACTATTCCGATGGTGAAAACGCATACCAAATGTGTTTGGAGTTAAAAGATGAAGATAAAGGGACGGAAGCTTAAGAAAGTCATAAGTTCTAAAGATATAAAGAAGCGTTTGAAAGAACTAGCTGCACAGATAGAAAGAGCTCTTGGGAACGACTTTGTTGTTGTAGGTTTGTTAAAGGGATCCTTTATATTCATGGCGGATCTCGTAAGGGAATTTAAAAAGCCAGTGATTTTGGATTTTATATGGACTTCAAGCTATGGGTCTTCTATGGAAAGTCAAAGACATGTAAGAGTCTTAAAAGATTTGGAAATGGACATAGAGGGGAAAAATATATTACTAGTAGATGATATTTTGGATACTGGTTACACTTTAAAGGAAGTTAAAGAGATACTAGAGGTAAAAGGCGCAAAGAGTGTGAGTGTATGTGTGCTTCTTGATAAAAAGGAAAGGCGTGAAGTAGATATAGAAGCTGATTTTGTAGGCTTTGAAGTGCCAAACGTGTTTCTAGTAGGATACGGATTAGATTGGTCGGAAGAAGGGCGGAATTTAAGGGATATTTATTCAATAGAGTGATTTTTAAGAAAAATTTTGTTAAATTTGCTTGACATGCAATTTTGTGATCTTTAAAATATGTAGTATCAAAATTTTTAAGGAGGGACAAGCGATGACAAAAGCTGAACTCATTTCTGCAATTGCGAAAAGTGCTGGCTTAACCAAAAAGCAAGCAGATGCAGCTTTTAAAGCTGCGGTAGATGCTGTGGCAAACTCTATAAAGAAAGGTGAAAGAGTTGCCATTCCAGGTTTTGGTACGTTCTCCGTTAGACAAAGAGCTGCAAGAAAGGGAAGAAATCCGAGAACGGGAGCTGTAATTGAGATACCAGGCAAGAAAGTTGTAGTTTTCAGACCCGCCAAAAATCTTAGGGAAGGGGTAAAGTAACATACTTAGGGGGGCTTCCCCCCTTTTTAATGGATAGGTTTATAGCATCTTATATTAGAAATAATTCCATATATATAGAAGGGGAGGAACTAAAACACCTAAAGGCAAAGAGGATAAGGTCAGGGGATGAAATTGAGGTTTGGGTAGAAAAGCATATTTATGTATGCAAGGTTGAGTCTTTAGAAAGGGAAAGAGCCCTTTGCTCCATAATTCGCGAAGTAAACTACACTGTTCCAAAACCTTATGTTTACGTGTATCAATGTGTTCCAAAAGATCTTAAAGTAATGGATGAAATAGTTGAAAACTTAAGTCAAGTAGGTGCATACGCCTTAATTCCGGTCATATCTAATAGGAGCTTTAGAGATTATGATGTGATTCTTAATAAAAGGAGTAGATGGGAAAGAATAGCTTTAGCAAGCCTTAAGCAATGTATGAGACCGGAGCCTTTAGTTTTGGAAGATCCTATTTTTATAGAGAATTTAGTTCCAAAACACTCTATTAACTTACTTCTCGATAATTTTCATGCCGGAATTACAATTAAACATTTTTCTTTTGAAAAACACCATGATATTGGTTTGGTTGTAGGTCCTGAGGGGGGTTTTACGCAAAATGAAGTATTAATGTTAAAAGATAAGGATTTTACTTTGTTAAATATTAAACCCTACATTATAAAATCTAAGTTTGTGGCTTCGTTGTTGGTAGGAATCATAATGAATCTTGCCTAAGTTATACCAAAGCCCTATCTATTATCTGACTCAAAAGATTGAGTATTTGACCTTTCTTATTCCTGTAGCTCGCTCTATTGCAAATTAAGTGTGCTGTAGATGTGGCGATTTCTTCATAAACTATGAGATTGTTTTCTTTCAGCGTTCTACCAGTTTGCACTAAGTCTACAATACAGTGAGAAAGTCCAATGATTGGTGCAAGCTCTACTGAACCACTCAAGTATATTATCTTTGTTTTTATACCTCTTTCTGCAAAAAAATCCTTAGTTATTTTTGGGTATTTGGTAGCTACTTTCAGATAAGTGCCTTTTGCATATTTTTCGTAGTCCTTTTGCAATCCTGCAACAACTATTTTACAAAAGCCAATTCCTAAGTTGTAAAGCTTATACACATCTGAATCTTTTTCCATAAGCACATCGTAACCTACTATTCCCAAATCAGCTACTCCATTTTCTACATATACGCTCACGTCTGAAGGTTTTACTAGAAAGAACTCATAATTTTTTAATTTTACTGTGAGTTTTCTACCTTCCTCAATGGGCTCTTCTATTATGCCTTTTTGATAGAGTAAGTTTACGCTCTCTGCAAAGAGTCTTCCTTTGGGTAAAGCTACTCTTAAAAACATTACTTATAATTTTAAGCATGAGTCAAACTCTAGCAGAAAAATTCTACTTTCTTATGAAGTTAGGAAGGGAGTTAGAGCTCAGAGCCAAAGAGGAGTATTTGAAAGGAAATATTAGTGGTTTTTTGCATCTGGATATTGGACAGGAAGCTGTAAGCGTGGGAGCTGTTGTAGGCTTTGGTAAGGGGGACCTGTTTTGTCCATACAGGGAGCACGTTTTGGCTTTGGCAAGGGGAATGGATCCAAAGCTCATAATAGCAGAGCTCTTTGGTAAGTATACGGGGGTATCAAAAGGTAAAGGTGGTTCGATGCACCTTTACGAGCCAAAGTTGGATTTTTACGGTGGGAATGCTATCGTTGGAGCTCATCTTTCTCACGCTGTTGGTGCAGCTTACGCAAGAAAGTTAAGAAACGAGAAAGCGGGTGTTTTAGTTACATTTGGGGATGGTGCAACAAACGCCGGTAGCTTCTTTGAAGCTGTAAATTTGGCTGTAGTTTGGAAAGTTCCCGTCCTTTTTCTCTGCATAAATAATTACTACGCCATAGGCACGCGTATTGATAGGGTTTCTGCTTTTAAGGACACTTACCTTAAGGTAAAGGATTATATGCCCGCTGTTCAAGTGGATGGAATGGACGTTTTTGCCGTATATGAAGCTGTGATTGAAGCCAAAAAGTACCTTGAAGAGTATGGAAAACCTTACTACATAGAAGCTATAACGTACAGGTTCGAAGGGCACTCAATGGCTGACAAAGGTGATTACAGATCACCAAGGGAATTGGAGATGTTTAAAAAGAAAGATCCTATCGAGAACTTAAAGAAGGTAGCTTTGGAGAAGGGGTGGTTAACTCAGGAGCAAGTAAACCTAATGGATAGCAAAATTGCTCAAATTGTGGAAGAGTCTGTAGAGTTTGCCTTGAGCTCTCCTGAGCCACCACCTGAGGAGCTATACAGGGATATATACTGCGGTAGTGTATGCGAAGATATAGGAGTATAAATCATGCTTTACAGAGAAGCTTTAAACCTGGCATTGGATCATGCTATGGAATCGGATCCAAGCGTGGTAATTTTGGGGGAAGATGTGGGCTTTTATGGGGGTAACTACAAAGTAACGGATGGGCTTTACGCAAAGTATGGGGAGTCAAGGGTTATAGATACTCCTATAGCGGAAAATTCCATCGTAGGAACGGCGATTGGTATGGCTATGGTGGGGTTACGCCCTGTGGCGGAGATAATGACGGCAAACTTTGCCATGCTAGCTATGGACCAGATAGTAAATAACATGGCAAAGCTTAGGTATATGAGCGGTGGAAAGATAAGCCTTCCCATGGTGGTTAGGATGCCACAGGGTGTGGCAAAGCAACTTGCAGCTCAGCATTCCCAAAGTTTGGAGCATATGTTTGCAAGCGTGCCGGGAATATACGTCTTTTGCGCATCGGATTCCATAACAGCTTACCATGGTTTGTTAAGCGCTATAAGATTCGATGACCCTGTTATATTTTTGGAACACGTTGCTTTATATGCCTGGGACTTTCCTTTCGAGTATCTTAAAAATTTCGATCCCTTCAGTGCAAGGATTGTAAAGGAAGGTAAAGACGTAACCGTTGTTTCTTACCTAAAATCCTTACACGATACGCTAAAGGCTTGCGAACAACTGGAAAAGGAAGGTATATCCTGCGAAGTGATAGACCTTGTATCTTTGCGTCCCATCGATTTTGAAACCATATACAACTCGGTAAAAAAAACAAAAAGGTTGGTTGTGGTGCATGAAGCTCCAAAAAGCTTAGGATTAGGTGCGGAAATTAGCGCAAGAATTAGCGAAGAACTCTTCTACTACTTGGATGCACCGCCTTTGAGAGTTTGTGGAGAGGAAGTCCCAATACCCTATAACAGGAATCTGGAACTTATGAGTATACCTACGCCTGAGAAAATATACAGAGCTATTTTGGATTGGGGGAAACAAAATGGACTATGAGGTTCTCATGCCCCAGTTTTCTGATACAATGGAGAGGGGGAAAATAGTAAAGTGGCTAAAAAGAGAAGGGGAGTATGTGGAAAAAGGGGAAACGATAGCAGAAATTGAAGCGGAAAAAGCCATAATGGAACTCCAAAGTTTTAGAAGCGGTATTTTGAAGAAAATCCTTCATGGTGAAAATGAAGAGGTAAAAGTAGGTAAAGTGATAGCGATAATAGAAATAACTGACAAACCGGTGCAAACAAAGGAGACACCACCTAAGGAAGAGCCTAAAAAAATGCCCGAAGAAAAGCCAAAGGAAACCTTTGTAAAAGAGGAAAGGAAAGAGTTAAAAGAGGTAAAAAAATCAATGGCTCCTGGTTTTGCCTCACCTTACGCTAAGGTTTTGGCTAAAGAACTTGATTTGGACATAAGCGAATTTCAAAAGATGGGTAAAATACCATCGCCTGCGCATGCAAAGGACATAGAGAAGTTTTTGACAGAAAGATACTTTACACCAAGGGCTTTAGAAATCATAAAGGACTACCAGATAGACCCCAAAGATGTAATCTCTTACTTTGGAGAGAGGAAAGTAAACGAAGATATGCTAATTACCTATATAGAAAACAATGAAATTCCCAAAAAAATTTCTGTATCTTTCACCCAAAAGACTCTTATAGAGAACTTAACCAAGAGCATACAAAACCCTCAATACCGCATAACGGACAAAATTAACGCTTCCTTTATTCCTTACATAGAAGGTATCACCTACACCCACTGGTTTATAAAAATCATAGGCGACTCTATGATGTACTTTGACAGGTTAAGGGCTAAACTGAAAGGGGATAGTTATCTTATAAGTCCCAATGCAAATGTAGGTGTTGCTGTAGGCATTGGCGAAGAGCTTTACAATGTAGTGATAAAAAGGGTAAATAAGAAGACACTAAAGGAAATATCGGAGGAGCTTCAAACTTTAAGACAGAAGGCTCAGGAATCGAGACTCTCACCTGAGGATATAAAAGGTGCTACACTAACCATATCCAACCTTGGTATGTTTGGTATTATGCAATTTGATGCCATTTTGCCTTTTGAACAAGCTTGTATAGTAGCCATAGGCGCCATAGATGAAAACAAAACCTTTTACGCTACCTTTACCTTTGACCATAGGATAGTTAACGGTTTAACGGGGGCTTTGTTTGTTAAGCATGTGAAGGAGAGATTTACAGACAAGGCTTACTTAAAACTTCTCTCTAAGGGGGCAAAATGAAGGAATACGATGTAGTAATAATTGGAGGAGGGCTAGCTTATACGGGTGCTTACCTTTTAAGAAATGCGGGGCTAAAGGTAGCGGTAGTGGAAAAGGAAGAGAAAAACATAGGTGGGGTTTGTTTAAATAAGGGGTGTGTTCCTACCAAGCTTTACATCAAGGAAGCAAAAACCTTATACCAAGCCAAGCACTCAAAGGTCGCATCTTTTAACCTTCAGGTAAACTTAAAGAATCTTTATGCTTACAAGGAAGAGCTTACAGCCAGACTAAGGCAAGACATACTCAAGATGCTAAAAGGTGTAGATGTATACTTTGGCTACGGTGAATTAATTGAGCCTTACACGGTGAAGGTGGACAAAGAGATTTTAAAAGCAAAGCACGTGATTATAAACACGGGCAAAAGGCAAGCTGAATCTCAAGAAGGTTTTTTAACATCCGATGACCTTTTGAATCTTCAAGAAGTGCCCAAATCCTTAAGCCTAAAAGGTAACGATCCTATACTTTACGAATTTGCTTGTATGTTTTCTGTGTTTGGCTCTCAGGTGAGCATTTTCACAGAAGGCAAAGACTTGGATTTTATGCACCCTAGTATAAAAAGCAGGTTTTTAAAGATGATAAAAGCTTTAGGAGTGAACGAAAAGAAAGAAAGTGAGTTTGAAAAATCGGAGCTTAATGTGCTTTTTGAAAAGAGAGTTCCAAACTCCGAAGCCGTAAAGCTCCAAGACATACAAAAGGATAAAGAGGGACACATCATAGTAGATGAGAATTTTGAGACATCGTTAAAAAATCACTATGCCGTAGGTGATGTAAACGGTCTTTTTGAACTAGCTCACGCTGCGCGTATACAATCCTTAATTGTAGCCAACAGAATACTAGGCAAAGAAAAACTATTTGTTAATTTTAAAAACATTCCATACGTTTTGTATACTTTGCCCATGTCTTATGCAAAGGTTGGCATCACCCATTATGAGCTCAAAAGTAAAGTTATACAATACCAAGAAAAATTGATAAGTTTTAGACCTTACGCCATAGGTAGCATACAAAACACGGAGGATGGTTTGGTAATTCTTTACTTTGACAAAAGGAACTTTCTAATAGGTGCTGAGGTCCTAAGTGCTATGGCTGAGGAAGTAATTGGCAGTGTTACGTGCATGCTAAATGCCGAGTTGGATTTGAAGTTTATTTCCCAAATGGTTTTGCCTCACCCAACGGTGAGTGAGGTTCTTGTGTTGGGTCTATAATTTTTTGACATGGACAAAAGGGAGTTAGTGAAGGAATATTTAAGCAGTATAGCGGGAAAACCTGAAGATACTATAAGGCATAATTTTTTACGTTTTCTTGAAAAGCTTTTCCCTCAAATTGAACTCCAGGAGATAGAACTGGAAAAGTATATACGTGGCATACGTGCAAAAAGTGGATATGCGGATGCCATAGTAGGGCACATCATTTTTGAGTTTAAAAGAAAGTTAGATGAGCATAGCAGAAATGTTGGTAAAGAAGAGCTAAAAAAGTACATCAAAAACCAAGAAAGACCTGAAAGTGTGTTTGGTTTTTTAACGGATGGAAAAGTTTTTGAGGTTTACGCTTTAAAAGGGGAAGAACTTGAGAAGTTAAGTGAGTTTAGGATAGAAGAGGACAAAGCAGAGGAAATATACCAAAAGTTTGATATCTACCTTTTTACAGAGAAAAACATAAAGCCCACCTCTGCTGACATTGCTAGAAGATTTGGGCTTGGGAGCATTCTCTATTACAGGCTCAAGAGTGCTTTAGAATCTGCCTTTAAGAGTTTGAAAGACAGTTCTGTGTTGTTTACTAAGTTTTACGAGTGGAGAAATCTTTTGTCCATTGTTTACGGTTCTGGTGAGGTAGGAGAGGAAAGTCTTTTTATTACACACACTTACTTGGCAACCTTTGCAAAGATTTTGTCTTTTGTTGCAATAGAAAAAAGAGCCCCTAACAGTGAGCAAGAACTAAAGGAAATTATAACAGGTAAAGCTTTTGAGAAGTTAGGCTTTGAAAACTTTGTAGAGGATGACTTTTTCAGTTGGTTTGTGGATGAAAATGTTTGGCAACCGTTTTATCCTTTGCTTCTTTCTATGGCGGACACGCTTATAAGTGCTTACAACCTTTCTTACATAAACGAGGACATTTTGAAAGAAATATACCAAGAAATGGTAGATCCAGAAACAAGGCACGATTTGGGTGAGTACTACACACCCGATTGGTTGGCTGAGCTGTTACTTATAGAAGCAGGCTTTCATGAAGCGGAAGATAAATCCCTTTTGGACCCTTCATGCGGGTCTGGAACTTTCCTTCTGAATGCTATAAAGCTACTCAAAAAGCAAGGGCTAAAGGGGAAAGAGCTTGTAGATTTTGCTCAAAAGTTTTTAGCAGGTATGGATGTCAATCCTTTGGCTGTGATTATTGCAAAAACTAACTTTGTGCTTGCTTTGAGTGAGGATTTAAAGGATTACAGAGGTAAGCTCTACATTCCCATATTCATGTGTGATAGTCTAAATGCAAGAGGTGCATACTCTGAGCCATACGTGAAAATACCAATACCTTTAGAAGAGTTTAGGAAAATTAAACCGCTGTCTTCTCAAACACCTTCTACCTTTTCTTTGCCTTTGGATATAAGCCAAGAGAAGATGGAAGAGATCTTGGACATGCTTATAGAGTATGCAGATCCAAAAATGGACGAAAGCACAGCAAAAAGAGGTTTCAAGTCCTATCTGGAAAAATTGCAGTTGACTCCCGATGAAATTACCCACTGGATGTCCAATCTAACCTTAATGAGATACTTACTCAAAGAGCCTCCCACAGACACCATATGGAAGTTTGTTTTAAAGAACGCCCACAGACCAATAATTTTTAGCAAAAACAAGTTTGCCTTTGTAGTAGGTAATCCACCATGGCTTACATACAAAGATATCAATAGAAAGGAATACCAAGAAAGAATACGACATTTAAGCATAAAAAAGTATAAACTCATTGAAGGAAAGGACACCCACTTGGTAACCCACTTGGAGCTTGCCACTGTGTTTTTCGCATTAAGTGAAGACCTTTACCTAAAGAACAATGGAACATTGGCTTTTGTAATGCCAAGGAGCATTATGAAGGACAGCAAGCACCACAAAGCATTTCAGGAAAAATACTTAATGAAATCGGAAAAAATAATAGACTGTTCGGATGTGAAACCCCTTTTTAACATTCAGAGCGTTTGCGTAATCTACAAAAAGGGAGCTCAAACAAAACCTCATGTGCCTATTCTAAAGCTAAAAGGAGTCTTGCCTTACAAAAACATGGACTTAAGTAGTGCAAGTGAACTTTTTGAAAAGTCAGAGGGCACTTACAAACCCGCAGAAGGAGTGGGAGAAAGTGTATATCTTAAGGAAGTTTTCCAAGGAGCAACCTTAGTTCCAAGAAGCTTTTGGTTTGTAAAACCTAAGGAGAGGGGGACTCATTTAGAGACTGATCCTGTAGCACAAGAGCAAGGGAAAGAGCCATGGAAAAGTATAAAACTTGAAGGTGAGGTAGAAGAGGAGTTCTTATATGCCACGCTTCTTTCTACGGAGCTTTTCCCCTTTTCCTATAGAAAACTTTCTTTGGTAATAATACCCTTAAAGAATGGAAAACTTTTGAACTCTCAAAAAGCTTACGCTGAAGGACGTCCAAAGCTTGGAAAGTGGCTTTCTCAGGTAGAAGAGCATTGGAACAAACTCGCAAAAAGGACTTCGGAGAGAGTAAAAACTCCATACGAACGATTGGACTTTCAAGGTCTTTTCTCCAGACAAAAACTATCAGGCGTAGTAAAACTACTCTATAACAAAAGCGGAGCTAGTATAAGCTCGTGTGTAATAAATACAAATCAGATTAAGGAAGTTTACGGTTTGAACGTCCAAGGCTTTATAGCAGAACATAAAACCCACTACATAGAAACTTACAACGAGAAGGAAGCTCATTACCTCTGTGCAATTCTCAACTCAAATAAAGTAAATGAATTCATAAAGCCTCTTTTAGGTGAAAGGGATATTCACAACAGACCCTTTGAGTATCTACCCATTCCAAGATTTGATGAAAGGAACGCTGTTCATTTGGAGCTTGCAGAACTTAGTATGCTTTGCCATCAAAAGGTGAAGGAGAAAATGAAGGATGAAAGAGTTCTAAACTTAAACTATATCAAACTAAGAGACTACATTCGCAAGGAACTTGTAAGGGAAGAGCTAAAGGAAATAGATAAATTAGTAGGCGCTTTGCTTGGGATTTAGCCTTATAATCTTTCCTTATGAGTGTAAGGCACAAGGTAAGAGAGAGAGTAGAGAAGCTTTTTTCTAACTTTAAGGATTTGAAAGGTGAGTTTGTCATATACAATCTTTACGCTCCTGTTGGCAACCAAGAGATAGAGGCAGAGGACTTAAACTACGTGGACATAAAGGTGGACTTTAATGATCCAGAAAGTATAAAAAAATTTTTGGATAGAACTACAAGAGAGACCTTAGAAAACGAAGTAAAGGGCTATTACCTGCTTGGTATGGTGTTGGATAAAGGGAACGAGTACATACCTTCGTCCGATATGGATCTGCTAAAGGAAGTTTTCGGTGATGTAAAAGATGTCATAGAAAGGCTAAAGGAAGAATGATATCCCTTATACTCCTTGCCGCTGGTAGTGGCACAAGGTTTGGGCAAAAAAAGCAGTTTGTGGAGCTTCTGGGAAAACCCCTTTTTTTGTATTCTGTAGAAAAAACTATGGGACTTTTCGATGAAACCCTTTTGGTTCTTCCCCAAGAAGATTTGGACCATGTGGACGTGCCCAAAGGTATAAAAAAAGTTGCCGGTGGAAAGGAAAGACAGGACTCAGTCTTTAACGCTTTGCTACAAGCCAAAGGTGACATAGTGGTTATCCACGACTGTGCAAGACCCTTTGCCACAAAGGATATGTTTATTAGAGTGTCCAATCTTTGTGGATACGATGGGAAGATTGTAGCTATACCCGTAAGAGACACACTAAAATATGTGGTAGATCTTCATGTAATAAAAACCATAGACAGGTCAAACCTTTATTACTCTCAAACACCTCAAGCCTTTAAAAGAGATATTCTCTACAAAGTCCACATAAAAGCAAGAGAAGAGGGGATAATACTTACCGATGATGCTGCCCTTTTGGAAAGATACGGCTACAAAGTAGCTATAGAAGAAGGTTCGCCTACAAATATAAAGCTGACCTATCCAGAAGACCTAATTTATGCAGAATGCCTTCTTATGGCTAACAAGAAGGTAAGGGAAGAAAGCAAACCCAAAGCTAAGGAATAGACCACTGCGTAGTAAATCCCCAAACTGTATAGAAAACCTACAAGCACACTACCTAATAAAGTAGCAAGACCCAATACAAAGTATAGCAACCCATAAGCAAAAGCTCTTGAATATAAAGGTACGTTCTGAGCTATCCAAGACCTCAGTATAGATTCTTGTATGCCAAGCAAAGCACCCCAAAGAGCTACTCCAAAGATTACGAACTCTCCGCTAAAAACAAAAAGAGGATACATTGTACCAATGGCTATGCCTATAGGGAGAACCATAGAACCTTTTTTATCAAAAAGATACCCAAAAAGCACAGCTGCTACTGCATCCACAAGCATGGCAAAAGCGTAAAATAGGGAAATAAGATAACCTTCTAAACCCAAGTTTTTTTGATGGTATGCCATAAGTGGGAAGTGAATAAAGCTCAAACCTAAAAAGAAAGTAGCCAAAAGGTAAAAAAGTAAGCCCTTAGGAACCTTTTTTACATCCGAAGAACTTTCATGCACTTCCACATTGTTTGTGTAAAACCTTTTGGCAACAAAAAGTGTAGTTAGTGCAACTATAGCCGGGACAAATAGAGAACCAAAAGCCATCTGGTAGCTTCCAAACTTGTAAATAACGAAGGACACAAACAAAGGTCCAGTTATTGCACCTATTTGGTCTAAAAATTCGTGAATTCCAAAGCCTCTACCATGCCCTACCTTTTGTGTAGCATGAGACAAAAGCACATCTCTGGAAGGTGTTCTGATAGCTTTCCCTATTCTTTCCAAAAGAATCAAAACACTAGCCCACTGCCACGTGCTTACAAATGCCAAAGCTGGGACAGCCAAAAGATTTAGAGTATAGCCAAAAAAGGTAAAAGCCCAATATGACTTTAGTCTATCCGATAAGTATCCAGATACTAAGCGCAAATTGTAGCCCAAAAACTCACCTAAACCAGAAATGGCACTCACATAGAAAGCACTGGCACCCAAAAAAGCAAGGTAAGGACCAGTTAAACTCTTTGCGCTTTCGTATGTAATGTCAGAAAAAAGGCTCACAATGCCCATAAGAAATATGAAGGTGTAAGCTTTGGAATTAACCCACATCTATTTCTTCCACAAGCCCTAAAAGCTCTATATCCAAGTGTTTTTTTATGTTTTCCAATACATTTAGAAGGTTTTGATAAGTGTCCGGTGTGGCAATTAAATAAACCAGGTCTTGGGATTTTTCCTTTGTTCTGACAATGGCGTTTCTACCAGAGCCGTCCACTAAGGCACTAAAGAGACCTATTTTTTCCCTTGGGACTTTCACTAGCAAAGTTTTAGGCTTCATTTTCTCTTTTTTGCTCGATTAATTTGGCATCAAACATTTCTTTAACTTTTTTGGCTGTATCTTCTAAAGTTCCAAGCTTTTCTTTTTCTTCCGATATAGTACGTACTTCGAAATCTACGAAAGGAAACTGAGATTTTAGTTTCTCAATCTCTATTACTTTTACATCTTCAGAGGAAATAGCGAAAATTACCTTATCGCCTTCAATTCTGTAAGGAGCCTTTTTTAGTATACTCAATGTTATTGGTTTGAGATTAGCGGATTTGAAAAACCTAGATCTTAGATCTTCTTGTTGCACCTGCTTTGTTGGTGTACTTTCTTCTTTACCTTCTTCTAAATACTTTATCAACTCTGTAAGATACACAATATCTTTCACAATGATACTTTTCACTATAGCGATCTCTATGGCTCGTTGAAGACCCCTTGTTCTTGCGTACTCCTTTGCGTTATTGATAAGCTTTTCCAGGTAGAGCAAGGTGCTAAGCGGGACATTTGCAAACTCCTTATGAAACTCTTCAACCTGAATAACTTTATAAGGATCCTTTAAGCTCTTATATAGTATGAGTGTTCTTACTTCTTCTTCGACCATACTCCAGAATCTAAGCAAATTAAAACCCTTATGCACAAGCTCGTTAATCACTTCCAAAGCTTCGTCTACATGTGAATGTAAAAGCAACCTAATAAAGTCTCTTACCCTTTCCTGGCTTGGAAGTCCCAAAAACTCTTCTACAACGTCTGAAGTTATCTTACCCTCACCGTAGGTTGCAGCTTGGTCCAAAAGAGATACAGCATCTCTCATAGCGCCATCACTTACCGCTGCTAAAGCTCTCAAAGCTTGTTCTTCACAGTTTAAATTCTCGCTTTTACATATTCTAATAAGGTTGTATACAATTTCCCCGTCAGAGTGTTTGCTAAATATCAATCTTTGACACCTTGATAGTATTGTAGGAAGAATTTTTTCGTATTCTGTGGTACAAAGTATGAACACAGTTCTGGGTGGTGGTTCTTCTAAAGTCTTGAGCAATGCATTAAAGGCTTCCTTTGTTAGCATATGGGCTTCGTCTAAGATGTAGACTTTGTATTTGCCCTTTATAGGTGTGTAGGAAACTGCGTCTCTTATAGACCTTATGTCTTCTATTCCTCTATTGGATGCGGCATCTATTTCTATGAGATCTGGAAAGTTACCTTTGTCAATGCTTACACAATTTTCGCACTCTCCACAAGGTTCACCGTCCTGAGGATTTAAACAATTTATAGCTTTTGTTAATATACGTGCTAATGTAGTTTTTCCGCTTCCTCTTGGACCTGCAAACAGGTATGCGGACGAGACTTTTCCAGTTTTTACAGCATTTAAAAGCACCTTCTTTGGTACTTCCTGTCCAACTACCTCTTTAAATTTTCTTGGCCTATACTTTCTAGCAAAGGGTATATGCATAACATCTTAAATTATAAAATTTTTTCCACAAATGTAATGAGCCTTTCTTTAGTTTGATTCTGCCTATGGGATGGAAGAGAAGGGTTGCATATAGTGCATGAGTTCCATACAAAGAACTTCTCAATACCTAAGGATCTCAATTGAATTAACGCTTCCTTTTGGGTATCCATGTAAAATCCATTGTTGCGAAAAGTAATTGCCTTAAAGAAATCTTTAAAAAATTGGTCTACTTGATAACAGCATGCTTTTGCAGAAGGTCCCAAAAAAGCAAAAACGTCTTTAGGGTCGTCTTCCATGAGCTTTAGCGTATTTTGTATTATGCCACTTTTGAGTCCTCTCCAACCAGCATGTATAGCTGCCACATCTCTATTTCCAATGAGAATTACAGGTACACAATCAGCCGTTTTTATACCTATTCTTATAGCTTTGCTTGTGACTAGAGCATCACCTTCTTCTAAAGTTAAGGATGTTTTATCCACTCTAAAAGCTATGTTAGAGTGTATCTGTCTTAGAGTAACACAATCTTCATTTTCGTTCCAATACTTTACGCCAACTATAGTGTTCTTTATTCTAAATTCAAATATTAAAGCTTCTTTGCTTTCTCTGATGTTTTTCTTATGCATTCCATTAGTATACCTTCAAAGCCTTTCTCTAGAAGAAGCTTTATACCTTCCACCGTTGTGCCACCTGGGGATGTGACTTTTGAAACAAGCTCATCGGGATGTACTTTTTCTTTTTCCAAAAGTTGACACGAACCTACGATAGTTTGTAAGACTATATCCAAGGATGTTTTGTAGTCAAAGCCTTCCATAACACCTGCCATAGCTAAGCCCGAGATGAACTTAAACACAAAGGCGGGTCCAGAACCAGCCAAAGCCGTAAAGGAATCCATAAGTCTTTCTTCAATTGGGTAAAGCTTTCCACACGATGAAAAGAGATTTATAAATTTTTCTTTTGTTTCTTCGTCCAAATCTGTAGTAAAAGCTATGCATCCTTTCTGAACTTTTACGTTAATGTTGGGCATAGTTCGTATAATTTTTGCCTTCTCTCCTAAGATGCTTTTCATTCTTTCCAAGCTTAGCCCAGCTACTATGCTAACCAAAATTTCCCTATCTATCTTACCTTTTAGGTGATTTAAAACTTCTTCGGCATCCTTTGGCTTTACAGCAAGTAAGAGGAAATCGCTTCCAAGGAGGAAGTCCAAATCTTTTGATACACCGAATCCTAATTGTATGGCTTGTTCCTTTTTGGATTCTTCTTTATCGTAAACTACTATATGAGAGGACTCTTTCAAACCCTGGGCAAAGGCACTGCCCATATTACCAAAGCCAATTATACCGACCTGCATTACTTTAGTATACAAAAATGTTTGATATCTGTGTAGCTAATCTGTCAGCTAATATTTTCAACACTTGAGCCTTATCCATATTGGTTTGTTCTGCCTTTACGGCTATACGCGTGTCGTGTTCCTTTGTAGTATTGTTTAAATTTTCTTGAATGCGGACTTCTGCAACACCTGTAAAGCTATTTACAGCTATAGTTTTTCCAACAAGCCCACCTATTAGGCTTCCTATAACTGCACCACCTAGAGCTCCAGCTATATTTTCTCTTGTACCACCGCCTATGTAACTACCAGCTATGGCACCTCCTACACCACCTACTAGCATACTATCCGCTGTTAGGCTTTCCTTCTCTTCATCCAAATAAAGGACGTTAACTTGAACGATGTAATCAGCTTTACCTGGGTCATCTATTACATTAAAGCCCTTTTCACTTATCTTGCGCTTCAGAAGATCCATGAAATCTATGCCTTGGTATCCTGAAGTGTTCATTACACGAACATAAATATTCCTATTCTTAGACAAGTTTTGCGGATCCAACCAAACACTTTGATACATCTTCGCACTAATTTTGGGTTCTGTATAATCAATAGCTTTAATGGTGCTAGCACAGCCTATAATAAAAAACATAGAAGGTATAACTAAGAATTTCAGTAATTTCATGGGTATGCCTCCAATACAAGATATAAATATAAAATCTCTTATGATATAGGTTATCAATTTTTGGAATACATTATGTTATATTTTAGGCATGGATAGGTACGAAAATTTCATTTGGACACTAAAAAATAAAGTTCTAGAGGGCTACCAGGTAACCAAAGAAGAGTCTCTGAATGTCCTGACTCTTCCTGATGAATATATAGCATTGCTAGTTTATGCTGCTCAAAAGATCAAAGCAAAGTTCCATGATCCAAGTAAGATAGAGTTTTGTTCCATAATAAATGCCAAAAGCGGTGCATGTTCAGAAGATTGCAAATTCTGCGCCCAATCCAAGTTTTACAAAACTCCTATAAACATTTATAACCTTGTTCCAAAAGAGGAGATTATTGAAGGTGCATACAGAGGTGTAGAATATGGAGCCAACAGGTATTGTGTAGTTTTAAGCGGAAAAGCTGCATCAAAAGAAGAAGTGGAAAGAATTATAGAAAGCGTAATAGAAATTAAAGAGGTAGAAAAAATCCCTATTAATGTTTGTGTATCCGCTGGTACTCTTTCCGAAGAAGACTTAAGAAAACTAAAGGAAGCTGGTGTAAAAAGGATAAATCACAATTTGGAAACTTCTAAGAACTTCTTTCCTAATATAGTGACAACACACGCTTGGGAAGAAAGGTATGAAACCGTAAAGAAAATTAAAAAAGTTGGGCTTTCTGCATGTTGTGGTGGTATATTTGGCATGGGAGAGACTTTGGAAGATAGAGTAGATTTGGCGCTAACATATAGAGAGCTAGGCGTAGACTCTATACCTCTTAACTTTATAATGCCTATAGAAGGAACACCTATGACAAATGCACCGGGGATAACACCTTTAGAGGCTCTAAAGACTATAGCTATGTTTAGGTTTACCAATCCAAAAGCTGAACTCAGATTGTGTGGTGGAAGAGAGCAGAACTTAAGAGACTTTCATGGAATGGCTGTATTGATGACCAATGCTATGATGGTAGGAGGATACTTAACGAGAGCTGGAAGAGATATAACAAAAGACTACCAATTGCTTAAGGATCTGGGAGCTCAGAGACTTGTAAAAGAGGAAGTATAGTTCTTGGGTTTATATAACCATACAAAAAAACCTATAATGGGGAAAGTTGCCATCAAAAGAGCTGAAAGTTTGTAGTTGTTATTTGTTACAAGCAATAAAAAACTCCAAATAAAAAGACCTATACTCGATGATATTCTTTCTGTGAGTGAAAGAAAGGACATTCTTACTGAAACTTCGCCTTTTGAAAAGTTTTCTATTAGATATACCCTTGAAACTGTCCAAAGATGAGCTAAAGAAAAACCTCCCAGAAAGCCTATACCAATTAAAAGTTCTCTTGGAACAAAGTATAGAGAAATCAAAAAAGCTAACCAAAGAAAAAAACCTATGGGAAAGATCCTTTTACTGTTGTATTTATCTACGACTTTTCCCCAGAAGATCCCACCTATAACGCCACCTAATGCAGAGAATCCTATAGTTTTATATATATCCGTGTCATCAAGAAGGTAAACTTTCTTCAAATAAATACTCATCATGGCTATCAGTGTGTTAGCAACTTCGGTTAAACATAGTAAAGAAATCATGAAAAGTAAGAAACTTTTGTCTGAAAAAATGCTCCTTAAATTTGCTATTGATTTGTGTCTAGGATTTTCTAGAACTATTAAGGAGGGCAGAGATATTAAAAGAAATATTAAAGGAACTACCAAAAATACACTTGGAATTTCTAGAATGTTAATCAGAAACAGTAATGCAGAAGCTGAGCCTATATAACCCAAGGCCACTCCAAAACCAGATATAAAACCTTTCTTTTCAAAGGAAGCTAGTAAAGAGTTGTAGAAAATCATAGATTGTTGGTGACTTATAGCCATTAATGAGTATAAAAAAAGTGCTAAAAAGGGGAGTATATAAGTGAAGTATATGAAAACCCCAAATAAAGTTGTTAGGAGAACAAAAAAAATAAAAAAGTGTTTTCTAAGAGCTCTTCTATCTGCTATTTTACCAAAATACAAAGCGAGAAAAAAAGATACGAGAAAAGAAAACCCGTAAACTAAAGAGTAAACTTTAGTGTCTATATGCTTAGTTATATATAAGGGGAAAAAGGTGGAAAAGATAAGAGCTCCAAGAATAGTTTCTGCTGAATCGAACAAACCAAAGCTAAGTACCTTAAGCTTTTCTTTCAGCTTGAGCTACCTCGCATTCATCGCTTTCCCCATATGTACTTCTCTTACATTGTTCCAAAGGTATAACTTTATAAAATTTGTTTACAAAGTCAGAGAGATTATCCAATATGTATCTTCCCCATGCACTCTGTGTGTACCTTACATGTTTTTCCAATACGCTTTTTAGTTCTTCCGTCTCTCTTTCTTTCAATTTTCTGATTGTTACGTAACTTGGGTTTATCTTTTTCTCCAAGTCTTCATCGAGGATGTATGCATATCCACCTGTCATTCCAGCACCTACATTGAAGCCAACTTTGCCTAAAATTACCACCAAGCCACCCGTCATGTATTCACAGCAGTGAAGACCTGCACCCTCTACACAGGCTATAGCTCCACTGTTTCTGACAGCGAAGCGTTCACCTACTGTGCCCGCTATATAAAGCTCTCCACCAGTGGCTCCGTAGAGAATAGTATTTCCAGCTATAGTGTGATTTTGAGTGTCCTTTACATCTGTTGGTCTAATAACTATTCTTCCACCGTACATCCCCTTACCTACGTAATCGTTAGCATCACCAAAAAGCGTTAAAGACATACCTTTATGATTGAAAGCTCCAAAACTCTGCCCTGCTGTTCCTCTAAACACCAAGTTTATTGTATCTTCTGGTAAGCCTTCATCTCTATACTTTAATGCTATGTAATAAGCAAGTCTGGTAGGTATGCTTCTATCTATGTTTCTAATTTCATACTCTTTGTAAACCTTTTCACCCTTTTCTATGTATGGAAGTATTTCTTCTTCTATTTTTTTTGCAAGTTCTGACCGCCTTGGATTGTCATTTTTTTCTATCGAGCACTTAAGAGGCTTGTCCTTTGAATAATTTTCTTTTAGAAATTCCTCAAGCTTCACTCTCTTGGATCCTGGCAAATTGTCAAAGGTTCTTATTTCCAAAAGCTCCTTTCTTCCTATAACTTCATCCAAAGATCTAAAGCCCATAGAAGCTAAAATTTCTCTAACTTCTTGTGCAACGGCTTTAAAGTAAGCCATTATGTCTTCCACTTTACCTTTGAACTTAGCTCTATACTTTGGATCTTGAGTAGCTACCCCTGTAGGGCATTGATTGGTGTGACAAAGTCTTGCCATTACACACCCTTCTGCTATCATAGCTGCTGTTCCGAAACCGAACTCCTCAGCGCCTAAAAGAGCCGCTATTACTACATCCTTACCTGTGCGCATTCCACCATCAACTCTCAATCTCACTTTATCACGTAAACCATTTTCCATAAGGACTTTGTGCGTTTCAGAAAGTCCTATTTCCCAATAATTACCAGCGTTCTTTATAGAAGAGTATGGACTTGCACCTGTTCCACCTTCGTTCCCGCTTATTTGAATTATGTCTGAATAAGCCTTTGCGACACCAGCTGCAATTGTTCCTACTCCTGTTTCAGAAACAAGTTTTACACATACTTTAGCCTTTGGGTTGGCTTCCTTTAAGTCGTTTATGAGCTGTGCTAGGTCTTCTATGGAATATATATCGTGATGAGGTGGAGGAGAGATAAGTGTTACGCCAGGTTGAGCATGTCTTAATCTTGCTATATACTCATTTACTTTATGTCCAGGAAGCTGTCCACCTTCTCCAGGTTTTGCTCCTTGAGCTATTTTTATTTCTATATCTTGAGCTGATGCTAAATATGTAGGAGTGACACCAAACCTACCTGACGCTACTTGTTTTATAGCAGAGTTTTTTATGCTAAAGTACCTTTCGGGATCTTCTCCACCTTCTCCTGAGTTACTTTTCATTCCTAATTTATTGCATGCTTCTGCTATAGCTTCGTGAGCTTCTGGTGAGAGAGCCCCAAGAGACATACCACCTGTTACAAATCTTTTGAGAATGCTTTCAACAGGCTCTACTTCATCTATTGGTATAGGCTTTTCAGCTTTTTTAAAATCTAGCAGATGCCTTATGAATGTAGGATGTTCATTGTTAGCAATTTCTGAATAGGATTTATAGTCTTGGTAATTTTTCGTCTCCAGAAATCTATGCAAAGATCTGACAACAAAAGGCGACCATGCATGCCACTCGCCACCTTTGCGAAACTTCATTTCACCGCCGTAATCCAAAGATGGATTATCTGTTTCAAAGGCTGCATCGTGCCTTGCCAGTAAGCTATCCTGTATTTCAAATATACCATCAGCTTCCAATGTAACGGGTGTTCCCGGGAAGAACTCCTCCACAAAGTCCTTATTTAAACACACAGTGTCAAATATCTTTGAGCCTTGATACGAGTTAAGAGTAGATATACCCATCTTAGACATTATCTTTAAGAGACCATCTTCCAAAGCTTTCTTGTAGTTAAATACAGCCCTGTCGTAAGGTATATCAATCTCACCTTTTTCGCATAGTTCTTTTATGGTTTGGTAAGCAAGATAAGGATACACAGCAGAAGCACCATATCCTATCAAGCATGCTATATGGTGAGTGTCTCTTGCTTCACCAGTTTCCACTATCAAGGAGACTTTGTTAGAAAGACCTCTTTCCGACAACCACTTAAATACAGCCGACACAGCCAGCAAACTAGGCACAGCCAAACGATACTTATTTATGTTCCTATCTGAAAGGATAACTATTTGAGCTCCCTCTCTTACAACCTCTTCCACTCTTCTACAGACAATTTCTACACCTAGTCTTAGATCGCATATGCTTATACCTTCGTACATAGCATCGTAAAGGATATCCGTTATACGCCTCTCACCTGCTAAATCTTGAAGTTCTGCAACGCAGTAGCTTCTTTCTTTTGGATACGTGATAGGTACACGTGCTACTTTAAAGTGCTCTTGAGTTTCTATTGCCTTAATGTGATACGAAAGTAGTATAGGGCTATCTATCTGAAGCCTTTTTGCATGTTCTGGAGTTTCTTTGAGAAAGTTTCTCTTGTATCCAAGGTTCATCCTTAAGGACATTACAGATCTCTCTCTTATAGGGTCTATAGGTGGATTCGTAACTTGCGCAAAGCGTTGTTTGAAGTACCTAAACAAAAGAGGTGGTTTTTCTGCCAAAGGTGGAATGGGTGTGTCGTCTCCCATAGAGAAGGTTAATTCTTTTCCTTCTTTGGCAGCATAGGAGATGACATTTTTTATTTCTTCTTGTGTGTAACCAAAACTTATCTGTTTTCTTAATATATCCGCATCTTCAGAAATATCTATGTTCCAGTCATTTATTACGTCTATAAGCCTTACCAGATTTTTAGAAAGCCACTCAGAATAGGGCTTTTGTGAAGAAAGCTCCTCTAGTATTTCTTGTGTTTCTTTTACAGTACCATTCGAAAGATCTACAAGCAATGTATCTCCAGGTCCTAACCTTCCCTTTTTCTCAATTTCTTTTTCACTAAGATCTATCATACCAACTTCTGAACCAAGAACCAAAATACCATCCTTTGTTAAAATGTATCTGGCAGGTCTTAAACCATTCCTGTCTAGGTGTGCACCTATAACTCTACCATCGGTGAAGGCTATTGCCGCAGGTCCATCCCATGGTTTCATAAGTAGAGACTGGTACTCAAAAAAGTCTCTAAACTCTTTAGGCATATCTGGAACGCTTTCCCAAGCTGGAGGAATTAGCATATTTATGGCGTGTTCGGGTTTGTAACCAACTAGACACAAAAGGTCAAAGACTTTATCTAGAGAAGCAGAATCACTCTCATCGTAACTTACCAATGGTTTGATTAACTTAATTCTATCTCCCAAGATCTCATGTTCAAGCTCATGTGAAATAGCCACCATCCAGTTTCTGTTACCTAATACCGTGTTTATTTCTCCATTATGTGCTAGATACCTAAAAGGTTGCGCCAATTTCCAATTAGGGAATGTATTAGTGGAATATCTTTGATGAAACAGGCATATAGCCGACTCTATTCTCTCATCTAGAAGCTCTGGGTAAAAAATATCCAATTGAGGAGCAACTAACATGCCTTTATAAACCATTGTGCGTGTGGATAAAGACGCTATGTAAACTTTATCTTTTATTTTCTTGTCTGTTTCTATAAGACGTCTCAAAAAGTATAGCTCTAATTCTCTTCTCTCTTGTTCCACCTTTTCGCAATCTAGCAAAAGATGGAATATTTTTGGCATGACCTTTAGCGCCGATTCCCCTACGGCACCTTTATCTATAGGAACTTCTCTCCAAGCTACGAATGTAAAAGATGTTTTATTGATTATTTCTTGTATATGTTGTCTTAAATCTTCGTAAAAAAATAAAACTCCTACTGCTAAGTTATCTATACTGGAGATATCCAAGAACTCCTCACTCAAATAGTCCTGAAAGAATTTCCTGGGTATCTGTATAAGAATTCCTGCTCCATCGCCTGTTTTACCATCGCCTCCTACAGCACCTCTATGAGTTAAGTTTTTTACAGCTGTTATTCCCCACTTAACTATTTGATGACTTGGAACTCCACTTATGTTGCACACAAAACCTACGCCACAAGAATCGTATTCTCTAACCTCCATACTTTCACCTCTCATAGACAAAATGGCATATTATTTTAAAATAAACGAAACTTAAAAAACATGCAATTTATTTATGTCTAAAAGACTAAATTTTAAAAGGAGATTGACCAACTATTCATTAATAGTGATTCTATATTTATAGCTATGTGCTTAGCTATACCATCAAAAGTTATACAGATACTTGAGGAAAATAGAGCTGTTGTAGATACACTAGGGACTAGGCGCATCGTATCACTGGATCTAATTCAAGAGGATATAAAATTGGGAGACTATCTTTTAATTCACGTAGGTTTTGCAATAGCTAAGCTGGATCAAAATTACGCTTTAGAATCGCTGAAACTACTTGAAGAGATAATACAAAGGGAGGAGGTGGATGAAGGAAGAAACGTTGTTTAATGTATTCAAGGATGCTAAGATAGTTAACGCGTTAATTAGAGAAATAAAGAATAGGATAGACACTTTTGGAAGAAAGCCCATTTACATAATGGAGTTTTGTGGAGGACATACTCATGCAATTGTGAAAAATGGTATTGATCAGCTTTTAAAAGGCTATGTTAGTTTTGTCCACGGTCCAGGTTGTCCTGTATGTGTTTTAGCTCAAAGAAGAATAGACCTTGCTATAGAACTTGCAAAAATGAATTTCATTCTATGTGTGTACGGTGATATGCTAAGAGTTCCAGGATCGCAAAAGCAAAGCCTTATGGATATGAAAGCTCAGGGTTTGGATATTAGAATGGTTTATTCTTGTTTAGACACTATAGATATTTCTCTTGAGAATCCTGATAGAAATGTAGTGTTCTTCGCTATAGGTTTCGAAACTACAACACCTCAAACAGCAGCTTTGATATTAAGGGCAAAACATACGAACATAAATAATCTCTATGTGGTTTGCAATCATGTTAAGACTCCACCAGTTATTGAATATATACTAAAACAGGGTAAAGCCAAAGTAGATGCCATTATAGGTCCGGGACATGTAAGCGCAATAATAGGAACTAAACCGTATGAACATCTTGTAAGAGAATTTAAAAAACCCATAGTTATATCAGGATTCGAACCTGTTGATATTTTGAGGGCTACTTTAGCTATTGTTAATCAGTTAAATAAAGAGGTTTTTAGAGTAGAAAACGTGTACGAAAGAGTAGTTAGTCAAGAAGGTAATACCAAAGCTCAATTGCTTATAAAAGAAGTTTTTGAAGATAGAAAATCTTTTGAATTTAGAGGATTAGGCCAAGTTCCGTACTCTGCCTTTGCGATAAAAGAGAAATATAGAAAATACGATGCTGAAGTTGTTTTTGATATAAATTTACCTCCTCAAAAAGAATTAAAAGGCTGTATATGCGGAGATGTATTAAGCGGGCTTAGATCTCCACTAGATTGCAAACTCTTTGGAAACATCTGCACTCCAAAAAATCCCATAGGTTCCTGTATGGTATCTTCGGAAGGTGCTTGTAACGCCTATTATAGGTACAAAATAGCGTAAAAGATAATACGAAAAACTTTTTGATATAATTAATACATGGAAATTGTAGAAGGTCTAACCTTTGATGATATATTACTTGTACCTCAATACTCTGAGGTTTTACCGCACCAAGTTGATGTCCACACATATCTTACGAAGAAAATAAAGCTGAATGTACCTATAATCTCAGCTGCTATGGATACTGTGACAGAGTCAAAATTAGCTATAGCTTTAGCCCGTGAAGGTGGAATGGGTATAATTCACAGAAACATGTCTATAGAAGCGCAAGCTCTGGAGGTTGAGAAAGTCAAAAAATCTGAGAGTGGAATGATACTAAAACCAGTAGTTATTCATCCTGATGAACCCGTTAGAAAAGCCATAGAAATAACGGGTGTATACAAAATATCAGGTGTGCCTGTCGTAGACAGTGAAGGAAAGCTAGTAGGTATAATAACCAACAGAGACCTAAGATTTATAAAACCTACCGATTACGATAAATCTGTAAAAGACTTTATGACAAAAGAAAACCTTATTGTGGCAAAGGAAATGGTAACACTGGAAGAAGCAGAAGAAATCTTGCAAAGACATAAAGTGGAAAAGCTGCCAATAGTTAATAACGAAGGAAAATTGGTTGGTCTTATAACTATAAAGGACATAACCAAAAGGAAAAAGTACCCTAATGCATGTAAAGATGAAATGGGAAGATTGAGAGTAGGAGCAGCTGTAGGAACAGGACCAGATACAAAAGATAGAGTAGAAGCCCTAGTGAATGCAGGAGTTGATGTCATAGTGGTAGATACGGCACATGGACATTCTAAGCGAGTCTTGGAAACTGTGGAGTTTATAAAATCTAATTACAAAGTGGATGTTATAGCTGGAAACGTGGCAACAGGTGAAGGCACACGTGACCTTATAGAGGCAGGAGCCGATGCAGTAAAGATAGGAGTTGGACCAGGATCTATCTGTACTACGAGAATTGTAGCAGGTGTAGGTGTTCCTCAAGTGACAGCTATTAAGCTTGCGTACGAAATATCTCAAAAATATGACGTGCCTATTATAGCAGATGGTGGGATAAGGTATTCAGGCGATATTGTGAAAGCTTTAGCTGTAGGTGCGAGCGTGGTGATGCTTGGAAATTTATTGGCAGGCACTGAAGAAGCACCAGGAGAGACCATATACTATCAAGGAAGAGCCTACAAGCTGTACCGTGGTATGGGATCTTTAGGAGCTATGATGAGTAGAATGTCAGCGGATAGGTATGGTCAAGAAAAACTGGATAAGTTCGTTCCAGAGGGTATAGAAGGAAGGGTTCCTTATAGGGGTAAGTTAAACGATATGCTATACCAGCTTATAGGTGGATTGCGTGCAGGGATGGGGTATTTAGGAGCTAGAAATCTTGATGAGCTTCGTAAAAAAGCCAAATTTGTAAAGATATCTTGGGCAGGATACAAAGAGTCCCACGTTCATGATGTTCAAATAACGAAGGAAGCACCTAATTATTGGGTAGAGTAAATAAAGATCTATATTGGTGAATGTTTTTTTATTGTTTTTTTAAAAAATGAGTATATAATATTAAACTTATGATATACTCAGACACTGTAAGATATGCTCTTTTGGCTCTGGCTTACCTTGCATTAAACAGAGACAGGTTAGTAAAGGTAGAAGAGATAGCGGAAGCTCAGAATATCCCTAAACCCTTTCTTTCCAAGATATTCCATAAACTTTCAAGAGAGATGGTTCTAAAATCTTATAAGGGTCCAAACGGTGGTTTTGCTTTCGCTATACCTCCGGAAAATATTACAATTTTCGATTTAATGAGATACTTGGATGAAGATTATAAACTTGATCTATGTGCTTTAAGACCAGAAAGGTGCGAAAAATACGAGTTTGCACCCTGTGTTATACATGAAAAATGGACAAATGTAAGACGTCAAATACTAGAATACCTAAGAACAGTAACTATTGCAAATTTGGCAGAAGCTGAGGCAAAATTCACTAAAGATAAAGAGGAAATTTCACTAGAAAAGGTTTAATGGTGTGTTAGCTTTGCCTTTTCATGTTAAAATATAACGAATGCTTAAAGATTACAATCCTTACTTAGAATACAAAAACGGAGAACTTTTTATAGAAGGATTATCACTAAAGGATTTAGCGAAAGAATTTGGAACCCCACTATATGTATATAGTGCCTCATTTATAAGAGAAAGAATTAACGCATACAAGAAGGCATTCCCTGGGGCTCTCATATGCTATGCTGTTAAAGCAAACTTCAATCCTCACATAATAAAAATCGCAAAGGAAGAAGGAGCTGGAGCTGATATAGTTTCTGGAGGTGAGCTCTTCTGTGCCTTAAAAGCTGGTGTAGATTCGCAGAAAATAGTTTACGCGGGTGTCGGTAAAACACTTCCAGAAATAGAATACGCACTAAGAGAAGACATACTAATGTTTAATGTCGAATCTATTATGGAGTTGGATGTGTTAAACCATGTTGCCAAAAAACTCGGCAAAAAAGCAAGAGTAGCTATAAGAGTTAATCCTGACGTGGATCCCAAAACTCACCCATACATATCTACAGGTATGAAAAAAAGCAAATTTGGAGTGGATATAAGCACGGCAAAAAAGGAGTATGAATACGCAAGGAAACTCGAAAACATAGAGGTAGTAGGTATTCACTGCCATATAGGTTCGCAAATTTTGGATATTTCACCTTATATAGAAGCTGTTGAAAAAGTATTAGATCTATACAAGTATCTAACAAAGGAAGGTTTCAACATAAAGTATGTGGATATTGGTGGCGGACTGGGCATAAAGTATAAACCTGATCAATCTAATGCGGAACCACAAGATCTAGCCGATGCTATAAGATCTTACATTAGAGAGTTTGATGCTCAGTTAATTCTCGAACCTGGACGTTCTGTGGTTGGAAACGCTGGTATACTGCTAACGCAGGTGCAGTTCTTAAAAGATAAAGGTCACAAACATTTCGTAATTGTCGATGCCGGAATGAATGACCTCGTTAGACCAGCTATGTACGACGCTTACCATCATATTGTTCCCGTTACTAAAAAAGATAGCAGATACATAAAGTGTGACATAGTAGGACCTATATGTGAAACAGGAGACTTCTTAGCATTGGACAGAGAGATAGAACAAGTTGAACGAGAGGACTATCTGGCTGTTCTTTCTGCTGGCGCCTACGGTTTTGCCATGTCATCTCAATATAATGTAAGACCTAGAGCCTGCGAAGTTCTTGTGGAAAAAGGTTCTTACAAAGTTATCAGAAAACGAGAAACTTATGAATCTATTATAGATATGGTATAATAAGGTGTTTGCTTAGGAGGTAGTTATGAGAGTAAAGGGACCATCTTCCAAAAGGTTTAAAAAGAAAATTTTAAAACTTGCCAAGGGTTTTAGAGGACAAAGAAAGAACGTTTATAGAAGGGCAAAAGAGTATGTTTTTAGAGCTCTTCAATATCAATACAGAGACAGACGCCAGCGCAAGAGAGAGTTTAGGCGCTTGTGGATAGCTCGTATAAATGCTGCAGTAAGACCTTACGGTTTATCTTATAGTAAGTTTATGCATGGAGTAGCTTTGGCTAATATTCCATTGAATAGAAAAATGCTTGCCGAATTGGCTATAACAGATCCACAGGCTTTTGCTCAGGTAGTGGAAAGGGTTAAAAAAGTTCTTTCTGAACTACAACCAGCATAATGAACATAGAGGAAATACTAAAAAGTGCGGAACAAGATATTTCTTCTTGTTCTCAACTTCATGAACTTTACGCAACGAAAGCCAAATATATAGGGAAGGAAGGCATTGTCACTAATCTGATAAAAACGCTAAAAAATCTGTCGCCAGAAGAAAAAAAACTTTATGGACAAAGGATAAATTCACTAAAGGAACAGCTTGAAGAGCTCTTTAAAGAAAAAGAAAAACAAATAAAAGAACAAGAAGTACAGTTAGCTTTACAAAAGGAATGGGTTGATCTGACTTTCCCCATTGAAAACTCTATTGGTCATTATCATCCAATTAGCCTAACATTAGAAAGAATAAGGGAAATCTTTTTAAGTATGGGTTTTGAAGTAATGGAAGGTCCAGAAGTAGAAAGAGAAGACTATAACTTTGACCTTTTAAATATTCCAAAGGAACATCCCGCAAGGGATATGCAAGACACATTCTATGTGAACAAAGAAGGTTATCTTCTAAGAACACATACTTCCCCAGTGCAGATAAGAACCATGCTCTCAAAAAAACCACCCATCTATATGATAGCTCCAGGGAAAGTATACAGAAGAGATGACGATCCTACGCACTCTCCCATGTTTCATCAAGTGGAAGGTTTAGTGATAACTCAAGATGCGAACTTTAGACATATGAAATACACTATACATACCTTTTTAAAAGCCTTTTTTGAAAAAGATGTGAAGCTAAGATTTAGAAGTTCTTACTTCCCATTTACCGAGCCTTCTGCAGAGGTGGACATAGGATGCATTATATGCGGTGGTGTAGGCTGTAGAGTTTGTAAAGGAAGCGGTTGGCTAGAAGTTATGGGATGCGGCATGGTACATCCACAGGTGCTTAAAAACTGTAATGTAGATCCAGAAACATACCAGGGTTTCGCCTTTGGTATGGGAGTTGAGCGCCTTTGTATGCTTTACTATCAGATAGATAACATTAAGCTCTTTTACGAAAATGATCTTAGGTTTATAAGTCAATTTTAGGAGCTTTTATGCTTAAAGAGTTCACAGCTCATGAAAGGAAAGTGGTATTGGGTATAACTTTCGCTGTGGCAGTGAGAATGCTTGGTCTTTTTCTTTTGCTTCCTGTACTTTCTCCATACGTGGCTACCTTAGAAAATTCTACACCTGAATTGGTAGGACTTTCCATAGGTGTATATGGCTTCGCTCAGGCCTTTTTGCAGATCCCCTTTGGATACCTATCTGACAAATACGGTAGAAAGCCTGTAATTATAGTTGGAATGTTAACTTACATAATAGGGAGCTTAGTTGGAGGGATAGTGAAAACGGCAAATTTAATGGTGTTGGCTCGTTTTGTACAAGGTTTTGGAGCTGTTTCTTCAGCAATGACAGCCCTTTCTGCGGACTTAGTTCGCGAAGAAGTAAGAACTAGAGCTTTTGCACATATAGGTGCGTCCATAGGATTGGTTTTCGCTTTGAGTATAGTGATAGCTCCTTATATTGCTGGTAAATTTGGAGTTCCTTTTCTTTTTTTCATTACGGCTTTTTTAAGCTTTATAGCTACCGCTTATATAGCTTTTTTTATACCAGAACCTAAGGTTTATTCTAACGAAAGGAAAATACAACCAAGTTGGTCCAATATACTAAAAATAATTAAAAGCAAAGATCAACTTTTTCTAAACTTTTCTATTGGATTGCTACATGCTTACTTAGTCGCCATTTTTACCATAATTCCCTATGAGTTGGTATACGCATACAATTTTCCAAAAGTAGAACATTGGAAAATTTATTTACCATCTATACTAATATCATTAATCATTATGGTACCTGCTATTGTATGGGCTGAAAAGAAACATAAATTTAGCCCCGTATTTTTATCAGGAATATCCTTCATAGGATTTGGTCTATTGGTTATATTACTTTTCAACAACTTTTTTTCTAATATACTACTTTTCCTTTTGTTCTTTATAGGATTTAATTTCTTAGAGCCTATCATACCATCACTCTTGGTGAGGCTGACATCAAAGGAAGTACGAGGACTTTCGCTAGGCTTTTTTAATACTACCCAGTTTATTGGAGCTTTCGTAGGTGGAATGTGGGGTGGATATGCCTTAAAGCATGGAGAATCATTCTTTTTATTGCCAGGAATTTTTGTAGTGATTGTTTGGTTATTAATAAGCTTTGTCTATCTTAAGAATTTATCCGTACCTAAAAAGATGGTATAATCTTAATACATGATAAAGGTAGAAATTGTTACACCACAGGGAAAGGCTCTAATAAGGGAAGTAAAGTCAGTAAACATACCAACATCAGAAGGAGAAATTGGAGTCTTAGAAAAGCATATGTATTTAATGACACTTCTAAAACCTGGTTTGGTCTATTTTGATGGAAATATGTCCGAGGGGTTAGCGGTTACATATGGTTATGTTGATGTAAGCCCTGAACGTGTAATAATTTTAGCTGAGGAAGCCTATACAATAGGCGAAATAGATGTAGGAAAGGAAAAAGAGGATTTTGACCGAGCTGTAAGACAACTTGCAACTGCTAAAACCTTAGAGGAAATTCAGGAATGGGAAAGAATTAGGGAAAAAGCTCGTACTTTATTGGAGCTGGTAGAAAGGTTTGGAGGGGTTTAAGGAATTTTCCTTTTTTGGTGGTAAGGTAAAATTTAAACAACCAAAGGAACATAGACTCTCTGTTGTTGAACTATTGTTTGTTGCCAACTTAAAGATAATAAAAAAATCATCTAAGGTTTTAGATCTAGGTGCCGGTTTTGGTGCTTTGTCCATACTAATTGCCCTCAAATTTGGGTGTGAAGTGTATGCTTTAGAAAGAGATTCTGTTATGCTGAATTTGTTACGTTATAATCTGAGGATTAATAAGCTGGTAGACAAAATAAAAGTTATTGAAGCTGATTTAAAGTATTACAATAAGTTTATAAAACCATCTTATTTCGATTGTGTTGTAGTTAATCCACCTTTTTATACGCAGGAAAATACAAATAATCCTTATCACTTTGAAACGGATACAAAACTCGAAGATTTTTTAGATTGTGCGTATTATGCTTTAAAAAATAATGGATATTTGAATTTATTAATACCTACGAATAGATTGAATGAAGTTTATAAAAATCTTTCTGTGAAGGATTTAGTCCCTGTTTATATACGTTTCTTCTATGCAAAAGAGAATAAAAATGCGAAATTAGCACGAATAGTTTGTAAAAAAAAGGCAAAAAGCCAGGTAACTATAGAAAAACCTTTGATCATAAATAAATTAGATGGTAGCTACACTCCTGAGGTTCAAAACATAATAAATTTTATGATATAATAGGAAAGTTTTTAGGAGGAGTTTATGAAACTACCTGAAAAGTTGGTAGATCGAATAAGTGATAGGATAATAAATGAGCTAACTCAAGAAGGGTTAGTTGAGGCGGAGGATGCCTATACCTTTAAAAAAAAGATAGTAGCCATATTTAAGAAAGCTCAGGAAGAAGAACGACTTCTCGATGAAGAAACTAAAGAAATTCTTAGAACAAAGTTGGAGTTGCTTGAGGAAGCTAGTTTAGATTTTAGATCAGCATTCAAGGCAGTAAGGGCAAGATTGGCAGAAGAGAAAAATATTCATATTTCAAAAAGAGAGAGAATAAATCAAATAGCTAATATGATAATGGACCTTATACTGGAGGATCAATCGATAGAAATATTCGATGATCCACCTAATATAAGAAAACGTATAAGACAGATTCTAATGGATGCGGTAAAAGAGGAAGAAGACATAGATAAAGAGGTTAGGGAAAGAATAAAGTCCTACTCAAGGAGAATAGTGGAAGGAACACCTGAGTGGAATCATCTGTACAAAAAGATATACGAAGATGCATTAAAAAGAAGGGGCTTATTGTAAACTCTTTAAGAGATTACAAGCACATCAATTAAGTCTAGATATAAATTGCTATTGCCTAATTAAATCCTTGCGGTTACTGAGCTTAGGGTAAATAAGCTATTGGATTTTGCCTGTTTCCATACTTTATCACTTCGTAATGGAGATGTGGTCCAGATGTTCTTCCTGTCATACCTACGAATCCTACTACTTGTCCTTTTACTACCTTGTCACCGTAGCCTACTGTATAATCAGATAAATGTCCATATAAGGTAACAAATCCATGACCATGGTAAACTATAACACTTTTGCCATAACCGTTAATCCATCCTACGTAAATAACTTTTCCGTCTGAGGTTACACTTACAGGTGTGCCATGAGGTGCTGCTATATCAATTCCGGTATGAAATTCCCTTTGTCCTCTGAACACCCTCCAGCCATAATCGGATGTTACTATTCCCACCACTGGCCATATGTCAGGTTTTGTCATCTCTACAGTTCTTATATCTAAAAGTTCACTTAATGCTGCATCCTTTGAAACTTCAATTGCGATTATTTCTTCAACTTCTTGTGTACTTAGTTGATTCTGTGAAAGGCTATTTTGCTCTATCTGTATGGTTTTGTTCTTAGGAATTTGAAAGGAGTCTTCTGCAGGCCCACCAGATCCTATTGGTGAAGTATTCACTAAAGGCTTGCAGAAAACCCCCCCAACAGCTAACGCAAGTAATAGCTTTTTCATAGGAATACCTCCTATTTTTTTATAACTATTAACCATAATACATCTAGTAATTAACTTGTGTCAAGTTTTTATTATAATAGGTCGTAAAATCTTATAAATTGGTTTAGCCAATGAAAAAGGTAGAAATTTCTTTAGTTAGGAACTTATTATTTTAACTATAACTTTTCTCTCCCTAGGACCATCAAACTCCGCTAAAAATATAGATTCCCACGTACCTAAGACTAAATCACCATTTTCAACAGGAATTATTCTTGAGTTACCAATTATAGAACTCCTTATGTGGGCAGCTGAATTACCTTCCGCATGTTGGTAGTTTGAATCGCTCCAAGGTATTAATTTTTCCAAGAAATACACAATGTCCTTAACAACATCTGGGTCCGCACCTTCGTTTATGAATATACATGCTGTAGTATGTGGGACGTAAACAACGCATAATCCATCATTTATACCGCTTCTTTTTACTTCTTCCTTTACATGATTAGTTATATTTACGATGCTAGTCTTTCTAGTCGTTTTAATCTTAATTATTCCCATTACCCTTGCTTAATTTTGAATACGCACTTTTCTTTGCCTTGCGCTTGGCATTGTATTTCCTTTACTTCTATACTCTTTTCTAAGAGTTCACTCAAAAAGCCTTTGAAAAATCCTGCCATAGGTTCGCATACTGGCTTTTCACTAGTTCCGACAGCTTCTACCAATATGGAGCCTTCTACTTTTATTTCCATTTTTTCTATATCGTACTCAAATATGTCTAATAGCCTAGATGATTCTGCTATTATGGTCAAAATATCTAAAGCTTCATCTAACCTATCTGTATATAGGTTATACCTGTCCTTAAGTATACGTGCTCCTTTTTTACCACCGTACTCTGTAGCTTTTTTAATTATTTTATCGATACCAAGCTTCGAAAGTTTATGCAGATCTTTGTATCCGTCGATGAGTGCAGCACGATGTATTAATACAGACTCCCTTTCTATGGCTTCTGCAAGAATTCTAAGTTTATCGCTCATAGATTCCATCCCATACTCCTTAATTTTTCCTTTCCTTCTTCAGATATTTTATCCTTATTCCATGGTGGCTCAAACACAAAGTTTACCACTACATCTTTTAGATGAGGAAAGCTATCTAAAATGTACTGTTTGATATGTTGTGCAAAATAGTTTTTAGCAGGGCACCCCTGGACAGTAAGCGTCATATCTATGTAAGCTATATCATCCCTAACTAATACACCATATATCAATCCTAAGTTAACTATATCCAGTGGTATCTCTGGATCTC
Organism: Aquificaceae bacterium; assembly: GCA_041640635.1. Classification (GTDB taxonomy): domain Bacteria; phylum Aquificota; class Aquificia; order Aquificales; family Aquificaceae; genus JBEPZA01. The sequence continues at coordinate 96,434 of JBEPZX010000001.1, forward strand.
TTACTCCTTTAAGTTTTTCTAATATATCAAGCTCTATCATAGTTGTATAAAAATATAACTCATAAATCCCCTTTTAGCTGATTTTGTTTTAGTTCCCACTTCCATGCAGTTTCTACGATGATATCTAAGCTATTGTATTGAGGAACCCATCCAAAAAGTTGTCTAATCTTTGTGTTACCAGATACTAAGTTTGGTGGATCTCCTTCTCTTCTTGGGGAATGTCTTACCTCAAAGTTTACTTTCGTAACTTCTTTAACTTTTCTTATAACTTCTAAAACAGAATAACCGTGACCATAGCCTACATTTAGTATTTCACTTTTACCACCTTTTATTAAATAATCCAGCGCATCTGTGTGAGCTTTAGCTAAATCCATTACGTGTATATAGTCTCGGATACATGTTCCATCATGTGTTGGGTAATCAGTTCCGTAAATTTCCAAATAGGGAAACTCTCCTTTTGCTGTTTTTACTGCTCTTAATATTAAGTGAGTTGGGTTTTTGCTAACCTGACCTATTTTTAAGTCTGGATCTGCTCCTGCCACATTAAAGTATCTTAGGATTATGTACTGAAAACCTTTTGCGTTTGCTTGATCCATTATTATTCTTTCCGAAAAGAGCTTGCTCCATCCGTATGGATTTATTGGTACAGTTGGGTCTTCCTCCTTTACTGGAACCTTCTGAGGAATTCCATAAACAGCAGCTGTTGAGGAAAATATGATGTAGTTAATCCCTAATTCCTCCATGGCTTTTAAAAGGTTTAGAGTACCCATGGTGTTGTTTTCGTAATACATCAAAGGTTCTTTAACGCTTTCTGGAACTACCACTTTTGCAGCAAAGTGCATAACGGCATCTGGTTGAAACTCTTTCATAGCCTTCTTTAGGCTTTCATAGTCCAGCATATCTCCAACTACGAGCTTCCCATACAGGACTGCCCACGGATTACCGGTGGATAGGTTATCGTAGGTTAAAACTTGGTGCCCTAACTCTCCCAAAAGTTTTACAACATGAGAACCTACGTACCCTGCTCCTCCGGTTACAAATATACGCATGCAAGTATTATATATAGCTTTTTACTCGGGGTGAGGGGACTCGAACCCCTGACCTTCGGCTCCCGAAGCCGACGCTCTACCACCTGAGCCACACCCCGTCTAGTTTTTACTAAGAAAATCCGTTATTTTCTTAGCCCATTTGTTGGCTACGTGCTTTACTTCCTGCATATCTATGGTTTTTAGTTCCCTTTTCTCCATAAGGACTCTTCCCTTGCACACGAGGGTGTCTATGTCACAGGATTTAGCCGAGTAAACCACTTGCGATACAGGCTCATACAAAGGTTGCAAGTGCGGTTTGTCCAAGTCTATCAAAATTATATCAGCTTCAAAGCCTTCCTTTATCATACCTGCCTTTATGTTGCATGCTGAGAAACCATTGTAAGTAGCTATTTCCAGAGCTTTTCTTGCATCCATGGCTTTGGCATCTAAAGATGCACCTTTTTGAAGTTTAACCATTGTGGAGAGTTCCTCCAACATATCGAGGTTATCGTTGGATGCTGGTCCATCTGTGCCTAAGCATACGTGTATTCCGTGCTTTATGTAACGGCTTATTGGTGCAATACCTGAGGCTAATTTTAGGTTACTTTCTGGACAGTGAATAACTTTGGTGTTTCTGTGTTTGATTATTTCAAATTCTTCGTCCGAAAGCCAAACCATGTGAGCGCACAAAACCTTTTCTGACAAAAAGCCAATTGATTCCAAGTGCATTATTGGTGTCTTGGAGTAGGTTTCTTTTATTCTTTCCACTTCGCCTTTTGATTCTGCTACATGTGTGTGTATTAATACGTTTTCTTCATCAGACAGTTCCTTTACCATCTTTAGTGTATTTGGTGAACATGTGTAAGGGGCATGAGGGCACAAGACTGGGAAAACCAAGGGATCATTTTTGAAATCTCTTATAAATTCCTTTGCTCTTTGTATGTACTCCTTTGGAGTTTTTGCCACCTTTGTGGGAAAGTCTAAAATACCAAATCCAAGACCCACCCTAATACCTGCATCCTTTGCTACCTTTGCCACTTCTTCTTCAAAAAAGTACATATCCATAAGTAAAGAGGTTCCAGATAGTATACTTTCTGCTATTCCAAGGAGCGCTCCATCTCTAACAAACTCCTTAGAAACAAACTCGCTCTCTAAAGGCCATATGACTTTTTGTAACCAATCCATCAAGGGAAGATCGCTTCCTAAGCCTCTCAGAAGTGTCATAGAAATGTGTGTGTGCATATTGGCAAAAGCCGGTAATGCCAATTTACCGTTGGCGTGTATTATCTCTCTTGCATCCTCTTCCATTTGATCTACATAGATAATCTTTCCATCCTTTATACCTATGTTACTACGCTTACCCGTATCAAATATCAGCGCATCCTTTATCAGCAGATCTAACATAGGTTTATATTATAAAGTTTATGGTAGTAGAAGAAATACTAAAGCTTCAAGAAAAGGAACAGAGAATATACAATTTGGAAAAAACATTGAAAGTTTTAGAAAAAAGTAAGCAAGAAATTCTGCTTAATATTGATGCTATAGATCAAGCAGAACAAAAATTAAAATCTCAAATACAGTATTTAGAGAAGCACATAAAAGGGCTAGAGGAAAATATACAAATATGTAAAGAAAAAATTAAAAAAGCAGAAAGAAACCTTGCTTTGGTTAAGAGAGCTGATGATTACAAGAAAGTATTAAGAGAAAAAGCAAACAATGAAAACTGTGTTATAAAGCTTTCCAATCAGCTCCAAGAAGCAAAAAAAAACAAGGAGACTCTAAGAAAACAATTGGAAAACTATTCGATGGAAGTACAGAAGAAACGACAGCATCTTACCCTTGAACTTCAGGAAATAAATGCTGATACAGATAGGATACAGAAAGAACTTAAAGAAACCTACCAAGAAGTGCAGAGGTTAAAGGAAAGTATGGATAAAAATGTTTTATCCGAATACGAAAAACTGAAAGCTCAAATGGGACTTCCAGTAATGGTGAAGGTTGATGCCTTTAGAGCTTGTGGTGGGTGTGGCATGGTTCTCCCTTCTTCTTTATACTTAAACTTAATAGCAGGTAAGGTAATTAAATGCCCCAGCTGTAAACGGTTAGTCTATTATGAAGCTTGATTTAAAGAATTACGACTTAAAACTCCTGGTTATATTGTCAATTATTCAAATTGTAAGTTTATTTGCTATCTACAGTGCTACCTATAAATCTGTGCTTAACGTTATGTTTTTTAAGCATGTCGTGTACTTATTACTTGGGTGGTTAGTAATTCTGTTCCTTTCCCGTATAAACTATAAATCTTTACATGATATATCCCTTTTCGTATTTATGTTAAATTTATTTTTATTAGTACTTGTACCTATAATAGGAAAAACCGTTTACGGAGCAAAGCGGTGGATAGATATAGGACCAATAAATTTACAGCCCTCTGAATTTATGAAGTTTTCTCTCATACTCTTTCTTTCTTCTTTCCTGAGCCGCGCTTCAAGACTTCTCAGTAAAGAAACGGGTATTATGCTTTTGGGGCTTTTGATGGCTAGTGTATTGACACTAAAGCAGCCTGACCTTGGAACTACTATAACTTATTGGGTGATATTTGTGAGCCTGCTATTTTTGTATGGTGTAAGGATAAGGTACTTTGTTTTTTCTGCTATAGCTTTTGTGGTGGCTTCCCCCTTCTTGTGGCATTTTTTGAAAGACTACCAAAAAAACCGGATACTTGCTGTAATAGATCCTTACAAAGATTATCTAGGAAGCGGTTACCAGATAATACAGTCCATGATAGCCATAGGATCTGGTGGTTTAATAGGTAAAGGCTTTCTGAAGGGAACACAGGTGCATTTGCTTTTCTTACCAGAAAAGCACACAGACTTTATCTTTGCTACTGTAGCGGAAGAGTGGGGCTTTTTTGTTAGCTTTTTGCTGGTTTCCTGTTTTTTCGGTATTTACTTTTTACTCATAGATTACGCCAGAAAGGTTCAGGACAGAACCGCTAGCCTGATACTGGCAAGCTCTGCGCTTCTCATACTCTTTCAGTCTTTTACCAACGTAATTATGACCATGGGTATGGCTCCTGTTGTAGGTATACCCTTACCCTTTGTAAGTTACGGAGGAAGCGCAATACTTACCTTTAGCCTTATCCTAGGAATGTGCTTTTCCATAATAAGAGAATACAAGCTAAGTCCCATAAAGTTTCATCAAAATGATTAAAGGACTTTATATCCACATACCTTTTTGCCATTATAAGTGCCCTTACTGTGATTTTGTCTCCTTTACCAATGACTTTCCCTATGAGCTTTACCTTAAATACATTTTGCAAGAAGCTAATTTATACAAAGACGTGGATATGGATATAAAAACCATCTACTTGGGTGGTGGAACTCCGTCTATTTTGGATACGAAGCTTTACAGAAGCTTTCTTGCTCAACTATCGAAGGTGTTTGACACCTCTGGTGTAGAAGAAATTTCCATCGAATGCAATCCAGAGGACTACAGAGAGAATGACTTTAAGGCTTTGTTGGACGTGGGATTTACAAGAATTAGTATAGGTGTCCAGAGTTTTACAGAAAAAGGTCTTTTAAACTTAGGTAGAAATCACTCTCCAAAGGAATCTATTGAAAGTGTGCACAGTGCATACAAGGCTGGCTTTGATAACATAAATGTAGATATCATTTACGGCTATCCTCACCAAACCTTAGAAGATCTAAAGAAAGATTTAGAAATGGTAAGTAGCCTTCCCGTAAAGCACGTTTCCTTTTATCTTCTCACACCTTACGAGGACACCCTTTTTGGTGAGCTCTTTCAGAAAAAGATGCTGAAAATACCAGAGGAAAAGGAAATTGAGGAGATGTTTCTTCTTATACACGAAAGTATGGAAGACTTAGGATTTGAGCATTACGAAGTATCCAACTACGCAATAGAAGGCTACCAATGCAAGCATAACCTCATATACTGGAATCAAGAAGAATTTTTAGGTTTAGGTGTGAGCGCTTGGAGTTTCTATGAAAATTTAAGGTTTGGTAATGTAAGAAACTTAAGTGTGTATATGGAAACTTTAAGGAAAGGGGAAAAACCTGTAGCTTACGAGGAAAAACTGGAAGGTCTAGAGCTACTAAAAGATTACGTGTTTTTAAAGCTTAGAACCTCTGAAGGTATTCCTAAGCTGAAGGAAATCCCGTGGGATAAGGTGTTTGAGGAATTGGGTGAGTTTTTGATAGACGAGGGAGAAAGGGTTGCCTTAAATCCAAAGGGTATGCTTCTTATAAATGAGGTTCTTCTTAGGTTATTCAAACTTATAGAACATCCACATGTGGTTTAAGGGTCCATGCCCTTTTCCTATTTTGAGGTTGTTCTCTATTGCCTTTTGTATGTAGTCTTTGGCTTTTTTTATGGATGTCTTTAGATCCATTCCCTTTGCAAGGAAAGCGGTAATGGCAGAGGAGAGTGTGCAACCAGTCCCATGCGTATTTTTTGTCTTAACAAACTCACCTTTAAGATACTCAAAGTTTACACCATCGTAAAAGACATCCACGTTTTCTCCACTTTCAAGATGCCCGCCTTTTACAAGCACGGCTTTGCATCCAAGAGATAACAGAAATTTACAAGCCTTTTCCATATCCTCAACGGATCTTATTTTGAAGTTGCACAATCTTTCAGCTTCCGGAATGTTTGGTGTGATTAGAGCGGCTAATGGGATGAGTTTTTCAATAAGTGCTTTTTGCGCTCTCTCCTCTAAGAGTGGATACCCCGATTTACTGTACATCACCGTATCTACAACCAACTTCTCTATGGAAAAGTCTTTTACGGCTTTTGCCACAAATTCTATGATGTCTTCTCTATGTAACATACCCGTCTTTACAGCATCCACACCTATGTCTTCCATTACTACTTTTATTTGCTCATAAACCATCTGAGGGGGAACGTCCAGAACACCGTAAACACCTTGCGTGTTCTGAACGGTGACAGACGTTATAGCAGACATTCCATAAACACCTAAAGCGGTAAAAGTTTTCAAATCGGCTTGAATACCTGCTCCACCGCTACTGTCGGATCCAGCTATGGTCAAGGCTCTTGGTATGTGCATAAAACTATAAGATAATTCCTTTAGCTTACTAGTGTAAGGTATTTGGTTTTGTAGTAATCACAATACTCGGAAATTTTACAAAGGTGACAGTCAGGCTTTATAGGTTTACATATGGTTTGCCCAAAAGCCACAAGTATTTTGTTGTAGTCAAGCCAATACTCCTTAGGTAAAACCTTTTCCAAGGCTTTTTCCGTTTCCTCAGGTGTTTTCGTTTTAACAAGCCCCCACCTGTTGGATATCCTATGAACGTGCGTGTCTACACATATAGCTGGTTTTTTGAAAGCATCAGCCAAAACCAAGTTGGCTACCTTTCTACCTACACCAGGCAGTTTTAAGAGGTTTTCCAAAGTATCCGGGACATTTCCGCTAAATTCTTCCACTACTTTTTGCGCTAAAGCTTTTAGTTGTTTGGCTTTGTTTCTGTAAAAGCCTACAGGATACAAAAGTTCCTCGAGTTGCTCAACATCTAAAGCCAAAATATCCTCAAAGTTTTTGACTTTGCTCAAAAAATGCTTACACACCTGTGAGGTTGTAGTATCCTTTGTTCGTGTGGAAAGTAAAGCACAAACTAAAACCTTGAAAGGGTCGTTACTTTTCTGGGCTATCAGACTTACAACGGGTGCGTTCCAGTTTTTGAACTCCTCCTTTAGAATTTTCATAACTTCATGTATGTGTTCTCTCTTCATCCTCCAGAACCTTTAGTATTTCTTTTTTAATTTCCTCATCAACTTTGTAATTGATATCCTCTATACTCTCCACACTTACGCAACCTATCAATGAGTTTACAATAAAAGCTCCATCGAAGGCGTCAAGATTTTTTATCTTCTCTTCTCTTATGTCCAACTTTTCGGAAAGGGAAGCAAGCGTTGTCCCATACAAAAGGCCACATTCTCTGTGGGGTGTGAAGATCTTGGAACCTTTAAAGAAAAGTATATTAGACGAAGAGGTTTCACAAACAAGGTCTTGTTCATTTAAAATGAGTGCGTCGTAAAAGCCTCTCTTGATAGCTTCCCTTTTTACCAGTATGTTGAAAAGGTAAGATGTAGTTTTGTATTTACAAACGGGGTCTCTGGAGTGCCTTCTACTTTTGCTTATACAGAGTTTTACCTTGCTTGGTGGTTTTGGCAAATCCTTTACTATTACGCTGTAGCTGTATTGGTTGGGGTAATCGGCAAAGTAAGAGGAACCTTCAAAGGTTAATAAAAACTTAACGTAAACCTTTTTATCCTTTGCTACCTCATTTATAGCATTTAGAAATTCCTCATAGGATGGATAGGGGTATCCTAAATCTATGCATGAAGATTTTAGTCTTTCGTAATGCCTCTTGAGTTTCCTATTTTCTCCAACCCACTTTATGGTTTCAAAGAAACCTTCCCCAAAAAGTAAAGACCTATTCATATAGCATGGATCTAAGTTTTACCATCTCATCCAAAGGTAGCTGTCCAGGTGCTACAGATTGACCTATATAGGAGTAGGTGATGACAGAGCCAAATGCAAAGGCACATATGCGTGAAAGCTTTCCGTAGCTACCCATGGCTATGAGTATCTTGTCTCCATCGTCATCTCTTCCAACGCACAAAAGTTTTGCCACATCTTCATAAGAGTTAGCCATTACCGCAAGCTTTACTATATGTGCTCCTAAGCGTCTGGCTTCTCTGATTATCTCCTTTAGCACCCATTCAGCAGGTGTTATTTGAAAGTTGTGGTAGGAAATGATTAACTTTCTTGCCAAAGGTTTTATTTTTGCAAGTAGATCTTTCGAAGATAACTCTATATCTGTGTAGTCACTTATAGGTGCACATTTTGTAAAGATTTTTTCTCTGTTTTCCACAAAGGACCCACCTTCCCTTTCGGACCTTACCGTAAGTATAGTTTCCAAACCTAGAGAGTGGGCATAGTCTATCAGGTATTGGACTTTTTGAATGCTTCTGTCTTGGAACATATCCACCCTCAGTTCTACGATGTCAGCACCTTTTTCTTTACAGAGCTTGGTATTCTCCTCAAAGTTTACGTCTGTCAGAGGAACAGCTATTTTCATCTTCTGCTGACCCTTGCGTAAACTTTCAGTGGTAATCCGTAAACCTTGGTAAACATTCCACCCGCTTTGTGGTCGAAACTGTCCTTTTCCGAGTAGGTAGCAAGATCTTCCACGTATAGTGAGCGAGGGGAGCTCCTGCCAACAACCTGAACGCTACCTTTATAAAGCTTTAACTTTACCTTCCCTTCCACATCCTGCGCTACTTTTTCCACAAAGGCATCCAAAGCTTGCTTTAGCTTACTGAACCACAAACCTTCGTAAACAAGCTTTGCATAGTTATGAGGTATGTAATTCAAAAAGTAATGAAAAGTGAACCTGTCTGTAACTAAGGAGAGAAGGTCTGAGTAAGCTTGGTATAGAATTGTAGCTGCAGGGGCTTCGTAAACTTCCCTGCTTTTTATTCCTACGAGCCTATTCTCTACCATGTCTATTCTTCCTATTGCGTGTTTTCCACCAAGTGCGTTTAGATCCATAATCAATTGACTCAAAAGTTGGTATCTTTTTCCATTGATAGATACAGGTTTCCCCTCTTCAAACTCTATCTCTATATACTCAGGTTCCTCTGGAGCTTTTTGGGGCGATACTGTCCATTCAAAAGCGTCCTCTGGTGGTTCTTGCCACGGATCCTCCAAAGGACCACACTCTATGGAAATACCCCACAGGTTTTTATCTATGGAGTAAGGTTTATCCCTTGTGACTTTAACGGGGATACTGTGCTTTAGAGCGTAATCCACTTCCTCCTCTCTAGATTTAAACTCCCACTCTCTTACTGGAGCTAAAACTTCCAAATCTGGGTTTAAGCTCCATGCGGAAAGTTCAAACCTCACTTGGTCGTTCCCTTTTCCGGTAGACCCATGAGCTACGTAGTCAGCGCTAAACTTTTTTGCATACTCTACCAGCTTTTTGGAAATTAAGGGTCTCGAAAGTGAAGCGCTTAAAGGATACTTTCCTTCATACAGAGCCAAAGCTCTCAATACGGGAAGGCAATATTCCACAGCAAACTCTTCCTTTAGATCTTCCACGATAGCCTCAACAGCACCAGATATTGTAGCCTTTTGTGGAATTTCAGAGAGTTCTTCACCCTGTCCCACATCGGCTGTGTAGGTTATAACTTCAAACCCTCTATCGGTGAGCCACCTAACGATAACCGATGTATCCAAACCACCTGAATATGCAAGTACTACCCTTTTAGCCATAAAAAAATTATAATCATAAAGTATTATGAAAAATCTAAAAGCACTTAAACAGAAGGCTCAAAATGTAAGATTTTTTTTGATGGATGTAGACGGAGTACTAACGGATGGGAAACTATACTATACGGAAAGGGGGGAAGAAATAAAGGTTTTTAATGTTAAAGATGGTTTGGGGATAAAGCTTCTTCAGATGGCAGGAATACCAAGCGGCGTGATATCTGGGAGAAAATCAGGTGCTTTGGAGAAACGTTTAACGGAACTGGAAGTAGATGAAATTTATCTAGGGCACAATGAAAAGCTCAGTATATTGGATGAGATATTAAGAAGAAGAAACATAGGTTACGAGAATGTGGCTTACATAGGAGATGATTACGTGGATTTGCCCATTTTAAAGCGTGTAGGATTCCCTATGGCTGTGAAGGATGCCCATCCCGTAGTTAAAAAACATGCTCTGTACGTTACCAAAGCCAGAGGTGGTGAAGGAGCTCTGCGAGAAGCTATAGAGTTCTTTCTTGATTTATCAGGATTTTTAAGTGCTTTGGTTGATGGAGTTTAATGGTTAGAACAGTCCTTTTTAGCTTGTTTATTATTTTTGTAGGTTTTTTGCTAAACATGTTTGTGCAGAGTAGATACAAAAGTATAAAGTCTGTATCCGAAGACATCGGCAATAGAAGCTTGTTTGAAAACACACAAGTAAAGGTGTACGGTAAATCTGGTGTTGAATGGATTGTTAAGGGTAACATTCTTGAAATGGAAAAGGATTGGGTCAAATTGCAGAACCCAGTTTTTGTCTCAAATAAGGGTGAAACAATAAAAGCAGACAAAGGTATATTGAACAGATCTACAGGTTTAGGAAAATTGGAAGGAAATGTATTGCTAGAATCACAGGATATTTACATAGAAACTGATGTAGCTGATGTAGACCTTAAGAATAACTTAATAAGTGGAGAAGGCTATGTATATGCAAAAAATGAAGATAAGATTATTCGTGGGAAAGGTTACGTTATATATCTTAGATCCCAAAAGGTTATAATTAAGAATGTAGATACGGAGATAAGATGAGAATCCTTATATTTCTTTATGTTTTGCTTATAGGTTTATCTTTTGGTCAACAAGGGATACTTGTAGAAGCAAATAAAATGGAATATGAGAAAAATACCATAACTTACATAGGTAATGTGAAGGCTACACGTGGTCAAGCTTTATTAAAAGCAGATAAGGTAATTGTATACCTCGATGAAAATAAAAAAGCAAGTAAAATAGAAGCTATAGGCAATGTGTCTTACGTGGAAGGAATAAGAAAGGGTAAAGCGGATAGGGCACAGTACGATTTGAAGTCAGAAATTCTAATCTTAATAGGAAACGCTAAGATTGAAGAAGGAACAAACTTTGTGGAAGGTGACGAAATTGTTTACTACAAAAGGGAAGATAGGGCAGTTGCAATAGGGAAAAACGGCAGAGTTAGGAGTTTCTACATAGAGGAAAAAGATGACAAAGTCAGAAATAATAAATAGGCTTTCAAGTGATTACCAAATAGATGTAAAGCTTGCTGCAAAAATAGTAAACATGGTGTTTGACGAAATATTAAATCTTACAATAAATCACGGTAAATTAGAGATTAGGGGTTTTGGAAACTTTAAACTTAAAAAGAAGAACGGTAGGTTTATAAAGAATCCAAAAACTGGTGTGGAAATGTTTGTAAACAGTAGATACACTGTTGTATTTAAACCTTCAGAAATTTTAATAAGGAAGATAAATGGAAAAGTTTGACGTAGTTATAATAGGTGGAGGTCCCGCTGGATCCACATGTGCTTATAAGTTAGCCAAAGCAGGAGCTAAAGTTCTGGTTGTGGATTTCAAAGTTCAAATTGGGAAACCTGTCCAATGTGCAGAGTTTGTGCCTATACAACTTTTTCATCAATTTAAGGAGTTTTTTCCCAGGGAAGTGATAGCTCAGAAAGTAAAAAATATGGTTCACTATACACCTTGGAATCAGTTAGTAGACATGTGGTCGGAAGGCTTTGTTCTTCATAGAGAAAGGTTTGATTCAAACATCGCTCAGCTTGCCGTAAATAAAGGTACCAAGTATATGCTGCGAACCATCTTCTTAGGCTTTGAAGATGGTAGGGTTCTATTGGAAGAGATACCTACAAGAAAAAGATTTAATCTAAAGGCTGAAATAATTGTAGGTGCAGACGGTCCAAGGTCAAAGGTGGCTAAACTAACTGGAAGGCATACAAAAAGTTTTCTAACCACGGCTCAGTATACCATGAAGCTTAAGAAAAAACTTGAAGACTTAATAATTTACTTTAGGGAATATATACCTGGAGGGTACGGATGGATTTTCCCAAAGGGGGAATGGGCAAATGTAGGTGTTGGCATAGATCCGGAATATTCATACAACGTAATGGATGTGCTCAAAAGATTCGTTAATGAAGTTGTCTCAGATGGTTGGGTAGAAAAGAAAGTGATAAAAAAAACGGGTGGTTGGATACCTGCGGATGGTCTCTTGGATGTGAGAAGAGGTAGAGTTTTGCTGATAGGTGATGCGGGTGGTTTTTGTCATCCCATAACCGGTGGAGGAATAGCAAACGCAGTTTTATCTGGAGACGCTTGTGCCGAGGCTATAATAGAAGGGGACTTAGAAATTTTTCAGGAATATGCTTACGACACCTTTGGTACCACCCTTTCAAGGGCAGCTAAAAAACGCAAAATGCATATGAAGAAATGGGACAACTTAGAAAAAATCATTCCAAAAACGTGGATAGCTTTCAAGGAGTATTGGGAAACTTTATAAACAAATTATCCGCCAGCTATTGCTGGTACTATTGAAAGTGTATCTCCATCTTTTAGTTCGGTATTTGCTCCGTTTAAAAACCTAATATCTTCATCGTTTACATATAGGTTAACAAAACGTCTGACTTCTCCATTTTCGTCCAGAATTCTTTCTTTAATACCTGGATACATGGAATCTAATTTCTCTATCAAAATAGATAATTTTATGCTACCTTCTGTATCAACATTTATTTCCCCTTGTCCGTTAGTCAGTCTTCTGAGTGGCGTAGGTACTCTTACCACTATACCCATTTTTTACCTCCGAAAAAAAAGTGATTAATAATTATAACATGGAACCTTATGAAGTATGTATTAATCTAGCGAAGCAGTCGTATCGTATGGGTGAGGTACCCGTAGGATGCGTGATAATAAAAAATGGTCAAATTTTAGCTGCTACGCATAATCTTGTACAGACTCTAAAAGACCCCACAGCTCACGCAGAAATACTCGCTATAAGGGAAGCAAGTAGTAAACTAAATGAGAAATTTTTGTTGGATTGTGAAGTCCATGTTACGATAGAGCCATGTATAATGTGCACTTACGCCCTACTACTTGCTAGAGTCTCAAAGATAATTTTTTATGCACCAGATCCAAAACATGGGGGAGTTATGAGCCTTTACAACATTTTAGACGATTCTCATCTAAACCACAAAGTTAAGTGGGTATATAAACCCAAAGAGGAGGCAAAGGAATTAATGAAGGCTTTCTTTAGGGAAAGAAGAGTGTAAGCAGCCATTTTTAAGAAAGCAATCGGTATTTGCTTCTTCTACTTGGATAGTAGTATGTTTTATTCCATACTCATTCAATATAGTGTTTATTCTCTGTATAGCTTCTGTAGAGTTTTTTATGTCATTTACTACTATGTGAGCTGTAAAGATGTGATCTTTTGGTGTTAGTGACCAAAGATGAAGGTCATGTAAATCTTCCACATAAGGCAAGCTTCTTATTTTGGCTTCTATTTTTTCCAACGGGATGTGTGAAGGTGCAGTTTCTAAAAATATTTCAATGGATATCCTTAATATGTTGTAAATTTGAGGTATTATTAGAAGAGTAAGTCCTAAACTCACAAACAAATCAGCTACGTAAGTTTGCGTTAAGAGTATAACTATACCAGCTATCAAGGTAGAGATGGATCCTATAGTATCAAATATAACGTGAAGAAAAGCAACTTTTAAGTTTATGTTTTCATGCGCATGATTGTGTAAAAGAAAAACCATAATAAGGTTTAGGATTAAACCTATAAATGCTACAGTCAACATAGGAATTGCCATGATTTCAACGGGACTGAAGAATCTGTTTATGAATTCGTATAAAATGTAACCTATCAGGAAAATAAGAAATATAGCATTTATAAAACTGGATAAAACTTCAGCTCGCTTGAGTCCGTAAGTCATTCTATTAGTACCATTTTTTGAAGCCAAGTAGCTACCTATGAACGCTATAAGCAAAGCAGCAGAATCTGTGAACATGTGACCAGCATCGGAGACCAAAGCCAAACTGTTGGTGTAAATACCTGTTAAGAATTCGATTATCCCAAACCCGAATGTTATTAGCAAGGCTATGCCTAATACCTTTTTTTGCTCCATGATTACTGTTAATATTTAAATTATGATACTAAAGTATGAAAGCAATAAAAAATGAGCACAGAGAAGCTTGAAAAGGCAAAGTCTTTAATAAAATCTCTAAAAGAGAAAAACTATCTAAAACTTAGAAGAAGTATAGGTACAGGTATGTACCTTTTTAATCTTCTGAAAGATTATTTGAGTATTACCTATCTAGATCTTTTAAAAGAGTTTGATAGATTGCCCATCCAAAAACGAATAGCGATTCTTGAACAGGTAGAAAAAGTTGTAGAAAGTGCTAGTAGTAACATCGTTGTGTTTTATAACTTTGACAACATACCTAAAAAGACTATAGAAAGCTTTTTCATAGATGTAGACAAGCTCAGTGTTTTGAGTGAAAAGGAGAAAAAACTTTTGAAAGCTTTTGGAATAAGAGATCTTTACTCTGCTCTATGGTTCTTACCTATAAGGTATGAAGATAGAAGGATAAATACTAGCATAATAACTGCCAAAGCAGGAAAGAAAGTAACTTTGAAGGTAAGTGTTTTAGAAAGTGGTTACAATGCTAACGAAAAGTATCCGGCGTTTGTAAAAGTCAAAGATAGCACAGATACTATGTATCTGAAATTTAGGTTTAAAAGTCCAAAAGCTTTAATACCTTTCAAAGTAGGATCAACTCTTATAGTTTATGGAACACTGAAAGAATTTAATAAACAGAAGTATATGGTGCATCCAAAAATACTAAGAGATTACGAAGTAGGAAACATATTGCCTTTTTATAACGTACGTGGAGATGTAGGGATAAAGTCCGTAAATACTAAACACAAGAAGCTTAGAGAAACCCTATCTAAACTCGTAGAGTATGCCAAAAGCATTAAGGAGTATCTTCCAAATGAGGTATTGCAAAAGCATAACTTTCCAAAAATAGGTGAGTCACTGTACTTTTTACACAAACCCCCACCTATTGATATAGTGGACGAGTTAAACAACTTTCAAAGCATCTATCAAAAGCGTCTAATATACGAAGAGTTATTACTCTTTCAATTAGCATTGAGACTAAGGAAACTAAAAGTAGAAAGCTTACCAGCTATAGTAATAGGTTCGGATGCACAGGAGCATCTAGAGAATTTTAAGTCTAGATTACCCTTTAAATTAACGCTTCCTCAGGAGAAGGTGATACACGAAGCTTTAGAGAGTATGAGCTCTGGTAAACCAATGAATAGATTACTGCAAGGTGATGTAGGAAGTGGCAAGACTGTTGTCGCTATGGCATTATCTTACATACTTGCCAAACATGGTTATCAAAGTGCTGTGATGGTACCTACGGAAATACTGGCTTTTCAACACTATAAGAACTTTGAAAGCTTGCTATCACCTATGGGAATAAAGGTTGGACTTCTGGTAGGTTCAGTAAAAGGAGTCAGACGAAAGTCTCTATACAAACATGTGAAGGATGGGGATATAGACATCGTTATAGGAACCCACGCTCTAATTCAGGAGGGCTTAGAATTTAAAAAACTTGGACTTGTAATTATAGATGAGCAACACAGGTTTGGTGTCCTTCAAAGAAAGATCCTTATGGAGAAGGCAAAGGGTGTATATCCCCACTGTCTCGTAATGAGTGCTACACCTATACCTAGAACTTTGGCATTGTCTATATATGGTGACTTGGATGTTTCTATAATAGATCAGCTACCGCAAGGAAGGAAACCCGTTATAACACGATTGATGTTCGATAGTGAGTTTGAAAGGGTGTTGGAGTTTGTAAAAAGGGAAATGCAACAAGGAAACAAAGTTTACGTGGTATATCCTCTTATAGAAGAGTCGGAGAAAACAGACCTAAAGGCTGCAACTGTGGAGTATAAAAGGTGGCAGTCCTTGTTTCCAGACAGAAACGTTATTTTGCTGCATGGAAAAATGAAAGATGAGCAGAAACAAGAAGTTCTAAAAGAGTTCAAAGAAAAGGGACATATTTTGGTGTCAACTACCGTAATAGAAGTAGGGATAGATATACCGGAAGCCACGGTTATGGTGATAGAATCCGCTCATAAGTTTGGTCTGTCTCAACTGCACCAGCTAAGGGGTAGGGTAGGCAGATCAGACAAACAAGGTTTCTGCTTTTTGGTTGTTCCAGATAACATAAAGAACCAAGACAGCGATACATTAAAGAGGTTAGGAATCTTGGTCAGAACCAACGATGGGTTCAAGATAGCAGAAGAGGACCTGAAGATAAGAGGTCCAGGTGAGCTTTTGGGAGCCTCCCAATCAGGATACTTTGGTTTTAACATAGCGAATTTAAATAGGCTTTTAGACACAAAGCTTTTGCAAGTAGCTAAAGAGGATGCTCTATTCATCTTAGAAAAGGATTCCAAGCTAGCCAATTTAGTAGACCTTAAAAAGGTTATTCTTAAAAGGTACTCACAGAAGTTGGATCTAGGACATATAGCTTAACTAAAGCTTGAGTATGTAATCAGCTTTTTCTACCGCATCTTTTACGAGATTTAATATTTCATCCTTTTCTATTTGTGTTTGCTTTTCTAAACTATCAAGAAGGGGATCTGAGTAAGGATTACTAGATGATAGTATGGCATTAGATGCTTCCTCAATCAAAACTGCTTTATTGAGTATTGAATTTAAAACTTGATTTTTACCTGTAAAACCATCTATTATATCTTGCGATACATTTACCTCTTTTAAAAAGACAATCTTATCTTCCCCTACTATTTGATCTATCAAAGAAAACAGCCCCATCATGTAAGCTTTAGATGAAATGTCCTTTGCATGTGAATTTGCTATCCTTTCAGCTATTATAGCCCTTACTAAAGATTTTTTCCATAAATTGGGATCTTCTATGGTTAGGTAATCGTTTATAGAAAATACCATTAAAAAGTTCCTTAGGTTTCTGAGACCTAGCATAGCGCATGCTTGCTCTATGTTTGTTATCTCTTTAACTAAAGAGAAATACGCAGAATTGACCAATTTTAAAATTTTAGCACTCATTCCTACATCTGTGGATATCACTTTTGCTATTTCCTTTGTGCTTTCCGCAGTGTGAATTATGGCTAATAGTCTTAGTAACGTGCTCTTTAAATACTGTGTTATATGTATCTCTTTCTGGATTAGCGGAGGCCCCAGGAAATTTCCTTCAAAAAACATGCCTACTTCTAAGGCTTTATTGTATTCCTTTTCTGTTTCAATTTGCGTTATTATTAAAGCTTTATTATCAGCTTTTGATTTTAGTTCTAGTTCCTTACTTAGTTTATGGATGCTGGTAGTAATAAAGTGTGCTTTTTTATACATTTCTTGATAGAAGCTGTCTTGTATCAAATCTTCTGATATAGAAAACCTGGTTCCACTATTCGTCATATTGTCCATGACCTTTAAAATATTTTGATAAACTATCTGACCTATACTTATCTGAGGATGAATGATTTCTATAATTAACTTGCTAGGTTCTAGCAAATTTAGAGCTTTGTTCATGAGAGAATCTACAGATACATTCAATATGATCTTTTTCCCTTCCCCCACTCTTTCTAGACCATATTCGGAAATTATTTCCAGTATTATAAAAGTAGCTCTGTTGTATGGAACTTCCTTTGGATACTCTTTCATACTACTCTTTTTTCTTAAATAAACTTCAAAGGCTACTAAATTCCCCTTTTTGTCAAATACTGGTTGTTTGGCTATAACAAAACTCATGTCCCCCCTATTTATGAAGCTTTATTATATCATCTACTACTTCTTCTCTTAATTCAGGATACAAGGGAAATTGCTCGCATATTTGTGCCACTTCCTGTTTTACTTCTTCTATTAAATTCTCATTATCTATGTTTTTTATAACTTTGGCAATAAGTTTCGCTGTGATTCTGCTTTCATATTCCTTCATACCTCTCGTGGTTATGGCGGGTGTTCCTATCCTTATTCCGCTGGTCTTGGTGGGTGGTAGCGGATCAAAGGGCACGGCGTTTTTGTTGACTGTTATATTGGCTCTTCCAAGAGCTTCCTCTACTTGCTTACCTGTGAGTCCCTTGTCCCTGAGGTCCACCAAAACTATGTGACTGTCCGTCCCACCTGTTACTATCTTGAAACCTTCCCTTGAAAGCTCATCAGCCATGGCTTGTGCGTTCAGTACCACCTGTTTGGCATACTCCTTAAATGCGTCGGTCATGGCTTCTTTGAAAGCAACGGCTTTTGCCGCTATGACGTGCATCAAGGGTCCCCCTTGTATTCCTGGAAATACCGCCTTGTCTATGTCCTTGGCAAACTCAGCTTTGCAGAGTATAAAGCCGCTTCTTGGTCCCCTTAGTGTCTTGTGGGTTGTAGAGGTCACAAAGTGAGCGTAAGGCACGGGATTAGGATACACGCCACCTGCGATGAGTCCAGAGTAGTGCGCCATATCTACCATAAATAAGGCGCCTACCTCATCCGCTATCTCTCTCATCTTTGCCCAGTCTATAACTCTTGGGTATGCAGAAGCTCCACCCACTATGAGTTTGGGTTTGTGCTCCTTTGCCAACTTGTACATCTGGTTGTAGTCTATCCTTTCTGTTTCTGGATTTAAACCGTAATACACAGCGTTGTATACTTTGCCTGAGAAGTTCACCTTTGCTCCGTGGGTTAAGTGTCCACCGTGGGCAAGATCCATTCCCATTATGGTATCACCTGGTTTTAGGACAGCCATGTACACAGCCATATTGGCTTGGCTTCCAGAGTGTGGTTGCACGTTGGCATGCTCTGCACCATAAATAGCCTTTACCCTCTGAATTGCTAAATCTTCCGCTATGTCTACAAACTCACATCCGCCGTAATACCTTTTATGTGGTAGTCCTTCGGCGTATTTGTTGGTAAGGACTGATCCTTGAGCTTCCATAACGGCAAGGGATGTAAAGTTCTCAGAAGCTATAAGCTCAAGATGATAAAACTGCCTCTGGTACTCTCTAACTATTACTTCGTAAATTTCTCTGTCTACTTCTTTAATGTGTCTCATTTCTAACAATTATAATGCCTAAAACTTCATGTGACAATTTGTGTTGCATATATGACATATTTGACATATAATTTGATTTATGGTTCCTAAGTTATATCTCGGAGTGGAGTGGATAGGTTTGGAGAGGGTATTGCCTGATTATCAAGTGCCACCTGAGTGTGGTGCCAGTGTTAGCTTTTTGGGCATAGCGCGTAGCGCTCCGGAGGACGGAGACGTTAAGGAACTCCATTACGAAGCTTTTCCCGAAATGGCGCTAAAGGTTATGCAGGAGATAAGACAGGAGGCTATACAGACGTTCAACGTCAAAGAAATATATATACACCACCGATTGGGAGTGGTCAAGGTAGGTGAACCTTCCTTTTTGGTGGTGGTCTTTGGTGGACACAGGGAAGAGACTTTCAAAGCCTGTAGATACGTTGTAGATGAGGTAAAAAAGAGAGTTCCTATTTGGAAAAAAGAGGTCTTCTCCGATGGAAAGGGAGAGTGGGTCCTTGGTGGATAAACTCTACAGACCCTTAAAAGATCTGAGAATTTCGGTAACGGATAGGTGTAACTTTAGGTGTAACTTCTGTATGCCTGCGGGAGAACCTGTTGAGTTCTACCCAAGAAATGAGATACTGAGCTTTGAGGAAATTCTGAAAGTAGTGAAAGCTTGTATGGAGCTGGGAGTAAAAAAGGTAAAAATAACAGGCGGTGAGCCTCTGCTCAGAAGGGACGTGCATAAACTCATAGGAATGATAAAAAACATAGGTATGGACAATATTACACTCACAACAAACGGGTTTTTACTCAGAGAAAGGACTCATAAGCTAAAAGAATCGGGACTGAAGAGGGTTACCGTAAGCGTGCATTCTTTAAGGGATGACGTTTTTTCAAAGATTGTTGGCAAAAGGGTTTACGTGAAAGATATTTTAGCGGGAATAGATGCTGCCATTGATGTAGGATTAACACCTGTAAAGGTAAACGTGTGTGTAATTAAGGGTGTGAACGACTTGGAAATACTGGATATAGCTAAGTTTTTTAAAGAAAAGGGCTGTGTTGTGAGGTTTATAGAGTTTATGGATGTGGGCACGCTTAATGGCTGGTCCTTGGACAGAGTGGTAAGTTACGATGATATTTTGAGTATACTTTCTAAAAGCTTCAAGTTTAAACCTCTGGGGAAGGACTATACGGAAACTTCTTTTAAGTTCACCTATGAGGATGATGGATTGGAGTTTCACGTAATACCTTCTGTGACAAGACCTTTTTGCACTGACTGTAGCAGGCTCAGACTCACAGCGGATGGTCACCTTTACACATGCCTCTTTGCAAGCTATGGATGGAACGTAAAGGAGCTAATAAGAAAAAGAGCAAGCACAGAAGATATAAAAAACTTCATAATCAACGTATGGGCACAGAGACAAGACAAATACTCTCAGGAGAGATTGGAAAAACTAGACTTAAAGAGTAAAAAAGTGGAGATGTTTAAGCTTGGTGGTTAAGTTAATTTGTAGAAATCCTATACAGGAGGTGTGGACATGTTAAAGCTACTTGCCTTTTTACTTTTTGGCTTCTTATCTTTGCAAGCTTTTGCGGAGCAACGTCTTTTAATCTTTGCCGGTGCTGCCAGTAAGCCACCTCTGGAAGAAGCTGCTAAACTTTTCGAAAAGAAAACAGGTGTCAAAGTGGACATAACCTTTGGTGGCTCAGGTTACGTTCTATCCCAGATGATCCTAAGCAAAAAGGGAGACCTATACTTTCCAGGTTCATCAGACTATATGGAAGTAGCCAAAAGGCAAGGAGTAGTATATCCAGAAACAGAAAGGTATGTGGTGTATCTTGCACCAACAATCAACGTGCAAAAGGGAAACCCAAAGAACATAAAAACGCTAAAAGACCTTACAAGACCTGGTATAAGAGTCGCCATCGCCAATCCTGAAGGTGTGTGTGTTGGAGCTTACGCTGTGGAGATAATCGAAAGGCACTTTACACCGGAAGAAAAGGAGCGCTTCAGAAAGAATTTAGTCAACTACACCGAAAGCTGCGAAAAAACGGCAACGGTGGTATCCCTAAAAGCGGTAGATGCTGTCATAGGGTGGCATGTATTCGAGTCCTGGGATCCGCAAAACATAGAGAACGTCCCATTGAAAAAATCGGAAATCATTCGTGTGGGTTACATACCCATAGCTGTGTCTAAGTTCACAACCAACAGAGAACTGGCGCAAAGGTTTATAAACTTTTTGCTATCTAAGGAAGGTCAAGACATTTTCAAAAAGTATCAGTACTTTGCAACTCCAGAGGAAGCTTTTGCTTGGATAGGTGAGAAAAAACCAGTAGGTGGTGAGTATGTAGTGCCAGCGGACTGGATTAAGAGATGAGCTTTAAAGCTCTTTGTATAGCTTTTGCTTTTTCCATTTTTTTGTTCTATGTGGGACTGACTTTGTCCCTTTTTTACTTTTTCGAAGGTGAGACATTTCTTGAAACCCTTCTTTCAGAGAGAACCTTGTTTTCCATAAAGATAAGTCTTTTGGCGGCTACTGTTGCCACCATCACCTCTGTTATCCTTGCCTTACCTGCCGCTTACGCTCTTTCGAGGTTTGAGTTTAAAGGTAAATACATTGTGGATACTATACTGGAACTTCCCATGGTTGTTTCTCCATCCGCTATAGGTGCCATGCTTCTCATATTTTTCAGTAACCCTTTGGGGTCTTGGATTCAGGAAAATTACATCCAGGTAGTTTTTACCTTTTACGGTATAATCGTTGCACAATTTGTAACTACATTGGGTATTGCTACTAGGTTGATCAAAGCATCCATGGACGAAATACCCACAAGGTTTGAAAGCGTGGCTCAGTCCTTGGGAGTTTCACCTTTTAAGGTTTTTTTGACTGTCACTTTACCCCTTTCCAAAAAGGGGATAGTAGCTGCATCCATACTCACGTGGGCAAAGGCTATAGGAGAGTTTGGAGCCACTATCACTTTGGCTGGTTCTATGGCAATGAAGACAGAAACGCTCCCTATAGCCATCTTTATGAGGCTAGCAACGGCGGATATAGAAGGCACAGTGGCGCTTATTTTGATCCTAATATCCGTGGGACTTTTTACCTTATACGGTGTTAGATTACTAACAAAGAAAGACTACACCTATGATTGAACTAAGGGAGATCACCGTAGAAGTCAGAGGTCAACCTTTGATAAAGGACGTGTCTCTGGACATTCAAACACCATCCTTTCACTGCCTGATTGGACCTACCGGATGCGGAAAAACTACACTGTTGGAAACAATTGTGGGACTAAGAAAAGTAAAAAAAGGAAAGATACTTTTGGATGGAAAAGATATAACTCACTTGCCCACATACCTTAGAGGCTTTGCCTATGTGCCCCAAGACGCTGCCCTTTTCCCACATCTCACCGTAGAAGAAAACATCATGTATGGTATAAGGCACGGATCTGTTTCTGACAAGCAAAGCCGATACAAAGTTGCTATGGAAATTGTAGAGATCTTGGGTATTTCTCACTTGCTCAAAAGAAAAGCCGTAAACCTTAGCGGAGGTGAACGTCAAAGGGTAGCATTAGCCCGTGCTTTGGCTCCAGGTTATAAATACATACTCTTAGATGAACCGCTATCCGCACTACATAAAGGAATGAAAAAAGAGCTTTGGTTTTTACTTAAGGATTTACAAAAAAGGTATAACCTTACCTTTTTGATGGTTAGCCATGACTTGGAGGAAGCTTTCTTTTTGGCGGATACCATCAGCGTTATGATAGATGGCAGGATACACCAAACGGGTACTAAGGAAAGCATATACAGCAAGCCTAAGACAGAAGAAGTGGCACGCTTTTTGGGTATTAAAAACATCTTCAGCGCACAAATAACAAAGGTGGATAGCAATCGGGTTTCTGTTTACTGTCCTGAACTTTCCCAAACTTTTACCTTGCCTTGTGAAAAAAGCCTTTTGAATAACACTTTTGTGAAAATAGGGATACATCCCGAAAGTGTAAAAGTAGAAAAGGATACTGTTCAAGAAAACGGAAAAAAGCTGAGTGGAAAAGTAGAAAGGATTTTTGAGAAGGCGTCTTCTTACTTGGTTGTTTTTAGACCTTACAATTCAAGGGTAACAATGGAGGTGGAAATTCCCAGTATGGAGTATAAGGAGCTTGGTATTGGCGAGGGTTCCCATGTATCTTTAGTCTTAAAGGAAAGTTCCATTTTCCTGCTTGATGGTTCGCAATAAAATACACTTATGAACCCTTACAGCCTAATTGTAAAGCTTAGAAACTTTTTATACGATAAAGAAATACTTAAAAGCTTTAAGCTTGATATTCCAGTTATAAGCGTGGGTAACCTGTCTGTAGGTGGAAGCGGTAAGTCCTCTCTGGTTACCTTTTTAGCAAAACACTTTCAAAACTTTTTGCATGTATGTGTTCTTTCAAGGGGATACAGAAGAAAGACAAAAGGAACTTTTTTGGTTTCTTACAAAGGTAATATCAAATGCTCTTGGCAAGAAAGCGGAGATGAGCCCTATATGATGGCTACTCTTTTGAAAAAATCCAGCGTGGTTGTAGATGAGGACAGATACAGGGGAGGCGTTTTCGCTTTTGAAAAACTCGGAGCGGATATCATTATACTGGATGATGGATTTCAACACAGAAGACTTAAAAGGGACGTGGATATCGTAGTTTTAAAGCAAAGAGACCTAAAGGATAAACTTTTACCTTTTGGGAGACTGAGGGAACCGCTTTCTTCTTTAAAACGTGCTCACTGCATTGTTTTGTCATATCAAGACGTTACGCAATGGGATATGCATTTGGGTAAACCTACATTTAAGATGTGGAGGGAAAATTGGAGAGTTTTAGATGCTTTTGGAAATGAAGTAAACCCAAAAGGTATGAAGTTTGTGGCTTTTGCGGGACTTGGGGACAATGAACAGTTTTTCCAAACCCTTGAAAAACTCGGTATAGAGCTAATTCAAAAAATAAGCCTTCCAGACCATTACGACTACCAAAACTTTACCCTTTCACCTGGAAAAAACTACATCACCACGCTTAAGGACTTTATTAAACTTCCCCGTAAAGAAAATCTCTTTTACTTAGACTTCGATGTAAAGGTAGAAGGCTTGATGGATTTCATCGAAAGCAAACTAAGATACACAAGAAACAATTTCAAGACTCTCTAAACGCACATTAACCACCTTCCCAGGTTTTTCGTCAATGGATAAGTTAAGCTGTATGTAGTTCTCCGTTAATACTTTATCTTCTGTTAACACGGTGGCTCTCAGCGTTTGATTTAGGTTCTTTTCGTAAAACTCTTCCCTTTTCCTTTTGTCTAGTTCTTTTAGTATATGAACACGTTGCTTTTTCACCTTTTCTGGAACCTTTGGATTTAGCTTGCTTGCTTTTGTGTTTGGTCTATCTGAGTATGGGAAAATGTGCAAGTAACCTAAAGGTAAGTCCTTTATTAAGTTGTAAGTTTGTTCAAAGTCTTCTTGGCTTTCCGTAGGGAAGCCTACTATTACGTCTGTGCCTATATTGGCTAATGGTCTTTTGCTTAGTATTTTGTCAATTAAGGATACGTAATCCTTTACCGTGTATCTTCTATCCATCAATTTTAAAATCCTGTCTGAACCACTTTGTAGGGATAAATGGAAGTGGGGAGCTATTTTTTCTTCAGATACAATAAGCTCCAAAAGGTTTGCATCTATTTCCGAAGGATAAAGGGATGAAAGCCTTATAAGTTTTAGCCCTTCTATCTTGACAAGCTCTTTAAGTAAGTTATAAAGACTTGTGTTTATATCCCATCCATACTGTGTAAGCTGTGTCCCGCTTAAAACGATTTCTTCAAACCCCAAGGAAGCTAAGGCTTTTGCTTCTTCCACAACTTTTTCCATAGGAACGCTTCTACACTTTCCCCTCGCGAAAGGAATAACACAGAAGGTGCAAAACTTATTGCAACCTTCCTGCACCTTTAGGAAAGGTCTCGATTTTTCAAAGTAAGTTACCAAATCAAATTCCACGTTTGGCATTCTGAATACTTCACCCACGTATACTTTACCCGTTTTTCTTTCCATGTATTCTTCGAGTATCTGGATTATTTGGTGTTTGTGAGTGTTCCCTATCACCAAATCTGCCGTATGGGCTAGTTGGTTGGGATTTGTTTGTGCATAACAGCCTGTGGCTACAACGATGGCGTTTTTATTTCTTCTTTTTGCTTGGTATATGGCTTGTCGTGAAGACCTATCAGCTCCATGGGTAACTGTGCAGGTGTTTATTATATAAACATCTGCCACATCTTCAAACTCTACCAACTTGTAACCTTTTTCCATAAACTTTTGCGCCATCAATTGGGTATCAAAGACGTTGCTCCTGCAACCTAAGGTAAAAAAGGACACTTTCATGGAATTACAAAATATAATTAAAAGTATGGAATTTGCAAAGCTTCAAGGCTCGGGCAACGATTTTATAGTTATAGACAACAGGGATGCAAAGGTGGAAAGGTTCTTGGAAAAAAAAGGTATTAGCATTAAGGATTTTGTAGTGAAGCTCTGCGCTTTTCATACAGGTATAGGAGCCGATGGATTGATTCTTATAGAGAATCCAGAAAATACCGAAAATCATTTTAAGTGGCGTTTCTTTAATTCGGACGGCTCGGTTGCCGAAATGTGTGGCAATGGCTCTCGGTGTGCTGTAAGGTTTGCTTACCAAATGGGTATATGTCCAGAGGAAGCAAGGTTTGAAACATTGGCTGGGGTTATTAAGGCTACCGTAAAGGAAGGAGGGAAGCGTGTAAAGGTTAAGCTCACTAAACCTCATGGACAAAGAGAGTTGAGTTTAGAAGTAGACGGTAATGTATTTAATGGGTTCTTTTTAAACACAGGTGTTCCACACTTTGTGAGTGTAGTTGAAGATTTGGAAAGCTTAGATGTGGTTAAGTACGGAAGAGCTATAAGATTTCACAAGGCTTTTGAACCTAAAGGTAGTAACGTAAACTTTATAAAAGTTGAGGACGAAAAATCTGTAAAAATTAGGACTTACGAGAGGGGAGTAGAGAGCGAAACATTGGCTTGTGGAACTGGAGCCACAGCATCCGCTATAGTTGCTTTCTTAGCTGGACTTGTAAAACAAAAACCTGTGCAAGTTAAAACAAAAGGTGGAGAGGTGTTAAGTATAGACTTTGATGAGAGCTTAGAAGAGGTTTACTTGGAAGGTGATGTGTATTGGGTTTTTGATGGATACTTGAGAGAAATTGTATGAGAATTTTGTTTTTGTGTACTGGAAACTCTGCAAGAAGTCAGATGGCTGAGGCTTTGACAAAGCAGATGGCTAAAGAGCGTCAACTTGAACTTGAAGTTTGGTCCGCCGGTTCTAAACCAGCGGGTTACGTGCACCCTTTAGCTATACAGGCGATGAAAGAGCTGGGAATAGACATATCCCATTACAGATCCAAAGGTTTGGACCAAGTGTCTCAGGATGTGGACTTGGTAATTACCTTATGTGATTCGGCAGCCCAAGAGTGTCCCTACATACCAGGTGCAAAAACAGTTCACATAGGCTTTCCAGATCCTGCTGAAGAAAACACCCTTGAAGCCTTCAGAAAAGTAAGGGACCAGATAAAGCAAACCCTTGAGAATTTGATGGATAGCCTTTTGAGATGAAAGGTAAAGACTTTTTTGCTTTGAATGTAGGCTTAAATATTGTAGGAGGTGTGGTCGCTGGGATTTTGGTAGGTTTTGCCTTCGATCTTTGGCTTATGGAAGGTCTTTTTAGGATAAAAACCTTTCCCTTTGGTATGCTTTTCTTCTTTGTCATAGGTATAATCTCAGGCTTTAGAAACGCTTACAGGGACCTAAAGAAATTATGAGTGTGGATATTCAAAGCAAGGTTCAAGAGATTATAAAAAGGTTGGAACAGGTGTATCCAAACAAAATAGAACTGGAGTTTTCTACAGACTTTGAGCTTTTGATAGCTATCATTTTGTCAGCGCAAACAACGGACAAAAAAACCAACCAGGTGACAAAGAAGCTCTTTAGTGTGTATAAAACACCTCAGGACTTTGCCAATGCTTCCCTTGAGGCAATTCGAGAACTTATAAAGAGTATAAACTACTCTCGCAGAAAATCCCAGTTCATAAAAGAAGTAAGCAAAAAAATAGTGGAACTTGGATATATTCCAAAAAGCATAGACAAACTTGTAGAGTTTCCCGGTATTGGAAGAAAGTCAGCTGCTATGTTTTTATACAACGCATACAGAATCAACGAAGGTATAGCTGTAGACACACACGTAAAAAGGGTTGCCAATAGACTAGGACTTTCCAAATCAGAAACACCTCAGGCTATAGAAGAGGATTTGATGAAAATTACACCTCAGCAAGATTGGGGAAAGCTATCCAACCTGTTAATCTTACACGGTCGTTATACATGCACAGCTAATAAACCCAAGTGTAATGTGTGCCTTTTGAGGGATATGTGCCCATACTATGGTGCTTAAAAAGTGGTACGGTCAGCACCTTCTACTTTCAAAAGGTGTAATATCCAAAATAGCCCAAGAAGCATATTTCACACCGGAAGATATCGTTGTAGAGATAGGTCCGGGAACGGGAAATTTAACGGAGGAAATTTTGAAATACCCTATAAAGCAGCTTCATCTGATAGAAATAGACAAGGACATGGTAGAGGTTCTCAATAAAAACATAAAGGATGATAGAGTTTTTATTTACAATCAGGATGCAACCAAGTTTAATTTATGTAGCATAGGAAAACAGATAAAGGTTGTGGGTAATCTACCTTACAACGTAGCAAGCTTGATAATAGAAAATGTAATCTTTCATAAGGAATGTGTGATAGTGGCTTTGTTTATGGTTCAAAAAGAAGTAGCTCAAAAGATCCAGAAAGGTCCTTCCTGGCTTTCCACCTTTGTCAGAACCTTTTACAGCGTAGACTACATTATGAGCGTGCCAGCCAAGTTTTTTGTTCCTCCACCGAAGGTTCAATCAGCTCTAATAAAGCTTTCACGTCTTACACAAGCACCCAACTTTGACCTAAAAGCCTACAAAAGCTTTCTTACAAGGATTTACGCCAACAAAAGGAAAGCACTGAAAAACAAAGTGGATATTGAGATACTCAAGCGTTTAAACATAGATCCTATGCAAAGGGTTGACCAACTATCCTTGGATCAAGTTAAGGACTTATTTTTGGAACATGGGAAAACATTTAAGGCGGAAGTATAAACCAGTTTGCCGCTGGCTTAACCAATTTTTAACTAATACTTAACTTCTTTTTAACACTTAAAGCTTAGATTTTCATTTCAGGAGGGTGACCAAATGAGACTTGCGTTGCTGAGCGCCATACTAAGCTTGGGTGTAATTGCCATGCCCAGTAGCTATGCAAAAGAGACACAAAAGCAAAAATCCAAAAACCAAGTGGTAAAGGTTGAATTTACTCCAACACCTGCACCAAAGGATATAGACAAAATAACGAGCGTTTACACAGAATCAAAGATAAGGTTTGTATACTCTAACGGAAAGGTAAAGGAGTATCCCTTGCAGTATAACGTCCTGTTTAGCGTATTGGATAGGGTAGGTAACAATCCCTTTGCCGCTGGACAAGCTCTCAACTACAAGATGGAACCCATAAAAGACCCTCACGGAAAGGATGTAATATTTGAAACGCCTGATGCCAATAGCCTTCTTAAGGTAGGAAACAAAATCTTTTTGGTCACCCACTACGAGTACGATTGGTTGCTTTCCAATGGAGAGGAAGGCAAGAAATCAAAGGGTTGGTACACAAGAGTTCCATCTCCACTTACCCTAACTGAACTGAAACAAGACAGAAAAACCGGAAAGCTTTTTGCGGTTAATCAGAAACATATAGACACTTCAAAAGCAAAGGGAGTTTGGATAACGTGCTTTGGTTCTCAAACTCCATGGAACACTCACTTGGGCGGAGAGGAAGACTATGATCTTTTACACAATCCTCTCTCTCCTAATTATGAAAAGAAAACCATCGCAGGCTTAAAAGCTATAACCGATCTGTACTTCAAAGGTGAGAAGCAAGCGAATCCATATCACTACGGAAGAATTTTTGAGGTTTTTGTAAAGAAGGATGGCTCTTACACTATAAAAAAGCACTACGCTATGGGAAGGGGAACCTTTGAACATGCAATAGTTATGCCAGATGGGAAAACAGCTTATTTTGGTGATGATGGAACTTACACCATGCTCTTGATGTTTGTGGCAGACAAATCTGGAAATTTGTCCTCTGGAACTTTGTATGCTGCCAAGTGGATACAAGAATCGGCAGAGAATGGTGGAAGGGCAAGACTTGAGTGGATTAAGCTTGGGCATGCAAACAACGATGAGGTACTAAGGCTTATAGAATCTGGAATAAGCTTTGATGACATATGGGATAACGCTCCTTTTGATAAGAACACAAAGTCCTGTCCAGTCGGCTACAAGCACATTAGAGCGGGATCAAGCTTCGATGAGTGTTTAAAACTAAAACCAGGTATGGAAAAAGCGGCGGCTTTCTTGGAAACAAGGCGATACGCAGCTTACTTAGGAGCAACCACAGAATTTGAAAAAATGGAAGGTATAAGCTTTAACGCAAAGGATAAGAAGTTATATATAGCTATGAGTTACATAGAGAATGGGATGCTGGACCAAAAAGATGAACCAGCAAATCATATAGCTCTGCCAAAGCTCAAAGCTGGCGCTGTGTATACTTTAGACTTAGGCAAGGACAAAGTCATAGGTTCTGGTTGGGTAGCAAAAAATATGTATGTTGAGTCTCCTCTCTTGCTTGGTAAGGACTTACCGAATCCTGACGAAAAGGGGAATACTGCAGATGAAGATCATATCGCAAATCCTGATAATCTCTTTTTCTCGGAGAGATTGCGCACCTTGTTTATTGGAGAGGACTCATCAAAGGGTCACGTAAATAACTACTTATGGGCTTACAATGTGGATACAAAGGAGTTGGTGCGTATCTTATCTCTTCCAGCAGGAGCAGAAGCTACAGGGTTACAGGTTGTGGAAGATCTAAATGGTTACACCTATATATTAGCCAACAGCCAACACTGGGGAGACATACCGCAAACGGTACCAGATAGGCTCAAAGAAGACATATTGAAATCAATAAACAGGTTTTACGCACCAATTGGTTACATAGGACCAATACCTAAGTTTTGAGGGTTAAATGTTAGTAGGTGCGAATATGAGAGGTTTATGGAACGATAGGTTCCTTCTGGGGATTGAGGAAATTGATAAACAGCATAAAACACTTGCAGAAATTTTAGAAAAGTTTGGTCAAATTGTGGCGGATGGTAATCACCAAGCAGCTAAGGACTTTCTTTTAACCAAGATAAAGGAATACATAGAATTTCATTTTTCCTACGAAGAGGCATTCCAGGAATCCATAGGTTATCCTGAACTGGAACAACACAGAAAGACCCATCAGGTATTTGTAAAAGAGTATGAAAAGGTTTTAGAACTTTTGGATAAGGAAGATAAAAGTGCAATTGATGAGCTAAATAACTTTCTAATAGGTTGGTTGTTTACACATATAGATAAGACAGATAGAAAGTATGCAGAATTTTATTTTGAGAAAAATAAAAGTAAAGAACAAAAGTTTTATAAGGTAGATGTTGCGAAAAGTTTATGGAATGATAGGTTTCTCCTAGGAATCGAAGAAATAGAAATTGATAACCAACACGAAGGTTTTGCACGAATGTTAGAGGAGTTTTTGCATATGGTAGCACAAGAAAATTACGAAAAAACTAAGGAACACCTATTAACCAAAGTTAAGGAATATATAGACCTTCATTTTCCCTATGAAGAGGCTTTTATGGAATCCATCGGCTATCCTGAGCTAGAGCAACATAAGAAGGCACATAAACTGTTTATAAACGAATATAACAAAGTTTTGCAACTCTTAAAGGAAGAAGATTCAAAAGAAAGAATAAGAGAATTAAGCAGTTTCTTAATTGGTTGGCTTTTTACACACATTGATAAAACAGATAAAAAATTCGCAAAGTTTTATCACGAAAAGAATAAAGCGCCATAAAACATCCTTATTCCCAATACTCAGCTCCACCATGCTGAGTTTCCCATACCACTACTTTTCTTAAGGTGGGGTATTTGGATTTTAGTTGTTTATACAACCACTGGGCTACGTTTTCTGCGCTTGGAGAGAAATCGAAAACCTCGTTTAGACAAGTGTAATCTGGTAGAAGCTCGCTCAGGTGTTTGTCTATTTCTATAAAATCGTAACCCATTCCTCCTTTGTCCACTTGGTCTGCCTCTATAAAGACTTCCACCGTCCAAGTGTGACCATGCAAAGGTTCGGGCTTTCCGTGGTAATCGGTAAGAAAATGAGCAGCGTTGAACTGTTTTTTTACTCTCACCATCCAGGGCATATCAGTCCTCCAAACTTTCACCTCTTAAAAGCCTTTGTGCGTAATTTACACATGCCAAAACAGTGAACATAAGAGCGTGATTTTCCATTTTATCGAAAGTCTCTTTGACTATAAGACTACCATCTTCCTTCTCCACAAGTTTTATGTATTCCAAAGCTTTAGCACCCAAGTATTTATTTTGAATCTTTTCCAAAATTTTTTCCTTCATCCATTGAGGAAGTTCCATCTCCTTCATCTTCTACCTCCGCAGTAGTTATAAAAAGAGGTTTCATGCCAAAATAAAACCTTCCTATTTTAAAGGTATACAAATAACCATAAATTACAAAGTGCGGTGAGCCATTAATTTTTAAATTAAGCATAGAGCCTTCATAAATCCTTTCTTCATCCCTGTTTTTTAGAAAGATTAAGGAATTTTTGTAAGGGGAAATAACTATTAAGTTCCTTTTTTGACTATAAACTATGGAAGGTTTTTTATCAAAAGAAACTACTATTTGTTCTTTTTTCAGTGCCTCTATAAACTCTCGTTTACTATTTATGCTGCTTTCCGAAATTAGAAAGTTTCTCATCATCTGAAAAGAATGCCTATAATGGGGAAACAAAAACCTTATACCCACTTCTCTTATGTAAATCTTTACATGATGGTCCAGACCGCCAAATACTTTGTTATTCCAGCCAGAGTTTATATATCTATTAGCAAAAAGCTTCAAATCTAAAACTCTTTTTAACAAAGAAAGCGCCCTTTGGGAAGAGAAGATGTATAGAAAAACCACTGCTGGTAAATACAAAAACAACAAGCCCTTTTTTAGCAAAAGATCATCCTTTAGATCTACAATCTCTACCAGCAAATCCTTCGATTTCTCCAGTTTCCAAGCGTATTTCTTCTTGAAGGGATGAGCTACCATACGAATACCATCAACAGTAAGAGCATCGCCTAAGATTTTACCCTCTTTGTCCGTTATTTTCTTTTCAATGCCTGCTACTATTTTTTCGTTGCTAAAGTACTTTATGTGATCATTATCGTGATCAGTAACTATAATGTAATCTATTTCTAAGTCTTGTGCAGCTTTATGTACATCTTCAGGCTTTCCAAGGGAATCGTACGAAAACTGAGTGTGCACGTGCGCTTGAAAGGAGTATATAAATACATCAGGTGGAACTACAGTTTCCTTTTGGGGTTGAACTTTTGGTAAATAAAAAATAGGTCTCGCAATTATGTATACCACATACAAAATAAAAATTCCAAGAATAAGCCACAGCATTAATTAGTAAGTTAAACTCATTTTTTCTCTTACTTCTTCCAATGTAGCTTTAGCTATTTCTTGTGCTTTCTTGGAACCTTCGTAAAAAACATCCCAAATCTGAGCTACGTTATCTTTTACCTTATTTCTCTTGTTTCTTATAGGTTCTAGAAAATTCTCAAGGTTTGAAAGCATTATTTTTTTACACTCTACACATCCAAGCTTGCCACCTTTGCAATCCTCTTCTATTTGGCTTACAACTTCCTCGGATGTAAATATCTTATGGTAAAAAAATACAGGGCATATTTGGGGTCTTCCTGGATCTCCTTTACGTAGTTTTTGTGGGTCCGTAAAAAACTTTATTACTTTTTGCTGAACTTCTTCTTTTGAATCTGCAAAGTATATGGCGTTATTGTAAGATTTACTCATCTTTCTGCCATCTATACCTGGAAGTTTTGGTGTTTCTGTCAAGATAGCGGATGGTTCAGGGAAGGTTTCTCCGTACAAACTATTAAAACGTCTGGCGATTTCTCTCGTTAATTCTACGTGTGGTAACTGATCCTCTCCTACCGGTACACCTTGAGCCTTATAAATTAGTATGTCTACGGCTTGCAAAACAGGATAACCCAAAAAACCGTAGGTGTCCGTATCGTAAAAATCCTTCTTTGAAACGTTTAGTTCCTTTAGTAGGTCCTTTTCTATATGACCTTCAAAAGTTGAACGTATAAGGGAATCGCTTATGTCCTCCAAAAGACTTTCTTCCAGAGCTTCTACATCTTCTATCTTATAAGGTAACCTACCTATAAACTCTTTAAGTACGTCCCTAATACCTGCTCTAAACATAAGGTTAATATCAACTAGCTTAAGGAGGTTATACTTTAGGTCTTTGTAAGTAGGGTTCCACTCTAGCCAGCTCTTTGGTGTAATCATACTAAATAGCAAGAAAAGCTCTGCATGCTCTTTAACTTTGGATTGTAGAAAAAGAACACTCTTTTGAGGATCTAACCCTAAGGTAATCCAGTCTATCATCAGCTCTTGAATGTTTTCCTTGAGATGCTCAGTGTTTTTATAACCTGTTGTTAATGCATGCCAATCGGCTATAAAGAAAAAAGTTTCATGTTCTTCTTGAAGTGATACCCAATTTTTTATGACTCCAAAGTAGTGCCCCAGGTGCAGCTTACCAGTGGGGCGCATTCCACTCAATACTCTCATACCATCTCTAAGTTAGAAAAGATAAATGAAATTTCATACTTGGCAGATTCTAAGGAATCGGAAGCGTGAATTGCGTTTTTCCCTTTATCTGTACCATATAAAGCTCTGATAGAATTTGGTGCTACTTTTCTTGCTTCTTCGCTATCAGTTGGACCAATGATTTCTCTAACTCTTGCTATGGCATTTTCACCTTCCAATACACAGGCTACAATGGGACCAGAGGTCATAAACTCTACAAGCTCTTGGTAAAAAGGTCTTTCTTTGTGGACTATGTAAAAGTTTCCTGCTTGTTCTTTTGTGAACTTTAAAAGCTTCATAGCTCTTATCTTAAAACCTTCCTGAATAAACCTATCAATGATTTTCCCAGTAGCGCCCTTTTCAAAAGCATCAGGCTTAACAATTATCAAAGTCCTTTCCATCTTAACCTCCTAGTCTTTCCATAGATCTCTTTATTGAAGCGTCTATAACAAAGGATGGTGTTTTCACTATAAATCCACCTATTATGCTTGGGTCTTCTTGAACCTCAAGGCTTATGTCTCTACCGAGCATTTTAGATACTTTCTCTCTTATCCTTTCCACTAGCTCTTTATCTACCGGTGTAGCCAAAACCAAGAATCCTTTGGAAAGCTTGAGAACTTTTTCCATTTCGTACTGAAAAGCTCGCCTAATCTCATTTATGAGAGGTATGAGATTAAGTTCAACAAGTTGTTTAAGTATGTCTACAGCTTCTTTAGGTAAATTGAAACGTTCAGCCAAAGCTTTAATATAACTTACCTTTAAATCGTTGCTTACCAAAGGATTGAGAATGAAGTCCTTTACTTCCTTTTCCTTTTTATAAAGTTGTGAAAAGAAGGTAAGAAAATCTAAAGCGTTTTCTAAGGTTTCCTTATCCTTTGGCAGCTTGTTTATCAATAACTTTGCAGCTCTTATAGCGTTTTCCTTTTTCATTGCTTTTCCTCCAATACCTTCAAGGACTTCTCAATGTAAGACTTTTGAATTTCCGTATTTTGGAAGCTTTTCTGAAGTTCTTGAACAGCTAACTCCTTTGCCCTTGCTAATGCGTACTGGTAAAGTTCTTGTTTGGCTTTCTTGGTTTCTATCTCTATAGCTTCTTTGGCTTTTGCGCGAACCCTTTGAGCTATTTCTTCTAGTCTTTTTTTCTCTTCTTCTTCGTTGACTTTTACCATATTCTTAACCATCTTTAATTGCTCAGCATACCTTCTTTTTGCATCTTCGTATGCAGCTTTCGATTTTTCGTAATGTTCACGGGCTTTCTTCAGCTCCTCTTCGGATGTATCTAACTTTTGAGTTAAACTCTGAAAAAAGTTATTGAATGCTTGGGATATGGGCTTTCTTCCAAACCAGTAAACAATTAGCAAAAATAAGAGTATATTGAATCCTTTCCAAACTAACTCTAAAGTATGATGCCCTTCACTCATGCTGCTTCCTCCAGAATTCTCTTCACTATAAGCTGCGCTATATGTTGTATATGCGTCTCCATCTTTGCTTTTTCTTCTTCGAGAGACTTTCTTATTTCTTGAGTAGCCTTTTCTGTTTCTCTCTGAGCTTCTTCTTCAGCTTTAGCAAGTATTTCAGCTTTTATTTTCTCTATGTTTTTCCTTGACTCATTCAATATGTCGTTGGATTCCCTTTTTCCCTGTTCTAGAATCTTGGATGCTTCATTCAAAAGCTTAGATGATTCTTCCTGGAGTTTCTTTATTTCCTCTTCCATTCCCTTTATGGTGCTTTCTCTTTCTTCAATAACTTTTCCATAAGGTTTTACCAACACAGAGCTTACTACAGCTACAAATATTAGAAAAAGTATCAACTGGACAAACAGAGTGATATTGGGATACATAGCTTGCTGTATTTCCATACCGTACCTCCGAAATCTTATTTTATCATACTTTCTATGTCTTTGATCAGGTGTACTCTTCTTTCGTGTCTTCCACCTTCAAATTCCGTATTTAACCATGCGTCTACTATGGCAATAGCCAGATCTTCACCTATAATTCTATCGCCTAAACAAAGTACATTTGCATCGTTGTGTTTTCTGCTCATACGAGCCATATACTCATTTAAACAAAGTGCAGCACGTATGCCTTTGAATTTGTTAGCAACTATAGACATTCCTATTCCAGTTCCGCATATCAGTATCCCTTTTTGTGCTTCTCCTTTTTGCACAGCCAAAGACACCTCTCTTGCAAAATTGGGATAATCTGTAGAATCTTCTGAGTGTGTACCAAAATCGAGAACTTGGTATTTATTTTCTAAAAGATAGTTTTTTATCTTCTCCTTGAGGTGGTATCCGGCGTGGTCTGAACCTACCGCAATTATCATTTTGTAAATTCCTCCTTTTGTCTAATTATATTTCACCTTTGCAATAGATCTTTCATCATGTCAGATACAACTATCCTATCTTTTTCTACTTCCAGTACTATCTCCTTTACAAAGGGAACGTATAGTTTGTCTTCATCCAAAACTAAAAAAACATAAGGTTGTGATTCGTAAATGCCAGTTACTTTGCCAAGCTTTGTGCCATCTTTTGTGTAAACATCTAAACCCTCCAATTCAAAGTAGTAATACTCCCCTTTTTTCTTTTTGGGTAGATTTTCTTTTGGCAAAAAAACCCTAGCAGAAGCTACTTTTGAAGCGCTCTCAATAGAATCTATATCGTGCAGCTTTATGATCAAATCCTTTCCGTGCGATTTTAGTGATTCTATACTAAAAGTTACAAATTCACCTGTCTTCTTTTGCAAAAAGATGTTTTTTATTTTTTTCCAATGTCTCTTGTCCAAGTAAGGTTCAAGTCTTATCCATCCACTCAAGCCGTAAGTGCCTTTAAACTTTCCAACAATCACCATTTGAGATTGGTCATATTTTGCTTCGCCTTTTTGCATAGTTTAATTTAAATTAATACATTTTAAGGAGGAAAAATATGCAAGAACAAGAAAGAATGCCTACTTGGGAAGAAGTAGAAGCGGTATTGGATGAGATAAGACCAGCTCTTAGGTTTGATGGTGGAGATGTAGAACTTGTAGATATAAAAGATGATGGCACTGTTCTTGTTAGAATGGTAGGTGCTTGTTCTGGCTGTGGCATGTCTGTTCTTACTCTAAAAGCGGGAATAGAGAGAGCTTTAAGAAATAAGTTTCCTCAAATAAGAGAAGTAAAGGATGTCAACATGGACGTCCCTATGAGCTTCGGATTTTAATGCCCGTGATGCATTTTCATCATACCAGTACCCTTTTTGACGGGTGCTGTTATCTTCATCTCTCCGGACTTTTCAAACTTTAAGGTTATATCCACGTTTTCACCTTCTTTGAGAGGTTTGTTCAAGTCGATGAGCATGATGTGAAGACCACCTGGTTTCAACTCAGCTTTCCCGTTAGCCGGAATATCTATTGCCTTTACCCTTCTCATTTTACCATCTACAGTTTCATGAAGCTCTGTTATTTTGGAAGCATTGTTGGATGCATCTATTAGTCTGTCTGGTTCATCGCCAGTATTTTCAATAACCATGTAAGCTGCTGACATTTTCGAGGTTGGTGGCACTTCTCTGACCCATGCATCTTTAACGGTGATTTTAGGTGCTGCAAAGGCTATACTTGCAAGTAGAATACCAAACAGTGCCTTTCTCATGGCAACCTCCTAAATAAAGAATTTTAATTATTAATGATATTCACGTTAATTTAAAAGACAATAAAAAATAAATTCAGCATGACATCTGTTTTTCTACCGGTCCGGCGGGAGTCGAACCCGCAACCTTGGGATCCGTAGTCCCACGCTCTGTCCAGTTGAGCTACGGACCGTTATACTATAATATTATAAACTTTTAGGAGGATGAGCATGGACGTAAGTAAGATACCCGCAGGTAAAAATCCACCCACAGATATTTACGTAGTGGTAGAGATTCCACAAGATAGCTCCATCAAATACGAACTTGATAAAGAAAGTGGAGCTGTATTTGTAGATAGATTTTTGTTTACAGCTATGCATTATCCCTTTAATTATGGCTTTATACCTCAGACGCTAGCGGATGATGGAGATCCTGTAGATGTTTTGGTTGTATCTAGATATCCTGTAGCTCCTGGAAGCGTAATAAGGTGTAGACCTATCGGTGGTTTACAGATGAAGGACGAAGAAGGAGTAGACACAAAGTTAATAGCCGTCCCTCACTCCAAAGTAGACCCTACTTACGATAAAGTAAACTCTGTAACAGATTTACCAGAGATTTTGTTAAACAGAATAAAGCACTTCTTTGAACACTACAAAGAGCTAGAACCAGGTAAGTGGGTGAAGGTAGAAGAGTTTAAAGGAGTAGACTTTGCACTAGAAGAGATAAACAAAGGTATAGAGAATTTTAGAAACACTAAATGACAAACATTATAGAAAAAGCCAAAAAAGTAATAGATATACAAATAGAGGAAATTTCAAGGCTCAGAGATAAGTTAGATGAAAATTTCGAAAAGGCTGTTAATTTTATACTCAATTGTAAAGGTAAGGTTATAACTACAGGTATTGGTAAATCGGGTCACATAGCACGTAAAATTGCTTCAACTTTTGCGAGTACTGGCACACCTGCCTTTTTCCTACATCCTTCTGAGGCTCTTCATGGCGATCTTGGTATGGTAGACGAAAAAGATATAGTCATAGCACTATCCAACAGTGGAGAATCGCAAGAAGTTTTGCAAATAATCCCTTATCTGAAATTTTTGGGTGTTCCCCTCATTTCTATAACCAATAACCCTTCTTCTGAGCTTGCAAAAAGATCTGATGTGCATATGAGTTTACATGTAAAAAAAGAGGCTTGTCCTTTAAATGTAGCACCAACGAGTTCTACAACCTGTGCTCTGGTTTTGGGAGATGCTTTAGCGATGGTTGTTTTGGAACTAAAAGGTTTTACTCAAGAAGCTTTCGCATTGAGACATCCAGGCGGAGCTTTGGGAAGAAAGCTGAAGAAGGTCATAGATCTTTACCATACTGGTCAAGAAATACCTTTGGTTGGAGAGTTGGATAGTATGCCTCAAGTTATACTGGAAATGACAAGTAAAGGTTTTGGTTCTGCTATTGTGGTAGACCAAGATGGTAAACTCAAAGGCATAATTACAGATGGGGACCTTAGGCGTTTTATAAACAAAGGTGGGGATATAAACAAAAGTAAAGCTTTGGATGTTATGACAAAAAACCCAAAAAAAGCTTATCCCGATGAGCTGGCAATGGAAGCTTTAAAGAGAATGGAGGACCACAAAATTACCGTTTTGCCTGTTGTAGATAAAGAGGATAAGGTTATAGGTATAATCCATATGCACGATATTCTAAAGGCAGGTATAGTATGAGAAAATTAGCCATATTTGGAAGTACAGGTTCTGTAGGTTCTCAGACTATAGAAGTTATAAGAGAATACAAATCAGACTTTCAAATAGTAGCTTTGTGCGCAAAAAGATCTTCTAAGGAGCTTCTGCAACAGGTTTTGGAATTCAAACCTAAGTACGTTCTTACAGTGGAAGAGCCATCAAGAGAGTGGTTAGAGAGTTTGCCAAAGGAAACGGTATTTCTTAAGTTCGAGGAAGGGTTACAAGAGGTAATACAAAACTCCAGATATGTACTAAACGCTATAGCTGGTGTAGATGGTTTACAAGTAACTTACGAGACACTTATAAGAGAGGGGAAAATACTTCTCGCATCCAACAAAGAGTCTATAGTTTGTTTACCTAAGCTTGTCAAAGAAAATAGAGAAAGGGTTATCCCAGTAGATAGTGAACATAATGCACTCTTTCAACTTTTACAGATCGTTAGAGAAAAAGGTCTTCAGGATTTCGTAAAACGCATATATCTAACTGCTTCAGGTGGTCCCTTTAGGTCCAAAACTCTGGAAGAGATAGAGAATGTTTCTGTAGAGGATGCATTAAACCATCCTACATGGAAAATGGGAAGCAAAATTAGTATAGACTCTGCGACATTGATGAATAAAGGAATAGAGATTTTAGAAGCTTTATCTCTTTTTGATATAGAATTGGACAAAATAGATGTGGTTATTCATCCTCAAAGTGTTGTGCATGGAATTGTAGAACTAAAAGATCAATCTTTTATATTTCACGTATCTCAAGCTAACATGAAAATCCCTATACTCCACGCTCTTTTCTACCCAGAAAGAAAACCTTATCCTTTTGAAAGCAAAAATATACTAGATATGTCACCTATTACCTTTGAAAAAGTGGACGTTGATAAATTCCCGGCTATTTCTCTGTGTAAGTGGGTAGCTCAGATGTCTGGAGCCTATGTTCCAGTTTTGCTAGGTGCTGACGAAGTAGCTGTAGAGCTTTTCTTGGAGGGGAAAATAAAATTCACACAGATATACAAGATAGTGGAAGAAGTATTAAGTAGGTTAAACATTAAAGACCCAGAGAATGTAGAGCAAATAAAAGCGGCTATAAACTGGGGCAAAGAGAAAGCTATGGAAGTTTACAGAGAGCTTTTGCAATGAGGGAAATTTTGATAGCCTTAGGATTCTTCTTTTTCTCCTTTTATATATTTCATGTCTTCTCCTCTCCTTCTTCTTTGAGAGTGAACTTTGAAAAACTAGATATTGAAAAAGCCCAGCTTTCAATAGGAACGTCAGGTGGAACACTCAGTTTTATCTTAAATGGTGATCCAAAAACCTTAAATCCAGCTTTAGCTCAAGAAACTACCTCAACTGCTGTTATAGGAGATCTATTCACAGGTTTAACCAAGGTGGATCTAAAGAGTATGAAAGTCGTTCCAGATTTGGCTCAAGAATGGACAGAGTTAGAAGGTGGGAAAAGATACGTATTTAAGCTAAAGAGTAACTTAAGGTGGTCCGATGGGACACCAATAACCGCCGATGATGTAGTCTTTACTTACAGAGATATCTACTTAAATAAGGAGATTCCCAATTCTACTGGTGATATGCTCATGGGTATTTTGAAATCTAAAGAAGATATCCAAGGATTTGTAAAAAAAATAGATGATTTAACAGTAGAGTTTAATTTATCTTCTCCCTTTGCTTCTTTTTTACAAGCCCTTTCGGCGCCTATACTGCCAAGGCATAAACTCCAAAAGCATGTAAAGGATGGCACTTTTATGACAGCATGGAACGTAAATACAGATCCAAAAGAGATAGTAGGTTCAGGTCCTTACATAATAAAACGTTACATAAAAGGACAGCTTGTAGAGTATGAGGCAAATCCTTACTATTACGAAAGGGACGAAAAAGGAAATCAACTGCCTTACATAAAAACCAGGATAGGTTACATTGTTCAAGATCCAGACACTGCTCTTATTAAGTTTTCGGATAAAAGAGTTGATTACATAGGTGTTAGAGCACAGGATGTTCTGTATATTTCTAAACTAAAGGATGCCAAGCTTCTGGATATGGGACCTACACCATCTACAACTTTTTTGGTCTTTAACCAAAACCCAAAGGCGAAAATTCCACAGTATAAAATCAAGTGGTTCACAAAAAGAGAATTTAGACTCGCCTTATCCCATGCAATAGATAGGGAAGGTATATGTTATCTTGTATACAATGCCATGGCTACGCCTCTTTACTCACCAATAACTCCAGCCAATAGACCTTACTACCAAGAAGGAGTTTTCCCAGTTTATGAATACAATCTGGAAAAAGCAAGAAAATTGCTACTCTCAGCTGGCTTTAGATACAACCAAAAGGGAGAGTTGTTAGATGAAGAAGGCAACAAAGTAGAAATAGTGCTGCTCACCAATGCAGGAAACAAAGAAAGAGAAACTATAGGGAATATAATAAAAGAGGACCTAGAAAAGCTAGGTATAAGTGTTGTTTTCAGGCCTATAGACTTCAATACATTAGTCTCCAAACTTACATCATCATATGACTGGGAAGCTGTTATTATAGGTCTAACTGGTTCTTTGGATCCGCACTTCGGTAGAAACGTTTGGCACTCTTCTGGTACACTTCATATGTGGAATCCAAGACAAGAAAAACCAAGTACTCAATGGGAAAAAGAAGTTGATCGTCTTTTTGATCTTGGCGCCATCACCACTGATCAAGAAAAGAGAGTAGAGATTTACAGGCAAGCCTATAAAATAATAGCACAAGAACAACCTATGATATTCATAGCTACTCCCAAAAGTATGTTCTCATACAGACCAAAATTTATGAATTTCTATCCAACGGTTTGGGGTTGGTATGAAGAAAATCGAATTTCGCTCAGTCCTCAAATTCAATAAGTCGTTGTAAGTTAAATGCATTATGCAAAAATCAGCACTCAAGTAAAAAGGGATTTCGACCCTATTATTTCTCTAGCCTTTTGTTACTTTTAAAGGTTATAAATGATTCAAATTGTGATTTTAATTTCCTTAACTTGTTAAAGTTTTCGAAAACTGTATAAACTCATCTAGAGAGTACCATTTGTTAGAGGATTTATCGTATACTTCTTCTACGTGAATTATACTAAGTTTCCTGAGAACCTTGTAATCATCAAAATTTTCTATAAATTTTTTGAAATGATCAATACTATCAAAGTAAACTAAGTCCTTACCTTCTCTTGCTACTAAATAATCATCCGTTTTCTTCACAAAAACACTGCACACGGGACAACGACATTCTTTAGGTATAGGGGGAGGCTTAAATCTGCTTTTTTTTGTATATATAAATCCGTAGCAAGTAATGAATAAAGCTAGGATAGCTCCTACAATATCTATAGCGAAAGATAATGATATTGGTACCCTTCCAGTAAAAAAACTATAGATTGATGTGGTCATAGCGGTGATTGTTGTGCCAGTAACACCAAGTATGAATCTCATAGCTATACCCTTAAAAACCATTAAAAGAACAAGAAAAAAACCAAACATTTCAAGAAGGCGTGCGAGT
This sequence comes from Aquificaceae bacterium, assembly GCA_041640635.1. Classification (GTDB taxonomy): domain Bacteria; phylum Aquificota; class Aquificia; order Aquificales; family Aquificaceae; genus JBEPZA01. The sequence continues at coordinate 138,872 of JBEPZX010000001.1, forward strand.
ATTAATAAGACATACCTTATGTCTAAGGAATCCATAAAACTACTCTTTTTTTCTGTGAGGAGAGAACACGCTTTCCTTTCTTGCGTTCTTAAGCTTGTTAAGGAAATAGTCTCTATTTTCTTGTGACAGAAGCATCCCAAAGAATCCTAAGGAAAAACTACCAAGTGCTATTAGTGCTACTAAGATACCAGCAATTTTAGTTTTTAAGTCCTCATTCATTTTGTTACCTCATTAAAAAAAGCCCCGCAAGGGGCAGTTTGAAAAAATTTAGAAATGAGCATGGTAACCTTTGTAGTAAGCATAAGGATGCCAATCCTTAGGAACTTCTACAGGGTACTTTTTGAAATTATGAGGTGCGACTGGTGTATCCGTAGCTGACCATTCCAAAGAAGGAGATTTCCATGGATTATCTTCTGCTTTGGGTCCTTTTAGACTCTTAATCCAATTTATAAGGTGTATCAAAATACCTATGGACAACAATACAGCGCCTACTGTTTGTATTTGCATTAAGTTTACCCATTCAGGAATTGGTGGATAATCTGGATATCTTCTTGGCATGCCCATTAATCCAATAACCATTTGGAAGAAGAACATAATGTTTGCACCGATAATCATTAACCAGAAACCTAGTTTACCAAGCCCTTCAGAGTACATTTTTCCAGTAACTTTTGGATACCAATAATATATACCACTAAATGCAGCAAAGGTAAGTGCCATTCCTAAAACGTAGTGAAAGTGCCCTACTATAAACAAAGAGTCGGATACACCAAGATCTATAGATACCATAGCGTTAGGGATTCCAGTTAGCCCACCTATGAGGAACATAAGTATACCACCCAACGTAAGAAGCATAGGTGTGTTATAGATTATTGCACCCTTATATAGTGTTGCTACCCAGTTAAATATCTTGATACCAGTAGGTACTCCGACCAAAACTGTAGTGTAAGAGAATAATACTCTTAACCAATCAGGTACTCCAGAAACGAACATATGATGCACCCATGTTTCAAAACCTATAAAAGCTATAGCGTATATGGCAAATACCATAGATATATAACCGAAAATAGGTTTTCTGGAAAAAGTTGATACAACTTCGGAAAATACTCCAAAGGCTGGTAATATCATTACGTAAACCGCTGGGTGGGAATAGAACCAAAATATATGTTGGTACAACAGTGGATCACCACCAAGCTCTGGATTAAAGAAATTCATACCAAAGTACCTATCGAGGATCAAAAGATTTACGGAAGCCAAAAGTGCAGGTACACCAAATAGTTGTATGAGACTTGCAGCCATTACAGTATGAACAAACAGGTTGAGGTTTGTCCAACCGATTCCTTTAGTTCTCATTCTTATGATTGTAGTTATCATATTTACAGAACCTGCCGTTGCAGATATACCATAAAGGTTAACAATTAACACGACCAAAGAAGTAGGACCAGCATTTTCATTTAGCGAGTATGGAGGATACGCTGTCCACAACATCTTTATCCAGTTGCCCGGTATGAGTGTCAAAAGAACAAGTATACTAGCACCTAAGAAGGCCCAGTAAGAGAAAGCATTCAATCTCGGGAAAGCAACATCTCTAGCTCCTATCATAATAGGCACTAAAAAGTTAGCAAAGGCACCAGTCCATATAGCTACAGCCCACCAAAGTAACATAACAGCTCCGTGTCCAGTAAGGAGATAGTTATAGAGATCAGTACCTTCTTGACCGAAAAGTGCAGGAAGTTGAATACCAGGCATGCTTTGCTCGAATCTTATAAGCATACCAAAAAGGCCTGCTACCACAAAGAATAAGAGAGAGGTAACAAAGTAAAGCATACCTATCTTTTTGTGGTCTGTAGTAAAGATCCACTCTTTCAAATTAGCACCAAACCATGTTCCAGCGGGTGCATGAGCTACAGCCATATCTCACACCTCCTTAATTTATTTTTGTGATACTTGAGAATTTTCTTGTGTTTGTTCCTTTTGTTCCATACCAGCGTTGAGCCATTTGTTGAATTCCTCTTCGGGCACTACCTTTAATACTGCGAACATTCTAGAATGCCAGGTTCCACAATACTCCTTACAAAATACAAAGTACTCACCTGGTTTGTTTATTTGAAACCAAAGTTTTGTTATCCTACCCGGTAGTGCATCTTCTGTAATCATAGCTGGATGTACAAAAAATGAATGTATAACATCTCTCGATGTTAGGTAAACCTGTATAGGTTTACCTGCAGGTATGTAAGCTTTTTGTTCTTCTGGCGCATCGTAACCCTGGGAATTGAAAAATGCATAAACCTTTTTACCATTTGGATACTCAAATTCCCATCCCCACATAAAGCCAACCACTTTTATCTCCATGGCACCTTCTGGTGCGTTTCTTTGTTTTACAAAGTTGGCAAATGAGTAAGTTGCTAAGAACAACACCAATATGATAGGAATAACAGTCCAAACGATTTCTAAAGCTGTATTACCTTCTATATGGGCTCCCTCTTCATTGACACCTTTTCTATACTTGTATCTTATCATAAAGAATATAGTAGGAATAGCTACAATAAGGTATATGATAACGGCAACATAAAGCCATACAGTATAGCTGTTTTCCCAATATATTCTCGGGTAAGCTAGTATATCTTCGGCAAAAGATAAACTATTGATTGTAATAAAAGATATTAAAGAAGCTAAAAAAACCTTCATCATAAAACCTCCTTCTTAGGTTTTAGCAAAGCATAGACCACTGTGGAGCCTACTAAAACAAAACCGGCTAATGCAACATAGATGACAGGATTAACTCCATATTTGCCCGTCTTAGGATCGTACCTATAACATGCAAGAAAAGCTAAATCTACAATAGCGTTTTTTGTAATTCTCATTTCTTCAGCTTCCGCTAGAGCTAGATACATATCCCTCTGCGACGGCGAAACACCATACATGTAACGTGTTATTTTCCCACTAGGAGATAAGAACACAATTACGTTAGGATGAACAAACACCTTATCTTGTCTGGAGTAGAAAAACTTGTAACCTATAGCGGATGTTAATTTATTTATGTTTTCTTCATCCATTACACCAAAGGTCCACGCCTTAGGAAAGTTATCACCTATTTGACTTTTGAATTTTTTCAAAGAATCTAAGTTGTCATATTTGTCAAAAGAAAGGACGAGTAAGTTGTAGTCCCTGTTTAAGAACTTGCTGGCTCGCAGAGCACCACTCACTATTAAAGGACAAGCAGAATCACAAGTGTAGTAAGCCAAAATTAGAGCAGTAGGCTTTCCCTTTGTAAATTCCTCAAAGTTATACTGCTTTCCATCTTCAGCTGTGAAAATAATATCAGAGGGAATTTTTCTTCCTAAATACTTAGCTTCTTCAATTGTTAGAGATGATGCATCAAAGAAACCTATGTTATCAGCAGGTACTTTTGGTGTAGCCCAAACCATATTTAGAATAAGAAAAAGCAATGTTAACAGCATGGCTTAGAAATTACCGTAAGCTCCGACTATATAAACTGTGCCTGCAACTAAAAGCCACGCTAAATCAACAAAATGCCAATAAAAACTTGCAGCTTTTATCGGTGTTAACTTTCCGAGTGCTTTGCCGCTGTTTATTAAAAGAATAAGCTGGGTTAGGATACCTAGTAGAACGTGAGAAGCGTGTACACCAGTTAAAGAATAAAAGCCTGTACCATACATATTTGAGCTAAATGTAAAACCGGATTCCCATAGATGAGTCCACTCCCATGCATGTAGTACTAAAAATGCTGAACCTAGAATCATAGTTGATATGAGCCACATTCTGTAGGCACCTACATCCTTTTGCTCTAAAGCATGTTCAGCTCTCCAAATTGTGTAGCTGGATGCCCAAAGAATAATGGTAAGGAGTGCAACAAGTTTGAGGTTCATACCACCTTCAGGTATCCATTCTGGCCATTTGTCTGCAAAATTGGCTCGTGCTGCCCAAAACGCTGCAAACAGACTACCGAAGATGATTATTTCTGCAAAGACAAAGTAAATAATACCCTGAAAGCCATGCCCTTCATCATGCCCCTTTGAGAAGTACTCGTTGGCCCAACCAGCAGCTCCTACTGCTAAAAGTGCAAGTCCTAAGCCTCCGCTCAAAATAGCCAATAAAGGCAAATGCCAATCGGAGTAGGCTATAAAGCCTATAGATAAGAATAGGACAGATAGTCCTGTAGGTAAACCCCACAAACTTACTTCGTGGTGCCCTGCATGGTGCGTTCCCTCGTGCGCCATTTTACCACCTCCTAGTGATTATTGATATTTTCTTACATTATATGATTATACTCACTGCAATATGATTTGTCAAGGTAATTATTATTTCTTTAAGTCTTGCTTCTTATAAAGTCTGTGTAACTAAGAATTTAAAGATCTACGTTAACTCCAAAGAGGCTCGGATTTAGGAAAATACTTAAATTATTGCAAGTTTCGAATTTTCGAATATAATTAACACTTATGGTTTTATAATTAAAACTTATAGGAGGTGTACCATGCAAGGGAATGAGTCCTTCAAACCAAAGGGAGCAATTGCCTTTTTTGTAGCGGTGGCTGTGGTCTATTCTGTGGTGTTTCTAACGCTGTATGCGATTTTGGTTTCGAGAGGATCAACAACACCATAAGGAGGAGTTGCTATGTTAGGTGAATTAGAAAAGAGCGAAAAAGCCGCTTTATCTATAGCTGTGGGATTTTTACTATTCTTTTTTGGTCTTTTAGTCTACGCAGCTAAGGGAATGAATATCGATGTTCCTACCTGTATAACCGATGTAAAACCGTTTACTGAAGGAAGAGTTATACAACACTCCCCTGATAGGTACGAGGTTCATTATCTGGCTTATATGTGGGCATTTGATCCTATGGAAATAGAAGTGCCTAAAGGTGCTACAGTAGACTTTTATTTAACATCAAAGGATGTTATACACGGTATGCACATAGAAAAAACAAATGTAAATATGATGGCTATTCCAGGAACTGTAGCATATGCCAGGTATACATTTACGAAACCTGGAGAATATAGGGTAATATGCCATGAATACTGCGGTATAGGTCACCAAGATATGATGGCAAAGATAATAGTTAAGTAAGGAGGTATTATTATGAAACCTGAAAGCAGTGTAAAAACGATCATTATTTTGGAGATAATTTTGCCGGTAGCGTTATTAGTTTTTGGTGTTTATCACGGTGTTCTTCAGGTTCTCTATAGGGCTGGAATAATAAAGGATATGTCTTTTTTAGGAATAGAGTACTATCAAGGATTGACACTGCATGGGGTAATAAATGCTATAGTGTTTACTACTTTTCTAATAGTAGCCTTTGGTAATATCATGTTTTGGTATCTTCTTAAAAAGCCATTAAGGGTAGGAGTTCAATGGATTTCTTTTCTTCTGATGCTTGTAGGCACCTTAATGGCTGCATGGGCTATGTTTACGGGTAAAGCCAACGTTTTGTATACTTTCTATCCACCTTTGCTTGCACATTGGACCTTTTACTTAGGTGCGGCTCTTTTGATTGTAGGCTCCATTATTCCACTGTTTTTTGATTGGTTACCTAACTATATAGCTTGGAAGAGAGAAAATCCAGATAAGAAAGTTCCGATAGGTGTGTATGGAGTATTTGTAAACCACATAATGTGGGTTATTATGATCGTTCCTGTTGTAATAGAGGTTCTCTTTCAACTCTTACCACTTTCTCTTGGTATTGTAGAAGAGATTAATCCATCTTTGGCTAGAACACTATTTTGGGCTTTTGGACATCCTGTGGTTTACTTTTGGCTTTTACCTGCTTACACCATGCTTTATCAGATTCTTCCTAAATTAGTTTCAGAAAAAGGTGCTCTCTTCTCAGATGGAGCTGCACGACTTGCTTTTATACTTTTCTTAATCTTTTCTTTCCCTGTAGGTTTACACCATCAATTTACAGAGCCAGGTATCACCGACAACTATAAACTTATACATGCACTATTTACTTTTGGAGTTGCCGTTCCTAGCTTCTTGACAGCTTTTAGTGTAGCTGCATCTCTCGAATACTCTATAAAGGCCCAGTACCCTCACCTAAAGGATTCTCTTTTCGCTTGGTGGGCAAAGATCCCATACATATCTACACAAGGTGACAAATGGGTCGTTTCCTACTACATGGCTGGTTTATTTATGTTCCTTATAGGTGGAATAACAGGCATAATAAATGCTTCTTACAATCTCAACCTGGTAGTTCACAATACGGCATGGGTACCTGCTCACTTTCATACGACAGTTGGCGGTCTAGTTACACTCATATTCCTAGGTATGTCTCTATTTTTCATATCAAGACTTACAGGTAAAGAAGTAAAGCTTAAAGGAGTAGCAGCTTTAGCTCCATGGCTTTGGCTAATAGGTTTTGCTATTTTCAACGTAGCTTATTCAATAGCAGGAGTAGAAGGTATGCCAAGAAGGACTAATATGGGACCTAGTTACTCCAATCCTGAATCTCCAATATTTGCAATGGAATGGATGCCAGAAGCTGTAGCTGGTGCTATAGGTGGTACCATAGCTGGTATAGGTTTTGTATTCTTCTTGGTATCCTTTATAGTTACGCTGTTTTCTCCAAAGACAAAGGAGGAAACCTTAGAGTTCCCAGTAGCTTCAGCGTATCATGATGAAAAAATGCCAGCACTCCAAAAACTTACTCCATGGGTTGTTTTCTCATCCTTACTCTTCTTAATTGCATATATACCTCCTATCTATGATGTGGCAAAGCGTGGAGTATTTTTCGATTCCCCAGGCTACAACGACAAGAGCCCTATACCGGTTACTAAACCTCAATCTGCTAAGGAAGAAGTGGAAAATAAGGAAGCTTCGATTAAATGAGGTGTTCCCTCGTGCGTTTAGTGTTGTTTTTGGGGCTTTTGCCCCTGCTTTTTATAATACCAACTTCGGTAAAGGCTCAAAACTCAGGCACAGGCATCCCACCTAATGAATCGAGGACTTTAAATAAACCATTACCCAACGTAAAATTGGTAGATCATACAGGTAAGGTCTTTAACATATACGAGCTAAGGGGTAAGCCCTTAATAATCAGTCCAATATATACGCATTGCCAATCTGCTTGTCCATTAATAACAGATTCCCTAAAATCAGCTATCTATAAACTTGGTACACCTGGGAAGGATTTCTTTGTAGTATCCTTCACCTTTGACCCAGAAGATAAGATCGATGATTTGAAAAAATTCAGAATAGAAAAAAATATATATGACGATGGGTGGCTTACAGTTAAGGCTTACAGTAAAGAAGATCTTTTTAAACTAGTAGATGCTCTTGATTTTAGATTTATGACAGTCTACGAAACTAGAGATTTTATACATCCCAATTTAGTAGCCTTCATATCATCAGATTTAGTTTTGAAGAAATATGTATATGGAGTTGTATTTAAAGAAGAAGATTTGGAAAAAGCACTAAGGTATACAAAAGGAGAGGTAAGTATAGCTGAATACCTAAGACCATATATATTTTTCATCAGCCTCGTTGGTATAATTGCTATATCCCTTTTTATCTTAGTTAAGCTCTTTTCGAGATCTTCCCAAAAAATAAAAGCTGCTAAATATCTGTAGTTTTATAATAAGCTAAAAAAAAAGGGCAAGAAGCCCGCAAATACTAAATGTCAAAGTAGAGTTCAAATTCTCTTGGATGAGGAATGAATCTTAATGCATCTACTTCCTTTTTCTTTGATGATATCCATGAGTGTATTATGTCTTCTGTAAATACACCGCCCTTTAGTAAGAATTCGTAGTCATTTTCCAATGCCTTTAAAGATTCTTCTAAGGAACCTGGTAATTGTGGTATATCCTTTAATTCCTCTGGTGGCAGAGAGTATATATCCTTGTCAAAAGGTTCTCCTGGGTGAATTCTGTTTTCTATGCCATCAATAGCTGCCATAAGTATGGCTGAAAATGCCAAATATGGATTACATGTAGGGTCTGGAAATCTTATTTCTATTCTCTTTGCTTTTTTGGATTGAGAGTACATAGGTATTCTAATTGCTGCTGATCTATTTCTTGCAGAATACGCAAGTCTTACAGGTGCTTCAAACCCTGGAACCAGCCTATGGTAAGAGTTTATTGTTGGGTTTGTGAAAGCTGTTAGAGCAGGTCCGTGCTTCAATATACCACCTATAGCATAAAGGGCTAATTCCGATAGTCCTGCGTATTCAGAGCCTGCAAAAAGGTTTTCTCCGTTTTTCCATATAGAAAAGTGAGTATGCATACCGGATCCGTTGTCATCTGGGAGCACTTTTGGCATAAAGGTTGCATACTTTCCATACCTTGCTGCAACGTTTCTTACTACGTATTTGTACAAAAACATATTGTCTGCCTGCTTTAGCAAAGAGTCGTATCTAATATCTATTTCTCCTTGACCAGCTGTTGCAACTTCGTGGTGATGAAGCTCAACTATAATTCCAAGCTCCGACATTATCGAGACCATTTCATTTCTGAGATGGTGAGTTTTGTCGAGAGGAGGTGCTGGGAAGTACCCTCTTTTGTTTGGAATTTTGTAACCAGAGGAAGTAATTTCTCTATTCCACCATCCTTCTTCCGAGTCTATCTTCCAAAAAGCATAGTTGGATGCTGTTCCAAATTCCACAGAATCAAAGATGAAAAACTCTGCTTCTGGTCCATAGTAAGCCACATCACCTATGCCAGTTTGCTTTAAGTATTGCTCAGCTTTTTGAGCTACGTATCTGGTATCTCTTTCGTATCTTTCACGTGTTATAGGATCATATACATCACAGATGATAGCCAAGGTCTTTGGTTCTAAAAAAGTGTCAACAAATGCTGTTGATGGGTCAGGTATCAGTATCATATCTGACTCGTTTATGGATTGCCAGCCTCTTATAGAAGAACCATCGAATCCTCTTCCACTTTCGAAAGTGTCCATAGAAAACTCGTAAGCAGGCACGGTCAGATGCTGCCACTGACCAAAGAGGTCAGAAAACCTGAGGTCTACATATTGCACATCTTCCTTTTCGATAATGCTTAGTATTTCCTCAGCTGTGTACTTAGGCATTTTTTACTCCTCCTAATTCTAGATACCTAGATCTAGATTGGGGTATTTTTATCCCGCCTTTGTAATAAGCTGTTCTTTCCCCAACAGGCGGTTTTAGAACAGCTTTAAGATAGTGAAAACTTGGTTTATTTAGGGATTTTAAGAGCTTTTTAACATGGATAACATAAATTTTTAGAAACGGCTCACTTTCACCAGCTAACATCTTTAACAGTAAACAGGTTATATTATAGTACCTTTATTAATTTATGTCAACTATTTATCTTTACCTAAGATAGGTAATTTTGTACTAGATGACAAAAAGCTTAAATTTAAAAATAGTATGATAAAGGAGAAAACCTTTGAGTTGGTAACTTCGCTTAAACCATCAGGTGATCAACCAAAAGCTATAGAAAGTATTTTACAGAATTTGGAAAAGGGTACAAAAGTTCAAGTTCTCTTAGGTGCTACAGGAACAGGTAAAACTTTTACTTTAGCAAATGTTATAGCAAAACACAATAAACCCACCTTAGTTTTGGCACATAACAAAATATTGGCTGCACAGCTTTATCGAGAATTTAAGGAGCTTTTTCCTAATAACGCTGTAGAGTATTTCATATCTTATTATGATTATTACCAACCGGAAGCTTACATACCTGAGAAAGATTTATACATAGAAAAAGATGCATCAATAAACGAAATACTCGAAAGATATAGACACTCGGCCACGGTCTCTGTACTGGAAAGAAGAGATGTTATAGTAGTTGCTTCTGTGTCTTGCATTTATGGACTTGGTTCACCAGATCACTATTGGAATTTGAGAATTCCTGTGAGTATAGGTGACAGAATCAGCATTAGCAAACTTGTTAGGAAGCTTGTAGAGATAGGATATTCCAACAACAATTATGCTTACAAGCGCGCAACCTTTTCCATAAAAGGCAATGCTTTAGAAGTAGTCCCGTCTGATTTGGAAGATCAGATTGTAAGGTTGGAATTTTGGGATGACGAAGTAGAGAGTATAACTCTTATGGATGAGTTAAACAGACATATTATAAAAGAACTAAACAAAATTACCTTCTTTCCTGCCTCTCACTACATAGCGCCAAGAGAAATAATAGAACAAGCAATAGAGCAAATAGAAAGAGACTTAGAAGAAAGAGTTAATTACTTTAAGAACGAAGGAAAGCTTGTAGAAGCCCAAAGGTTATATCAAAGGACTATGCACGATATAGAGATGATAAGAGAGCTGGGACATTGCAAAGGTATAGAAAATTATTCACGCTACTTTGATGGTAGAAAACCAGGAGAACCTCCTTTTACGTTGCTTGATTACTTTCCAGATGACTTTTTACTTATAGTTGATGAGTCTCACGTAACTATACCACAAGTTAGAGCCATGTATAACGGAGACAGATCCAGAAAAGAAAAGCTTGTAGAGTACGGTTGGAGATTACCTTCTGCCCTGGATAACAGACCATTAAAGTTCGAAGAGTTTCTAGAAAGATTAAATCAAGTTATTTTGGTGTCTGCTACACCTTCCCAATGGGATTTGGATTTTTCACAGAATGTGGTTGTAGAACAGATAGTCAGACCTACAGGTCTTTTGGACCCAATAGTAGAAGTTAGGCCTACCAAAGGACAACTGGAAAACTTAGTATGGGAAATCCAGAAGGTAAAAGAGAGAAAAGAGAAAGCCATAGTGTTAACAACAACCAAGAGACTTGCTGAAGATGTAGCAGAGTACTTCAACGAAAGGCAGATAAAAGCGAAGTATATGCATTCAGAACTAGATGCTATAGAGAGAGCCAAAATAGTCAAGGAGTTGAGAGAAGGATTCATAGATGTTATTGTGGGTGTTAACTTGCTAAGAGAGGGTTTGGATCTACCAGAGGTCTCATTGGTTGCTATCTTGGAAGCTGACAAGGAAGGATTTTTGAGAAGTACCACATCCCTGATACAAATAATAGGTAGATGTGCAAGAAATGTTAATGGAAAGGCTATTTTGTATGCAGATAATATAACCCAATCTATGAAAAAGGCTATTGAAGAAACAAATAGGAGGAGAAAATTGCAAGAAAAGTACAATAGGGAACATAATATAACACCAAAAAGTGTGGTAAAACCTGTAAAGGACTTACTAGCCATAGAGGAGTTGGATTATGTAAAACTTCCCACTAAATTACCAAAAGGTGTAAAAAGTGAAGGAGATATAATAGAACGTATAAATAAGTTAGAAAGGGAGATGTGGGATTTGGCAAAGAGGTGGGAGTTTGAAAAAGCTGCAAAAATAAGAGATGAAATTAAAAAATTGAGGGATCTTTTGAACTTAGTATAGGAGGTGAAGTTGTGCACAAGTTTGATGTAAATAAATTAAAAAAATTGGATGATCCAGAAAGGTTAAATCTTTTCGATCCAGAGAAACTTCTCAAAGATTTTGGAATAAGACAAGGTATGAAAGTTTTGGATGTAGGAACCGGAGCAGGTTTCTACTTACCATACCTTTCAAAAGCTGTAGGAGAAAAAGGGTATGTTTATGCTATAGATATTCAACCTTTGGCTGTTGAATACGCAAAAAACAAAGTCTCTCAATTGGGACTTTCCAATGTAGAAGTTCTTTTGAGCGTTGAAAATGGAATTCCATTGGATGATAATACCGTAGATTTCGTATTCATGGCATTTGTATTTCATGAGTTGGAAAACCCTTTGGAGTTTCTGAAGGAACTGGAGAGAGTGAGCAAGCCCTTTGGGTATTTATGCATAGTAGATTGGAAAAAAGAGGAGAGAGATAAGGGACCTCCACCTGAAGAAGTGTATTCAGAATGGGAAATAGGGCTAATTCTTGAGGATGCCCAAATAAGAGTTGGTAGGATGGTGGAAATAGGCAAGTACTGCTTTGGAGTGTATGCCATGTTTCCCGATAGAAATTTAGAAAGCAAATTCAATTCTCCTATAAAAATACCACCTGGGCTATGAAAGAAGAAAGGGTTCTAGAGTACTTAATTAAGGAGAAGGGAATAGATAAGGAAAAACTAAAAAAAATACTAGAAAATAAACCGAAAAGCGAAGATATAGTTTCCTTTTTAATTGGAGTAGGTCTAATTTCATATGAAGATCTGAATGCTCTTGCCGAGTTTACTTTCTCTAGACAGCCAATAAATAAAAATATATTGGAAAAACAGGGTATAACTTTTGAAGATGCTTACTTTCACTATATTAGGTGTGATGGTGTCTTGTTTACGGTACCATACTACCATATAAGAGCCATAGAAAAATGTAAAAATAATATAAACATATATACTGGGGGGATTGAAAAAATAAGCATAGAATTGGAAGATGAGGATTCAGCTGAGGCTTTTTTGGATATAGTTCTTTTGTATATAGATAAAATATTTTTACAAAGGCTCAGTATTTGAACTTTAAAAGTAGTTGATTCACACCCATTCTTCCTTAAGAAAGCTTATTGGTTTTCTACCTGCAAAACCTTCGTCCAGCTCATGCCAATACATAATAGTGTCTTCATCCTCTTTCCAGCAATACCAAATATATCTATTTTCGTAAAATCCAAGAAAATCTACAAGTATTGGATCTATACCTTTTATTACACCTCCTAAAGCTTCTATCTTCTCAAAGTGTCTGCGTATTTGTTCATCCAACTCTTTTATTTGTGTCTCTTTGTACATTTTCTCTAACATATCCGTTTCTTCCTGAATTTCTTCAAGCACATTGTAGATTTCCTGTCTTTTTATGTTTATAGCTTCCACGAGAGGTTTAATCAAAACTAAAGCTTCTCTTGCACCGTCTAAGTCAAAGACCTTCATGACTTTAAAATTTAGTTAATCTATACAGAGGGTCAAGCCATCCGCTAACTTCAAAGCATTGTTATATTCGCTGGAAGTTATTTTGCGACTTAATTCAGGATAATTGAGAGCCTTATACATGGGATAATATTGATTCATTATATTTACCGCTAATTTCCCATCGATTGTTTTTAGAAAAGATAGTGCATTCTCTGTTTGAGAAATACTGTTGGGCAAGATAAGGTGTCTGACCAGTAACCCCCTATACGCAACTCCTTTATCATCTAATTTTAGGGTTCCCACTTGTTTATACATTTCTTTTATTACTTCTTGAGCTGTGTTCCAGTAGTTCTTTACTTTGGAATATTTTCTTGCTAGGTCGTTGCTTGCATACTTTAAGTCAGCAAGATAAATATCGACTATACCATCTAATAGCTTAATAGAATCTAAGCTATCGTATGAAGATGTATTGTAAACCACGGGTATTCTAAGACCGTCTTTCACTGCCAAATACAATGATTCTATGATTTGGGGAACTACGTGAGACGGGGTGACTAGGTTTACATTGTGGCAACCCATACTTTGAAGCTTTAGGAACATACGAGACAATTCATATGGTGTGACTGATGTTCCTTCTCCTAATTGACTTATTTGATAATTCTGACAGTAAACACATTTCATATTGCACCATGAGAAGAACACAGTACCACTGCCTCTTATACCGCGAATAGGCTTTTCTTCCCCAAAGTGAGGAAAATAAGAATCTACTACCGCATATCTGCCAGTTTTACAAAAACCCTCTTCATTTTTCAATCTATTTACACCACATTTATGGGGACATACATAACAACTTTCAAGCATAGAGAGAGCTTTTTCAATTTTTTCCTTCCACTGTCTATCACTCAAGTTTAAATAACTTGGAACTCTCTCCATCAGTTTTATAATTTATTCTTTGGAGTTATGAAGAAAAAAAATATCTTAATGTTAGCTGGAATTGTATTTATTCCCCTTGTCTTGTTAATACTTTATGTGATTGTGCTTATTCCAAATCTTCCATCTGTAGAGTCTTTAAAAGACTGGCATCCCCCAGAAGCTACGGTAGTATATGACTACAAAAATAGAGTTTTTGGTGATGTTGCCCTGCAGAGACGTTATTATGTAGATATTGAAAACATTCCTCCTCATGTGAGAAATGCTTTCATATCTGCCGAAGATAGAAACTTTTATCGCCACTTTGGCATAGACCCTATAGCCATAGTGAGAGCCCTGATTGTCAATCTAATCAGTAGAGATGTAACTCAGGGTGGATCCACTATAACCCAGCAGCTAGCTAAGAATTTATTCCTAACACCAGAAAAAAGCATTACACGCAAAATTAAGGAAGCCATATTAGCTATCAAAATAGAAAGAACCTTCCAAAAGGATAAGATTTTAGAAATGTATCTCAATTATATATACCTAGGTCAAGGTGCTTATGGTGTAGAAGCTGCATCCCGTGTGTATTTTGGAAAAAGTGTAAAGGAACTTTCTGTAGAAGAAGCAGCAGTGCTTGCGAGTCTCCCTAAAGCTCCGTCTAGGTTTAATCCTTTTAGAAACCCTGATAGATTAAAGGAGAGGAGAGATTACATACTTTACAGAATGTACGAAGATGGCTATATATCAAATGAGGAATATGAAAGGCTCATCCAAAAACCCATAAAGGTTAATATTGAGAGTAGATATTACGGTATGGATTACTTTCTAGATTACCTAAAAGATTACTTGGTAGAAAAGTATGGAGAGCAAATACTAAGAGGTGGTTATAAGGTCTATACTACCATAGATAGAGATCTTCAAAATCATGCTCAAGAAGTTTTAAAAAGGGGTGTTCTTAGAGTAGCCAAAGCGAATGGAATACCCATACTGCCTGAGGATCCTTATCAAGCTGAGAAAATGTATCAGCAACAGGTAGTGGAAGAAAAACCTGGGAAGGTTTATATATCCAAAGTATTAGGCTTTATGGGAAATGAAGTGAAAATTTCACTAGGTGATAAAGAGTTTATATTGCCTAGAAACAATTTGACTTTGGAAAAAGGTGATTACGTATTTGTAAGATTTTATAAAAAAGGGAAAAGTTTAAGTTTGGACATTTTGCCTGATTTACAAGGTGCTTTAGTTAGTTTAGACGCATCTACTGGAGCAATAAGGGCAATGGTTGGAGGCTACTCATATCTTAGAAGTCCATACAATAGAGCTGTTTATGCTAAGAGGCAACCTGGTTCTGCTATAAAACCCATAATATACCTTGCTGCCTTGATGAAAGGTTATACTCAAGTTTCCTTAATAGATGCTACACCCAGAAGCTTTTATGACCCTTCGACCGGGAAAGATTGGACACCATCCAACTATGAAGGTGCAGAGTATGGTACCCTGACATTAAGACAGGCTTTGGCAAAGAGTGTAAACACAGCAACTGTAAATCTTTTGGCTGATATTGGATTTGATACTCCTATAGAAATTGGTAGGCTTTTAGGCATAGAGCTAAAACCTTACTATTCTATGGCCTTGGGAAGTATCGAAGTTACACCAATGGAACTAGTTTCTGCTTTTCAAGCTTTTGCTAGCATGGGGAACTACTGTAAACCTTACTTTATACAGAAGATTGTTGCTCCTGATGGAAGTATACTAGAAGAACAATCACCTCAATGTCAAGTTGTATTACCTGCTCAAGAAACAAGAGTTTTAGTTGATATGCTTAGAGCTGTTGTTTTAGAAGGAACAGCTGTAGCTGCTAGTTCTATGGATAGAATAGTAGCAGGTAAAACGGGAACAACTAATGATTATGCTGATGCTTGGTTCATTGGCTTTTCCCCTAACATAGTGACAGGTGTGTGGGTTGGTTTTGATCTAAGGAAGAGTATGGGGAAAGGAATGGCAGGTGCAAGGGTAGCCCTTCCTATATGGATAGATTTTATGTCTGTAGCTGCTTTTATGTATCCAAAGGAAGATTTTCCATTGTTAGATGGTACAGTCATAGTAGATTGCCCTCAGCCTATGGTCTTCGTTGAAGGAACTCAGAGTGTATGTAACAAGCAACTCCAAGAATCCAAGGAAAAAGGGAATGAGCTAGAAGGAATCGTAGATCCTAAGTTTCTAAAAAATCCTGAAGGACCGAAGATTAAAGAAGTACCATGAAAGAGATACTTTTAGAGAGTTCATTTGTAAGTCTGGATATAGAAAGTACAAGTTTTGATTCAGAAAGAGGTGAGATTATAGAGATAGCACTTGTAAGGGTAGAAGGTAGTGTAATCACAGAAAAGTTTACGACTTTAGTAAAGCCTATTTATCATGTTCCTTCCCGTATAACGCAGCTAACAGGCATAACAAATGCTATGTTAGTAGGAAAGCCTAATTTTGAAAGTATACTACCAAAAGTTTTAGATTTCATAGGTGATTCCATTATAGTAGCGCACAACGTAGAAAAGGACATAGAGTTTATTGACAAGTACTATAAACAAATGTATGGAAAGAGATTCAAACACCCTAATATTTGCACTTTGCAACTGGCAAAAAATTTAATACCAAATTTAAGTAGTTACTCTCTTCAAGATTTAGCATCTTTTTTTAATATAGAAGTCAAAAGAAGTCACAGGGCTTTGGATGATGCAGAAACTACTGCGTTGGTGTTTTTAGAATTACTCAATATACTATGGAATAAACTAGGTATAGGAGATTACCATAGTATCAAAAGACTCACAAAAACTCAAAAAAGAGCTTGAATGCAAATTATCGCAAAACTGTTATACTTATTCTTATGCTTATTATAGCCGGTCCGTGTGTTATAGAAAATGAAAGTGTGATTTTTCAAATAGCACAAGAGCTGAAGAACTTATCTGAAGTTTTTAGAGAATTTCGTTTTGTGTTTAAAGCTTCCTTTGACAAGGCAAATAGATCATCACATTTGTCTTTCAGAGGTCCAGGCCTTGAAGAAGGTCTGAAGATGTTAAGCAAAGTTAAGGAAGAATTCGGTCTAGAAATTACTACGGATGTTCATGAAACTTGGCAAGTAAAACCTGTAGCAGAGGTGGTTGATATAGTTCAGATTCCTGCTTTTCTGTGTAGGCAAACGGACCTTTTGCTCGAAGCAGCAAAGTATGCCAAATGCGTGAATGTAAAAAAAGGTCAGTTTATAGCTCCTTGGGATGCAAAAAATATAGTAGAGAAATTAAGATTTGCTGGCGCTAAAGACTTCTATATTACAGAAAGGGGATTTTCCTTTGGGTATAACAACTTGGTTGTAGATTTTAGGAGCTTAGTTGTAATGCGAGAATTTACAAAGGTTATATTTGATGCGACGCACAGTGTTCAACTTCCAGGAGGTCTTGGAAACAAATCTGGCGGTCAAAGAGAATTTGTAAAACCATTAATAAGAGCTGCAGTAGCCGTTGGTTGCGATGGAATTTTCATGGAGACTCATCCTAATCCAGACAATGCCTTGTCCGATGGTCCCAATATGGTACCGCTAAATGAGCTAAGGGAAGTTCTTGAAATGGTAAAAATGTATGAGAGCATAAAAATAAAACATTACTAATATTCAATGATTTGTACGTTTATGCTCGATACAATAAAACTAAAGTCTAAAACACTCATACCTTTATAGGAAGGGATTTTAGTGGTCTTTCTTGATAAGGTTTAGTAAGCTTTAAGAACGCTAATGCAGTCATGTAAGCATCATCCAGGGCATTGTGAAATGTAGACTTAGGAAGTTTTAACTCTTCGAGTAGCTCTTCGAGGGTTGGGATCTGATGTGGCTTTTTGGGTGTGTAAAGATCTAATACATCTAAGGTGTATGGGAAAAAGGATCCTTTGCATCCATCTTTTACTATTTTCCTGAGCATGCTTACATCTATATGCACAAAAAAACCTACAAGAAGGCATCCTTTTGCGTATTCAAGAAATTTTTTGCAAACAGCTTCCACACTTATACCTTCTTGCAAATCCATAGGTGTTATTCCATGAACCTTTATAGACTCCTCGAACTTTCTAGGAACTCTTACCTTCTCGTAAAAAGTTTCAGAAAAACTCAAGCTCAGATTTTTTATTTTTACGGCACCTATAGATATAGGATAATCTTTTTTCAAATCCAAACCTGTAGTTTCTGTATCGAAAACAACAAAGCACGTATCTTTTATTTTCTTATTAAAATCTATATCCCAGTTAAAAAAATCAAAGTTTTTACTGTTAAGTAATTTATAGATTAGTCTTTTCATTGTGTAAAATATCTAAGGTTATAGTGATTGTATAGGAAATCTTGAAAACTTTCTACCATTTTAAACACATCCTTAAGCAGCGTTCTTTCCGTCTTACTCAATCTGTCAGGCCTTATGTAGTTATCTGGGCTTTTGCCTTCTTTTATTTGCATAGCTTGAGACTTAAGCCTCAAACGGCTCAAAAACCTATAAGATTCTTGAATGTCATTTGAGAACTCTTTGCTTAGTATATTTAATTTTTCCAATGCTTTAATTCTATCAAAAGTATTAGTCTCTCTTATCTTGTGTTCAAGGGACAAAACTCTTATACCCTGCGATATAGGAAATATACCACCTTTTTTTATATCAAATGCTCCTTTGTGATCTCCTGTCTTTTCCACTACAAAATTACCAAAAAATCCTATAGGTGGCTTGAACTTGACAGCTTGAGCTGCTAGGAAAGGTAAAAACATTTTATTATCATCTATATGGTTAAAAACCACATTGGATAGTTTCTCTATTAATGAAGAAGAACCAAAAACGTTTCTAAAATCGAAAAATATGGACATATTTAAAACATTTTCTGGTTTTGGATTGTTTATCCAGGAAAGAATTTCCGCCTCCCAATCCTGAAAGCTCCTTCTCCAGTAAGGATTAGATATCATAACATTACCTGGACATGGGGGGAAACCGATTTCCAGAAGCACTTTTATGTATTCTTGCGAAAACATTTTGAAATATTCCTTTACATCTATATCCAGCATAGGCATCTCTTCATATATAAGCGCATTGTCTTGATCGGTATTTAAGCTCTGTTCCATCCTACCTTCGCTTCCTAAAACCATGATACTAAAGGGAACCATAGGTTCTTGCTTTAGTCTTTGTATGGTTAAATACACTGCTCTTTTCATGAACTTATCGTTGAGTTCTGATATATATTTGCCTACACGTTCAGGGTCAGTATGATTTAATACCATTTCTAATGCTGTTTCCTTCATTAATTGAAACAAGTAAGCAAGCTCCTGAGTAGTTTTGCTCTTTTCTATTTCCTTTATCATAAAGATTAGGTTTTTACTTTCAAAAGCTATTATGTTTCTATCTTCTAAAACTCCTATTGGTTTGTTTCCTTCAAAGGCTACTACTTTTCTTATTCCGTGTTTTCCCATAAGTAACATGGCATCTATAACCAAGGAATCAGAACTTACACCAATCACTGGATATGTGGCTATTTGTTCTAATGTGACATCCTCTGGTTTTAATCCTTTAGATAGGACCTTTTTTAATACATCCCTTTCTGTAACTATTCCGTAGTGGTCATTAAGTTTAATTAGAGCATAAGTATAATCTTGCTCAACCATAAGTCTTACAGCTTCGCTTACGGAAATTGTTTTATCAATTATCAAAGGTTCTTTAACCAATAGTTGTCTTACTGCAACGTTAGAAAACTTATCTAAACTTGTTTCCTCTTCTTTAATTGACGCTTTTTGTAATCTACTAGCTAGAGCCTTGGTGAAATAGTTACCAAAATCTGGGTATTCCTTTATGAGATTTTCAAAAATCTTTTTTTGAAGTAAGAAGATAACAGAATCTTCCTGTGCTACAGCTGTAGAAGTTGGAGGAGTTGATCCTATAAGGGATAAAAAACCAAAATGCTCTCCATCATGGAGATACTCTATTACTCTGCTATCTTTTTTTAGTACAACGACCCCTTTTCTAATGGTATATAAGAAATCAAGAGGTGGTTCTCCTTCTGTGAATATAACTTCACCTTTGGAAAATACCTTTACTACTAAGTTATGAGCAATCCTTGTTATTTCCTTTTCTGGTAATAAGCTAAACGGAGGACATTCTTTTAAAAATCGTTCAGCATCGAGCATTTTACAAATATTTTATAGCTACAAGTCTAAGTACAAATATAAAAATTATTATCAATAATGTTTTACAACAAGGTAAGAACTTAAATATGTTGTAAAGCCATTGAGTAGATCTATAAAAAAACACATATACAGGATTTTTCATAGGATCAGGCACAGCAAATATGGTATTTAGTAAAAAGTTCAAGATGGCTCGCCCGATGACGAGCCACATAAAGAAGGCAAGTGTATAGTTGATTATTTCTTTCATCATTCTTCTGCTTTAATATGCGCTACCTCTCCTTTTGGATACTTTAGACTATCCACAAATTCCTGAATTTCCTTGCTTGGTGGTGGGGTTATTCTAGAAACGATCAATGCTACAATGAAGTTTGCAGGAATACCAAATATACCAGCTGCAATAGCCTTTATACCATATATTTCAAGTCCATAAAACCTGTTTCCTATTATGTATATAAGTGCCACAGAGAGACCTACTACCATACCAGCTATCGCACCGTGTTTGTTCATTCTCTTATCCCATATACCTAAAACCAATGCTGGGAAGAAGGAAGAAGCAGCTATAGAGAAGGCCCAAGCTACTATATCTACTATAATTGCCAGTCTAAAGCTTGCTATATAAGCAGCTATTAATGCTACTACCAATAATAAGGCCTTTCCAATTTTAACTCTCGTAGATGGAGAAATATTAGGATTTATGATTTTGTAGTACAAGTCGTGAGATATAGCATTTGATATGGTTATCAAAAGACCATCTGCTGTGGAGAGTGCTGCTGCAAAACCGCCAGCTGCTATAAAAGCAGATATAACATAAGGTAGACCGGCAATTTCAGGTGTTGCTAGAACTACTGCGTCTGGATGGATTATTATTTCGGAAAACTGTATTATACCATCACCGTTTATATCTTGGATTTTAACTAACCCTGCACTGCCCCATTTAGCAACCCATGCTGGAAGTTCCGAAAAAGCTTTGCCTACTAAGTTAGTTAGAACTTCATTCCTACCTAATGCAGCATACGAAGGTGCTGTTATATACAGAAGTAGTATGAAGAATAGAGCCCAACCCGCTGATGTTCTTGCTTCTCTAATTGTAGGAGTAGTATAAAATCTCATTAGCACGTGTGGTAAACCAGCTGTACCAACCATCAAGCAGAAAGTCAGAGCCAGAAAGTTTACCATGCCTTTAACATCTGTAGGTGGAGCTACGTAAGATTTAGGTGGTTTAGACATATCTTCTGCTTTCTTCTTATCCTCAGACCATTTTGTCTTAGCTTCTTCTGGGGATTTAGGATACTCCTTTAGTGCTTTTTCTATTTTTGCCCTTTCTGGATCATCTACAGGTAAAGCATTAAGCTTTTCTTCCAAGGCTTTTTTGCCTTCTTCCCAGCTTGCGGGAAGAGCTTTTATTTTCTGATCTATTTCTTCAGCTCTACGTTTCCATATTTGCCTTACTTCTTGTTCTTTCGGATCTTCTTTTATATTTGCGAGCTTGCTTTCAATACTTTGAAGTACTTGACCATACGCCAACTGAGGGAAAGGTATACCTGTTTGTTTATAAGATATGGCAAAAACAGGGATCATGTAAGCTATTATCAAAACTATGTATTGTGCAACTTGTGTCCATGTAACAGCTTTCATACCACCTAAAAATGAACAAACTAGAATGCCTAAAAGTCCAAAGAATACAGCTGCTTCGAATGGAATACCAATGATTCTGCTCATTATGATACCAGCACCTGTAACTTGAGCAATTAAGTATGCAAGAGAAGCTATTATTGCTGCAATTACACCCACAAATCTAACTACTTTGCCCCCGTATCTAGCTTCCAAAAAGTCAGGAATAGTGTATTGGCCAAATTTTCTAAGGTAAGGTGCTATCAAGACGGCAAGCAATACGTAACCGCCTGTCCAACCCATTATGAAGGCAAGTCCATTGTAACCTTGGTGATATAGAGCACCTGCCATACCTATGAAGGATGCTGCAGACATCCAGTCAGCAGCTGTTGCCATACCGTTGAAAACTGCTGGAACTCTCCTACCTGCTACGTAATATTCGGCAGCTTTACCTGTTCTGGAAATAATACCAATAGTGGCGTAAACCAGAATAGTACCAAAAACGAATGCGTAACCTATGTATGCGGCGGGTAAACCTAGTTGTTCTCCTATACCTAGAATAATTAAGAATAAAAGCAAACCACCTGTATAGATAGCATAAACCTTTCTCAGTCTGCTTGCAAAGCTCTCTCTTTCCATCTTATTCCTCCTTTACTCCAAACTCATCATCGATAGCATCCATTTTTTTGTTGTAAACAATCAAAAGCACTATAAAGGCTATTAAGGATCCCTGTGCTCCCATGTAATAACCTAATGGGAATCCTATTATGGTGATTTTGTTTAAAAAGCCAGCTATAATTGCAGCCCCATAAGATACCAGGGCCCACAGCACTAAAACGATAATAGTAAGGCTTCTTACTTTACCCCAATATTGGGATAGTTGTTCTTTGGTAAGCATGTTATACCTCCTTATTTAAGCTTATAAGGGCAAAAATTTATGACATATTATACAAACTTTTGCATAGTTGTCAAGAAAATAAGAGAAAAAGAATATACTTAATTTCCATTTAAACGATTTTTGCAATAATTTTCAATTCAAAAATATATGTTTTTAATCATAACTTTTTGAAAAATTCATTTTTTAGTATTTCTTTTGCTATAATTTTTGAAAGTACCATTGAGGAGGTAAGCCATGAGTCAAAGGGATGAAGTACTTTTGAAGGTAGAAGAAAAATACATACCCTCATCTAGTATTATTGAAAGAGCCTTTATTAAGGACTATGAAAGCTTGTACAAGGAGTCTGTTGAAAGCAGAGAGGACTTTTGGGCAAGAATTGCTGAAGAACTTCACTGGTTTTCCAAATGGGATAAGGTGTTTGAGTGGAAATTCCCTTACTATCAGTGGTTTGTGAACGGTAAAACTAATATTACTTATAATTGCTTAGACAGACATGCAAAAAGTGGTAGAAGGAACAAAGTGGCTTATATATGGGTGGGTGAAAATGGACAAGAGAGAAAGGTAACTTACGGTGAGCTTTTAGAGCTAGTAAGTAGAATTGCCAATGGCCTAAAGTCCTTAGGTGTTAAGAAAGGAGACAGGGTTTCTATATATATGCCTAATACAATAGAAGCGATTGCTTGCATGCTTGCCTGCGCCAGAATTGGAGCTATCCATAGTGTAGTTTTTGCAGGATTTAGCGAAGGTGCACTAAGACTAAGAATAGAAGATGCAAAGGCTAAGGTAGTGCTAACGGCAAGTTATACAGAAAGAAGGGGTAAGAAAGTAGACTTGCTTTCTACAGTTAAAAAAGCTATAGACGGACTTAATTTTGTAGAAAAGGTAGTTGTTTGGGACAGAGAAGGTGATGCTGACTTAGATGGTAGTTTATTTATAAGCTTAGATGAATTGATGAAAAGTAGTTCGCCTTTGTGTGAACCGGAAGTCATGGATTCAGAAGACCCCCTCTTTATACTTTATACATCGGGGACAACAGGAAAACCCAAAGGAGTGCTTCATACGACTGGTGGGTACATGGTAGGTACTTACTTTACATCAAAAGTAGTTTTTGACCTTCATGAGGATGATATATACTGGTGTACAGCGGATATAGGTTGGATCACGGGTCACAGTTATATCGTATATGGTCCATTGGCTAACGGTGTTACTTCTGTTATAACAGAAGGTGCGCCAGACTATCCAAATCCAGGAAGATGGTGGTCTTATGTAGAAAAGTATAGAGTGAATGTATTTTATACTGCTCCAACAGCAGTTAGAATGTTTATGAGATATGGAGAAGAATGGCCTGCCAAATACGACTTATCATCTTTGAAGATACTTGGTTCTGTCGGTGAGCCAATAAACCCAGAAGCATGGCATTGGTATTACAAACATATAGGTAGAGAAAAGTGCGTAATAGTTGACACTTGGTGGCAAACGGAAACAGGAATGCATATGATAACCACTGTACCTTCTTATCCCGCAAAGCCAGGGAAAGCTGGCAAACCATTTTTTACTATTGAAGCTCTTGTCGTTGATAAAGACGGAAACCCATTACCACCTAATACTGTAGGTAACTTGGTGATACAAACTCCATGGCCATCAGCGCTCAGAACATGTTGGGGAGAACCAGAAAGGTTTGAAAAGTATTGGACTACTATAAATGGTTACTATTTAACTGGCGACCTTGCTACCATGGACGAAGAAGGCTACATAATGATACTGGGAAGGTCCGATGATGTTTTAAATGTAGCAGGACATAGAATAGGTACTATGGAAGTAGAAAGCGCACTGGTAGATCACCATGCAGTAGCAGAAGCAGCAGTAATAGGCAAGCCACACGAGATAAAAGGTGAAGCAATAAAAGCTTTTGTAATACTTAAAAAAGGATACGAACCATCCGATAAACTTGCTGAAGAGATAAAACACCATGTTAAACAAGTACTTGGTCCAATAGCTGTACCTGATGAAATAGCCTTTGTGGAAAAGCTTCCAAAAACAAGAAGTGGTAAGATAATGAGAAGAGTGCTAAAAGCTCAAGAACTTGGACTACCTGTAGGAGACGTATCTACTTTGGAGGACTAACTCTTTGGGGCTTTGCCCCTTTTTGTTGTTTTTATACAGCTGGAGTTCTTAAATCTGCTTGCTCCATTAGAAATTTTAACAAACCCCTAAAGCAAGTTTTTATTTCATATTTTTGGTTGCTAGGTGTGGTATATAAGAAATAT
Organism: Aquificaceae bacterium; assembly: GCA_041640635.1. GTDB lineage: Bacteria > Aquificota > Aquificia > Aquificales > Aquificaceae > JBEPZA01. The sequence goes on from JBEPZX010000001.1 coordinate 163,560, forward strand.
AAGAATATAAAAAAAACATATAACGTACTTGTTTTAGGAGGTGGGATATGAAGCTCAAAAAATTGCTTTTATTGCGATGATTTTAGCGATTACTCAAAGCTTATCCGCAAGTGCGGAGGACCAATATGGAAAGGATATCAAAGAAAGAAAGCTCGAAGTTCCTACATGTTCGAAGCCATTAGCGACCATTGTTGCAAGAGGTTTTAAATGTAAGGCTGCACAGTGCAGCGGTAGCACCCTTGTATTTGGCCCCGGCTACACTATTGATCTATCTCCAAAGGCGTTAGGGGATGGTCTTTCCGATATGCTCGTTACAGCACTTGTGAAAACTGGATGTTTTAAAGTTCTTGAAAGGGGGGTTATGGAGGAGTTAAAGGAAGAGTTGGGATTGCTTGGAGTTAAACCACAGCAAGCACTCCAGGGTGCTGACATACTTCTGACAGGTGCTATAACCGCTCTAGAGGTCAAGGCAAGTGAAACAGAAGGTGGGGGTATTGTAGTACCTCTTCCATTTATAGGAGGTTTAAAGTTAAGTAAAAGTAGCGCACACATAGGTCTTGATATAAGGTTGATACATATCAGGACACAAGACGTTATCAGTGCAAAAAGTGTAGAAGGAAAATCTGAAAGGTGGAAAACTGGTGTAGTTGGTGGAGGGTTAATAGGGGAGGTTTTTGCAGGTGGTTTGTTTAATACATTTAAGAATACTCCACTTGAGGAAGCAACAAGGGATCTAATTGTCCATGCAGTGGCTCTTATTGTTGAGGATGTGCGTGCTTATATTGCCAAAAATCCATTTCCTAAGTCTTCCACAAACCCAACAGTATCTACACAAACTACCGGAGATACAGCATCTTCTCCCCAATTGAAGCCTTCTACAGAAGGTGTAGCATCAAATGGTGGACTCCAGAGAAAAGAGGTAGCCTTCGTTCCCGGCAACACACTTATATGGCAAGAAGATTTTTCCAAATGCGATTTGATTCCTACAGGCTTTAAGATAGTTAAAGGCAACGTAGAGTGCGTATCCTTTGGTGGTAAGAAGTGGATTACTGGAGTTAAAGGAGACACAGTTGTAGAAAAAGAAATTCCTAATTGGGATCTTTCAAAGGACTGGGCTCTTGAGTTTGACCTTTATATATCGGAACAATTCTATGGTGACAGTGCAAAGGTATTCATAGGAATACAAGAAAGTCCTTATCAGCTTAAGATTAGCGGAGGTGATTGGCATGAGCATGGTCAGTGGTCAGGTAAACCACTTCCCGATATACCAAAACCAGCTGCAAAGTCCGTACACCACGTAGCTATCCAAAAGAAAGGTGATACATTTATCATTTTCTTTAACGGAAAGAGAATATTTACAACTACAGCGGACGTTTTGAGCCTTTCCCGCTCACAAAAGAGCTTATTCTTTACTCCTGGATACGATCAAGCAGATATATCAGCCGGAAGGTATGTTCTTGTTACCAATATAAGACTTACACAGTACTGATTGCAAAAAGCCAGGATCTACACCGGGTCCTGGCTTTCTAATGCTCCGCCTGTATCTTGTAAGTGCCTTCCATCCACCCTTCTGGGTAGTACCAATCTCTGAAATGTTTATATCCTACAGCTCTTAACTTTTTGCCCATTCGTGTTTCCTCTACTGGTAAGCCTTTTTTTAGCTCGTGTAAAGTTTCTTTGTCTGTGTAATACTCTATGAATACACGCCTAAAATGATTAGCTAGAAGTTTATACAGAAAGTCTTCTGCAAGAGTTGAAAAGAAAGTTTCTTTTATACTAAAGAGTTCTGCCCATTCTTTGTAGTATGGTTTTCTCCCATAAAAAACCTTTATGAACATTACTCTTTGCCCATTGAGTGTAAGAGTGATATTTTCTTCTTCTATAAATCTTCCTTGCTCCACCTTAGAAGCTTTAAGTGTGTAATTGTCTACAAAAATACCTTCTATCAACTTTTTTGTAAATTTCTTCGGATCCATCAGCTTAAAGTATACCCAAAGCTCTTTACTAAATCTGGTCTTTTTTTCCAGTCAGGTTTTACTCTAACGTATAGTTCTAGGTAAACCTTTCTACCAGTTATGAGCTCTAGCTCCTCTCTAGCCATTTTTCCGATGCTTTTTAGTCTCTGTCCATTTTTTCCAATGATTATGGGTTTATAGTTTTCTCTATCTACCACTATATCTGCATTGATGACCAACATATTAGGATCGTGCTTCCCACTTTCTATGCTATTTACTACCACTGCTACGCCTTGAGGTATTTCTTGATGAATTTTAAAGAGGATTTTTTCTCTTATCACTTCGGCTGCCAAAAGTCTCAGTGGAAGGTCTGTTACCATATCCTCTGGAAATAAAGGCTCTCCTTCTGGTATGTGCTTCACGATAGTGTTTAAAAGGTCTTCTAAGTTATAGCCTTTTAGAGCGCTTATAGGTATTATCTCCTTTATATCAGGATGCATTTGGTGTATTTGCTCGGCAAGTGGAAGCAGGTTTTTTACGTCACCAAAGGCATCCACTTTGTTTATCACAACGATTATAGGTTTTTTTTGAGATAAATCTTTTATGTACTTGGTATAAACCATTTCATCATCTTTGTTCCATCCATCCTGCGCATCTATCATAAAAAGCACTACATCAGCATCCTGTAAGGATTCGTATGCCACTTTTACCATCGCTTCGCCTAATGCATCCTTGGGTCTGTATATACCCGGTGTATCCAAAAACACTATTTGGGCTGTATCTGGAATGTTTTTTACGCCTAATACCCTTATACGCGTAGTACCAGCTTTTGGAGAAACGATGGATACTTTGGTGCCAAGTAAGTTATTAAGAAGAGTTGACTTACCTACGTTTGGCTTACCTACTATTGCTACGTATCCTGTCTTCATTTTAGTACCTTCTTTGTCTTTACATAGAATATATAAAGATCTAATTCACCTTGTGTCATATTTAAGTCCTTACAGATTTCGTCCAAAACTTTTTCTGCCTGTAAGTAGATCTTCCTTGTTATTGTTTTTAAATCAGGTAGTAATTTCCTTTCTTTTAAAAATCTAAATACATGCCTATCTACTATAGCCACATCACTATATCCTATGTTTCTTAAAAAGTGAGAAGCCTCTTTCATTCCGAAACCTTCCACCTTGTATTTGGAACACGTATCACTCAATAAATCCCTAATATTTCTTCCTTCTTTTGAGTTACCTAAAAGTTCTAGTACATTTGGAAAAGTTTCTCTTGCTCTTATAATCCTTTCTGCTCTCTGTTTTGCAAATCTGTGACCATGTTTTTCAAAAACTTGAACAAGCTCTTCAAGGGGAGCGTTCCAAAAGCCATCTATTCCTAGAACTTTTTGTAACTTTATTCCAAGTGTGGCTGATGAATTGGCAGTAAGCAAACAAAAGCAAAGTTCAGATAAAATATCAGCTTCATACTCTATATCTAAAAAAGGTCTGAAGTTAAAGTATGTCTTTCCTTCCTTCTTAAGTCTTTCAAACTCTAAAAGCCTCTGCTTTACGATGCTCCCTATTTTTTCCTTTGCTCTTAATATATCCTCAAACACAATTAAACTCCAACAAAAGTTCTTTTGCACTCTCCAAGGTTTTGGGCGTTAGCATACCCATAAGCCTTGCAATTTCTTTTAGTCTTCCTTGGAAGTCTAACTCCAAAATTTTAATGGAATTTTCCTGTTTAAGTGTCATGAAGTGTTTGTCACCTGCACTAGCTAATACAGGAGAATGTGTAACTAATATAATCTGCATGTGTTTAGACAAGAGCTTTAGTAGCTTTGCAAGTTCAACTGCAGATTTACCACTAAGACCTGTGTCTATTTCATCCATTACGTAAAGACCAAAAGGAGGAAGAAGTAGAAATAAGGCTAAGGCTATGCGTGATATCTCTCCACCCGAAGCCACCTCATCTAAAGGTTTTTCACCCCAACCAAAAGAAGAAAAGAAGAACTTTGGACACTCCTTACCAAATCTTCCATCACAATCTAAAAGTTCAACCTTAAATACGGCTTTTTCTATGCCCAATTTTCTTAGTGTAGTTTCTACTTGCTTTTGAAAACTATTGATGGCTTCCTGTCTTTTCTTGCTGAGTTCTTTTGCAAGTATTTCGAGCTTAGATTGAGTATGACTTATACTGGATTGTATTTCTTCGATGCTTATACTAGAGGATTCTATTTGACTTAATTCATATCTTAGGCTTTCTGCATATTTAAGAAGATCTTTGTAACCTTTGCCATACTTTCTTTCAAGCTTTTGAATCTCGAATAAAAGAGTATTCAATTTGTCTAACTCCTCAGGAGACATATCCACGAGGCTTCTCCTGAATGTTAAATTCAGTTCTGCTAAAAATTCTTTTGTGTTTTGTAGTTTTTCAAGTAAGGGCTTAAAATCCTCTCGTATGTTTGAAAGGTTTGATAATACTTTTCTAAGTTCTAATACTCCTTTTATTAAGCCATTATCTCCATCGAGTAAATTAATTGCCATGTTTAAATGTTGATTGAACTTTTCGTATTCACCTAAAACTTTTAGTCTCTCTTTTAGAGATTCATACTCTTCCAAATTCAGCCCTATGGATTCTATTTCTTGTAGCTCCTGTGTAAGTAATGTTTTCCTAACCTGTGTTTCTAGGTGCCTCTTGTGATAATCTGCCAGTTGCTTATTAAGATTTTCCAGTTTATCGTAAAGTTTCTCGTATTCCTTTCTTATATCTAATGCAGAAGCGAACTTATCAAACACATCCCTTTGGAAATCAGATCTTAGAATTTTCATTCTATCATCTTGGCCTTGAAAGAGTATGAAGTTTCCTAGCAATTCCCTGATTGTGCTTAAAGAAGTCCTTCTACCATCTAAAAAGTATCTACTTTTACCATTTTTTATTTCCCTTCTTACAAAAACCTCCTCATCGTTGATTAAAAAGCCAGCCTCAACAGCTGTATTTTCTGGGTAACTACTGGCTTCTCCCAAAAGAAAAGATATAGAAGATAGAAGTAAAGACTTCCCGCTACCAGAATCACCGGTAATTACATTTAAACCGTGACTAAACTCATTTTCTTGATCTTTGATAAACAGAAAGTTTTCTAAATGTATATAACTTAACATGTTATAATAATTTACATCTGAATGCTAGGAGGAATAGCATGGCTATATTAACTTACGAGGAAGCCTTAAACATACTAAAAGAACAAATAAAGGATATTTCATC
>JBEPZX010000002.1:0-125854 GCA_041640635.1 Aquificaceae bacterium
CCAAATCTGTAGAGGACGCAGCAAGGACTTTAGGTGCGAATACTTGGACAGTTTTTAGGCGTGTTGTTTTCCCTCTTACCAAAGGTGGCTTTCTTGCGGGGTGGGCTATAGTTTTTGTAGACTCAGTAAAAGAGTTACCAGCTACCATGTTACTTAGACCTTTGGGGTTTGATACTTTGGCGGTGAGAGTTTGGGTGGAAGCTTCCGAGTCCCTATGGGAAGCGGCAGCGGTTCCAGCTCTTTTGATCGTTTTGTGCTGTCTTATACCGCTTGCCATAGTTGTCAAAAAAATGGGGGTGCAAAGAGATGTTGAACTTACGTAAACAAGCTCAAATTGTTAACAACTCACACTATGAAGAACCTTTTATAGTGCTCAGTAACGTATCCAAAAGGTTTGGTAAAAACCTTGCTATACAGGACTTAAACTTGGAGATAAAGAAAGGAGAATGGTTTTCTTTGCTGGGACCTTCCGGTTCGGGTAAAACAACGGTGTTAAGGTTGATAGCAGGACTTGAAAAGCCTGACAGCGGTGAAATTATCATCGGAAATAAGGTAGTTTCTGGAAAGCAATGGGTACCACCGGAGAAGAGGAAAGTAGGTTTGGTTTTCCAAGATTACGCCCTCTTTCCACACATGAGAGTTTACGAAAACGTAGCCTTTGGTTTGAGGGGACTTTCAAAGAGAGAAGTAAAGGACAAGGTTATGGAACTTTTGGAACTTGTGGGACTTGCGGATGTATACAACAAATACCCTTACGAGCTTTCCGGTGGACAGCAACAGAGGGTAGCTTTGGCAAGAGCTTTGGCAACTTCACCAGATGTAATGCTTTTGGATGAGCCTTTTTCCAATCTGGATGCAGATTTAAGAGCTGAGCTGAGAACAAAGACAAAGCAAATCTTAAAGCAAAAAGGAATAACTACCATACTCGTGACACACGACCAAGAAGAAGCCTTTTCCCTTTCGGACAGAGTAGGTGTTTTGAACGCAGGAAAACTTGAGCAAGTAGGAACACCTGAGGAAATATACCACAGACCTAAAACACGCTTTGTTGCTGACTTCGTAGGCAAAGCATCCTTTGTAAAAGCAAAGGTGGAAGGGGACTTAATAATTTCCAGCATAGGTATATTTAGACTCAATGACAAAGATATAAAATCCAAAGAAGTAGAGGTTATGATAAGACCTGACGATGTGGATTTTTCTCCTGACGAAAAGGGAGACGCCATAATAGAAGACCTGCAGTTTTTGGGACCGGAAGTTTTTTACCAAATAAGGTTTTTCGATGGGACTTTAATTTACAGCGTTAAGCCTTCCAAGACTATATACAGCGTAGGAACAAAGGTTAAGGTGAACGTGGACTTTAAAAATGTGGTGGTTTTTGAGATGGGATGACTCTAAACAAAAAGGAGAATTAAACTACTTCCTTAAATCCTGATCTGAGTTTTTCAGCTGTAGTAAACATTATGAAAGGTAAATAAGAAGCAGTTTTAACCCTTCAGCGTTCCCAAAGGCTTTAACCTTGCCACGAGTTTGGCAATACCCAGCTCGTGAACCACCCTTACAACTTCCGTTACATCCTTGTAAGCTTGCGGAATCTCTTCCATTACCGTAGATTTACCCCTTGCAACTACCGTTATATCTTTTAGAACCTTTTCTAACCCTACGCTCCTTACGTATTCCTTTGCCTTGGTTCTGGACATAACCCTTCCTGCTCCGTGGCATGCTGTGCCAAAGCTTTTCTTCATACTTTCTGGAGTGCCTACCAAAACAAAGGAATACCTACCAATATCACCAGGTATCAAAACCGGCTGTCCTATGTTTCTGTAAGCAGGTGGTATATCTGGGCTATATGGTGGGAAAGCTCTTGTGGCACCTTTTCTGTGAACTAAAACCTTAATTTGTTTGCCGTTTACTTGGTGCGTTTCTATCTTGCCTATGTTGTGAGCCAAGTCGTATATTAGCCTGTAACCCAAGCTATCCCAAGACAAACCTAAGAACTTTCTCAATGTGTCGGCTGTCAAGAATCCCAAAATCTGTCTGTTGGCAAAGGCGTAATTTGCGGCGCAGTTCATAGCTTTAAAGTAAGCTTGTCCTTCGGGAGACTTAAAAGGCATGCAAGCAAGTTGCATATCGGGGATTTCTATGTTGTACTTTTTCAGTGCAGACTTTGCCACTACCAAGTAATCCACACACACCTGGTGTCCAAAGCCTCTTGAACCAGAGTGAACCATTATGGTAACCTGCCCTAAGTGCAGTCCCAAAGCCTTTGCCACATCCTCATCGTAAATCTCGTCCACCTTTTGTATCTCCACAAAGTGGTTACCAGAACCTACAGTTCCCAGCTCATCCGATCCTCTCTCGTATGCAAAATCCGATACCTTCTCAGGATCAGCATTTTCCAGTCTTCCCATATTTTCTATGTGTTCTAAGTCCTCTTTAAAACCAAATCCCCTATCTATTGCCCAGCTTGCACCTTTGGTTACAACTTCTTTAAGTTCGCTTTTTGAGAGCTTTATCTTGCCACTGGAACCTACACCTGCAGGCACGTTTTTTAAAATCTCCTGCATCAATTCTTTTATACGACTTTCTATATCCTTAGAGCTTACATTGGTTGCAATAAGCCTTACACCGCAGTTTATGTCATAGCCAATGCTACCAGGGCTTATTATACCTTCTTCCAAATCCGTAGCCATTACACCACCTACTGGGAAACCGTAACCTACATGCACATCCGGCATAACGTATATGGCACCCACAACACCTGGAAGCGTAGCGGCATTGGCAGCTTGTTTTATGGCGTCTTCTTCTAAAAGTTGGTAAAGGTCATCGCTCAAGTAAAAATAGACGGGGACTTTCTGTCCTTGAAGGCTGTTTTGGGGAAGCTCATAGATGTAGGGTGATTTTTTCACAAGCAGCTCCTTTAGTCCCATAACTTAAAATATACTTTATGCTAAACGAAAATGTCTTTATAGCTCTTCTCCACTATCCCGCTATGAACAAGGAAGGAAAACTAATCGTTACTTCTTTTACCACTATGGATCTTCATGATATAGCCCGTCCTGCGAGGACTTACGAGATAAACACGTATTACATCGTGCAACCTGTAGATGGTCAAAGGTTAATTATACAAAAGCAGATCGACTACTGGATGTCTCAAGAAGGACTAAACACCAACCCCACAAGACACGAAATAGTCAAACTCATAAAACTTATGTACACCTTCGAGGAAGTTTTAGAGGACATTCAAAACCTTAGAGGAAGAAAGCCTGTGATTGTAGGAACGGATGCAAGAAAGTACCCAAACACTGTAACTTACCGATGGCTATCAGAGGAAATTCACAAAAGAGAAAGAGACTTTCTCATAGTCTTTGGCACCGGTTACGGTATACCACCCGATTTGATGAACACCTTTGACTACATCCTAGAGCCCATATACGGAGCAAGCGATTGGAACCATCTTTCCGTTAGAAATGCAGCTGCTATAATACTTGATAGACTACTAAGCAGTAACAGGTGCTAAGATGCTATATCACTTGTCCCTCTTACTAAAAGACTACTTCTTTGCTTTTAACGTTTTCAAATACGTAACCTTTAGGTCCTTTACGGCGATAATTTTAGCCTTCCTTTTGACTCTCCTTCTGACTCCTCTTTTTATGAGAAAGATGAAAGCCATTCAAAGGCTTTTTGGTGGGTATATAAGAGAGTACACGCCAGAAGGGCACCTGATAAAGAAGTACGTGCCTACGATGGGGGGATTTACTATAGTGACCTCTCTAATCATCACCGTGTTTTTACTTATGCGTCTGGATCTGGCTTACTTTTGGGTAATTTCCTTCTGCGTTATAGGTTTTGCTCTAATAGGTTTCTGGGACGATTATGTGAAGTTAAAGAACAAGAAAGGCATATCTGCAAGGGCTAAGTTCACGGCTCAGGTAGTTGTGGCTTTTGTAACAGCTTTTGCTCTTTACCTTTTTACGGAACTGACTACGATACTTCACTTTCCATTCTTTAAAAATCTCTATGTGGATCTTGGGTTTTTGTATATTCCCTTCGCTATGCTCGTTATCGTTGCTACAGCCAACGCTGTCAATTTAACCGATGGTTTGGATGGGCTTGCCATAGGACCTGTTATGACAACAGCTGCAACGCTTGGAGCTATAGCTTATGCCGTAGGTCACTACAAGATAGCTTCTTACTTAAACATTCCCTACATACCTTACGCAGGTGATTTGACGGTCTTTTGTTTTGCCTTGGTTGGTGCCGGGCTTGGTTTTCTGTGGTTTAACGCTTACCCAGCGCAGCTCTTTATGGGGGATGTAGGTTCTATGGCTTTGGGTGCAGCTTTGGGAGTTATCGCTTTGGTTGCCAAATCGGAGCTTCTTTTACCGATAGCAGGCGGAGTGTTTGTTATAGAGACCCTTAGCGTGATCATCCAAGTTCTATACTTTAAAGCTACCAAAGGCAAAAGACTTTTCAAGATGGCTCCCTTTCACCACCACCTGGAGCTTTCAGGTGTAGCGGAACCTAAAATCGTTGTGAGAATGTGGATAATATCCTTTTTGCTTGGTATTATAGCCTTATCCACACTGAAGCTGAGGTAAGAGGTTTTTATAAGTTTTCCTTATACCCTACTTAAACATATCTTATTGACAATAAATGAATGAACGTTTATTATTTTAATTATGTGCTGGGCTATACCTTCGGAAGTTATACAAATTCTAGAAGGAAATAAAGCTGTCGTAGATACCCTAGGAACAAAACGTGTAGTATCCTTGGACCTAATTCAAGAAGATGTTAATGTAGGAGACTACCTTTTAATCCACGTAGGTTTTGCTATAGCTAAGTTGGATCAAAACTACGCCTTAGAGTCTCTAAAACTGCTTGAAGAAATAATACAAAAGGAGGAAGAAAATGAAATCGGTAACGTTGTTTAATGTGTTCAGGGATGTTAAATTAGTTAACACATTGGCTAACGAAATAAAAAATCAAGTAAACACTTTAAGGGAAAAACCTGTGCGTATAATGGAATTTTGTGGTGGGCATACGCATGTGATTGTAAAAAACGGTATTGATCAACTTTTGGAGGGGTACGTTAGCTTTGTGCATGGTCCAGGGTGTCCCATATGCGTCTTAGCGCAAAGGAGAGTTGATCTTGCCATAGAGCTTGCTAAAAAAGGTGTTACCTTATGCGTTTACGGTGATATGTTGAGGGTTCCAGGATCTAAAAGACAAAGCTTAATAGATGTAAAAGCTCAAGGCTTTGATGTTAGGATGGTATACTCCTGCCTTGATGTTATAGATATTGCCTTACAAAATCCGAGCAAAAAAGTTGTATTCTTTGCCATAGGTTTTGAGACAACAACCCCCCATACAGCGTATTTAATATTGAAAGCCAGGCAGATGAACATAAAGAATCTTTACGTAGTTTGCAACCATGTTAAGACACCACCAGTCATAGAGTATATACTGGGGCAAGGTAGAGCGAAAGTGGATGCCATTATAGGACCTGGACACGTTAGCACGGTAATAGGCACAAGGTCGTATGAGTATCTTGTGGAGAGATTTAAAAAGCCCATAGTTATATCGGGATTTGAGCCTGTGGATGTTTTAAGAGCCACATTAGCTATAGTTAATCAGATAAGGAGAGGGGAGTGCAGAGTTGAAAATACGTACGAAAGGGCTGTAACTTTGGAGGGTAATACCAAAGCTCAATCTCTTATAGAGGAAGTATTTAAGGACAGGGAGGTTTTCGAGTTTAGAGGGTTAGGGGAGGTTCCTAAGTCAGCTTTTGAGATAAGGGAAGAATATAGGGAGTATGATGGTGAGAGGGTGTTTGATATTGAGCTACCTTTTCAAAGGGAGATAAAAGGTTGCATATGTGGGGATATTTTGAGTGGACTTAAATCACCTTTGGATTGTAAGTTGTTTGGGGATCCTTGCACTCCTAAGAACCCTATAGGTTCCTGCATGGTATCTTCGGAAGGTGCCTGTAATGCGTATTACAGATACAAGAATTTTGGTGATATCTTACTTACAAGGCACAAAAGTTCAAAAACCCTATCCAAGGATGCAGAATCGCTTTCATCGTAACTCACCAAGGGTTTGATTAGGTTAATCTTGTCTCCTAAAGCCTCGTGTTCAAGCTCATGGGAAAGAACCATCATCCAATTTCTATTACCCAATATGGATGGTATTTATTTCACCATCGTGTGCCAAATAACTAAAAGGTTGTGCCAACTTCCAATTGGGCAAGGTATTTGTAGAGTACCTCTGATGAAAGAAGACTCTATCCTTTCATCTAACAGCTCTGGATAAAAAACATCTAGCTGAGGAGCAACAAACATACCTTTGTAAACCATTGTACGTGTAGACAAAGATGCTATATACACTTTGTCTTTTAGCTTTTTATCAGTTTCTATAAAGCGCCTTAGAAAGTATAATTCTATCTCTATTCTTTTTTGCTCCACCTTTTCACAATCCAACAGAAGGTGAAAGATTTTGGCATAACCTTTAGCGCTGACTCTCCTGCCGTACTTTTGTTTATCGGAACTTCTCGCCATGCTACAAACTTAAAGACGGCTAAATTTTCTATGCTGGATGTATCTAAAAGTTCCTTGTTTGAATAATCTTGTTTGTATGAGAATTAACGCTCCATTGCCCGTTTTACCATCACCTACGGCGCCTCTTTGGGTTAAGTTTTTAACGGTGGATATCCCTTTACTATTTAGCTTTATAAGCTTTTCTTATACCCTACTTAAACAAATCTTATTGACAATGAATGAATGAACATTTATTATTTTAACGATAAAACTTCAAAAGGAGGTTTAGTATGGAGACCTTTTGGGAGGCGATGAAACGCCACGGGGTGAACAGAAGGGACTTTATTAAGTTTTCCACTTATATAACGGGACTTTTGGGACTTTCTCCTGCAATGATACCTCAGGTTGTGAAAGCCTTGGAAAGTAAGCCGCGCATACCTGTATTATGGATACACGGTCTTGAGTGTACATGCTGTAGTGAATCCTTTATCAGATCAGCGACACCTTTAGCTTCAGATGTTCTTTTGACCATGATATCCTTGGAATACGATGACACTCTCTCTGCTGCTGCTGGTAAAGATTTAGAAGAACACAGAAAAAAAGTAATAAAGGAGTATCACGGTAACTACGTACTTGCGGTTGAAGGTAATCCACCACTTGGAGAAGACGGTATGTTCTGCGTGGTTGGTGGAGAACCGTTCCTAAAGAGTCTCATAGAATCAGCGGAAGGGGCAAAGGCAGTGATAGCATGGGGTTCATGTGCCTCTTGGGGATGCGTTCAAGCAGCAAAACCCAATCCAACCACAGCCGTTCCTATAGACAAGGTTATAAAAGGTAAACCCATAATAAAGGTGCCTGGCTGTCCACCTATAGCGGAAGTTATGACGGGCGTAATAATGCATATAGCACTGTTTGATCAAATACCACCGCTGGATTCTCAAGGAAGACCAAAGCAGTTTTATGGGAATAGAATTCACGACACTTGCTACAGAAGAGCCTTTTTCAACGCTGGTCAGTTTGTAGAACGCTTTGATGACGAAGGTGCAAAGAAGGGATGGTGTTTGTATAAGGTAGGTTGTAGGGGTCCTACAACCTATAACTCATGCGGAAACATACGTTGGTACAACGGTCTTTCTTATCCAATACAAGCAGGACACGGATGCATAGGATGTTCAGAAGAAAACTTCTGGGACAACGGTCCATTCTATAAGAGACTCACCAACATACCTGTTCCTAACGTAGAGAGAAACGCTGACAAGGTTGGTATGGTAGCTGCAGCGGCTGCTGCAGGTGGTGCGCTGTTGCATGGTGTACTTTCCAAGGTTAGATCTAAAAAAGATCAAGGAGGTGACCAACAATGAAGAGGGTAGTAATTGACCCTGTAACAAGGATTGAGGGACATTTAAGGATCGAATTGGTTGTTGACGAAAAAACAGGAAAGGTACGGGATGCCTTATCCGTTGGAACTATGTGGAGAGGAATCGAAGTGATACTTAAAGGTAGAGATCCAAGAGATGCTTGGGCTTTTGCTCAAAGAATATGCGGTGTTTGTACATCTATACACGCATTAGCTTCGGTGCGGTGTATAGAGGATGCCTTGGATATACAGATACCAAAGAACGCAAACTATATACGTAATATAATGTATGGATCTTTACAAGTACACGATCACTTGGTACACTTTTACCATCTTCACGCATTGGATTGGGTGTCTCCAGTAGAAGCCCTGAAAGCGGACCCAGTTCAAACTGCGATACTTCAGAACCAGCTCTTGGAAAAATACGGAGCTATAGCAGATCTTATGCCGGATCCTATAGGCAGGAGAGCTTATCCCAAAAAGTTTCCAAAAGCGACACCCGGTTACTTTAGAGCTTTTCAGGAAAAGATTAGAAAGATCGTAGAAAGCGGACAATTGGGCATATTTGCAGCCCATTGGTGGGACCATCCCGATTACAAGCTGCTTCCCCCAGAGGCACACCTTATGGCTGTAGCCCACTACCTTAACACTCTTGACATCCAAAGGGAGTTTTTTATACCTCAAGTTGTTTTTGGAGGTAAAAATCCGCATCCCCATTACATAGTAGGTGGCATGACGTGCAGCATATCCCTGGATGATATGAATGCTCCTGTAAACGCCGAGCGTTTAGCGGTTGTAGAGGACGCAATATATACGCAAGTGGAGGCGGTAAACCTCTTTTACCTAATAGACCTGTTGGCTATAGGTCATATATACGTACAGAAGGGTCAAACTTACGGAGGAGGTCTATCCAAAACCAGAGTTTTGGGTTACGGTGAGTTCCCCGATGAACCTTATAGGAGTATAAAAGGTGGAGATTATCACAACAAGATCCTTTACCATAGTAATGGCGTAGTGGAGAACTTTTCTGAAGGTGTAGAGAAAGCCAAGTATTATCCCATGGTTGGAAAGGATTTCGCGGATCCTGAAGTTATTCAAGAGTACGTTATTCATTCATGGTACAGATATCCCGATGAAAGCAAAGGTTTGCATCCTTGGGATGGTATAACCGAACCACACTATACTGGACCTAAGGAAGGTACAAAGACTCAATGGAAGTACTTGGATGAAAGCGGAAAGTACAGCTGGATAAAATCTCCAAGGTGGAGAGGGAAACCTTGCGAGGTTGGACCTCTTGCAAGGTACATAGTAACTTACACAGCGGTCAAACAAGGTCACGTAAAACCCAGTTGGATGGATGAGATGATAGTAAGACAGATAGATACGGTGTCTAATATACTTGGTTTACCACCTCATGTGTGGTTACCAACTACCGTGGGCAGAACCGCAGCTAGGGGCTTGGAAGCTCAGGTAGGTGCTGCGGCAAATCTCTACTTCCTTAAAAAGCTCTACGACAACATAAAATCAGGTGACACTAGTGTTGCCAATGTGGAAAAGTTCGATCCTTCCACATGGTCAAAAGAAGCCAAAGGCGTAGGCATCACGGAAGCACCACGGGGAGCCTTAGGGCATTGGTGCATCATAAAGGATGGCAAAATAGAAAACTACCAATGCGTAGTTCCCACAACGTGGAATGGTTCACCGAGGGATGTAAATGGTAATCAAGGTGCCTTTGAAGAAGCTATGAAGGACACTCCTCTAAAGGTGGTAGACAAGCCTTTAGAAACCTTAAAGAGTATCCGCTCCTTTGATCCATGTTTGGCATGTTCTACGCACATTTATAACAAAGAAGGAAAGGAGATCCTTTCCATAAAGGTCCAAGGTGCCGAGATATTTGGAGGGTGTGAGCTATGAAAGTTTACGTGTTTAGTCCAACATTGAGAGTTTTACATTGGATAAACGCTCTTTCTATCACGCTGCTTTTCTTCACAGGCATATACATTGGTAATCCATTCTTCATCGGCTCAGTAGGTCACGAAGCTACCTACGCTTACGCTAACAGCCTAACCATGGACTTTATACGTATGCTACACTTTATGGCGGGCTATGTACTGCTTTTCTCCTTCCTTCTCAGAATCTTTATAGCCTTTTTCCACAAAGGTGATAGACTTATAATACCAAAGGTATGGGATAAAAACTTTTGGACAGGTGTAAAGGAGATGCTGCTTTACTACTTGTTCATAAAGCCCTCTCACAGACCTTACGTTAGGAACCACCTTGCCAGGACCGCTTACTTTATCGTATATGTGTTGGTATGCTTTATGATAACTACAGGTTTTGCTATGTATGGCAAATCCGATCCCGATGGCTTTAGTGCAAAACTCTTTGGGTGGATCATACCCATGCTCGGTGGTGAGTTTAACGTTCATATGTGGCATCACTGGATCGCCTGGTTAATTGTCCTCTTTGTAATAATTCATGTATACTTGGTCGTAAAAACGGACGTTTCCGAAAAAAGCGGTGAAGTTTCATCCATGTTCAACGGTGTAAAAAGCTTTGAAAAAGAACCCGTAGATATGGGAGATTTGAGTTGAAAACCGCAATACTGGGAGTGGGAAACTTGCTACTCTCCGACGAAGGACTGGGAGTAAGAGCGGTAGAGATACTTAGAAGCTTTTCCTTTGATGGAGATGTGGAGATACTCGATGGAGGTACCTTAGGCATAGACCTTCTCTACTTTTTGGATGGATGTCAAAGGCTCCTTATAGTGGATGCCATCCTTGGTGGGCAAGAGTGCGGTACCTTGTACAGAATCGAAGGCGACGAGGTGAACGCGTACTTTAGGCAGAAGGTTTCCGCCCATGAGCTGGGTATACAGGAAGTGTTAGCCTTTATGGACATCTTGGGTAAGAAACCACCTGAGATATGCGTAATGGGTATAGAGCCATACAGATTAGAAGTCTCTACGGAGCTTTCACCGGTTGTAAAAGAAAAACTGGGAACCTTAATTGAGATGATCTTAGACAAGCTAAAAGAGTGGGGAATACATGTGAGCGCTCAGAGGTCCACGGAAGGAGGTTAGCGCTGTGCTAAATGGAATTATGAATGCGCCGTACATCCTTAAGGAGATAATGCTTGCTTTGAGGGACCTTTGTCGAGAGGGTAAAGAGCATATCATCTATATAAACAAGCTTCCGTTGACGGAGCAGGACAGAGAACTGCTTTTGGACCTTTTGGGAAAAGGCAGCGTAAGGGTTCACATAAACTCCAAAACACAGCCTATGGAGTACTGGGAGACATCCGTAAGCGGTGTATGGGTGGGTATCATCTACGATAGAGATAGTAAACCCACGCTGGAAATCATAGAAGTTAGCTACTTTCCAAGTTTGGCTAAAACTTACAAGGAAGATATAGAGGAAAGTTTAAAGATTTTCGAAGAAAGGATCCGTTACACGGTAGGGGAAATACTTGAAAAGGCTCAGGATTGAGCTAAAGGGTGTGGTTCAAGGAGTGGGGTTTAGACCCTTTGTTTACAGGCTCGCAAGGGAGTGTGACCTCAACGGCTACGTTTTGAACTCCTCCAAGGGAGTTGAAATAGAGGTTGAAGGGGAGAGGGTTGAGGAGTTTCTAAGAAGGCTCCATGAGGAAAAACCACCTCTGGCACGCATACTCTTTCAAAGTGTGGAATTTCTACCCCTCATAGGATACACCCACTTTGAGATAAGGGAGTCTACGGATGCACAGGAGAAGGAAGTTTTGATACTTCCCGATATAGCCACTTGCGAGGACTGCCTGAGGGAATTATATGACCCTAACGATAGAAGATACCTTTATCCCTTCATAAACTGCACCAACTGCGGACCACGTTTTACGATCATAGAAAAGCTCCCTTACGATAGACCAAACACCACCATGAAATCCTTTCGCATGTGTCTTGAATGTGAAAGAGAATATAGGGATCCATCCAAGAGGCGTTTCCATGCGCAACCCATAGCGTGTCCTCATTGCGGACCTAAGGTCTTTCTGTATCCTTCGGGAGAAGAAGGACACCAAGCGTTGACAGAAACCATAAAAGCACTCAAAGATGGCAAGATAGTAGCCGTAAAAGGCATAGGTGGTTTTCACCTCATGTGCAACGCCTTAGACGATGAAGTGGTAAAGGAACTGAGAAGACGCAAAAGGAGACAGGAAAAACCCTTTGCCGTGATGTTTAAAAGTGTAGAGCAGGTGCAAGAGTACACATATCTCAGCAATTTAGAGATAGCAACTCTGATATCACCCGAGCGTCCCATCGTTCTTTTGAAAGGCAAAAACAAACTAGCACCCTCCGTATCACCTGGACTCTCCACAGTCGGCGCTTTCTTGCCTTACTCTCCCCTTCACCATCTCATACTGAACTCTATAGACTTTCCCCTTGTAGCCACATCGGCTAACCTCTCCGATGAACCCATCGTAAAGGACAACGAAGAGGCAATAAGTAAACTTTCAGGGATAGCGGATTACATACTCCTTCACGATAGACCCATAAAGAGGCGCTGCGATGACTCCGTTGTAAAAGTTATAGGTGGTACAGTTCTTCCCGTGAGAAGATCAAGGGGAATAGTACCCTTACCCATACTGCTTCCCTTTAAACTCAAAAGGAAGGTTTTGGCAGTGGGTGGGATGCTCAAAAACACCTTCGCTATAGGTTTTGATGACAAAGTTGTGCTCAGCCAATACATGGGAGATATAGAAAGTTTAGAAGATGTTGAAGTGTTCCAAGAGAGCGTTAAGGATCTTTTGGATCTCTACCAATTCCACCCTGACATCGTTGTTCACGATATGCATCCAAGGTACGAAACCACACGCTGGGCACTATCCAAAGACTACCCAACGCTCAGCGTGCAACACCATTACGCTCACGTCCTTTCGTGCATGGCTGAAAACAGATTAACGGAGGAAGTCTTGGGTATTGCGTGGGATGGGACGGGATACGGAACGGACGGTTCCTTGTGGGGAGGTGAGTTCTTGCGGTGCAACTACCAAAACTTTGAGAGGCTTTTTCACTTTAAAAGCTTTAAACTCTTAGGTGGCGAAAAGGCGGTAAAGGAACCCGCAAGGGTTGCCATGTCCTTACTCTTTGAGATGTATTGGGAGAGGGCTTTGGAGTTGGATCTGCCATCTGTTAGATACTTTGTAGACAGAGAACTTGACATACTTTACAAAATGCACCTTTCCAATATAAACGCACCTTTGTCCTCCTCCGTTGGGAGGTTGTTCGACGCTGTTGCCTCCATACTTGGCGTAAGACAGAAAATCAGTTACGAAGGGCAGGCAGCCATGATGCTGGAGGATATGTATGACTATACTGTGAAGGATCACTACCCTGTTGAGATAGCTTCCAATGTAGTCGATTGGGCTCCAATAGTGGAGGGAGTGATAAGAGACAGAGATAACCCACCTTTGGCTGTGAGCAGGTTTATAAATACCTTAGGAAAAATCTGTTTGGAAGTCGCCAAGCGTGTGGAATTGGGGAAAGTTTGCCTGTCTGGAGGAGTAATGCAAAACGGACCTCTTGTTTTCAAAATAAAGGAGTATTTAAAGGGATTTGACGTTTACACACACCAAAAGGTGCCGGCAAACGACGGAGGACTGAGCCTAGGTCAAGCAGTTTACGGCGGTATAAAAGGTATAGAATAAATTTTATGAACGTTATTGTAACAGGCGGGTCCAGGGGCATAGGAAAAGCCGTTGTTAGTTTACTCATAAGAGAAGGCTTTAACCTTTGCACGTGTTCAAGAAAAGAAGAAGACTTGCAGAAACTAAGGCAAGAGCTCTCCAATCCAAAAAATCTCTACGCAAAAGTCTGCGATGTAAGAGACAAAGAGTCTGCAAAGTCCTTCGTTAATTACTGCGTGGAAAAGTTCAAAAGTGTGGACGTGCTTATCAACAATGCAAGTATCTTGGGCTTGAGAACCCCCATAGAAAGCTATCCCGAAGATGTTTGGGAAGAGGTAATAAGAGTAAACTTAAACGGTACCTTCTACATCACCAAGTATACGCTTCCTTTTTTGAACAGAGGTGGTGTCATTATCAACATGTCCTCTGGTGCTGGCAAAAGACCCGCACCGACGTGGGGAGCTTATGCCGCTTCCAAGTTTGCCATAGAAGGATTTTCCCTTTTGCTTGCTGAAGAGTTAAAGGACAAAAACGTAAGGGTTTACGCATTAAATCCCGGAGCCACAAGGACACAGATGAGAGCTCAGGCTTATCCCTTTGAAGACCCTAGTAAACTCAAAGAACCGGAAAAGGTGGCGCAGTTTATTTTACGTCTAATAAGGTCCAACACGCCCAGCGGTTCCATAGACTACCCATGGTAGTGGAAGTCCTCAGCGGAAAGGAGAATATGGAAAAGGACTCAAACAATCTATTTCTGTTGGAGGAGCAAAAGACAATACCACAAAAGCGCATATACAAGTGGAAAGAGCCAACGCTAAGCATTGGTTACTATCAGCAAGAGAAAGCATTCTGCGTGCCTGTGGTGAGAAGACCGACAGGTGGTGGTGCTTTGCTTCACGGATGGGACATATCCTTTTCCATCGCCGATTACAGGGAAGCGTGGGGAGGAGACTTTGGCAAGATATACAAAAATGTTTCAGAGAGACTAATGGCGGGGTTTGAAAAGCTGGGTATAAAGTTGGAGATTTCAAAAAACAAATCAAGGTACGATTCCTACTTTTGCTTTGATTATCCAACGCTGGGTGAGCTCACATACAAAGGTAAAAAGGTAGTCGCCTGCGCTATGAGAGTGCTAAAAAATACTTTCTTGGTTCATGGGAGCATAAATATCAACCTTGACTACCAGAAAGCCAGCCACATACTAAAGGTAAGCCAAGAAGAGCTTTTCCAGAGGGTTTTAAGTCTTGATCTCTTGGAGATTGATGAATATGCTCTTTTGCAAGCGGTGCTTAAAGACTTATAATTAATATGATGAGTAAAATTAGAGTGCAAGATATCGCAAAAGAATTAAACATAGATGTAAAGGAAGTTAGAAAGGTTCTAAAAGAGTGGGGTGTGAGCAAGAGTAATTTTGCATACCTTACGGACGAAGAAGTTCAAATTGTGAAAGATTATTTTTCTTCTGAAAATGCACAGTCTCAATTGGAAGAAGAAACTAAGGTAATGGAAGAAGCCGGCACAAAGGAAGAAATTAAGGTGGAAGAAAAGAAGCAAGAAAGTGAGTTACAGGTTTCAAGAACTCAAACGTTGGAAAAACCCGCTAAAGAGTTAGATCGTAGCAAGAAAAGGGAACACAAACAGGAATCCAGAGAAAGAGAATTCAAAAAACCAAAACCAAGTAGACCCTTCGCAGAAGTAAAAAGAGAAGAGAAAAAACCCTTTGAGAAAAAACCTGTCGTAAAACCTCCTCAGCACAAACTCCTACCTCCGCCACCACCTGTAACACCTAAAGCTGAGGCAAAACCAAAAAAAGAAGAGCAACCACAGGAAAAGAAAGAAAAACTGAGCAAGGAAGAACAACAAATACTAAAGAAACTGGAACAACAGATAGACAAGAGAAAAAAGGAAGAAAAGAAGGAAGAAAAAAGTGAAGAGATCAAAATAATTCAAATTCCAGAAGTGATCACAGTCAGGGAACTGGCTGATTTACTCAACGTAGCACCCAATCAAATAATGGCTGAACTCTTGAAGAAAGGTATATTAGCCACGATAAATCAAACCATACCATCTGATATCGCCATAGAAATCGCAGAAAGCTTCGGTTTCCTTGCAGAACTAAAAAGCGAAGAAGAAGCTGTTCAAGAGGTAGAAGAGGAAGAACTTGAAGAAAACTTAGAACCAAGACCCCCGGTAGTGGTAGTTATGGGGCACGTGGACCACGGAAAAACTACCTTGCTCGACGCTATAAGGAAGACGGACGTAGCAAAGAGAGAAAAAGGCGGTATTACTCAGCACATAGGAGCTTCCGTTGTAGAGTTACCCGATGGTAGAAAGATAACCTTCTTGGACACACCCGGACACGAGGCTTTCACAACGTTGAGAGCAAGGGGTGCACAGGTAACGGATATTGCGGTACTGGTGGTTGCAGCTGACGATGGAGTTATGCCACAAACCATAGAAGCCATTAACCACGCAAAGGCTTTTAACGTTCCCATAATCGTAGCCGTTAACAAGATAGACAAGCCGGGAGCTGACCCTCAGAAGGTGAGAAGGGAGCTTTCTGAGCTTGGACTGATTCCCGAAGAGTGGGGCGCTGATACCATTTTTGTGGATGTCTCCGCTGTGAAAGGAGAAAACATAGACCAGTTACTGGAATACATCCTTTTATTGGCTGAGATGTTGGAACTTAAAGCGAACCCAAACAAGAGAGCAAAAGGTACCATCATAGAATCCAAGTTAGACAAACAGAGAGGAGCTGTTTCCACTGTGCTAGTCCAAGAGGGAACGCTGCGCGTAGGTGATGTTTTTGTGGTTGGTGAAACTTATGGCAAAGTCCGTGCCATGTTTGACGACAAGGGAAGAATGGTGAAGGCTGCAGGTCCATCCACACCCGTTGAGGTTCTGGGCTTTGAAGAACTACCTATGGCAGGGGACACACTAAAGGTTGTAGAAGACGAAAGGACGGCAAGACAGATAGCACAAGCAAGGCGCTTACAAAAGGAGCAAAAGGAAAAGGTTGCCAAAGCCTTAGCGCTCGAGGATGTCTTTAAAAAGATACAGGAAGGCGAGCTAAAGGAAATAAAGATCGTTTTAAAAACCGATACCATAGGATCTTTGGAAGCTCTCAAAAAGTCTCTCACAGAGCTGTCCAACGAAGAGGTATCCATCAGGATAATACATGCAGGCGTAGGTGGTATTACGGAAAACGATGTTATGCTAGCAAAGGCGAGCGATGCCATTGTTATAGGCTTTAACGTAAGACCCGACGTTAAGGCAAAGGAAGTTATAGAGAACGAAAAGGTGGATGTGAAACTCTATGGTATCATATACGAAGCCATAGAGGATGTCAAAAAAGCCCTAAAGGGAATGCTAAAACCCGTAGAGAAAGAGGTAACCTTGGGTTCTGCAGAAGTGAGAGCCACCTTCAAGATAAAAGGTGCCGGTACTGTAGCTGGGTGTTACGTGCTGGATGGTAAGGTTGTAAGAAACGCAAAAGCCAGACTTATAAGAAATGGTGTAGTGGTATACGATGGGAAGATAGAAGGTCTCAAAAGATTTAAAGAAGATGCCATGGAAGTTGCAAAAGGCTTTGAGTGTGGCATCAAGCTAAAAGACTACAACGATGTAAAGGTTGGTGACATTATAGAATGTTACGAAGTGAAACTGGAAAAGCCACAAGGCTGAGTATAAACGAAGTATATGCAAGCATACAGGGAGAAGGACTTTTAATAGGAACGCCTTCTGTCTTCATACGTTTTCAGGGATGCAACTTAAGGTGTCCCTGGTGTGACCAAGAAGAAGCACTCTCTTTTAAAGAGGCCAACTACACCTTAGAGTCCTTGTTAGAAGAGATATCCATATATCCTCACAAGCACATAGTTATAACGGGTGGAGAACCTTTAGCTCAAAAAGGTCTTTACCAACTGGTGAAAGCCTTAAGAGAGAGAAACTACAGCGTGCAGATTGAAACTAACGGGACTTTATGGATAGAAGGCTTGGAAAAGCTCCATACACACATAACATGTTCCCCCAAGTGGAGTGCCCATTGGTTCGTTCATCCAAAAATACTAACTCACTGCAACGAGATAAAGTTTGTAGTCGATGAAGTTTTAAGTGTAGATGTTATCCTAAAGGAAGAATTTAAGGAACACTTAAAAAATGGTTTGGTGATACTTCAACCTGAAGGTAACAAGACAGCCTTCTTGAAAAAAGCTCTCGATCTACAGCATCAGATACTAGAACTGGGTCTTACTGTGAGGGTAATTCCTCAGCTGCATAAGGTTTTTGGTTTAAAGTGAGTTTTTTGCTTGATTTTGGGAAAAAGTAATCCACTATAGCCTCGTACAGAGATTTAGCAAAGTTTTCTTGGAACTCCTCAGTGGCCATCAACATAGCTTCTTCTGGATTGGTTATAAACCCTACCTCAACAAGCACCGAAGGTATACCTGGGGTCTTGAGAACGGCAAATCCAGCTCTTTGTGTACCCTTGAACTCCACATCTCTAGGCAAGTTTCTGGACAAACTTTGGGAGATTTTGCGTGCTACGTTTACACTTTCATACAATGTAACATCCAATGCAAGGTCGGCAAGGACTACTCTAGCGTTTGTAGATAAATCCGATCTCCCTAAAACTAAACTTGCATAATTGTTATCCTTAACAATCCTGTCTCTTTTCTGTCGGGCAGCTTCCGAAGATATTGCAAAAACAAAGGTTCCTTTCGCATGCGAAGATATGCCTCTCGGTGACGCGTTAGCATGTATACTTACGAAAAGATCAGCTCTATTTCTTAGCGCTATATTTGATCTCTCGTGTAATTGTAAAAACACATCTTTATCTCGTGTTAATATAACGTCAAACCTTCCATCTTCTCTTAAGTACTTGGCTAGTTTTTTTGATATTCCTAAATTAACATCTTTTTCTTTTATTCCCATAAAACCAATAGCCCCAGGATCGTGACCTCCGTGCCCTGGATCTATCACAACAGTTCTCTTCTCTGTGAACACGCTATTCTTAACTCTTTGGTCGATAATAACTCCTTTACCTTCTCCTATGATGCTCAATACTTTTGGATCCAATATGGCTACCAAAGGATCATCTTCTTTTACCAACACCATTTGATTATGCTTTCTTTCTTCTTTTCCATGTTTATATATATCTACAACTATCCTAAAAGGATCATTTAAAGAAAAGGACTTCACATCCGCAAATTCCTTCTCTATAACTATTCTAGTTCCCCATGAATGCTTACCTACTCTCACATTTAGCTGCTGTGTTTTTCTTATATGCAAATCTACATCCACATCTATTACTATCCTTTTAGGATTATCCAAAAGGATGATCTTATAGTCCACGCTTTTACCAATATCGAGTACTATCCTTTCTTTATCGGGATACGATCCATACCTAATATTAACTGTATCTTGTGCATTGGCAAAATGTAGGAGTAAACTAATGATTATCAAAATCGTGTAGATCATCTATATCCTCCTCCACTTCATCCTTCCTTGTTGCCCAAGGTGGCTTAGGAAATTTTATAACTAAAGGAATCTGTATATCAGGTTGATAGAGCACCATGGTACCTTTTTTGAGCATGGTAACTCTCTGTTTAAAATTACCTAACAAAAAGTCATACTCTTTCGAAAAGATCTCACTTGTATCTACTCTTCCAAGAACCTTTATCGCGGCATTTGCTATTACCCTCTTTTCTATTTCGCTTGCTGTTTGCTGAGCTCCTATTAACAGAACTCCCAAACTTCTTCCCCTTTCTGAAATATCCAAAATAATATCTTTAATTGGACTCCAAGATTCCTTTGGTGCATATTTATTAAGCTCGTCTAAAACTACAAAAATTTTAGGAAAGTCTTGCCCAATATCTTCCTTTTCCTTAAAGATTCTCTTAAGGACAGCTCCTACTACAAACATCTTAGCTATGTTATGTAGAGAGCTTATATCGACTACCGATACTTTGTGGTTTCTCCACTCTATATGTTTGGCATTTTCTGAAACTATAAACCTATCTATATACATGACAGCTCTTTCAAATCTTCTCATGAAGGCATATATAGTTTGAAGGCTGGATTTACCAAACCATTCCTCCCTATCCTTATCTGAATTGATAACTTCCTCCAGATATCTATAAAGGTCTGTGAGAAATTCTATATCCTTGCTACCCTTTGACTGCTCTGTCAACAGCCTACCGCTTGGACTTTCTTTTGCCAACTCCAGTAATTTGGATGCGACACGTTCTATAAGATACCCCAAATTACTTAAAGCTTCATCCCCTTCCACAAACATAAACTTAAGCAAGCCTTCTTCAGCAAACTCTCTCATTGTCCAAGAGAAAGCAATTACCTTATCATCTTGTCTAACGAAGTCAGGTTTCGGAGTCCCATACTTAGTACCCTTCTTTTCTTCTGGCGGTACATAAAATATTACATCCTTAAAGGGTTTTGGTTCTAAGCCTAGTTCTTTAAACATTTCCTCATCTTCTTTTGTAATCCTTCTACTTTTCTTGTCCAACCACAAAAGGTCCTTACCTTTTACGTTGAAAATTAGAGCGTGTATCTTTTTTCTTTCATCTTTGGGAGCTTTTTGCATTACGGAGTTCAGCAAAAATAGTGCATAGGAAGTTTTGGTCGCTATACCGGACATCCCAGATATGGACACATGAGCCCCCTCTTTCCCACTTATAAAGTCATAATTTATCATAACGGGTTTACCGCTACGTGTAAGTCCTGCTGGAATTTTGTTTTCCATTTGATCAAAGTATAAAGCTTTTTCAAACTCTTCTCCTTCGGCTAACAAAACCTCACTACCTGGAATTGGTGGGGAAAAAATCTCAGGTTCTATACGCGTAACGTTAACCTTTGCTACATAAGCTAAGTTTACAGGTATTACACCTTCTTTTGCCAGCTGAGCTTCATAAACGAGCTTTGAACCTTCCAAATACTTCTGAATTTCGGTAATTACTCCGTAATAACTTACTTCTTGGTTGCCCAAATATGAAGTGGTGAAAATTACGTCATCCAACTGCAGTGTGACGTTTTCATCTATACCAATCCAAAACTCCAAAGGCGTTGCAGGCAGTGTTCCAAGAACAATGCCTATAGCTTTACCTCTCACCGTATACCTCCTTTAAGATTTTATCTCCCCCTTTACTTAAAAGCTCCAAAGCTAACTCCTCGCCTATGGTTTGCGCTTCCTCCCTTTTACCGCTTCTTTCCCCTTCTATAAATATGTTACCTTCTAAATCGGATATAAAGGCTTTGAGCGCAATACTTTCACCATTAACTATAGAGAAACAGCCTATGGGAACTTGACAGCCACCCTCTAGTTTTCTCAAGAAAGCCCTCTCACACAGAGCCCTTAACTTACTTTCTTCATGATCTAAAAAGGACACGGCATCCAGGATGTCTTTATCATCTTCCCTTACCTCTATGGCTAAAGAGCCCTGACCCACAGCTGGTATAAAGTCTTCTAAAACCTGAGTTATCATACCCTCAAAGCCCATACGCTTGACACCTGCATAGGCAAGCACTATGGCATCGTATAAACCATCTTGAAGTTTCCTTATTCGTGTGTCCACGTTTCCCCTTAAGTTCTCCACCTTTAGATCAGGTCTTTTCCTTTTTATTTGAACCATCCTCCTTAGAGAGGATGTCCCAACCCTTGCACCCTCTGGTAAGCTTTCCAAGGTTAAGTTATCCCTAGAAATTAAAACATCGAATGGGTTTTCTCTTTCCGTTATAGCACCCAATGTTAAACCCTCTGGCAACACCATAGGAACATCTTTGAGAGAATGCACAGCCATGTCTATTTCCCTTCGAAGGAGAGCTTCTTCTATTTCCTTGACAAATAGCCCTTTTCCCCCTATCTTTGCAAGTGGCACATCGAGAATCTTGTCCCCCGAAGTGGTTATCAGAACAAGCTCTACAGTGTGTCCCCTTTCTTGGAGTTTTTCTT
The DNA here is from genome assembly GCA_041640635.1 of Aquificaceae bacterium. Classification (GTDB taxonomy): domain Bacteria; phylum Aquificota; class Aquificia; order Aquificales; family Aquificaceae; genus JBEPZA01. The sequence continues at coordinate 21,515 of JBEPZX010000002.1, forward strand.
TTATGTGGTTTGCCTGCCAGAGAGCCAACTTGCTCTTTCTTGTTCCAATTTTTATTTTCATTCTAAGTATTTTATAGCTTTGTATAAACTCCCTAAAACGTGTTCCATTTCCTCAAAGCTTATCACAAGGGGCATCATTAGCACCATTACATCACCCAAAGGTCTTAGAAAAACTCCATCCTCTCTGCATTTGTAAGCTACCTTAAAACCCGTTCTTTCACCGTAAGGGTAAGGTTCCATCTTTTCTTTATCCTTAACCAACTCTATACCTACCATAAAGCCTAATTGTCTTACATCACCTACATGGTCCAAATGCCAAAAGTCCTTCAATCTTTCCTCAAGGAACTTTATTTTAGGTTGTAGGTTCTCCAAGGTTTTTTCCTCTTCGAAAACATCCAAATTAGCCAAAGCTACGGCGCATGCAAGATTGTTGCCTGTGTAAGTGTGTCCATGGTAAAAGTGCTTCATTTCTCCAAACTCTCCCCAGAAAGCTTCGAAGATTTCCTGGGTTGTCAACGTGACTGCAAGAGGTAAGTAGCCACCAGTTATGCCTTTCCCAAGGCACATAAAATCGGGACAAACTTCCTCTTGCTCACAGTAAAACATGCTTCCCGTTCTCCCAAATCCTGTGGCTACTTCATCAAGTATGAGAAGGGTGTTGTATTGTTTTGTCAACTCTCTTACGTCTTTTAGGAATCCCTTAGGATACGGTAGCATACCTGCGGCACCTTGTATACCCGATTCAAGCACTACAGCCACTATGTCTTGCCCTTGCCTTTCAAGAATGTCTTTTAGCATACCCACAAGGTCCGTTTTGCATTCTTCGCAGAGCTTGCCATATTTTTCTTTGCAGTAAAGGTATGGGGAAGGTAGTTGGATAGTGTTAAAGAGTAGATCCCTATATGCACCGTGGAAGAGCTCAATACCTCCAACACTTACGGCACCTACTGTATCACCATGATATGCTGAAGATAGTGTCACAAAGGTTTTTCTCTTTTGACCTTTGTTTATCCAGTACTGGTAAGCAAGCTTTATGGCTATCTCTATCGCCTCTGCACCATCCTCTGAATAAAAAACTTTTGTAAGACAACTTGGTGTAATATCCACAAGTCTTTTGGCAAGCAGTATGGCAGGTACATTGGAGCTTCCCAAGGTGGTAGTGTGAGCTACCATGTTTAATTGATCAACTAACGCTTTATTTAACTTGGGATGGTTGTGTCCATGCACGTTACACCAAAGGGAAGAAATGGCATCTATGTATTTTCTTCCATATATGTCATATAGATAAACGCCTTCTCCTCTTTGAAAGATTAAGTTTTCCTCTTGAGTGTAAACTTTCATTTGGGTGAAAGGATGCCAAAAGTATTCTTTGTCCCATTTTTCTAAGGTTTTAGGATCTATCATAAAATTAGAATTATAACGTTGTTATGGCGGAGATAGACCGGATCAGATGGAACCAACGCTACAGCAGTGGTTGGCAAAGCAGTTTGCATAAAACAATTCTGGATTTTTACAAGCTTGCAAAAACTGGAAGAGCTCTGGAACTTGCCTGTGGCACAGGTGAAAACGCAGTGTTTTTAGCAAAACAAGGTTTTTCTGTAGATGCAATAGACATTTCCGATGTAGCCATAGAAAAGGCGAAATCACTCGCTAAAAAAGAAGATGTTAATGTGAACTTTATAAATGCGGATTTGGATTGCTATCAACTACCAATGCAAGCGTACGATCTCGTGATAGTTTTTTATTATTTAAACAGAAACAAGTTTAAGGAAATAGAAAAGGCTCTAAAGCCAGGTGGTATTTTGATATACGAAACTTACAACGAAAGATATACTGTAATAAGACAAGATTTCAATAGAGATTATCTTTTAGGACTTGGTGAGCTCGAAAAGGCTTTTTCTGATTTAGATATCCTTTGCTTTAAAGAACCAAACCACATATCCACTTTGGTAGCCAAGAAAATTGAAGTTAATCTTTTAGTTAGCTGATTGTCTTAAGTATCAATAGGATTGCTTAGGCATTGTTAAAAGCAAAGTTTCATTCTTCGCTCTTCTAAGACTTTGTTTAAATTCGCTAAAGGTTTAGATTATTAACTATGTCCGTAAAGTTAAAAATAAACGGAAAAGAGTACAAAGTAGATGAACACAAAGATACACCTCTCCTTTGGGTACTCAGGGAAACGCTTAATCTTAAAGGAACTAAATTTGGGTGTGGAATTGGTATATGTGGGGTTTGTAGCGTAATACTAAATGGAGAAGTAATTAGGTCTTGTATAACACCTTTGGGAGAAGTAGAAAACAAGAACATAATAACCATAGAAGGTATAGACAAAAACCATCCGGTAAAAAGGGCTTGGGAGCTGGCGCAAGTGGTGCAATGCGGCTATTGCCAACCAGGTCAAATTGTAGTTGCTTACAACTTGCTCACAAAAAACCCAAATCCAAAGAGGGAAGAGATAATTCAGGCTTTTCTTGGAAACCTGTGTAGGTGTGGCACTTATCCTAGAATAATCAAAGCTGTAGAATTAGCATCAAAGCTAATGAGAGGTAGAGCATGATGGACAGAAGGGATTTCCTCAAGTTTTGTGGACTGAGTCTTGCAGTAGTTCTAACAGAAAGCGGATGCACCATCGCAAAGACCTCTCAAGCAAGGAGTCCTATTTTATGGATAGATCTCTCCGAAGATAATTACCTTACCATTTACTCCAACAAATCAGAAATGGGGCAGGGAATACACACAGGTTTGGCTATGATAGTAGCTGATGAATTGGACTTCCCTTGGGAAAGAGTAAGAATTTTGCCAGCACCCGTTAACAATGCATACGCGGACCCACTTTTTGGCATACACCTAACGGGTGGTAGCACAAGCGTTAGAAACATGTATGGAGTGTTGAGATTAGCAGGAGCCACTATGAGACATATGCTGCTATTGGCAGCTTCTCAAAGGTTAAATATACCTCTTTCTTCCTTAAAGGCTGAGCTTGGCTACATTTACTATACTCAAGGGAAAATCCCATACGGTGAGCTTGTTAAAGAAGCTACTCAGTTAAATATTCCTCAGCATGCTCCTTTAAAAAAGGAGAGCCAGTTTATATACATAGGCAAAGGCGTGCCGAGAATAGATAGCGAAGTCAAAATAAACGGCGAAGCAGTATTTGGTATAGATGCTCATATTAACAACGCAGTTTATGCTACAGTGGTTAGAGCACCTTTGTATGGCGCAAAGGTGGAAAGGATAGATAAAACCAAAGCAAAGACAGTAAAAGGCTTTTTAGATGCTTTCCCATTGGGCGAAAGGGATAAGGTAGCTATAGTTGCGGAAAGTATGGGTACTTTGATGAAGGCAAAAGATTCATTACAAATTCAATGGAGTAGAGACACAACAAGTTATCTGGATGATGATAAATTAAAAACATACTTTCTGGATGCGCTCCAAAGAGAAGGAGAAGTTGCCGAGATAGTAGGTAAGCCAGAGAAAGTTATAAAGGATTCTTACATAAAGACATCTTCTATTTATGTGCTTCCTTACTTATATCATGCTCATTTGGAGCCTCTTTCGTGTTGTGTAGATGTAAAAAAGGATAGATGCATTATTTATACACCTGTTCAAGCTCAAAGTAGTGTACTGAGTGTAGCAAAGAAAGTAAGTGGACTCCCAGAAGAAAAGATTCACATAAGCACTACTTACCTTGGTGGTGGCTTTGGGCGTAAAGCAAATGTTGAGTTTGTGGAAGAGGCGTTAATCATTTCCAAGACATTGTCAAAACCAGTAAAGTTAATTTACACAAGAGAAGAAGATGTAAAGTACGCCAAATTTAGACCTATGTGTGCTGCTTTGATGGAAGGAGCTATAGACGAAAGAGGTAAAGTAGTTGCACTCAATTGTAAGATAGCTATTCATTCCATAAGTATATCTGCAAAATCATCCGTAGAAGGTATAGCCGATACTCTTTATCAAATTCCGAACTTTAGAGTGGAGTATGTAAATGTCAAAATGCCTTTTGATACATGGTTTTGGCGCTCTGTTGGACATTCCCACAATGCCTTTATAATGGAAACTTTTATAGATCAGCTTGCCAAACTTGCAAAAAAAGATCCAGTGAGTCTAAGATTGGAACTACTAAAAGACGAGAGAGCCAAAAGGGTGATTTCTTACTGTGCAGAAAAAGCAGGTTGGGGCAAAAAACCCAAAAGAGGAGAGGCTATGGGTATAGCTTACCACTTTTCTTTTGGTAGTCATTGCGCCCAGGCCGTAGAAGTCTCAGTTGACAAGAAAGGTAAAATAAGGGTAGATAGGGCGGTATGCGTTATGGATATAGGACCTTTGGTAGTGCATCCCGATTTGGCAAGACAACAGGTGGAAGGCGGAATAATTATGGGATTAAGTGCGGCGCTAAAAGAAAGAGTTTCTTTTAAAGGTGGAGGAGTTTCTAGTCTAAACTTTGACACCTATAACATACTCAGAATAGATGAAATACCACAAGAGATTGAAGTTTACTTTCTAAAAAGCAATGCACGCATGGGAGGTGTAGGTGAACCCCCTCTTCCACCTATAGCTCCTGCCATAGCTAACGCCCTATTTTGGGGTTATGACAAAAAAATAACATCACTCCCCATATAGAATTTACTTACAGTTGAATTTTTCTCTAAGCTTTTTTTCTACATATGGATGTACCAACCCGCTAAGATAACCACAGTAAGATGCAATATCCCTAACTATTGTAGAACTTATATGTATATAAGTTTGAGATGGCATCATAAAAACCGTTTCTACACCTGCAAGTTTATAGTTGTTCAGAGATATTTGCAGTTCATACTCAAAATCCGTAAAAAGGCGAACACCCCTTACTATAACTCTTATATTTTCCTTTTTCATAAAATCTACCAGTAAACCATCAAAGCAAATTACCTCAACATTACCAGAAAAGTCCTTGAGCATATTTGAGAACATGTCTAAGCGTTCTTCAGAACTAAAAAGTAAGTTTTTTCTGGGATTTTTGGCTATAGCTACTACAACTTTGTCAAATATAACGCAAGCTCTATGCACTATGTCCAAGTGTCCTAGATGGGGCGGATCAAAGGTGCCAGGATATACTACTTTAACCATCCTTCTTCTCCCATATAGATAATGCAGTATCACCGTATTCTTTTCTCTTATCTGAGGGAAAAGTTATATTTTTTCTATGTTCTAGTATAAAAACACCATTATTACAAAGTCTTTCCAAAGCTTTTTCAATAAGTTTTTCATATTTTTCATAATCATATGGAGGATCAGCGAAAATTATGTCGTAACAATAATTAGAGTTCTCTAAAAATTTTAATGAATCTGAAATAACTACATTATTTCCATATTTAGCTAGCAATTTTTGCCCAATACTAGGGTTTTTTTCTACAAAAATTACATTAGCTCCTCTTTCTATAGCCATTGAACCTATTTGACCAGTTCCAGCGAATAGGTCTAAAAAGCTTAAACCTTTTATATCCCCCAACATATTAAAGATTGCATACTTAACTAAGGAAGATGTGGGTCTAAGTAAAGGTTTTTTACTTGATTTTTTCATAAAGTTTATTATAATTTATGTTTTCGTTTAAAAGGAGGTGTTGTTATGCAAAGGCTGTTTAGCCTACTAAAAAATTTTGACAAGGAGGAAAGAAAATGGCAAAGACCCTCGGACTGCATATCCTAGCTGACCTTTATGGTGTAAGCCCGGATTTAATAGATCGGGTAGAAGACATTAGGCACTTGTTAGAGAGTGCCGTAAAGGTCGCTGACCTTACAAAAATATCCTCTCACTACTATCAATTCCAACCTCATGGAGCCACAGGAGTTGTGCTTCTCGCTGAATCACACATATCCATCCACACGTGGCCAGAACATGGCTTAGCTACGGTTGATGTATATACATGTGGAGATCCATACAAAGCATACAGAGCTATGGACTACATAATATCTACACTTGAACCTACTAGAGTAGATAAACAGGTCCATGAGAGAGGACTTGTAGGGAAGTCTGAAGGGTCTGATGTACGAAGTATATTGTTGAAAATTTAAATAAAAAAACTATACACTTGCATTTTTGTAGCCTAATATGATACAATGGGTAGAGTATTTACGGAGGTGTTACTATGAAAAAGTTTTTACTAGCAGGGGGTGTTTTTTTAGGTAGCGTAATCATAGCTAGTGCACAAGAGCCAAAAGATCCATGCGGTAGCCCAAAAGAATTCTACTCTAAGTACATGTTGGACAAGTGTTACAAAGTTTACTTTGACGCTATATCTGAAGCTAGAAAGAAAGCCGACGAAGCCAACAGCAAAGCTTCAAACGCTCTTGATAAAGCTTCAAGATTAGAAGCTATCATTAACGACCACGAAAACAGGATCAGGCAACTGGAAAGAAAACCAGCTCAACCAGCGCCAGCTCCAATGTCTGAAACCAGAAGAGAAGAAGGTATAGGTGTATACAAATGGCAGTTGGAAGAAATAGGCACTGTTAGGTTTGACTTCGATAGGTTTGACATTCGCAGGGATCAAGTCAACATATTAGATCAAATAGCAAGTAAAGTAAAGGAAAGTGGAGGAGAAATTCTAATAGTTGGTTTTGCAGATAAAGTGGGTACTTCAAGATACAACTTTAATTTATCTATGTGGAGAGCTCAAAGGGTCGCAAGTGAGCTTGCTAGACGCGGTACAGATATAGGTAAAATGAATATCGCAGCTTATGGTAAAGAAGTTTATGATCTCTTGGATCCTCGCAACCGTGGCAATCAAAGGGTCGTAAAAGTATACATAAAGAAGTAGTCTTTAGGGGTCTCCCCCCTTAATTTAAAATTTGCAGTGTTGCATTGTTTCTTTTTCAATATGTCTATAAACCTTGAAAATCCTTTAATGCTTCTTAGGAAATCACACGAATTTTCTTAATTTAAATGTTAAATTATTATTAATCCTGAAATAAGCAATTTTTAAGTATGCTTTAGGTCATAAAATTTTGCATACATTTACTTCTTATCTTAAAATAAGAATGCCATGAAGATCAAAAAGGTAGACAGAAGGGCTGTACTTAATCTAGTCGAGTCCATATTGTTTGTTGATTTTATAAAAGGTCTTTCTGTAACAATGAAGAACCTTCTAAAAAGGCCAATAACGACTAATTATCCTGTAGAAAAGCTTACGCCGCCTAAACGCTATAGAGGAGCTCACGGACATTTTGTATGGGATGGCAGTGAACCTATGTCCTTAAGAGCTATAGAAAAGTTTATGTCCTTTGAAAAGGGCAAAAGTAGATGCGTAGCGTGCTATATGTGTCAAACAGCTTGTCCTATGCCTACACTTTTTAGAATAGAAGCTGTACAACTACCAAATGGAAGTAAAAAAGTGGTAAGGTTCGATATGAACTTATTGAACTGCTTATTTTGTGGACTCTGTGTAGATGCTTGCCCAGTGGGATGTCTTACAATGACTGATCTATATGAACTCGCCAACTATTCACGAAGAGATGCCGTTTTAAACATGGAAAATTTAGAAGCCAATTCTATAGATTGGAAGAAAAGGAGAGAAAACGAACCTGATAGAATTTGGATAGATGATGAACATAGGAAAAAACTCTGGGGGAATATACAGTGGAATGGATAATTTTTTCATTTCTCGCCGTTTGGTTGATAGCTTCTGCCTTAGGGACAGTTTTTCTTAAAAACCCTGTGCATGTTATTCTTTCCTTTTTATCTGTAATACTAGCTACAGCTGGTATATTCTTACATTTAAAATCCGAACTGTTAGCAGGACTCCAGCTTATAATTTACGCTGTTGCCATTGTTGTATTTTACGTTCTGGTAATTACTACGGTCCCTTGGGAAAGAGTGAAAAAGTTTGAAGGTGTGTATAAAAAGGAGTTAATTTTATCTGTACCCATTTTGCTTGTTAGTTTTTTATCAATATCTTATCTAGTTTTAAGAGGAAAGTTTGAGTATAACTTAAATTTAGCTACAGTGAACAATGTAAAGGATGTAGGTAAAAGCTTATTTACTCAATATCTTCTGCCTTTCGAGATAGCATCTGTTATACTTTTAGTAGCAATGATTGGAGCCATCATTCTTGGGAGGAAGGAAGATTGAGTATAAGTTTAGCTTATATTCTCTTAAGCATTTTCTTATTTTTGCTAGGCCTTTTAGGTGTTATTATAAGGAAGAACCTGATAACCATGCTGGTGAGCACTGAACTGATGCTAAACTCCGCAAATATTGTTCTCGTGAGTATTGATCATATAATGAAAGGTGTTGAAGGACAGGTATTTGCCCTTTTTGTTCTTACCATAGCCGCAGCAGAAGTAGCAATAGGACTTGGTTTAGTTGTAGCTTTATTTAGATTGAAAGGCTACGAAAGTTCTTCCGAAATAACACACCTAAGAGGTTAAGGAATGGAGAGTGTAATAGTAATACTGTCACCACTAATAGCCTTTTTAATCATAGCCTTTTTCGGTAGAAAAATAGGAGACCTAGCCTCAGCTATCATCTGCATTTTAGGTGGTGCCCTGTCATTCCTATTTTCTACCTTCATCTCCTACCAAGTACTATCCTCACAAAACCCTATTCACATCAAACTCTATAACTTCCTCCCTCTCCAAAACTTCACTATCTCCTTTGGTCTATACTTTGATACATTATCCGCAATCACTACCACTGTAGTTACATTTGTCTCTACCTTGATCTTCATCTACTCAGTTGGTTACATGCATAACCTCTTTGGTCAATGGACTTACAAGTTCTATGCATACCTATCCTTGTTCCTCTTTGCTATGCTCCTTATACTGCTTTCTGACAACCTCTTGGGTATTTTCTTCGGTTGGGAAGGTGTTGGTCTTGCTTCTTACCTTCTGATTGGATACTTCCATGAAACCAAAAAAGCAGCTAATGCCTCCTTGGAAGCCTTTACCTTAAACAGAGTTGGTGACTGGCTCTTTATCTTCGGTATCATCTATTGCTTCTATCTATTTGGTAGCATAGATCTTTTAGACATATTCAAAGGAGTAAATGATGTAAACAAAAATCTCTTAGGTGTGGCAGCTCTTCTCTTGTTTGGGGGGGCAGTTGGCAAATCTGGGCAACTACCACTGCACACGTGGTTGCCCAACGCTATGGCAGGTCCTACACCTGTCTCTGCTTTGCTTCACGCTGCCACCATGGTAGCAGCTGGTGTGTACTTGGTAGCAAGAGTATACCCTGTGTTTGATAATGCGCCAGAAAGCCTAAAAGTTGTGGCGTTAGTTGGTGGTATAACAGCTCTATTTGCAGCTCTTTCAGCTACAGCACAAACAGACATAAAGAAGATCATAGCCTTTTCTACTATGTCACAACTTGGTCTTATGTATCTAGCCTTAGGAATAGGTGATCAAGTAGGAGCGATGTTTCATCTGACTACACATGCCTTTTTTAAGGCTTTGCTCTTTTTGGCAGCAGGTAGTGTAATACACGCCTTTGGGCACCATGTGCATGACATATTTGAGGTAGGCAACCTGAAAAAATACATGCCAATAACGTATGGTATGTTTATGGTAGGTGCATTGGCACTGGCAGGAGTTTTTCCACTGTCAGGATTTTGGAGCAAAGACAGGATCATAGGTAGTGTGTATGATGTAAGTTTTGGGTTTGGTGTGCTGGCGAGTGTAGTGAGTTTATTGACAGCGTATTACATATTTAGGGAAGCTTTTGTGATGTTTCATGGGAAAGAGAGACACAAAGACAAGGCACATGAGAGTGAGGGAGTGATGGTGGTGCCTATGGTTGTGTTGGCAATAATGGCAGTGGGTAGTGGGTTTTTTGAAGGTTGGTATAGTGGATTATTTGGAGCACACAAAGAGATACACCTGAATATAGCAGTAATGTCTGTAGTAATAGCATTGGTGGGTATTGGTATAGCTTACTTGGTGTATGTAAGAGGTCTTGTAGAGCCAGAGAGAGCTTACGAGTCACTAAAAACACTTCATACAACCTTTAAAGAACAGTTCTTTACTGAAAAACTCTACCATAAAATACTCGCTAATGGATACATGAATTTATCCAAGCTGCTTTTTATTATAGGGGATAAGTCAGCAATAGATGGATTTATAAACCTCTCGAGAACAGTATACTTTAGGGTCGTCAAAACCTTGTGGATACGTTTGGATGTGATGACTGTAGATCTATTTGTAAATGGTGTAGCAAGAATAGCCTACAGGAGTGGTAAAGTCCTAAGGAATTTACAGACAGGTCTTCTAAACAACTATGTTTCCTTCTTAGTTTTAGGAATAGTCTTTATACTAGGTATTCTCATAAAATTTATGAGGTAATTTGGCATGGAGAAGGTTTATGCAGAGTTCCCCATTGTTTCTGTTAGTTTAATACTACCAATAATTGGAAGCTTGCTTATTGCCTTTTTAAGTGAGAGATATACGAAAGCCTTGTCTGTGATAACTACAGGAGCAGTTTTTGCATTATCTACGCTATCCCTCTTTTTCTTTGATTTTTCAAAAGCGCAAAAGATACAATTTTACGAAGAGTACACTCTAATAGAAAATTTGGGGCTTTATCTCAGTTTAGGTTTAGATGGTCTTTCTTTACTTATGTATATTCTTACTACTTTAGTTTCCTTTGTTGCAATACTATGGTCTGTCAGGGATAAGCATATAAATACAAGACTCAAAGAGTATTACTTATTTTTTCTGATCACGGAAAGTTTTCTAATAGGTGTTTTTTCTTCTTGGGACATAGTAGTCTTTTATGTGTTTTATGAACTCACATTGGTCCCAATGTTTTTCGTAATAGGTATATGGGGCTATAAGCTGAGAATGTACTCTGCCTATAAGTTTTTCATATACATATTTGTATCTTCTCTATTCTTACTCTTGGGTATTGTTTCTGTAGCTATACAGCATTACAAAAATTTCGGAGAAATTTCCTTTAGTTACCTTGATCTTATTAAAAATGAGTACAGTATTGGTTTTGAGGTTTTTCTATTTTTCTTATTTTTTATAGCCTTTGCCGTAAAAACACCTATAGTTCCATTTCATACATGGCTGCCAGATGCTCATGGTGAAGCACCTACGGCTGGCTCTGTGGTATTGGCTGCTGTTCTTTTGAAAATGGGAACTTATGCTTTGCTCAGATTTAACATAGGACTATTCCCAGAAGCTAGTGTATTCCTAATGCCTTTGATGGTTATTTGGGGAATAATCACTATAGTTTTTGCTTCTTGGTTTACTATAACCCAATCAAATGTGAAGAGATTTGTTGCTTATTCTTCTGTTAGCCATATGGGTTTTGTTGTTACAGGAATGTTTTTACTTAATTACGAAGGAATGAGAGCTAGTGTAATGGAAATGTTTGCTCACGGTCTTACATCATCAGCATTATTTATGATGGCTGGGTTTATATATAACAGGCTTCATAGTTTTAATATGGATATGCTTAGAGGAAGTATCGTTTTTATGCCTATTTTTGCAGTGCTTATAGTAATTACAGGATTTTCTTCTATGGGTCTACCTGGAGGATCTTCCTTTTGGGGTAAGTTCTTAACCATATTAGGTGCAAAGGAATATTCTCTGAACCTTTCTCTCTTTGTTTTGGCAGGTGCTTTCTTCAGTGGAGTTTATGTACTATACCTTCTAAAAACACTTTTCCTGGATGCAAAGAGTGTTAGCCGTATAGTGCATTTCACAGATATAAGAGGGTATAAGTTAGTTGCCTTTTTATTCACAGTAATACCTATGTTAATGGTAGGATTCTTACCCTTTCTTTTCTTTATAATTTTCGATCAAACTATACATAATCTCCTTTCTTTAATCGCTCAGAAAGCAATGGGAGGTATCCAGTAAATGGAACAGATAGTAGGCGTTGAGTTTCCCAATCTCAGTTTATTAGTTCCCGAGATAATAATCCTCATAACTGGATTCATATTGTTCAGTTTAGATCTTCTTTACAAAAGAATAAATCATACTTTAGCCATAAGTGTAAGTTTCATAGGTTATCTCGTGGCATTTTTGTATTTAGCTTTAAACTTCCATCTTACTGGAGAAACCTTCTATGGTTTATATGTAAGAGATACCTTTTCCTCTTTGCTACAATCTGTAATGATACTTTTAAGCTTAGCCATACTTGCCTTTACTTACACTTATTACAAGCACAAAAACTCCCTTTACGGCGAATTTTACTACATCCTCTCTTTCGTATTAGTAGGGGCACTTTTTCTAGCTTCTTCTTATAATTTGATCGTTGTTTACATAGCCCTAGAAGCAGTATCAATAAGCTTTTACATACTAACAGCCCTTTCTAGAAAAGACTTTAATTCTAAGGAAGGTGCTTTCAAATACCTAATACTAGGTGGCATATCCATAGCTCTTTCATCATATGGTGCTGGTTTTATGTATCTATATTCTGGCTCTTTAGACCTAAGAGATATCTTGACACACCTAGCTGACGATGAAAAGTTGCTTATCCTAGGTGTAGTGTTTTTCTTAGTTGGATTTGCTATAAAAATTGGAGCTGTACCTTTTCATTTCTGGCTACCTGATGCCTATCAAGGTGCGCCTACACCAATTACAGCCTATATGGCAAGCGTAGGAAAACTAGCCTTCTTTGCTCCACTAGCACGTATCATGCCTCTTGTTAGTGAACACTTTGAAAACGCTTGGATACTGACTATATCTATAATTTCAGCTTTGACTATGTTATATGGTAATTTGGTAGCTCTTTCTCAAAAGGATGTAAAAAGACTTTTAGCTTACTCCTCTATAGCTCACTCAGGTTACATATTGGCAGGTATGGCTGTATCTCATGTCATAGGTTTAAAGGCTGTTCTCTACTTCCTAGTAGCTTACTCTATAATGGGTATGGGTGGATTCGTTATTCTTGGCATCCTGGAAAGAAATAAGGGGTGGGAAAACAAGATAGATGATTTTGCTGGTTTGCGCTTTTCCAAATTTTATTTGGCTTTAGCCTTTGCAGTGTTCATGTTTTCCTTACTAGGAGTTCCACCTACGGTAGGTTTTGTAGCTAAGGCTTTGGTCTTCATGGCTTTGGCTTACAAAGAACTATGGTTACTAGCTTTTGTGATGATTATCGCTACAGGTATATCTACGGGTTACTACCTTAGATTGGTAGCTGTTATGTTTATGAGAAGAGAGGAAAGCCCTGTAGAAGTTGATCTTTCAAAAAGTGAAAAATTGGTTTTAAGCTTCCTAAGCATAGCTACTTTAATTTTAGGAATTCTACCAATGATACTTTGGTTTTTTGTTGATATTTCTGCGGAGCTTCTTTTTAGGAGGTAGCTTATGGATTATTTGGGCCTTGTTTTACTATTTTTTGTGGTTTTAGGTATTGCTTTTGTTATGGCTTTTGTCAATAACCTTCTTGGGCCCAAAACCCCAGAAAGCATGCAAGATTATCCTTATGAATGTGGAGTTCCCCTCTACGACAAAAATGCTCAATCTACCTTTCATCAAGGATATTACCTTTTGGGTCTTTTATTGCTTTTATTTGATATAGAAGCCGCTTTTCTGTTTCCTTGGACGGTTGTTTACAGATACTTAGGTATTTTTGGCTTCATTGAAATGTTTCTGTTTATATTTATACTAACTTACGGATTGCTTTATGCTTGGAGAAAAGGTGGACTAAATTGGCAATTTGAGGAGGAAAGTATCTGATGGCTTGGGCTAAAGCACAGGATTTTTTTGAGCTAAAAGAAAGGTTTAAGTCATTAACAATAGAAGAGAATAAAAACACCACAACTTTGTATATAGAAAAGGAAAAGCTTATAGAACTGCTAAAGTCTCTGAAAGAAAGAGGGTACAAACTCTTTATCGATCACTCTGTCATAGACTATCCAGACAAAAAACCTAGGTTTTTGGCTTTTTATATACTTTACAACGTAGATGAGAGGAAAAGAGTAATTGTAAAAACGTGGACTGATAACACACTTCCCACAATAGAAAACCTTTGGTTTGCAGGTAAGTGGGCAGAAAGAGAGTGTTATGATATGTTCGGTATTAGATACGAAGGTCATGAAAACTTGGTAAGAGCTTTTATGTGGGAAACTTACCAGTATCATCCACTTAGAAAAGATTTTCCGTTAGAAGGTTTTCCAACTGAAGATCTTCCATCTTTGAACGAAGTTTTATGGGATGATAAACTCTCGGGCACAATGAACTACAATCGTATGCACACCGCTGTTCCCACATTGGAAGATTTAGAAATTACAGAAAAAAGAAGGCTTCAAAAACAAGCACAAATAGTTCTTAATTGGGGTCCATTGCATCCTGGAACGCATGGTACTATGTGGTTTTTGTTTGATTTAGAAGGTGAGCGTGTTTTCAACTGTGACATAATTCTTGGACAACTACACAGAGGTGTAGAAAAACTAGCTGAGAATCAGATGTACAATCAATTCCTTGTATACACGGATAGAATGGACTATCTTTCGGCACTCTGTTCTAATCAAGCTTGGGTTGTAGCTATAGAAAGGCTATTGGGCATAGAAGATATAGTTCCAGAGAAAGCCAAGTATATAAGAACAATGATGGCGGAAATTCAAAGGATTAATTCTCATCTTCTTTGGCTTGGAACATACGCCTTAGACTTGGGAGCTCTTACTATATTCTTGTATGCCTTCAAGGAAAGAGAAAAGATAATGGACATAATAGAGGGAATCACTGGTGCAAGGTTGACTATTTCTTATCCACGTATCGGTGGTGTGCGTATGGATCTTCCAGAGGGTGCTTTAGAGGTAATAAAAGCGTTTATAGATAGATTCCCAAGGGAACTAAAAGAATGGGAAACAATTCTCAGTAGAAACAGAATATGGCAGAGAAGAAACATAGGTGTAGGTGTGATCTCTAAGGAAGATGTTTACTATTATGGCTTGACTGGACCTGTAGCAAGAGGTTCTGGAGTTCCCTATGACCTTAGGGTTTTTGAACCTTACGATGCATACCCTTGGGTTGAATTTGATATACCTGTAGGTGAAAATGGAGATGCCTACGACAGGTATTTGGTGAGAATCGAGGAGATGAAACAGAGCATCAGGATTATACAGCAGTGTGTGAGTAAATTGGAGAAGATGAAAGGTGAACCTTTCTTTGCCGAATCACCTGATCCAAAAAAAATAAAGCTCAGCATAGACGGGATCGGTCTAAAAGTTCCAGCGGGTGAAATATACTCATCAGGGGAAAATCCAAGGGGAGAGCTAGGTTTTTATGTGGTTTCCGATGGTTCTACTAAACCTTACAGAGTAAAGATAAGACCTGGTTCTATGTACAATTTATCCGTGTATCCCCATTTAATGAAGGATAGAGTTATAGCGGACGCTGTTACCATTTTGGCAAGCATAGATCCTGTAGTAGGAGAAATAGACAGGTAGGAGGCACATATGGAAGGAATCGTGGCAAATCTTGTATTGATAGCCATAAAGATAGTGGTTATCCTTCTTATCACACTGGGTATAGGTGCCTTTTTGACATGGGTGGAAAGAAAGGTTGCTGCACACATACAGAGAAGACCAGGTCCTATGGTAGTAGGATGGCATGGACTTTTGCAACCTTTAGCTGATGGTTTAAAACTCTTAACAAAAGAAGATTTGTTCCCTAGATATGGAAATAAGTTTCTGTATTACTTAGCTATAGTTATGGCTCTGGTGCCAGCTACGTTAACTTTTGCTGTTGTTCCCTTTGGGCCTGAATTTACTGTCTTTGGAGTAACTGTAAAACCTATTCTTACAGACGTGAATATAGGTATACTGCTTGTTTTTGCTTTAGGATCTATGGCAGTTTACGCTATAGCTCTGGCTGGTTGGGCTTCTAACTCCAAATACGCCTTAATAGGTTCTATGAGGAAGGCAGGTATCGTAGTATCTTACGAGGTAGTCATAACTTTTGCTGTAATGGGTCCTATTATCCTAGCTGGTAGTTTATCCACCTACAATATAGTCCAAGCACAGATAGAACAAAAGCTCTGGTATATATGGCTTCAACCTATGGCATTTGTAGTTTACATGTTTGCTGTTTTGGCAGAAATGGGAAGAGTACCTTTCGACGTTCAAGAAGCAGAAGCCGAACTAACTACCGGTTTCACTGTTGAGTATGGTGGTATGAAGTTTGGTATATTTCCACTTGTGGAGTGGTATATAGAAGGTTTAGCGCTTTCTGCTATTGGTGTGGTTCTATTTTTGGGAGGATGGTCTCCTTTAAATATTCCTTTTGTAGGTTTTGTAGACCCATTCTTTTTCTTAGGTCCACTTTCTCCATTCTTCTGGTTTGCTGCAAAGGTAACATTGGTTTTTCTTTTCATACTTTGGTTACATTGGACACTGCCAAGATACAGAATAGACCAAATTACGGAAACAGCTTGGAAAGTAATGTTGCCAATAACTTTTATAAACTTAGTTTTTACAGCTGTTATAGCTCCACTTATATGGAGGTAAGGAAATGATTAAGAAGGTATTTGAAAAACCTATTAGCTGGATAGAGCGCATTGTATTTCTAGATTTTATAAAAGGTCTTTCAATAACTATAAGACATGCATTTAGAAAAACTATAACTACTCACTATCCTTACGAAAAGATAACACCTCCAAAAAGATTTAGAGGCTTTCATGGACATAAAGTCATAGATGGGAATGAACCTCAACCTGCATTCGATGAATGGGTAGGTCGTTTCAACATACATGTGCAACCTGGGAAAAGTAGGTGTGTTGTGTGTCAGCTTTGTAAAAGAGCTTGTCCTGTTCCTGAGTTATTCCAAATAGAGGGAGAAAAGCTTCCAAATGGCAAAAGGGTATTGAAAACTTTCAATATGAACCTAATGCTCTGTACTTTCTGTGGACTCTGTGTAGATGCCTGCCCCGTGGATTGCCTTTTTATGAGTGACATACATGAAACAGCATGTTATACAAGAAAAGATGCTATACTTGATATTGAAATATTAGAAAAAATCGGGAAAGATTGGCAATTAAGAAGAGAAAATGAACCTGACAGAATTTGGATAGATGATACCCAGAGAAAAAGACTTTGGTATGAGAACAACTTAAGCTTTTTGGAGGATAAAAAATAATGCAATGGATGGCTTTTTTGATTTTTTCATCTTTGGCCATACTCTCTGGAATAGGTGTTGTAGCTTTGCCTAATCCTATTTACGTAATTGTAGCACTACTTTCAGCCCTAATATGCATCGCTGGAATTTTTTTTGTTTCAGGAGCAGAACTAGTAGGTGCACTACAACTTCTCATATACGCAGTAGCTATAACTGTATTTTATGTGTTTGTACTGACGGCAGTTCCATGGGAAAAGGCACTTAAGAAAGAATCCCATTACAAAGTCGAGGGCTTGATATCCTTTCCATTCATAGTTGGGCTTTATCTAGAAATCATACTAGTATTCATAGCAGGGGTAACTGTCTCTCCACAAGGTCAAATAAAAGAGCTTGTTACCAAGTTTGGAAATACAGAAGTCATAGGTGCTATCTTATTTAGTAAATATTTCTTGGCTTTTGAACTTGTTTCTTTAGTACTTCTAGTAGGTATGATAGGTGCTGTCTTAATAGGAAGAAAGGAGGACCAGGTTTATGATTAGTCTAGAAGCTTACTTAGTTGTAAGCATAATTCTTTTTGGACTTGGCATTTTTGGAATGATAGTAAGGCGTAACTTGGTAACTGTTTTAATGAGTATGGAACTAGCTCTTAATGCTGTAAATATACTTTTCATAGGTGCTGATGTGCATTTAAACTTAGCCAATGGTCAAGTATTTGCACTTTTTATAATTGCTCTTGCGGCAGCAGAAGCAGCTGTAGGTTTAGGTATAATAATAGCTATTTTCAGACTAAGAAAAGTAGACTCTACAGATGAAATAACGGATATGAGAGGTTAAGGAATGGAGAGTGTAATAGTAATACTGTCACCACTAATAGCCTTTTTAATCATAGCTTTTTTCGGTAGAAAAATAGGAGACCTAGCCTCAGCTATCATCTGCATTTTAGGTGGTGCCCTGTCATTCCTATTTTCTACCTTCATCTCCTACCAAGTACTATCCTCACAAAACCCTATTCACATCAAACTCTATAACTTCCTCCCTCTCCAAAACTTCACTATCTCCTTTGGTCTATACTTTGATACATTATCCGCAATCACTACCACTGTAGTTACATTTGTCTCTACCTTGATCTTCATCTACTCAGTTGGTTACATGCATAACCTCTTTGGTCAATGGACTTACAAGTTCTATGCATACCTATCCTTGTTCCTCTTTGCTATGCTCCTTATACTGCTTTCTGACAACCTCTTGGGTATTTTCTTCGGTTGGGAAGGTGTTGGTCTTGCTTCTTACCTTCTGATTGGATACTTCCATGAAACCAAAAAAGCAGCTAATGCCTCCTTGGAAGCCTTTACCTTAAACAGAGTTGGTGACTGGCTCTTTATCTTCGGTATCATCTATTGCTTCTATCTATTTGGTAGCATAGATCTTTTAGACATATTCAAAGGAGTAAATGATGTAAACAAAAATCTCTTAGGTGTGGCAGCTCTTCTCTTGTTTGGGGGGGCAGTTGGCAAATCTGGGCAACTACCACTGCACACGTGGTTGCCCAACGCTATGGCAGGTCCTACACCTGTCTCTGCTTTGCTTCACGCTGCCACCATGGTAGCAGCTGGTGTGTACTTGGTAGCAAGAGTATACCCTGTGTTTGATAATGCGCCAGAAAGCCTAAAAGTTGTGGCGTTAGTTGGTGGTATAACAGCTCTATTTGCAGCTCTTTCAGCTACAGCACAAACAGACATAAAGAAGATCATAGCCTTTTCTACTATGTCACAACTTGGTCTTATGTATCTAGCCTTAGGAATAGGTGATCAAGTAGGAGCGATGTTTCATCTGACTACACATGCCTTTTTTAAGGCTTTGCTCTTTTTGGCAGCAGGTAGTGTAATACACGCCTTTGGGCACCATGTGCATGACATATTTGAGGTAGGCAACCTGAAAAAATACATGCCAATAACGTATGGTATGTTTATGGTAGGTGCATTGGCACTGGCAGGAGTTTTTCCACTGTCAGGATTTTGGAGCAAAGACAGGATCATAGGTAGTGTGTATGATGTAAGTTTTGGGTTTGGTGTGCTGGCGAGTGTAGTGAGTTTATTGACAGCGTATTACATATTTAGGGAAGCTTTTGTGATGTTTCATGGGAAAGAGAGACACAAAGACAAGGCACATGAGAGTGAGGGAGTGATGGTGGTGCCTATGGTTGTGTTGGCAATAATGGCAGTGGGTAGTGGGTTTTTTGAAGGTTGGTATAGTGGATTATTTGGAGCACACAAAGAGATACACCTGAATATAGCAGTAATGTCTGTAGTAATAGCATTGGTGGGTATTGGTATAGCTTACTTGGTGTATGTAAGAGGTCTTGTAGAGCCAGAGAGAGCTTACGAGTCACTAAAAACACTTCATACAACCTTTAAAGAACAGTTCTTTACTGAAAAACTCTACCATAAAATACTCGCTAATGGATACATGTTGTACTCCAATTTAATATATGCAGCATTTGAGAAGCAATTTATAGATAAAATAGTGGAGAGCACTTACAGATTATCTAATGGGATTGGTGATTTTGTTAAGTTTCTACATACAGGTAAGATAAACCACTATATGTGGACAGCTTACTTAGGAATAGCAATCTTTCTTATCATACTCATAGTTATGGGAGGTTAGCATGGAACATTTACTAAGCGTAGCCATTTTTCTGCCTTTACTCAGCGCACTGTTTGTTGGGATTGTGCGTAATGAAAAGTTTACAAAGCTCCTTTCTATAGCTACAGCTTCTGTTGTTTTTATCATTACACTTTACCTATTTTTGAATTTCGATTGGAACATTAAAGATTTTCAGTTTGTTTCCAAGTATACATGGATTCCACAGTTAGGTATTTCCTATCACATAGGCGTAGATGGTATGGCTCTATCTCTTCTTTTGTTAACATCCTTTATGTTTTTGGTAGCTTTTATCTGGTCTTTGAAGATAGAAGATAGACCAAACCTCTATTACGCTTTGTTCTTGGGATTGTTTACCGCTTGTATGGGAGTGTTTTCAGCTCTGGACTTTTTCCTTTTTTACCTATTTTGGGAAGGTATGCTCATTCCCATGTATTTCATAATAGGCTTTTGGGGTCACGATAGAAAAGTTTACGCTGCCAATAAGTTCTTTGTGTATACCTTCTTTGGTAGTCTGTTCCTTCTTTTGGGAGTTGCTTCTATTATAGTATACGGTTACTTAGTGTCCGGACAAATATCCTTTGATTATATGTTCCACAAAAATCTGAGTTATCCTTTCTGGCTCCAAACGTTGGCTTTTTTCCTCTTTGGTATAGGTTTTGCTGTGAAGATTCCTATGTGGCCTGTACATACATGGCTTCCAGATGCGCACGTAGAAGCTCCTACAGCTGGTTCCGTAATATTAGCTGCTGTTCTTTTGAAAATGGGAACATACGGCTTTGTTAGATATTCTCTACCTTTGTTCCCAGAAGCTAGCAAAGAGTATGTATATATAATCTTTGTGCTTAGCTTAATTGCTATTATATACACAGCTATGATGGCAATAGCTCAAACCCACATAAAGCGTCTTATAGCTTACTCTTCCATAAGTCACATGGGATTGGTTACATTGGGAACTTTTGCATCGAATCCTGACGCACTAAATGGCGCCATATTTATGATGATAGGACACGGTATATCTTCTGCTGCTCTCTTTATGGCTGCAGGTTTCATATACGACAGGATACATTCCTACCATATGGATGATCTTGGAGGGCTTGCGAAATACATCCCTAATTTAGCCATATTTTTCATGATAGCTGGACTCACAAGCATAGGATTTCCTGGTCTTGCAGGATTTGTTGGAGAGTTTTTGATACTCTTAGGTACCTTTAAGGGCTTCCCTGTATGGGCATTTATAGCAGGTACTGGCATGATACTTAGCGCAGCTTATTTCTTGTACATGTATAAAAGAGTTATGTTTGAAGAAGAAACCATATCGGATTATAGAAGAGAAAAATGGAAAAAGCTTAAAGATATAGAAAAACACCACTGGGTTTCTTTTGTTTTGGTTACCATAGCTTCATTGTTACTTGGGCTGTACCCATTTCCTTTTGTGAAGATAATGGAGCAAACAGCTAAGTATGTCCTCGGAGGATAGAAATGGACTTTACTCTAATTTTGCCAGAAATAATTCTCTTCATAGGTATTTTACTAATTTTCTTTCTTGACCTCTTCTTGGAAGAAAAAAGCTTTAAGTTTAACGTGTTTATTGGTGGTTTAGTTCCAATTGCAGCCCTTATTTCTTTATTTTTTATCAGTTACCCTTCTACTACTTTGTACAATATGGTGTATGTAGACGGACTAAACCTTTTAGGGAAAGGTGTAATCTATATAATTAGTTCCATAGTTATTTTTAGCCTATACGATTACTTTGAGAAAAAAAGGTCTGCTTTTGGTGAACTCCCTTATTTAGTATTGACTTCTACGCTTGGTCTTTCTTTGCTGTTGTCTTCCAACAATTTGGGTATGATTTTTATGTCTCTTGAACTTTCATCTATCACCATCTACATATTGGTTGGTATGCTAAGAAGAGATTATTTGTCAAAAGAAGGTGCCTTTAAATACCTCATTATGGGATCTCTTGCTACAGCTACCTTTGTTTTAGGGACCGCTTTTTATTATGCTTCTACAGGCACAATGTTTATAAAGGAGTATTTGCAAGGAAACTCTCTTTTTATGCTAAGTATGTTTTTCTTACTTTCAGCTCTAGCTTTGAAAATTTCAGCTGTTCCTTTTCATATGTGGACACCTGACGTTTATGAATCTGCTCCTACTCCAATTGTTTCTTATTTAGCTACTGTTCCTAAAATAGTCCTTTATTTCCTTCTGGCAAAACTTGTTTTTATTTTCAGCTATACGAAAGCTTGGCTTGTATTAGTTTCCGTAATTGCCCTGGCTTCTATGTTCTATGCCAATTTTGCAGCTTATGCTCAAACTTCCTTTCAAAGAATATGGGGATACTCTTCCATAGCCCATGCAGGATACTTTTTACTAGCTCTAACTGTAGCAAAAAAGGACCTAATAAATGCCCTTCTGTTTTATGTAATTGTTTACAGCTTTGCAACCGTTGGGGTTTTTACCGTAATGGCAGCGCTTGAGAAAAGGGAAGGTTTTACTCACCATCTTTTAGATTACAGAGGTCTATACAAAGACAATCCTGGAATGGCAGTGCTTTTGGCACTGTTCTTATTTGCCTTTATTGGTATACCACCCATGGCACTCTTTGTAGGAAAACTTGGTATATTGATGGGATTGGTTCAATCTAATCTGATACCTCTAGCTATTGCTTTTGTGATTGCAAGCATTATATCCGCTGGCTACTATCTAAAAGTAATAGTTTATATGTTTCTTGAAGAGGGTGAAAGAAAGTTTACACCCGCTAAAGCTTCAGCAGGGGAGAGTATAGCTATTTTGGTAAGTGCATTGGCCGTAATTTTGCTAGGTATTTTCCCAAATATAGTGCTTAGCTTCCTCAAATGGTAAAAGCATTTAGTGTAGGTCCACTTTCTGTAAATTGTAGTGTAGTAATGGATGAAAGCACGAAGAAAGCCTTTGTTATAGATCCAGGAGCGGATGTAGAGAAGATCCTAAAAGAGCTCCAAGGTTTTGAACTTATTGGTATACTGGCAACACACGGGCATATAGACCATATAGGAAGGGTAAAAACTCTAAAAGAGATGTTTAATGTCCCCTTTTATATGCACAGAAGAGATGTAAATCTGATTAACGACCCCATATGGAGAGGATTTGACTCATACATAGGTGCTGACCTTCCATGTCCAGAGCCTGATGTGTATATAGAAGAAGGTGAACATATTCAAGTAGGTAGCATAATTTTAAGGGTTTTTCACACACCTGGACACACACCTGGTTTATGTTGTTTTTATGAAGAGAAAGAGAAAGTTATGATAGCTGGCGATTTACTATTTAGAGAAGGTGTAGGAAGGTGGGATCTGCCAGGTGGAAATTTAGAAGAGTTAAAAAACTCACTAAAACGCATATTTAGTGAGCTTGAGGATGATGTAAAGGTTATAACGGGACATTACAGCTTTACAACTATAGGTCATGAAAGAAGGTTTAATCCGTACGTAAGGGAGATTTTATGAAGATAGCCACCATAGATATTGGTTCTTACTCTTGTAGATTAAGTGTAGCAAATATAGAGGATGGAAAAATTGACATCCTTTACGAAGAAGGGAAAATAACATCTCTTTCTTCCAATGTAAAGGAAACTGGTATTATCAGTACTGAAAGAATGCTCGAAACTTTAAAGGTTTTAGAAGGTTTTTATAAAAAGGCAAAAGATTTAGGAGCAAAAGAAATTGTAGCTGTTGGCACGGAAGTTTTAAGGAAAGCTAAGAATGCAAGAGACTTTATAGAAATGGTTAAAAGCAAAATTGGGGTAGATGTAAGTATACTTTCACCTGAAGAAGAAGGTAGGCTTGCATACTTGTCTGTAGCTTATTCACTAAAGCCAGAGGGTAAAATCTTGGTCATAGACCAAGGCGGAGGATCAACAGAGTTTGTCTTTGGAAAAGGTTTACAGATTCAAAAGGTTGTTTCATTCCCTTTTGG
This sequence comes from Aquificaceae bacterium, assembly GCA_041640635.1. Classification (GTDB taxonomy): domain Bacteria; phylum Aquificota; class Aquificia; order Aquificales; family Aquificaceae; genus JBEPZA01. Next base: position 45,179 of record JBEPZX010000002.1, read on the forward strand.
AATAGTGAACTTGACGGAAGAATTTATAAAGCATGACCCACCTACCAATTATGAACTTGAGTCTTTAAAGAACTTTCTGGATGAGCAAATAAGTAGCATTTTGACAACAGTGGATGTTATTGTGGGACTAGGTGGGACTGTAACAACCCTTGCAGCCTTGCAATATGGAATATTTCCTTACGATGGTGACAAGGTTCACGGAACTAAACTTTCTATTCAGGACATCATGCATTGGCTAGATACTCTAAGCCTTATGAAAGCAAAAGACAGAGTAAAAACCTTTCCCCACATAGAGGAAAAGAGAGCTACTGTGATTGTTCCTGGAATTCTCATCTTTTACAGAGCTATGCTTTTGTTTGGTAAAAGAGAGATCTTAGTTAGTGATTGGGGACTAAAAGAGGGTATAATAGTTAATCAAGTCTTGCAAAATTCACAAGACAAGTAGCAAGAATAAAAAATAAGCTGTCCTTAGAGATTTACCTTACCTTTTCCTTTTAGCTCTTAATCTTTCTCTTAAGGTTTTTCTTTGTGGACCTTTAGAGTCAGACTTTCCTTCTACACCACTGTATATAGCGCTCTGAAGCAATTTATCCCTTTCTTCCTTTTCTCTTTCTTCCTCTTGCAAAATCTCCTCTTGAGATTGAATTTGCACTTTTAGTATGTCGTTTATACTTTTTTCCTTAAATTCTAGCATCATACTTTCAAACAATGTAAAAGCTTCTTTCTTGTATTCTATAAGTGGATCTCTAGATGCATAACCCCTTAGGTATATTCCTTCTCTGAGTCTATCCAATACATGGAGGTGCTCTCTCCACAAGGTGTCCAATGTGTTCAACATTATAATTTTTGAGATTTCAACAAATACAATTTCTCCGTACTCCCTCTCCTTTTCGTACAGTATATCCAAAATCTTTTGAGTAGTTATATTTATTAATTCTTCTTTATCTCTTACGGATGGAAACTGTATTTCTCTTGAGGATATCTCTTTAAGGTAATTGATAAAAGGTTCCATATTCCAAAGTTCTGGATCCTCTTCGGGCAATAAAAGGTTCACCCTGTGCTCTATGACATCTCTTACAAACTCCTTTATGTAGTCCTTTATACCTTGAGACTTTAGAAGGTCCATTCTTATACTGTATACCGTCTGACGTTGTAGGTTCATAACGTTGTCATATTCTAGAAGTCTCTTCCTTATTTGGAAGTTTTGAGCTTCTACCCTTTTTTGAGCATTCTGTATAGATTTGGTAACTATAGAGCTTTCTATTGGTTCATATTCTGGAATTTTCAATATTTCCATTAATTTTTTGACTTTGTCTCCTCCAAATATGCGCATTAGATCGTCTTCTAGAGAGAGAACAAACCTAGACTCTCCTGGATCTCCTTGTCTTCCTGCTCTACCTCTTAGCTGGTTATCTATTCGTCTAGATTCGTGTCGTTCTGTACCAATTACTAACAAGCCGCCCAATTCTATCACTTTCTTTTTTTCTTCTTCAGTTACTTTATAAGCCTTTTCAAAAGCCTCTTTCCATTCCTCCTGCGTAGCTTTTTCTGGATCTATACCTTTGTTTTTTAAAATCTCCTTTGCTAAGTACTCAGGATTACCACCAAGGAGGATATCTGTTCCACGCCCTGCCATGTTGGTAGATATAGTTACCGCTCCAATTCTCCCAGCTTGAGCTATAATTTCGGCTTCCCTTTCGTGGTGTTTCGCATTTAGGACGTTACACTTTATACCTTTCTTCCTTAGGAGCTCAGCTAAGTGTTCAGAATCCTCAACGGATACTGTACCTACAAGTATAGGTCTGCCTTTTGCATGTTCTTGCTGTATAATCTCGATAACCTTGTTCCACTTACCTTTTTTGGTTTTAAAGACGATATCAGGAAGGTCCTTTCTTCTTACAGGCTTGTGAGTAGGTATGACTACAACCTCTAAACCGTATATCTCCTTAAACTCTAAGGCTTCGGTTTCTGCTGTTCCCGTCATACCCGCAAGTTTGTTGTAAAGTCTGAAGTAATTCTGAAAGGTTATGCTTGCTAGCGTTTGGGTTTCTTGCTGAGGAGTAACTCCTTCTTTTACTTCTATGGCTTGATGTAAGCCATCACTCCATCTCCTACCAGGAAGAATCCTTCCAGTAAACTCATCAACTATTAAAACTTCATTGTCTCTGACTATGTAGTGAACATCCTTTTTAAACAAATGATGAGCTTTTAGAGCCTGCGTAACAGCGTGCAAAAGTTCTATGTTTCTTATGTCGTATAGGTTTTCCACTTTAGCGAGGGTTTCCACCTTCTTTATACCCTGCTCTGTTAGTGTAACTGTTCTATTTTTTTCATCCAAATTGAAATCATCATCGATTTTTAGTTTTCTCACAATATCATCTGCTAAGTAGTAAACGGAAATGTCCATTTGGGAAGGACCTGAGATAATTAGGGGAGTGCGGGCTTCGTCTATAAGTATAGAATCTACTTCGTCTACAATTGCGTAATTGTGCCCTTTTACCTGAGAAACTTCATCTAAGGAAAAAACCATATTGTCTCTTAGATAATCAAAGCCAAACTCGTTGTTGGTTCCATACGTGATGTGACATGAGTAAGCTTCCTTTCTGGTGCAAGGTACCAATTTGGTAAAGTAAGCTTTTTTTGCTTGTATGTTAACAAGGTTAGAAGGCAAGACTTCGTCTGTATGTCCTTTTGGCCAGACTCTCCAGTCTTCTTCTATTGCTATATTGAAAAGGTCTTGGTCTAGCCACTCGACTTTGTATGAAGAGTAATCGGAGTTTATCACACCCACATCCAGTCCTAGAAACTTGTATATAGGTCCCATCCATTGAGCATCTCTTCTAGCAAGATAATCATTTACTGTTACCAAGTGAGCTCCTTCATCTGTTAAGGCGTTAACATACAGAGCAGACGATGCTACTAAAGTTTTACCTTCTCCCGTCTTCATCTCTGCGATTTTGCCTTGATGAAGAACCAAACCACCTATGAGCTGAACATCAAAATGTCTTAAACCTAATGTTCTTTTAGCTGTCTCTCTTACCAGAGCAAAAGCTAAAACAACTTCATCGTTTACTTCACCTTTTATTATGGCTTTTTTCAAATCATCATCTTCTAGCACCTTGTTTTTCAAATTCAATGAAAGTTCTATCAATTCTTTATTCGAAAGAAGGTCGAGGTCTTTTTCTTTTTGGTTTATTTGATTTACTAGCTTTTTAAGCTTTTTAACTTCTCTTTCATTTTTAGTACCTATAAGTTTTTTAAAAAGCCAACCTAGCATAACTGAAAAATTTTAATCTATTTTCAGGTTGAAAAGTTTAAAATTTAATTTATGATAGCTGTTAAAATATACATAAGTGGGAAAGTTCAAGGGGTAGGATTTAGGTCTTATACAAAAAAGATAGCTGAAGGTTACGGATTGGTAGGATATGTAAAAAATTTGCCAGATGGAAGGGTAGAGGTTTTTACACAAGGTAACGAAGACATAGTTTGGAGTTTTATAAAGGATGTTTGGAAAGGTCCTAGGCTTTCACAGGTAGGATCTATAAGTATTGTTAAGGAGGTACCTGATGACAAAATTTATGATTTTAGGATTGATTACTAGTGCATTATTTACCATCTCTTACGCAAGTGAATGTGCATACTATACTGTAAAACAGGGTGATTCTTATGAAAGAATATCCAAGAAGTTTGGAGTTAGCGTAAAAGATTTAATGGAGGCTAACAAAGGAAAAAAAGTTCTAAAGGTTGGTGAGCAGATCTGTATTCCTGCTGGTGCAAATGTATCAGGCTCAAAACAAATAGCTAAGGCGGACACAAAGGACTATGAGATTTACGTAGTTCAGAAAAGTGGATCTCGTCTAGAACATGTAGCTAAAAGGTTAGGTATTGATGTAAAGACCTTAGAGAACATCAATCCTGAACTCAAAGGCAAAACGCTAAGTAAGGGTACAAAGGTCAAGTATCCAAAAACAGAGACAGCTGTCCAAGAAAAACCAAGGGAAGAAGTAAAGTATATAACTCACAAAGTCAAACGTGGAGAAACATTAGACTCTATAGCTAAAAAGTACGGAGTTAGTGTAGAAGAGATTAAAAAAGCAAACAATATGAAAAATAGCAGAATCGCAACCGGGAAAACCTTAAAAATACCAGTGCAAATTACAGGTGGAAAGGAAACGGATAGAAAGCAAATAGCTAAGGCGGATACAAAGGACTATGAGGTTTACGTAGTTCAGAAAAGTGGATCTCGTCTAGAACATGTAGCTAAAAGGTTAGGTATTGATGTAAAGACCTTAGAGAACATCAATCCTGAACTCAAAGGCAAAACGCTAAGTAAGGGTACAAAGGTCAAGTATCCAAAAACAGAGACAGCTGTGCGAGAAAAACCAAGGGAAGAAGTAAAGTATATAACTCACAAAGTCAAACGTGGAGAAACATTAGACTCTATAGCTAAAAAGTATGGAGTTAGTGTAGAAGAGATTAAAAAAGCAAACAATATGAAAAATAGCAGAATCGCGACCGGGAAAACCTTAAAAATACCAACAAAAGAGGTAGTCGTAACCAAGGTGGAAGAGCAAGATACGCCTTCTAAAAGAAGAGAGGAAATAGCCTCACTACCTGTAGAAAACAACAGGAATACCTCTTTCAGATTGGAGAGAAACAGCTTGTCTATGCCTGTAGAAGGTAAGATTGTTCAATCTCCGAGAGGTGTAGACATAATTACAGATTGTGGAAAAGATATAAGAAGCGTGGAAGATGGTAGAGTTATATATAGCGGTAATGATTTAAGCGCTTACGGTAATATGATCATTGTAGAGCACAGCAACTTTATATCTCTGTACGCATTTAACTCTGAAAACCTTGTTAAAAGGGGTGACAGAGTAACTAAAGGGCAGGTAATAGCAAAAGTAGGAGGAAAAGTTCCCCAAGAGCAGTGTATGTTAAGGTTTGAGCTCAGATCGAACGATGGTACACCCCTTGATCCTACTGAATTTTTAGCTACTAAATAGCCTGTCTCCTATGTCTCCTACACCTGGAACTATGTATCCTTTTTGGTTTAGAGCTTTGTCTACACATATTACACTGACGGTGACGTAAGAATTTTCCCACTTTTTAATACCTTCTGGAGAAGCTACAATATGCAAGGAATATATTTTTCTTGGTTTTCCCTTTTCTATTTCTCGTACAGCCAAATCAAGCGTTCCGCCTGTAGCTAGCATAGGATCAAGAATAATAACATCCTTGTTTTCTAGATTTGGGATACGTGAATAGTACATCTTTGACTCGAGCGTAGATTCATTCCTTTTTATTGCTACAAAACCTACATTTGCGTTTGGAAATACCCTAAGTGCACCATTTAGCATAGGCAAACCAGCTCTGAGTATGGGAACTAAAATAAACTCTTTTTCATCTACAAACTCAAAAGTATCCAAGCTTACAGGTGTTTCTATTTGCCTTTTGTACAAAGGAATACTATCAATGAGAAGAGGAATAGATAAACATGTTAATTCCTCTAAAATTTGTCTCAACATATAGGAGGGTGTAGATTTATCCCTCAAAAGGTTTACCTTACCCCTAAGAATAGGATTATCAAGAATCTTTATCATCCTGAATCTCCATTACTCTGATTATAGTTTCCTGGTGATTTTTCTTTATTATCTTTAAGGTCCTAACTTCGTAAATTTGATTGTCATTTTCAAATATTCCTCCTTTTTCTAACACATCCCAAAGACTTTTTAGCATATTATCTATATCTCTTTTCCTGTGATTAGGAAGAATCAATATCACTTCCATTGAGATTTTCCCTGATAATGGTTTCCCCTGGTACTGCTCTTTTATTTCCCAAAGGGCTCTAGCTTCCCAATTTTTTACACGCGGAGGCTTAAAAACCTTTCCTCCTTTCCTTCTTATATACCTATTACTTTTTGGAACAGGAAGCTGAGAGAGTCTTAACTCTATCATTCTTTTTTTATCAGAAGATAACACAGAATTAAGATTAAAAGTAAGTGTAAAAGGTTAAGAGCCATAGACAGTCCATGAATTTTGAGAAAAAGAGAGTAGTTTGTGCCTTTTAAGCTATGAGCGTATGGGTTTAGGAAAAATAATTGCATGCCAACTATTAACGCTGCAATTATGGCTAACATAAAGTATGCTTTGCTTACTTTTGTCCCAACTACAGCTGAAATGATAGATACTACAAAACCAATAGCAAAGTAAACAGGAAATATCCTTTCCACCACTTTACCTGCTTGGACAGTTTCCAAAACCTTAAAAAGTGTAGGAGCTACAAAAAAGCTAAAGAAAGACCCTAGCCCTAAGTAAAAAGCATCTAGAAAAAGCAGAACTTTTATCATCATACCACTACAGGTAAATTATACTTCTTTAGTATTTGAAGTAATTTGCTCTCATTTTCGGGTTTCATCTCACAAAGTGGCAATCTAAATTCCTTTTCACACATACCAAGCATCCAACATGCGGTTTTTACCGGTATAGGATTTGTCTCTATAAACAAAACCTTAAACAAATCCAAAAGATAATAATGCATCTGCCTTGCTTTTTCAAAGTCTCCATGTAAAGCGTAGTCTACAAGACTTTTTACTTCCCTTGGAAGGACGTTATTTGCTACGGATATTACACCTTTTGCACCTAATGCCATCATGGGAAGCGTTAAGGAATCATCTCCAGAAAGAATAACAAAGTTATCACCTAAGGTTTTATGAAGTTCCGATATTCTATCCATGTTTGGAGTGGATTCCTTGGACCCAATTGTATTTGGGCAATCCTTTACCAAGCGGTATATAGTTTCCACAGATATTTCCACACCTGTTCTAGAAGGAATATTGTAAAGGATTATTGGTATATCCACTTCATCGGCTATTGTTTTAAAGTGTCTGTATATTCCTTCTTGGGTAGGTTTGTTATAGTAGGGTGCTACCAAAAGACATCCATCTGCTCCTACCTTTTTGGCATGGTATGTAAGCTCTATGGCTTCGTGTGTAGCGTTTGCTCCTGTCCCTGCTATTATTTTTATCCTGCCTTTTGCATACTTTACCGCATGTTCTATTACCTTTTCATGCTCCTCAAAGGTGAGCGTAGGTGATTCACCAGTTGTACCACAAACAAGAATGGCATCTGTAGAGTTGTTTATGTGAAAGTCTATGAGTTTTTCTAAAGCTTGAAAGTCCACTTCTCCATCTTTAAAAGGCGTTATTAGTGCTACTATTGAACCTTGAAACATACTATAATTTTAGCATGTACGATTTGAAAATTCTCGTAAATGGTAAAGAAATTAGATTAAAGGATTTTCCCAAAAAAGTTGCATACAATATAATAGTGGGATACATTAATAGCTTGAATTTGGAGGAATCACCTCGAGAAATAAGTATAAATGTTAAAGTCCAAGAAAATAGTTCAAGTTCTCACCTTTCAGGTTGAAGAAGAAAAACGCTTAGATACCTTTTTAGCAAGTGCCTACCCTGAGTTTTCAAGAAGTTACATACAAACGATAATACATGAAGGATACGTTTACGTAGACTCTAAGGAAGTAGTAAAACCATCAAAAAAAGTAAAGCCAGGTCAAGAAGTCACGCTCTATGTGCCAGAACCAGAACCTATTCAAGTGGAACCAGAGAACATACCTTTGGAAATAGTTTACGAAGACGAAGATATACTTTTGCTTATAAAACCTTGCGGTTTGGTAGTTCATCCTTCTCCGGGTTATACAAGTGGTACTCTTGTAAATGCTCTTTTATATCACATAAAGACCTTGTCTTCTATTGGAGGATATGAAAGACCAGGAATAGTTCACAGGTTGGACAAAACTACGGCAGGGCTTATGGTGGTTGCTAAAAGGGATTTAGCTCACAGAAAGTTGGCAGAGGGTTTTAAAGAAAGAAAAGTTCTAAAGTTCTATAAGGCTTTGGTAAACGGCATTCCCAAACAGGATTACGGTATTATAGAAGCCTCCATTCAAAGGCACAAAAAGGAAAGAACAAAGTTTACAGTATCTGAGGATGGAAGGTATGCAAAAACCGAGTTTTGGCTGGATAAAACCTTTCCACGCTTGAATGTATCGCTTTTAAACATAAGAATACACACAGGTAGAACACACCAAATAAGGGTTCATTTGTCTTCCATAGGACATCCTATACTAGGTGACAAAACTTATGGATTTAAGCCGTCTTCTTTACCAAAAGATTTGGTTAGCTTAATAGGTGAGTGTAATATGTTAATTAGCTACAGACTTGGATTTAAACACCCTACAAAAGGAAACTTTATGGATTTTACTATAGATTATCCAGAGCCCTTTAAAAGTGTGCTGTCCTACTTGGAAAAGCTAGGTTAAAAGCGAATCACCTTACCAGACTCTGAATCTACTATCACAGATCCGCTTTCACATTTCACGTAGTAACACTTGTTACTCCTTTTGTTAAACTCAGACTTTGCGGAATAGACTTCACCTATATGTTGTCTAGCTATCTTTATAGCTTCCTCTATCTTTATATTGGCTTTACATGGTGTGTGATGTGCCTTTGGATATTCATAACGATGTTCGTAGTATTTCATAGTGAAATAGCCAATGAAATAAAAATGGCTCCCCAAACTCCTCTCATAACCTGTTTTCTTTTTGCGGTTTTAATTTTTCGATCTATAAAACCTTACCAGTTTTCCGGAAGTTGAATCTATTGTAGCTGTGCCTTCTTTGCCTCTAACGTGATAAAAGCACTCCCCTGTCTTTTTTGCCCTGCTTAGTCTTATGGTATAGACTTCACCAACATACTGTTTAGCCGCCTGCAAAGCACGCTCCACTCCTATGGTATTTTGGCATTCTTCATAGGAAAAAGACAGAAAAACCCAGCTAAGAATTCCTAATATAACTTTCCCCATTTCTATCTCCCTTAATAGTTTATTTTTCTATCATTTTAATACAACTTATATGCAACTGGTAATACTACATACACCTTGACAGGAGGTTTTGGAAAAAGGTAACATGTTCTTTTAATAGTTTCTAATGCATTTTTATCTAAAATCTCGTATCCACTAGACTCTACTATCTTAACATCCTCTAAGGATCCGTCTTCTTTTAGCATTATACCAAGCAAAACTTTACCTTCCCATCCCATTTTTCTTGCTATATGCGGGTAGGTTATGTTTTTTTGGACTATGGAAGAAATAACCGCCAGCTTTTCTTTTATGTAGAGTTCTCTTTCTGATAGAGTTTGCTCGTTTCCTTTGTGAGCTATAGTTTTATGCGAGGCATCAGTGGTAGATTGAGAAAGGTTCGTTTTCCCTTCCTTATCGTTGGATGTGGGTTGGCTGGTAATGGTCGGCAAAGGCGTAGACTTTTGGACCAAGTGTTCCCCAGAAAGTGAAGTGCTTGGCTTTGGCTCGGTTTGTAGGCGTTCATCTGCGGTAGTAAGGGTTTTTGAGTTTTCTGTTTTCTCTTCCTTTGTTTGTTCCAAAGATGCACTTTGACGTAGAGACTGAGTTTTTAACTCTTCTGTGTTTGCGTTTTTATAAATTCTTTCTTGATATGTTTTATGAGCTGAAAAATCCCTTTCATCTGGGATTTTTCTTTTTTCTTCTATCCTTTCGTAAGCTTCAAAAAAACTGAGGTCTATCTCCAAAACTTCCTCTTTCATGTCTACCAACGGTTTAAACACAAACAAGAAAATTAAAAAAAGCGTAAGGTGGATTAGAAGGGACAAACCAAAGGATGTGGACCTTGCGTTCATCTTACCACCTGTGTCCTTATGAAAACTTTTTGAAACTTGAGCTTTTTCAAAAGATCGAGCGTATCTACAAGAACCTGAACCCTTGCATCCTTATCCGCATACAAGCTTATGTTGGCTTCTCTGCTTATGTTGCCCAGTATCTTCTCCAGATCCTCTAAGCTTACAATCTTTCCCTCAAACATAATTAAACCTTCCTTACTTAAAGCGATGTTGTAACTTTGGATAGTTCCTTGATCCGAGCTTTTACTTTGTGGAAGTTTTACAGGTATAGAGCCTTGTACTACAAAAGTGGCTGTTATCAATACTATGGTCAAAAGCACCAGCATTATATCCACAAGAGGTATAACGTTGATGGAACTAAACTCTTTATCTTCCATTCTTTGCCTCCCAAAGAAGCAAAAACTCCTTAACTTTCCTTATCAGGTAGTTGTAAAAAAGGGTAGAAGGTATAGCCACGAGCAAACCTATAGCGGTAGCCTTTAAAGCTAAAGCGAGTCCAACCATTATTTTTTTTGTGTCCACTATACCTTCGGTCCCTATGGTATAAAAGGTCAGAAGTATACCCAATACCGTTCCCAAGAGACCTATGTATGGCGCATTGGAAGCAACCGAAGCAATCCAAACAAGACCTTTGCTTAAATCTATTTCCAACTCCTGTTTTGTTTTGTATTTGGATACATCCACTTTTTTGTAGTAAAGGATTCTCTCCAATGCTATACCCGTCGATAGCACACTTGCAAGAACCAATACCCCTATCACACCGTAATCTACGATAGTTGTTATTACGTTCATATTAATACCATTTTAACTTTAAATTAATGATGATGTACATGCATGTGCGGTGGGAACAGAATCATTACAACAAGTGCAAACAAACTAAGCAGTAAGTAAACTACCGGTAAGGCGGAAGCAAGAGTATACACCTTTACCCTGTTTTCCTGACTTAAGAGTTTTACTCTGTGCCACAGTATATGAAGACTCCAAAATCCAGCTATGAAGGGAAATACCCTAAAGATCATAAGCCACTTGTCTCCCCTTTTGGCTAAAGGTTCTACATAAACTCCCAAACCAAAGGCTTGGGGAAAACCATTAACTATGTTGTGATAGTACTCTATAAAGAAAAACTCCAGCACGTGAGAGAGTCCACCCACAATCATAAGCGGTGCAAAGGCATAGCCAAGCGTTAGCAAAACCCTGTTAAAGTCCACTTTAATGATATTAGCGATAGCTTTAAACGTTACAAAAACTATAAAAAGCACCAAAGCTGTAGCCATTAGCATAGCAACCAATCCAGAAACGTCTATCCATTTGGGAAGACCCAAGCTTGAAGAGACACCTTTTCCTATAACAATCCAAGGCATATACTCACCTATACCTGATCTGGAAAGACCGTGATGAAATCTCATCGTAAAGGTTATAACAGCCACAAGTAGTATGTAAACCCAAACTTCTATGGCTTTTGGTTGCTTTATGAGTTTGTAAAGACTGCTACCAAAACCCCTGTATTCCAACTTTACGGAAGGGCATGCATTAGCACACTCCATACACAAGGTGCATCCAAACATGGAGTTTTTCTCATCAAACTTGGAAGGGTTCAATTTGTAGGGACAAGCCAAGGCGCAAACAGGTTTTTTACACTCTTTGCAGTCTTCCTGATATGTGGAGAGCCATAAGGCACCTGTGCGAGCAAAGGAGGGATTCACACTACCTATGGGGCATACATACTTGCAGTATGCCATATCTCTAAAAAGGAAAAAGAAGACAAAAGCTACAAAAGTAAAGGTGAAAAAGAAAAGGGCTGTTACCCAAGGTGTTCTCAAAAGGTTAGGGAAGGTGTAGAGCAAAAACCAGTAAGCCAGTATGTTTGTCCCTATTAAGCCTATGTATGGGTTTGCAAGCCATTTAGGCATACGCAGTTTAAATCCATACCTTGTCAGGTACTTACCTACAAATCCGTGGGGACAAACCATGCAGAAGACGTTTCCCAAAGTAGGTAGCGTGATTACCATAAAAAAGGGCCAAAAGATAGACCAAAAAACTGCATTGGTAAAGATGTTGTCCTTTCCTGGGTTTAAAAAGCCGTAGACTATGGCGTAAATTAGGAGAAGTAGCGTAAAAAGCCTATAAAAGGTGAGCATATACTTGTTCTTGAATAAAAAACCCAAAATAGGTATTCCAAATATGTCCCTTTTGTCCCTCCTTTTTGTAAGCTGTAAGTTAACCCTCTGCACACTCATGGCTTAACCTCCTTTAAAAGTTGTAAGACAACTTAACAAGCACACTTCTTGGAGTTGCTGGTCTGTATCTTTTTACTCCGTCGGTATCCTTTGTAACTTCGATGGCATATCGTTTATCAAACAGGTTATCTACACTAACGCTCAAATCCCAATTTTTCTTTTCATAGCCTACACTTAGGTTTGTAAGAAACTGGTAGCCTTGATACTTTTCCGTGTTTGCATTGTCCATGTAATAGCTACCCCATGTATTAAAATCAAGGGAAGCTCTTATACCCGTAGAATGTTTTACCTTGGCAAATAAAGAATACTGGTGCATAGGCACGTAGGGAAGTCTGTTGCCATCTCTGGACACTGTTATAGTTGTATTTCCAACTCTAACTGGTTCGCTGAATTTCTTAAACTTGTAATCTGAATACGCATAAGTTAAACCTATGCTGAGCCAATCTAAAAGGGCGTAAGAAGTGGACAGCTCAAAACCTTTTTTGTCCGTCTTACCTGCGTTCACAAAATTTGTTTTTCCACCTGCCTCCACAACCCTGACTACTTCCTTCTCAACAGGCATATAGTAGAGGGCTAAATCGAGATAGAGCTTTTGAGTCCTTGCCTTCATTCCCACTTCGTAGTTGTAAACTCTTGAAAGATCCAAATTGGGGTTTGTTTGAATTTCACCGGAAGCTGGAGTTTGCCCCGCCGTAGAGTATGAAGCGTACAAGCTTAACCAATCAAAGGCTTTATATGTTATACCTACACGTGGACTGATAAAGTTGTAGTCCTTGTCAATGGAGTAGATACAGTTTGATGTGCAATTTTCATATTTACCTGTTGAAAAGTTATAGTCGCTCCACTTTTGACCACTTATATCAAAGGTTACCCTATCGTATCTTACTCCTAGGTCTATAATGAAGCTTTTCAAGTTTATGGACTCTTGAATAAAAACACCATATAGGTTAGTATCTTGCTTTTGAATTTCCGATAAATCCCCTGCTCTGTCAGAGAGTGTTGCTATAATCCTTCCTGCTTGTGGACCATTTTGGATGGTTTGAACTTCTGCATACTTATAGTACTTAGTTTTTTGATCGTTTGATCTGAAACTCAAACCAGTTATTAGTATTCCAAAGGATTGCTTGTAGTTGAGCTGTATGTCCGTTCCGTAAACTTTAGTATCTGCATCGTTTATACGACCCGTAACTGGGTGGTAATGGGACCATTTGTTTATGTATACAAGAGGCGCAAGTTCCAGTTTCTCACTGATTGTTTTGTTAAGCTTAGAGCTAAAGAAAAGTATCTCTGAGTATCTCCCCATATGTTTCCAAGGATCAGCGGTAACTTCTACAGTGCCAGTTTCTTTGTATGTCTTCCACTGGTCTATTCCTCTTGCAGGGTTCACCACCAAGGGACCTGGGAGTTGCAAATCCGCTTTTGTGTAGCTAATGTAGTTTTCCCATACATCTCCATTGGAAAATAGGTAAGCAGGCTGGAGTGTAAACTGGGTAGTTTTAAACTCGTTCCAATGTCTCCAAGAGTTGTCTGTCTGCCTTCTGCTTGCATTAAAACCCAGATACCAACCAGAAGAACCTATAGGTGTAGAGTAGTAGGCGTTTAGTATGTAAGTGCTGTAGTCTCCTACTCCAAACCTTAGCTGTCCGCCTTTTCTTTCTATAGGGCTTTTAGTGATGACATTTACGACACCACCGCTTGCGTTTATACCCCACATGGTGGAATTGGGACCTTTTACCACCTCCACCTGTTTTATTAGGTAAGTGTCAACAAAGTCAAGCCTTGTAAGAGAATCTGGATCCGTTATAGGCACTCCGTTTAACAAAACCATTATTTCCCTTATCCCAAAAGGAGCTTTCAGACCACCACCTCTGATAATGAGTCGTGTATCGTACCCCATATTTCGTGATGTTACATTAACCCCAGGTATACCTTGCAAAGCCTCATACAACCCTATCATAGCCTTGTCTTTAATTTTTTCTTCACTTATCACGCTTACACCCGCAGGTGTGTCCTTTACCTCCCTTTCCACCCTTGTAGCGGTCACGCTCACCTCTTCGAGCTTGACTTCTTGAGCGTGCGACAAAGAAAAAGCAAATAAAGCTGACATTAAAAACCTTTTTTGCATACACACCTTCTGTTAAATTACTAGAGAATATCAAACTATTTTAACATAAAAATAAACAATAAAATAAACTAAAATTAACATAAAGCTGTAAGCTTCTCTGCCTTATAATTTCTCCTTACCATGTACCTAATGAACACTTACAAAAGGCTTCCCGTAAGCTTTGTAAGAGGAGAAGGCGTGTATCTTTTTGATGAGAAAGGTAAAAAGTATTTGGATATGGTGGCAGGGATAGCTGTGAATGCTTTGGGCTACAATCATCCAAAGCTGGTAGAAACCTTATGTGAGCAATCAAAGAAACTCATGCACGTGTCTAATCTCTTTGAGAATCCATGGCAAGAGGAAGTGGCAAAGCTATTGGTTGAGCACTTTCACGACAAAGATGGAAAAGTGTTTTTTTGCAACAGTGGAGCAGAAGCCAACGAAGCAGCCATAAAGCTCACAAGAAAGTATTTCAAAAGTGTAGGAGAAAAACAAAGATACAGAATAATAACTTTCTATAAAGGTTTTCACGGCAGGACTTACGGCAGCATGTCAGCTACGGCTCAGGAAAAAATCCATCTTGGTTTTGAACCTCTGCTGGATGGCTTTGATTACGCAACTTTGAACGATTTTGAGTCTGTGCTCAAACAACTAAACAAAAACACCGCAGGCATTATGCTAGAGGTTATACAAGGAGAAGGTGGGATAAACGAAGCACAGGTGGAGTTTTTGCATAAAGTTTACGAACTTTGCAAAAAAGAAGGGCTTCTTTTGATAGTGGATGAGGTGCAAACAGGTATTGGCAGAACGGGAAGCTTTTACGCCCACCAACACTTTGGAATCAAGCCTGATATTGTAACACTGGCAAAAGGTTTAGGAGGAGGTTTCCCAATAGGAGCTGTAGTAGCTACGGATGAAGTGTCCAAAGCCTTTGCACCTGGGAGTCATGGATCCACCTTTGGAGGAAACCCTTTGGCTTGTGCATGCGCAAAGGTAGTTATAGAAGAAGTTAAAAAATTACTACCACAGATAATAGAGGTAGGAACTTACTTCAAGAAAAGACTCAAAGAGCTTGGTAAGGTTAAAGGTATAGGGTTAATGTTAGGTTTAGACATAGGAAAGGACTGTCAAGAGGTAGTTTTAAAAGCATTAGACAAAGGTCTCATAATTAACTGCACAGCCCAAAGCGTTATAAGGTTGGTGCCTCCACTAATTATTCAGAAAGAGCATGTGGATGAGTGTGTGAGTATTTTGAAAAAGATAGTAAATTGGTAAAGCTGGGCTATAAATTTTCCTACGTGTTTGAAGCTACAAGGTGCACCAAGGAAGGTGGATCAAAAAGTTGAGCTCTGTGTATTGGCAGTTACCAATGAGGTGCTCAAAAGTAGCTCCATCATGTCCGCAAAGAGTAATGATAGAGCAAATTTTTTAACTTTTTTTACCCGGTGTGGGTGCCCAAAGCCATATCCACAGAGCTATAGCCATGTATGCCTCGTAAATTTGAGCGCAGGACACCAGGTTATTTCTCCCATCTATCAAAAATTGACAAATCATTCATTGCGTAATATAATTTTTAAAAAAGTATTACTCAAGGTGAGCAATGAAGAGAAGCTTACTCTTTGGAGTTGCGTTGATGATTTTTAGCATCCAAAGCCTTGCTCACGAAATGTGGGCTGAAAAGGAAGGTAGCGTGTATAGACTCTACTACGGGCACAGAGGGAAAGATGCAAAAGGTCTCCATATAAGCAAGATAAAGAAAGCTGTATGCGTAGAAAATGGCAAACCAAGAGAGGCAAAAGTAAGCAAAGATAATCAAGGGGTGTTTATAGAAGGTCCGTGCGAAGCTATAGGTGTCGAATACTATTGGGGCTACTTTTCACAAACACCCGATGGAGAGGTGAACAAACCAAAGGATGAGGTCTCTAACTCAATAAAATCGTGGGAATCTGTCGCTTACTTAAAATGCCTTTACGAATATAAAAGCCCGGCAGTATTAGGTCATCCTTTGGAAATCCTTCCACTATCTGCACCTCAAGCAGGAAAGAAGTTAGAGATTCAGGTTTTGTACAACGGCGCTCCCTCTAAGGATGCCTTTTTGTCTGTAGATCACAGAAAAGTTGGAAATCCTGACGAAAACGGCAAAGCAAGAATCAATCTCAAAAAGGGTTTAAACGTGATAGGTGCAAGTTTAAAAGTTCCCGGTGATGGCAAGAGATCGGACTTCAAGGTTTTAGAGTCATACCTTTGTTTGGAGGTTCCTTAGCATGCTCCTCTTTTTAAGTGTAGTAGCGGTGCTATCCGTATCCTTTGCCCATGATGTTCTTTACGAGGTTGAAGAGAAAAAAGCCGTAGTCGTTAAGGTGTTTTTTAGTGATGGAACGGAGATGGCTTACGCTCCATACGAGGTATACTCTCCATCGGATCCCAAAATTCCATGGCAGAAGGGAAGAACGGACAGAAAGGGTTACCTGAGCTTTTACCCAAGCGAGAATGGAGTATGGCGGGTTAAAATCGCAGAGGAGAGCGGACACGGCACTGAAATAGAACTAAACGTATCCAACCAAGAACAACACACGCTCAAAAAAACGAATACCGCATGCCCTTTCTATGTAAAACTCTTTAGCTACATAGGTCTTTTCCTTTCGGCGATGCTTTCCCTTTACGTGTCGAAAAGACTAAGAACTAGGAGGAGTCAGACATGAAGAAACAACTCACCTTAACTGGTATAGCTTTACTTCCCTATGTGTCCTTTGCTCACCACGGTGTTGCGGGTCTTGGCACCACAATATCCGACGGTCCAGGAAGCGCCGTGGAAACATCTTCAGCCTTTACACTACCTCAAGGAAGGTTTTTTATAAGCTTAAAAAACGAGTACACCAAGTTTAGAAAATACAAAGGACTTGAAGACCAAAAGGAAAGTTACAACTTCACCCATTTAAATATCGCTTACGGTATTAAGCCTTGGCTCACCGTTATGTTTTCCCAACCTTACGGTGTAAAAAAGGCAGAGTACGGCACTTCAAGGGGGTTTATGGATCCTTCTATTAATCTAATACTTGGCTTTAAATACGATGAAGGCTTTAAACTGGTTCCCAAAAACGAGAACTTAGAAGACTACAGGGACTGGCATTTTGCGCTAAATTTAGGTGTTTTTCTACCAACAGGATCAACCAATAACAAGTACTGGGATAAAGAAGGCAACAAAGTTAGCTTCGATCCCGATATGCAGCCAGGTTTTGGAAAACCAAGCTACCAAATGGGCATATCCGCAAGCAAGTGGTTAACAGAAAGATACACATTAAGCGTTGAGACATCCATACAGGTCTTTAACGAAAAGAGATACAACGCAGACACTTCATACAAATATAAGTTTGGCAACGAACTCAGGTTTAACATGGCTCACGTATACAAGATATATGGTAACGGAAATTACAGATTTGACGGGATACTCGAGTTTAACTTTTTGCGTTTAGGCAGAGATAAAGAAAACGGACGCTCCTTAGAAGCTTCCGGCGGAAAGATACTCTACGTACAGCCAGCCGTGCGGGTATACTTGGGCAAGATGAGCGCCTTTGCCAGCCTAAAACTCCCCGCATGGAAGGACCTAAACGAGGAAAGACACCAACAGGGTTCGGAAGGTAAAGAAAGCTATAGGATAAATGTAGGAGTAAGTTACCTCTTTTAGGAGGTGGAAGATGGAAGAAAAACTGGAAAGGTTTAGTGTGTCCATTCCCGAAGAGCTTTTAAGCAGTCTTGACAAACTAGTGCTCAGCAAAGGCTACTCTTCTCGTTCCGAATTTATAAGGGACTTAATTAGGGAAAAGATCGTAGAAGAAAAATGGAGCTCCGATGCCGAAAAGGTGTTTGGCGTTTTGCTGCTTGTATACGACCATCACGTAAGAGGCGTCTCCGATAAACTTTTAGAGATACAGCATTCTCATTACTACAACGTGGTGTCAGCGCTCCATATACACCTAACCCACAACGACTGTTTGGAAGTTATCGTTATCAAAGGCAAAGCCAGTGAGATAGAGAAGCTATCGGGTAAGATGGAAGGCTTAAGAGGCGTCAAGTTTGCAAAACTTATAAAGACAGCACCACTGGAGGAATAGTTTGCATATACCTGACGGCTTTATATCACCTTCTGTATACTTAACAGCTTACCTTGTGTCTGTTCCTCTTTGGGTAATTTCATTTGGTAGGTTCTTTAGAAGGTACGAAGAAAACTTCCACAGGGTGTTGCTCCTTTCCACCTTTAGCTTGGTAGTCCAAAATGTGATGATACCTCTACCTTGGTCAACATCCGCTCACGCTATAGGTACATACGTTATAGGTATGCTCTTTGGACCAATGACTTCCTTCGTATGCCAAACCATCATCTTGGTAGTTTCTCTGGTGATAAAAGGTGGCATTACCGTTTTACCTATCAACGCTCTAGCCTTGGGTTTCTTGGGGCCACTGGTTTCATACGTCTTATTTAAACAGCTTCCTGAATTTAAACTAAAACCTTTTATCTGCGCTTACGTTGGAGTAGCGGTTTCAGCTTTGGTGATAGGATTTTTCTTGAGCCTCCAGTACTATCTAGACCCCTTATACTTTTCCATCCATCCCAAAATCAGCCTACCTGCTCTCCTTATCCCGCATCTTCTCCTTGTAGGTCCTGTGGAAGGTATATACACTGAGATGGTTATAAAGGTGTTGAGAAGGATATGATAAATAAAGATGCTATAAAGTTGCTAATACTGTTCATAGCTACGGTTGCGGTTTCTTTTTTAAAGGATGCCTTTGTTTTGTTGGCGATATTCTCCGTAGCGTTTGTTCTATCTATTCAATTGAAAACCTTGAGGTTTTTGCTGGCATCTCTTTGCTTTTCCTTAGTTTATCTTCTGATATTCTTTGTATCATCAGATGCAGACGTAGGTTATGGCTTTGCCACAGCTCTCAGGACAGCTGTTTTGAGCTCTATGGGTTTTATAGCCTTTAAGTTCATAAACCTGCCTAAGGCTTTCTCATTTTCGAAGAAGCTTAGCTTTATGTTGGTTAGTGTATTGGTAAACCTTAGGAATGCTCTTGCTTTGAAAGAGGAGCTGGAAATGGCTTTCAGATCCAGAGCTATTGAAGCCGTAAGTTGGAAGGAAGAACTAAGAAAGATCGATGTTTGGTTTAAAGTCATACTAACAAAGTTAGAGGTAGATTCTAAGGAGTCCAAGGATGGAATCAAATCAAGATGGATTGATATATGAAGTAAGGGATTTATACGTGGAAGGAAGATTAGATAAGGTCTCTTTCCAAATCTCACGTAATGAACGTCTCGTTCTGTTGGGTGTAAACGGCGCCGGAAAGAGCACGCTTCTTAAGGTTCTTGCTGGACTGCTCACCCAGTACACAGGGGACATCAAGTTCAAAGGGATCTCTTTAAAAAGCATACTGACTAACAAGGACCTGAGAAAAGAGTTTAGAAAATCCGTCTCCATAATGTTGCAGGAAGTTTCAGCTATGTTTTTCAATCCTACCGTTTACGACGAACTTGCCTTTTCACTGAGACAGCTCGGATACAAAGAAAAACGGATAAAAGAAAAAATTGATTATCTAGCGGAAAGGTTGGATATAAAAGATATCCTAAAAAAGGAACCTTACAACATAAGCGGAGGAGAGAAAAAGAAGGTGGCTTTTGCTTGCTGTGTAATACACAAGCCTGATGTGTTGCTTCTGGATGAACCTACTGCGAACATGGATCCAGAGGGAGTTAACATTATGATGGATATCCTTTCAGAAATGGAAGTAACTGTTGTAACTGCCACACACGATATAAGTTTGATTAGCGACTTAGGAAACAAAGTTTTAATTCTTTCAAAGGATCACAAGGTAGTGTACTATGGTGAGTGTAACGAACATTTGCATGAATTTTTAAAAGCAGCGAGTCTTTTGCACAAACATAGAGGTAAACTTTACCTGAACTTTTAGTCTTCAATACTTATGCCGTTAAACGCTTAGGAAATAAAATTATCTTCTCTTTTATTGCGTAGGATGAATATGTATAAGGTTTTACCTGAGTAGGTAAGTTTTCTACGTAGAAGTTTTCCATAGCACTTTTAAACTTTATAGGCATAAAGGGGTTTAGCATCCATGCAATTAAAAAAAGACCATCCGTTAAGGTGTATAGGACCTTGTTTAGTTCCTCTTCGTTGCTTTTTGCTAAGGACCACGGAGCTTTGCTGTCTACATACTTATTTAAGTAAGAGGAAAGCCTTAATACAGACTCCAGTGTGTTGTAAAAATCAACTTTTTCCATGGCTTCATGGTAACTGCTTAGTATTTGGGATGCAAAGTTTTCGTACTCGGTATCCTTACTTCCACTAACTTTTCCCTTTAGATACTTTATAACCATTGCGCAAACTCTGCTGAATAGGTTTCCTATTTCGTTGGAAAGCTCACCCACAATCCTGTTTTCCAAGGCGTCCTTATTTATGTCCCCATCTTGTCCAAAGGGCATGTCTCTAAGTAAAAAGTATCTAATCTCATCAAGTCCATAGGTATTAACTAAATCCATAGGGTGTATTACATTTCCAAGAGATTTGGACATCTTTTGACCTTCAACCTTCCACCACCCATGCGCAAATATTCCCTTGGGAAGGTCCAAATCCACCGACTTTAGAAAAGCTGGCCAATATACAGCGTGAAACCTTAGTATATCCTTTCCTACAAGGTGTAAATCAGCAGGCCAGTAATGCATCTTATCCTTCACAGCGGAGACGTAATTGAACAAAGCGTCAAACCAAACGTATATGGTGTGGTTATCATCAAAAGGAACTCTTATTCCCCACTTAACTCTACTTGCAGGTCTCGTTACCGATAAATCCTTTAAGCCTTGTTTAACAAAACTTATAACTTCGTTTCTTCTGTAATCTGGCATAACAAAGTTGGGATTTTGCTCCAAAAGCTCCAAAATAAAGCTTTCATATTCTGACAGTCTAAAAAAATAGGAAGGTTCTTTTATGTATTCACACGGTTTTAGATGTATGGGACATTTGTTATCTTCTAAAAGTTCAGAGGGTTGCTTAAACTCTTCACATCCTACGCAGTACCATCCTTCGTATTCACCAAGGTATATGTCACCTTTTTCGTAACTTTTAATAAAAACCTCTTTTACAAGCTCCTTATGGTATTGGTCAGTGGTTCTTATAAAGTGATCGTAGGATATATTCATTGCATTCCAGAGTTTCTTAAAGTTCTCTGAGTTTTTGTCCGCAAGCTCCTGAGGAGATATCCCCTTTTCTTCGGCGCTTTTTTGAATTTTTAGACCATGCTCATCCGTTCCCGTAAGAAAGAATACATGGAAACCTCTTTGTCTGTAGTACCTTGCCAATACGTCCGCAGCTATGGTTGTGTAAGCGTGACCTATGTGTGGAACGTCGTTTACGTAATATATGGGAGTTGTCACATAAAACTTCATAAACTAAAAGTTTATCATAACTTGATTTTACCTTCCTTTATCTCTCTTCTCAGTTGTCGTTGCAAATCCCTTTCCTTTAGCTCTTGTCTTCTGTCATACTTCTTTTTGCCTTTGACTAGAGCAATTTCCACCTTCAATTTGCCATCTTTAAAGTAAAGCTTCAGAGGTATTATAGAGTAACCTTTCTCTTGAGCTTTACCGTATATTCTGTAGATTTCCCTTTTGTGGAGCAAGAGTTTTCTCTTTCTAAGTGGGTCTGGAGGCTTTATAGTGGCATACTTGTAAGGGGCTATGTAGAGATTGTATAGCCAAGCTTCCCCGTTTTCTATCCTCACGAAACTGTCCTTGAAGGATACAGTTTGTTTGTTTCTTAAGGACTTAACTTCTGGTCCTTCTAATACTATGCCTGCTTCATAGGTTTCCAATATCTCATAATCCGCCTTTGCCTCTTTGTTATACGCTACCGTATAATTCCCTTTTTCCTTAGCCATCTTATATAATTTAAGGCTACCCGCTATAAAATAGTTACTATATGTTGCCCGTTATTTACGGCTTTATAGTAGGGGTTGTCTTTTCTACAACAGGTGCGGGAGGTGCCATCCTTGCAGGTGTAGGTCATATATCCCTTTTTGGAATAAAGGATGCAAACGTTGTAAAGACATACAATCAAATTTTAGTTACTTTGTCGGGTTTGGTATCTTCACCTATCTACTTAAAACAAAGGAGAATTATCTTAATTCTCGCCTTGCTCTTAAGCGTTGGTTCTTTCTTAGGTTCATTGGCAGGTTCCCAGCTTTCATATAACCACCTCAGGGATATACAAAGTTATAAGGTTTTGTTTGGAATTTTAACTTTAATTGTATCAACCAAACTAATCTACGATGCTTTGTCTAGCAACAAAAAGGGTAAGCAAAATTTAAACGATAAAGTGCAAGCAAAAATTCAGAAAATGCGTTTGTATCTTACCTCAGGAAAGTTTTCCACAAGCTTCTATATAATTTCACCAATTGTAGCAGGCTTTATTATCTCTTTTGTTTCCTCAGCTTTAGGGATAGGTGGAGGTTTTTTAATCCTACCTTATATGATATTTCTTCTAAAAATTCCAGCTTACTTTGTGCCAGGTACAGCAATAATAAGTGTACTTATATCATCCTCAACGAGTTTTAGTAATTATATAAGGCTTGGGGTAAATGTGGATACATCCTTTTTAGCACTGGAAAGCTTAGGTATGCTAATTGGTTCTTTTGTCGGACCATTCCTTTCAAAAAAGCTTGGTGAAAGAAACTTAAAGATAGCCATAGGACTCCTGCTCCTTTACATAGGGATAGGCTACACCTTAGGTGGTTGGATGAAGAGCACTTTTGGTATAAAAATCTTATAATTATACTTTGGTGATTGACGTAAACGTAATCAGAGAAGCTCTATCGAGAAACAAAGCAAAGAGGGAAGAGCACAAGAATCTTGAGTTTATAAGGTTTACAGACGATTACAAGGATATCCCTAGAGGAACAGCCATATTCAAAGACTTTATAGTTTGGGGTTATCCTCACATAGGACGTATATTCCAACTTTCTACCGGTATAAAAGAGCAGTTTGAAAAACCTTTTTGGGTTGAAGAAAAGGTCGATGGGTACAATGTGAGAGTATTTAGGTACAAGGATGACGTTTACGCCTTAACACGTGGCGGGTTTATATGCAACTTTACAACGGATAGACTGCAAGACTTTATAGACCTTAAGTTCTTTGAGGATAATCCAGATCTCGTTTTATGCATGGAAGTAGCAGGTCCCGAAAATCCGTATGTAGAGGAGAGCCCAGAGTATATAAAGGAGGATATAAGGTTCTTTTTATTTGACATAATGAAAAAAGGAGAAAGGAAGTTTTTACCTTATAGGGAAAAGGTTGAACTTATAAACAAGTATGGACTGCCATCCGTTAAACAGTATGGGCTTTTTGGTGTTAGCGATGACAAAAAACTCAAGGAACTTTTGAAAAAGCTGAACGAAGAAAGAAGAGAAGGTGTAGTTTTAAAGGAGGATTCGGAAAGGGACAAACGGGTGAAGTACATAACATTATGGGCAAACCTTAACGATATAAAAGTGACATCTTTAAATATCCTAGGTGTTCCGGCGGATTACTATATCAATAGGTTGCTAAGGTTAGCTTTATTTATAGATGAGGAAAGAATACAGGTAAACAAAGCACTATATGGAGATTTAGGGAAGGCTTTTTTAGATGGCTTATTGCAAGCATGCGAGATGGCAAAGAAAGAATATAAGGTTTACAGAACCTTTAGATGTAGATTTAGGAAAAAAGAAAATGCTCTTATGTTCTTAGAACAAATAAAATACGCATCATCCCATATTCAAATTATACAAAGACAGCTTGTACAGGAAGTAGATTACTATATTTTAGAGTTTGATAAAGTCTACTCAAATATGACGGGAATGCTCGGTCATGTACTCAAAGGTGGATCTGTGTTTGATTGAAAACGTTTACTATATTAAAATAAACATCCCTTGACAAAATTTTTTTTCGATATAAAATTTATAGTATAAAAAAAAGGTAAAGTTAGGAATAGGGAGCTTACAAACTCCCTCCCCCTCCCTCCCCTAATTTGTTTGCCCTACCGCCCGGTAGGGCCTTTCTAAAAATGAAGTTTCCATATCTCATAGAAGCTACCTTTCTAGAAAGGTTAAATAGATTTGTTGGCAAAGTATATATAGACGGTAGCGAAGAAAGAGCCTACATAAGAAACACAGGTAGACTCGAAGAACTGCTGTTTAGAGGAAATACCGTCTATGTGAAAGAAAAACCCAATGGTTTATACAGATACGAAATCCTTCTTGCTAAAGCAAAAGAGATCCTTGTTTGTATAGATTCCCATATCGCTAGTAAACTGTACGCAGAATACATAAAAGGTGACTTAACCTTTGAACCAAGATTTGGCAAACACAGGTTTGACCTTCTATATGGAAACACAGTTATAGAGGTAAAATCGGTTAACCTTGTAAAGAACAAGGTAGCTTTGTTTCCAGATGCCCCTACAAAGAGAGGTAAAGAGCATCTGATCCACTTGATGGAATTAGCACAAATGGGTTACTTACCTCAAGTTGTATTTGTTGTTCAAAGAGAAGACGCTTATGCTTTTTCTCCTAATTGGCAGACAGATGAAAACTTTTCCAAAGCTCTAAAGGAATTTATCTCTAGAGGATACATAGCAAAGGCATACAAGTGCGTTGTGAAACTAAAAGAAATAACTTTAAAAGAAGAAATACCAATAGATATTTAGGAGGTTAGTAGATGAATATAGCTTTGTCACATATGGATGCTTTAATAGTAGTTGATATGCAGATGGACTTTATGCCAGGTGGTGCTTTGCCTGTTCCAGATGGTGACAAGATAGTGGATAGAGTGAATGAATACGTGAAAAGATTTTCGAAAATTGGTCTTCCTGTGTTTTTCACACGTGATTGGCATCCTAAGGATCATATATCCTTCAAAGACTACGGAGGACCTTGGCCACCTCACTGTGTTCAAGATACGGAAGGAGCCATGTTTCATTCCGATTTGTACATACCTTCAGATAACAAGTTTATTATTTCAAAAGGTACAAGCAAAGATTTCGATGCATACTCTGGATTTCAAGGTACAGTTTTAGATGATCTCTTAAGGGAAAGAGGAGTAAGAAGGATATTCGTGTGCGGTGTAGCTACAGACTATTGTGTTAAAAATACGGTAATCGGTGGAATCAACCTTGGATACCAAACATTCCTTTTATTGGATGCCATAAAGGGTGTAGACGTAAACAAAGGTGATTCAGAAAAAGCAATAAGAGAAATGATGAGCAAAGGAGCTGTATGCTTAAATTTTGATGATTTAGAAAGTTTCTGATAAAAGACAGTATCTTTGCATACGTTACCTTTCTATTTGGCTTGGGAATTTTAATTGTTACCTTACATAGAAAAATCTATTGTCCATGGACCTGGTTGCCTACCAATACACTTGAGTTGGTTATAGGAAATACTCTCGATATACCATTTCTTGCACTTACTCCTATCAGCTTTTGAGCGTATTCTGCCATAGATTCTCTCAAAGTTACCACTATAAACTGTGCGTTCTTTGATCTATCTTTGATGAGCTCTCCTACCTTTCTGGAGTTGGCTTCGTCTAGATGGGCATCAACTTCATCGAAGTAGTAAAAAACTGAAGGCTGATAGTCTTGAATGGCAAAAATAAGGGAAAGGGCTGCCAAGGTTTTCTCTCCGCCAGAAATAGCCTCAAGATACTGAACATCTTTGCCTCTTGGTTTTACAACTAAGTTGACACCTCCAGCAAAAGGATCGTCCTCCCTTTCCAAAACCATGTACGCTTTGCCACCTGGAGAAAGGTAGGAAAATATTCTCTTCAGGTTTTTGTTTATGCTTTCGTAAGCAGTCATAAAAGCCTTTGTTTTCTTGGTTTCTATTTCTTGGATGAGTTCCCTTATGGCTTTTTTCTCGTCTAACATCTTTTTGTGTTTCTGTTTGAGATCTTCGTACCTTGATTTGTGCTCTTCGTAGTCCTCCTGGGCTCTTAGATTCACATTTTCGTAGAGTTTTTCCTCCTGAGTGAGCCTGTTTATCTCATCCTTTAATTTGGTGGTGGATTCTTTAACCTCTTGTACCTCTCCATCCCACCCGATGCTTTCTAACTTCTCCCTTAAATCCCTTATCCTTTCTTCCAACCTTACCTTTTCGTTTTGTAGTTTGGATAAAGCATCTCTTTTTTCCTCTTCCAAAAGCTTCAATCTACCTAAATTTGACTGTGCCTCTCTTATTTGGGATTCTATGGTATCCTTTTGCCTATAGAGCTCATAAGCCTTGCTTTCAAGGTTCATAAGTTCTTGTTCCTTATCTTTTCTATCTTCCTCAAGGTAAAAGATCTTGTGCTCCGTATCTTGTATCTCCTGATGGGCTCTTGATATAAATTCCTGGGTTGTATTTATCTCCCTTTGTAAGTTTTCCCTATCTTTTTCTTTATCTTTTAGTTGCAGACTCAACTTAAGTATTTCCTCTTTCTTCAAATCTATTAGTTTTCTTACCTTTTCCTGCTTTTGTCTTAGGTCTTCTATCCCAGACTCTACGTAGTGTTTCATTATGGATTGACGTTTAAGGGATAGGTTTTCTATTTTTTCTTTCAGGTACTCGATTTCTTGTGTCAGCGCTTCCCTTTGTGAGAGGATTTGACTTTTCTCTCCGTTTATTATATGCAAATAATCTTTCGCTTTGTTTATCTTTTCTTGAATCTCTTTTATGCGGGCAAAGGATTTTTCATCCCTCTCTTGAAGCTCCTTTATCTTCCTCTGTATTATTCTCAATGCACTTTCCTTTTCCAAGAGGTCTTCCCTTAGAGATTTGAGAGCTTCTTCCTTGACCTTTTCTTCTCTACTTATACCTTCTAGTATGCTTAAGAGTCTTTCCAACTCCTTTGCGTAAAACTCCCTTCCTAACTCGCCTTTGCTTTCTGTGTATCCACCGCTGATTACACCCGTTTTTTCAAAGAGTTCTCCTTCCAATGTAACCATTCTGTATGCACCTATGCCTATCCTTTTTGCACTTTCAAAGTCCTCTACTACAAGAGTATCACCAAAAACAAACCTCACAGCTTTTTCAAACCTTTTGTCGTATTCTACAAGATTAACCGCAAAGTCTATAGCTCCCTTCTGCCGCGGGTAAGGTGGCAAATTAAGATCCTTTATTCTATTTATTGGGATAAAGTTCATCCTCCCTATTTTTAGTTCCTTAAGTATCTGTATACATTGCTTTGCCACATCCTCATCATCCACCACAACGTAAGAGAGTCTTCCACCACCTGCCGCTTCTATAGCTTTTAAGTACTCCATATCCTTCACTTTAATTAAATCGGCTACCTTTCCGTGCACACCTCTTAATTCTTGAAATGGTAACGTGTGAGACTCACTCGTCCTTAACTTGGATTCCAGTATGGCTACTTCCTTTAGTAGTTCCTCCTTTTCTTTCCTTAAGTTTTTGAGCTTTCCTTCCGTTTCTTCCAGCTCTGCTTTCTTTTTTCTTATAGCTATTTCTTCCTCTTTCATGAGTTTGTTGTAGTTTTCCATTTTCAAAGAAGCGTCACCCAGTTGTTCCTTTATAGCCTTTAGCTCTTGTTCTAACTGAATTATGTCTTCTTGAATTTTCACGTTTTTGATGTCTATTTCTCTTATTCTTATATCTCCATCGTTGAGGCTTTTTTTCTTACTTTCGAGTTCTTCCCTGAGAAGTTTTAGTTTTTCCTCCGTTTTCTCCGCTTCCTCCAATGATACTTTTAAACCTTCCTCTCTTTCTAATAAGGACTGTGTGATACTTGAGTATTCGTCTTCGTGTTTCAGGAGCTCTCTCTCTTTGTCTTCAAGTTCCTTTGCAATAACTTCTTCCTCTTGAATGACCTTTTCTAATATTTGGTTATACTCTTTTACCTTTTCTTGAGCACGAATTATGTCTTCTTGAAGTCTCAACTTCTTTTTGTGAAGTTCTTGCAGTTTCTGGCTTGCATGTTCTAAGTCTGAGCTTATCTTGCCAACTCTCTCTCTGTATGGTAGCAATTTATCATTCAAAGAAGCGAGCTCATTTTCCAAGTCTTTGAGTTTAGCTTCCCAATTGGCAATGTCCTTCTTTAGACTCTCAACCTGCGTCCTTACTGAATCTTCGTTAGTCTGTAGGTTACTAAACTGAGACTCTATGGAAATAAGCTCTTTCAGATATAGTTTTATCTCAAGGTTTTTCTTTTGATTCTTTATTTCTTTGTAACGTTGTAGTCTTTTCAACTCTTCTGACAGTCTTTCTATTTGGACCTCTACCTCGTCTATCAAGAGAGAAAGCTCCCTGATCTTTAGTTCCACCTCTCCAAGATTCTCTAATGCTTTTTGTTTCTTTTCTTCAAACTCTCCTACACCTGATATATCCTCTATGAGTTTTCTTCGCTCCAGTGGAGTCATTCTCAAAAAGCGGATTATATCGCCTTGGAGCACAACATTGTAAGCGCTTTCGAATATACCTGCTTTAGCCAAAAAATCGGATACATCCTTTTCTCTTACAGTCTGGGAGTTGATTTTATAGACACTTCTTCCATCGGCATACACCTTTCTAGATATTACAACTTCCTCATCCTCTATCGTAAAAATTCCTTGATTTTTAAAGTGTACCTCCACGTATGCGTATTCGGCTTTTTCTTCACCTTTTGAGTATATTAGGTAAGTCAAGTTTTTTGCCCTTAGGGTTTTTGCTGTAGCTAGCCCGAGAGCAAAAGAGATAGCATCCCCTATGTTTGATTTTCCAGCACCGTTGGGACCAACTATGGCAATAAATCCCTCTCCCAA
Organism: Aquificaceae bacterium; assembly: GCA_041640635.1. Classification (GTDB taxonomy): domain Bacteria; phylum Aquificota; class Aquificia; order Aquificales; family Aquificaceae; genus JBEPZA01. Next base: position 74,079 of record JBEPZX010000002.1, read on the forward strand.
AGGTATTTCTAACCTTTCTTTACCGTAGGATTTAAATCCCTCAACTACTAACTTTTCTATCCAAGCTTTCATCCCTTTCCTTTGATATATTATATTTACACTTGAAAAGTATTAAGCCCTTAAAATACTATAAATAAATGTGGGTACTAGGTCAACACGATGAAGATTATAGAAAAGCAAGATCTTCTCCGTTACAACTCGTAGGAAACACTCCTTTAGTAAGGATAAACAAGGTTATCCCAAAAGATATATCACCAAAGGTAGAAATATACGCAAAGCTTGAGGGTTTTAATTTGGGTGGGTCCGTAAAGGATAGACCAGCTCTGAGTATGTTCTTAGATGCTATAAATCGAGGACTTATAAAAGATGGGAAGATAGTCATAGATGCTACATCGGGCAACACAGGCATAGCTTTAGCAATGGTAGGTGCATCCTTGGGTATTCCTGTAGAACTTGCCATGCCTGCAAACGTAAGCGAAGAAAGAAAAAAGATAATAAAGGCTTACGGTGCCAAGGTGTATTTTACAGACCCTCTGTTAGGTACTGACGGTGCCATTATATTTGTTCGGGAAAAGGTAGAGAAGGAGCCAGACAGATACATTTACTTAGATCAATACAACAATCCAGCCAACTGGAGGGCACACTTTTACTCAACAGGTATAGAAGTATGGAATCAAACCCAAGGAAGGATAACACACTTTGTGGCAGGAATAGGCACAGGTGGAACTATAATGGGTACAGGTAGAAGACTAAAAGTTTACAGTCCCAACATACAGATAGTTGGTGTTCAGCCAGCTCATCCTTTCCATGGCATAGAAGGACTCAAGCACATAGAGAGTTCCATAAAACCCGGCATATTTGATGAAACACTTCTGGACAGAACCATCTTTGTAGAGACGGAAGATGCCTACGAGATGACAAAGAGACTGGCTAACGAAGAAGCCCTATTTGTAGGTCAATCGAGCGGAGCAGCTTTGCATGCTGCTATAACTCTGAGCAGAGAGCTAGAGGAAGGTGTCGTGGTCGTTATTTTCCCAGATGGAGGAGAAAAGTATTTAAGTACAGCACCTTTTAAAGATTTATAATTTATCAAATGTTTAGAGAAAGGATAAAGAAGTTTCACTTTGTAGGAATAGGCGGAATAGGTATGAGCGGTATAGCTCAGATTCTGTTAGAGATGGGATACCAAGTATCGGGTTCGGATCTCCAAGAAAACAAGAACGTAAGACTTCTAAGAGAAAAGGGAGTAACGGCTTACATAGGACATAGAGAGGAAAATCTGAAGGATGCTGATGTAGTGGTTTACTCTTCAGCTGTTGATGAAAATAATCCGGAACTACGCAAGGCAAAGCAGATGAGCATCCCAACTATACCTCGTGGCGAGATGCTTGCCGAACTCTTTAGACTAAAAGAAGGTATAGCTGTATGTGGTTCTCATGGCAAAACTACAACAACCTCTATGATAGCTCATATATCACATATGGCTGGAATGGATCCAACTGTAATAATAGGTGGCATACTTCAGAGCTTGGGGACCAATGCCAAATTGGGAAGGGACAATCTTATAATTTCGGAAGCCGACGAAAGCGATGGGTCTTTCTTAAAACTCTCACCTACGGTGGCTGTTATAACCAACATAGACAAAGAACATTTAGGGTTTTACAGAGATTTGGAGGAAATAAAGGAAGCTTTTATAAAATTTGCCAACAGCGTTCCTTTTTACGGATTCTGTGTTATGAATATGGACGATGAAAACTCTGCAAGTACACTACCTTACATCAAAAAGAAGGTGCTAACCTTCGGAATAGAAAAAAAAGCTAACCTTCAAGCCAGTAACCTAAGGCTCATAGATGGTAAGTACTCCTTTGACGTAGAGTTAAATGGGCAAAGGCTTGGAAACATCTATTTAGGCGTTCCTGGCAGACATAACGTGTACAATGCTTTGGCAAGTACCTTGGTATGTCTTAACATGGACATAAGCTTTGATACTATATCGAGCGCTCTAGCAAGCTTTAGAAACGCAGAGCGTAGGCTAGATCTTAAAGGATATTACAAAGGAAATCCCATTTACGATGATTACGGGCACCATCCAACAGAAATCAAGTCTGTGCTAAGTGCCATCAGAGAGATGTATCCAGACAGAAGAGTAATCCTGATCTTTCAACCTCACAGGTACTCTAGAACCTTTTACTTGTACAATGAATTTATAAAAGTACTGAAAGAGGCAGATGTAAAGATAACCACTCACATATATCCTGCAGGTGAAGAAAACACCTATGGAGTAAATGGACAAGATTTGGCAAAGGATTCAGGGGCTATATTTGCAGCAGATAAAGAAGAGATCTTTGAGCTTCTAGAAAAAGAATCTACAGAAGGCGATGTAATACTTTTTATGGGAGCTGGAAGTATATCCAGATGGTGTGAGGAGTTTGTGAATCTTGTAAAATCATGAACGGTTTCTTAGGTAGGGAATGGGTAATTCTTCAAGACCAAATACATCCTCCAGAGGATTTAGTAGACCGCTTTGGTCCATTCATAGCTCAAATATTGGCAAATAGAAATACCGATGGAAGGGTTTTTGACTTAGCGCTCAAAAATATACCTCACTACAGACATATCCCAAACATCGAAGAAGCTGCGAGTGTTATACTTGACGCAGTTAAAAAAGGCAGACGTATCATCATATACGGTGATTACGATGTTGATGGTATAACGGGAACAGCATTGCTGTATCACTTTCTCAAGTCTGTAGGAGCTAAAGTATTATGTTCTTTACCTACCCGTAAAACAGGATACGGTTTGAATAAAAACATAATTAGGGACTTCGAAAGGTACGCTGATCTAATAATCACTGTAGACAACGGAACAACAGCCGTTGAGGAAATAAACGGCTGTAGAAAGCCCGTAGTGGTATTAGACCATCACAATATTGGAGATAAGCTTCCAAAAGCAATACTTGTAAATCCAAAGCTTGATACGAACACGCCAAATTACATAAAGGAAATTTCTTCCGTTGGATTAGCTTTCTACGTTGCTCTCCTTCTAAATAAAGAGTTACCGATAAATTTTGACATTAGGAATTATCTCCATTTAGTCGCTGTAGGTACATTGGCTGATATTATGCCATTGAATATGCTCAATCGTGTACTAGTTGCCAAAGGGATAGAGGTTTTAAACCACATTAGAAACGCAGATACACCATTTCAGGGTATGAAGTTGTTGCTCAACCATGTAAAAAACCACAATGAAGAGATATCCTCTAAAGATGTAGTTTTTTCGATAGTGCCAAGGTTAAATACACCCGGTAGGATAGAGAATCCAATAACGAGTTTAAGGCTTCTGCTGGAATCCAACGAAACTAAAGCCCGTCAGATCTTAGAAGAAATTGAAGATTTAAACGACAAAAGAAGAGAGTTAGTAGATAAAGAGTACGTAAACGTATTAAAAATCGCAGAACTTAAAAAAAATGAAAGTCTAATATCTGTGTTTATTAACGACCCGTCTAAAGTAGGTATACTGGGTATTATCGCTGGTAGACTCTCTAACGAATTTGAGAAGCCGAGCATCGTTTTTTGTGTGGGAAACGATGTAGCTGTAGGATCTGCGAGAAGCGTTAAAGGTGTGGACCTGTACTCTGGACTAAAGGAGCTTTCCGACATGTTCATAAAGTGGGGTGGGCACACAGGTGCAGCTGGGTTAACCATACCTAAAGAAAATCTGGAACGATTTGAAATCAGAGCGCGCGAGGTATTTTCTAAACTGTATAAAAAACCACAACTTCTAATAGATATGAGATTGGAAACGAAAAAGATCAATCAAGACATCTTAAATCAAATAAAGAGTCTCGAGCCTTTTGGAGAAGGTTTTCCGGAACCAGTGTTTCTGTCCGAACACTTAAACCTAAGCAAGGACGAAAGATCCAACATAAGAAAAGTTATATTTAAAGGAGATGGAAATTTGACCTTTGTGAGTTGGGATACAAGGTTAAATAGCAAGCTGGTGCAGCTTTCCAGATACAGTGGTAGAGTAGTCTATTCTATAGATTTAAGGTATAGGCACAGCTTGAAAATAATAGATATGGAAAAATGGCTTTAGGGAAAACTCACGACTTTGTTAACCTTATATTCTTACCTGCAAGCCTGTACTTTGTCCCAAGAGACTTTTTCTTACCTTTTACAGCCGGATATCTCATAGGAACCTTCTTGCTCTCTCCTGACTTGGATATGAAGGGGTCCAAGCCTTCCAAAAGATGGAAAGTTTTTAGGTTTATATGGTATCCTTATCAAGCTAAGTCTAAGCATAGGGGTATATCTCACGTACCCATTGTTGGAACCTTTGTGAGACTTTTTTACTTTAATCTTGTTGTAATGTTTTTTTACGCATTTTTTTCGTTCTTGGTTAGGAATTACTTGCCGGAATATACCGATTTGGCAAACCACTTAAACCCTCAAAAATATTTAGAAGCCTTTGGAAAGTCTGAGTCCTCCTTTTACTTTCTCTTGGGATTGATTGTGTCTGAAACTTTTCATATCGCTTTGGATCTTTTTAGCTCAACTTTCAATAGGAATAAAAGGAAAAGACGCAGGTAATATCCACCTAGTTTCCATCAACACCCCTCGGTCTCGTTTGGAAAAATGCCAATGTATCACCTGTGTGTTAAGAGTGCATAGCAATCGAGATCACCAACCCTTGATAACTATCCATCAACTGTATATAGACATATATACATAACATCTGGTCTTCAGATATTATTACCATTCCGATGAGGAGCTACTCAATTAATTAAACACCTTTACTATGTTGTAGTAAGTATCCCTTTGAGCTGGGATAAATCCAGCAGCTTTTATTGCATCCACCATATCCTGAACCTTGGGAATGTTTACTTTGTAGCTTGTTGAAGATATAACATTCTCTTCCATCATTACACTCCCAAGGTCGTTAGCACCGAAGTGTAACCCTACGATGCCTATGTTGATTGTTTGGGTTACATGAGAGCTTTGAATATTTCTGAAATTATCTAGGTAGATTCGAGACAATGCTAAAACTTTGAGGTAGTATACGGAAGATGCTTCTTCCAAATGATCAAGCTGCGTATTACCTTTTTTGAAAGTCCAAGGAATAAAGGCTGTAAATCCTCCTGTTTGGTCTTGAACCCTTCTAACCCTTTCTAAATGTTCCACTATATGGTAAGGCTTCTCTATATGGCCAAACATCATGGTAGCTGTGGTTGTCATTCCTAGCTCGTGGGCCATTGTGTGAACCTCTTCCCACTCCTCCACACTGCACTTGCCTGGACTTAAAAAGCTTCTAACTTCGTCGGACAGTATTTCTGCACCACCGCCTGGAATAGAATCCAAACCTGCTTGCTTTAATCTTTGGATCACTTCCTTTATGGAGAGTCTTTCCAACTTTGCAAGATACACAACTTCTGGAGCTGAAAAGGAGTGAATTTGCACCTCAGGAAAGGCAGACTTTATAGTGGAGATAAGATCTTCGTAATACCCTATGGGAAGGTATGGATTTAACCCCCCTTGCATCAAGAGAGTAGTGCCACCCCACTCTACAAGTTCCTTCACCTTTTGTAATATACTTTCTTTCTCCAAAGTATAGCCTTCTGGAGAACTTACCTTCCTCTGAAAGGCACAAAACTTACAACCAGCAACGCATACATTGGTGTAGTTGACGTTTCTGTCTATAACAAAGGTGACTATGTTGCTGGGATGTAGCTTTTTTCTAACATAGTCTGCAAGGTAACCCAGAGTTGTAATGTCTCCTTTTTCCAAAAGCAAAAGAGCTTCTTCTTGGTTTATTCTTTGACCTTCTATAACCTTGTCGTAAATGTATCTTAAACTCAGTGTTTTCATAGCAGTGTTTTAAATTACTCTTAAGCCCCGTATTTGGCAAGTCTTAAAGAGTTAGCTAGCATAAGGTTTATAAGTTTAGCTGCTGGGAAAATCCCAAGTTCTCCTTTTAGGCATTCCCTTTCTGTAAACCTTAATGATGTTTGACCAAGTACATAAGGTGAGTGCAACAAGATGGGTACAGGGTGCCAAGAGTGCCCTTTAAGTATGGAAGGTGTGGAATGATCTCCGGTAATTACTAAAATATCGGGCTTTAGTTGTAAAATTTTGGGTAAAAGGGAATCAAACTCTTCAATGACCTTTACTTTTCCCTCATAATTTCCATCTTCACCGTAGGAGTCCGTTTTTTTTATGTGTAAAAAGAAAAAGTCATACTCTCTCCATACCTTTTCCAGCTTATCTATTTGATCCTCTACAGTTTTCCCTTCTACATCCACTACATCCATTCCCACCAAACTGGCAAGTCCTCTATACATGGGATAAACGGCTATCGCACAAGCTTTTAGTTTAAACCTTTCGTAAAAACTTTCTATTTTGGGCTTTTGAGAAAAGCCTCTGAGAAGCATATAGTTAGCTTTTGGTTCATCCTTCAGTATCTGTGCAATTTTATCCACCAATTTATTTACCACCTCGGCCACTCTTTGTGCATTCTCATTGGAGCCTTTAGCTTTCAAAACTTCCAGTCCTTCCTTTTGTGGATCCGTATCGTTAATAAAGTCACTTCCTATAGGTAATGGGTAAGGAAAACGGAGAATTATGGCTGTTCTGTGCTCCATACCTGCTTGGATGTATACCTTAACTCCATCTATTTCCTTTATTGCCTCTTTTAACTTTTGAGTAATTGCCTTATTTTCCTCAGTGGATATACGCCCAGCTCTTCTATCTACAACGATAACTTTCCCATCTTCATACTTTACCTTAGCGTAATTTCCTCTGATGGCTATGTCCGTATCACTTACATGTAAACCAAGCCCCAAGGCTTCCAAAATCCCCCTTCCTATGGTGTACTTTAGAGGGTCATATCCAAATATCCCCAAATGCCCAGGACCACTACCTGGTGTTATACCGTAATCTACGGGAATGTGAAGTCCAAGTGCAGACCTTTTTGCAAGATTATCCAGGTTGGGGGTTTGCGCTAGCTCCAGTTCAGTTTTTCCATCCTTTACAGGTAAGCCACCAATACCATCTAGAACAACAAGTAAAAGCTTTGTGTTGTTGGTTTTTACGAGGCTTTCCAGCATGGTTTCTAATTATATTACATAAAAGCCATGCTAGCATAAGAAACCCTTGAGTCCCATTCAATATCATGGTGAAACTTATAGTCTAAAAGTTTACCCTGTTTAACCCCCAGATTTTTTAGCACGTAATAAAAGAAAAGATTAGTAAACTGCCCATCTATTCGCGTGGAATTGTTATCACTTACCAAAAGATCAAAGGCTTCCTCACCTTGCATCTTTTCGATAAGCTCAAGATACTTCATATCTCTGTAAGAGGTATCGTAACTGACCATATCACCAAACCTTCTGCCTACATGACTCAAGTCTATACTGGATACAAACAGAACCTTTTCTTCTTTACCTTTTAGAGCTCTCAAGAAAGTATCCGCTGCACTTTTTAGAAATTCTTTATCTCCATACGAAATTATCATCGCAAGTACCTTTGCATTGGGATATAGGAGCTTTACGTACAAAGTTTGAAACTCTATGGAGTGCTCCTTTTCATAGGATAAAACATCGTGAGTGACATCAAAGGGATATAAAGCCTTTAGATTTTCTACCAAACTCGTGTCTGTTTCTAAGATTCCAAAAGGTGTTTGGAAATGACCGGGAAACACGGAAAAAGGCATTTGGTGCATATAATGGGAAACACCTAAAATAACAACGAGCTCCTTTTCTTCATTCAACCTTCCATATGCTTCCCAATAAACATCTTTGGCTACTCTTAAATCCATATGCGGGCATATGATCCCTACAGGTGAGATGCGTTTCTCTTTTTCACCTAAAACTAAAAACTCTTTGCATTCCTCTGGGTTACCGGGGTAACAAACATTTACGTGAGATGGTTCCCTGATGTTATTCCTTAGTAGTTTTTCCTTTCTTTTCTCAAAGGCTCTGATGAAGTTCTCATCCTCCAACATGAGATTTTCTTTCAAAGAGTGAATAAATCTTTCTATTTCTTCGCGTGTTATCAACAATCCTGTTTTCTTAGTGAATTCAAGTCTTATTTGGTCAATATCCCTTGTTCCATCCATCAAAGAAAGGAGAAATAAGCCGTAGTCGCTTACAAAAATTTCTTTGCTTATTTGGTATGGGTCCACTACCAAGTAACCATCTTTGAGAGCTTCTATACTAAGAGCTCTTAGTTTAGGCTTGACCATATATTAATAATCTAATTTCTGCCTCTGTAGGTTCTATCCATAAACCTTAGGACTTCTCTCTCTTCGTCAGTGAGATCCCTATACGCTCTTATTCTGTCCGCATACTCCTTTGCTTTTTGAAAATCTCCAGTGTTTATGTATATTTTGGCAAGTGGTGCAAGTCCCAACCTTCCAGCTTGGTTGAGAAACAGCATGGATCTTCTCACTTCATTTAATTGGTAATACAAAAGTCCCATAGCATGGTAAGCATACTCTTTATTTAGCTTAACCTCGGTTATCTTATTTTCCATCCATCGTCTAGTTTCTCTGTCTCTTAAATCCATAACTGCGTAAATACCTCTAAAAAACCTACCATCTTTGTGGACATCAAAACATCTCTTGTATCTTTCAATTACATTCTTGGTTTTTAAATCATCTCTACATAGCTTTATGAGATTATCAGGACTTATATGATGTCCGTAAACTGGTAATAAGCTTACATCTTGCGTGTACTTAATAAGCAAGTAAGAATAATACTCCTTTTGAGTATCCAACTGAGCCCTCTCCAAAAGATCTCTTATGTGAAGTTCTAGTAAAATGTCATACTTTCCACTTTTTATTGTTTCCTCTACAATTTTTTCCAAGTTTGTCTCCGTGGACCTTTCTTCAAACTTTTTATCTATTATTCCTTTTAGTTCCTCATAGGCGAAAGCTAAATTAATTAGCGTGGATGCAAGCAAGATAAAAAACATACTTACTTGAATCTACGGGACAGCTCCTGCATTATTTGATCTATACCTATGCCACGTATTGTTAACATAAGAACAAGATGATAAAACATATCAGACAGTTCTGCCTTTATTTGATCGGGATCGTTGTTTTTTAGCGCTATAAGAGCCTCTATCGCTTCTTCTCCAAACTTCTGCAATATTCTATCTTCACCTTCCTTTAGCAGTTTTACAGTATAGGAATTTTCCGGTTTTTCTTGTATTCGTTTTTCTATCACTTCTTGAAGTCTTGTTAATGTCTCAAAAGGCAAAGGTTTTTCTACTTCTTGTCCATCTATGCGTCTAAAGAAGCAATTCCTTTCCCCAGTGTGGCAAGCTCTGTTTTTTTCTTGTTCTACTATATAAAGGATTGCATCTTCGTCACAGTCCACCCTTATTTCTATAACCTTTTGAAACTCTCCAGATGTTTCTCCCTTTTTCCAGACGGATTTTCTAGATCTTGAATAATAATGAGCATAGCCTGTCTGAAGCGTTTTCTCAAGAGCTTCCAAATTTGCCCAAGCAAACATTCTAATCTCACCCGTTCGGTAATCTTGAGCTATTACTGGAATTAAGCCTTCCGAGTTGAATTTCAAAAGAGAAAACAAATCACTCATCTGGAAGACGCCAAAGTAAGACTATCTCTCCCTTAATTTCTCCCATGTTCTTTAAAGACTCGTAAACTTCACCAAGTTTTCCTCTTATGTATTCTTCGTGAACCTTTGTAAGCTCCCTCGCTATACAAACATTTACTTCTGGACCGTAAGAAGATAGCATACTAGATAAGCTTTTTACAATTCTATTGGGAGACTCAAAAGCTATCAGAGTTGTATTTTTGTAAGCTTTAACCTCTTCGAAGAATTTTTCTAATCCTTTTCTCGGCAAAAAGCCCAAGAAAGTAAATCTATCGGTAGGAAGACCAGAACCTACCAAGGCTGTTGTTACGGCACTTGGACCTGGCAAAACTTCCACTTGTATACCCTTTTGAATACACATACTTATGAGCTTATAGCCAGGATCGGAAATGGATGGCATGCCTGAGTCCGTAACTAATGCTATGTCTTCCTTTTCTAAGAGCTTTATTATTTTCGGTGCCTGTATACTTTCCTTTGGTTCATAGTAGGAAATAAGCTTTTTACCCTCTATTTGGTAATGATTTAAAAGAATACTTGTTCTACGTGTATCTTCGCACGCTATGAAGTTAACGGATTTTAAGACCTCCAAAGCCCTCAACGTAATATCCCTTAAGTTACCTATAGGCGTAGCAACTACGTACAGTTTACCCATTTTATTTCACCATAAAGAGAGGTATATCTAAATGATGCATCACAAACAGTGTGACGCTTCCCAAAAATAGCTCTTTGAGCTTACCTTTAGAAAAAGCTCCTATAGTAAGCATATCTATGTTCTCTTCTTTACAATATTGTACTATTTTTTCCTCAGGAATGCCCTTTAAATTTACGTACTTAACACCACTTTCTATATCCTTCGATAAATCCCTGTCTCCCACGTAAAGGACTGAAAGATCCCATTGGAATCCATTACAAAGATCTTTTACTATAGTTAAAGCCTTTCTCGATAGATCCATACCATCGTAAGCTACACAAACCTTCTTAATGTCTCTATACTCTTCAGAAACTATTAACACGCTACATTTGGCGATTCTTACCACCCTCTCCGCCGTGGATCCTAAAAACACACCTTCAACTGGTTTTTTCCCTTTCTTCCCAACAACTATTAAATCACCATCGTCCGCTTGTTCCGCTATGAGTTTATAAGGTACACCTGTAGCTTGGAAGGCTGATACCTTCACACCTCTGTTTCTGCCTAAACTCAAAAACTCATCCAAAACTGCATCTGCTTGGTTCTCTAGGAATTCCTTTACTTTTTGAGAGATACCTACGTAGTAAGTAAAACCAAGGACACCTGCCAAATCCTCCAAAAAACTCTCATCTATTACTCTTTCATCCACTATATAAGCACCTATAACTGGTATGGATAGAACACTGCCTAATTGAAAGGCGTATTCGCTCGCTGTCCACGAAGCTTTTGAACCATCAACACCAACGATGATTCTTTTAAACGTCAAGATTCTTTACCTCCCTCGCATAGGTGCTTATGAATTCCCTTCTAGGCTCCACATCTTCACCCATAAGTATGGAGAATATTCTATCCGCTTCTGCGGCATCCTCTACGGTTACCTTCAAAAGCCTTCTTGTGTTCGGGTTCATAGTGGTTTCCCAGAGTTGCTCCGGATTCATCTCACCAAGCCCCTTGTATCTCTGTATTTCTAAGGACTCTTTTATAAGCTCCATTAACGCATCAGATATATGGTATACGTCGTTTACCACCTTGCTTTTGCGTTCAAAGTAAACACTTACGGGAGTTTTTACGGAAAGACCTGAGATTAACGATTTGTAACTCAAGGACGAAACAAAGTCCACGTCCACTATAGTTTTTCTATCTTTTTCTACAAAAACAATTTCGTAAGCATCTTCGTAATTATCGTACTTCACATCTATGGTTACATTTTTGAGAAAACTTTCGAGCTCCCTCATCTTTTCCTGTAGCTTCTCTGTATCCCTTAAATCCTCCTCCACAAGCCTTACGTTTATCAATCCCTGAAGGATGTGTTCTCCCTTCTTCTTCGCAAAGGATTTGTAAGCATCCTCCAGTTCCTTTATATTTTTGACAAGCTTAACGAGTTCCTCACCTACTATCTCCTGTCCGTCGGCTGTGATCAGTTTTGCCTGTTTGGCAAGTTCCAAGAGAAAGGATTCCAATTCCTTATCGTCCTTTAGGTAAAAGACGGATTTTCCTCTCTTTACCCTGTAAAGTGGCGGTTGAGCGATGTACAAATAACCATTTTCTATGAGTTTTGGCATATACCTGTAGAAGAAGGTGAGAAGAAGGGTTCTTATGTGGAGTCCATCTACATCAGCATCCGTCATTAGAATTATTTTGTGATAGCGTAGCTTAGAAAGATCCATATCTTCGCCTATACCGGCTCCTAAGGAGCTCACGATAGCCTTTATCTCTTCGTTGGAGAATACTTTATCGAGTCTCGCTTTTTCCACATTTAAGATCTTTCCACGCAGAGGAAGAATGGCTTGGTATCTTCTGTCACGACCTTGCTTTGCCGAGCCTCCGGCGGATTCCCCTTCCACGATGAAAATTTCGCACTTTTGTGGATCCTTTTCGGAGCAATCTGCCAACTTACCGGGAAGTGTGGAATCCTCGAGTGGAGATTTTCTTCTTACCAGTTCCTTTGCCTTTTTTGCCGCCTCTCTTGCCAAAGCAGCTTCTATGGCTTTTTCGACAATTAACCTAAAGATGTCCCTGTTTCTATCGAAATAATCAGATAAGTATTCATAAACCACTGATTCTACTATATTTTTTACGTTTTGGTTTCCCAGTTTAGTTTTTGTTTGACCCTCAAACTGTGGTTCTGGTACTTTGCATGAAATCACAGCCACAAGACCTTCCCTTAGGTCTTCACCTGTAAAGGATTCTCTGAGCTCTTTTTGCAGCTTTATGTTGGGCAAGGCTTTCATAACGGCTTTTGTTAGACCGCTCCGGAAGCCTGTAACGTGCGTACCTCCTTCAACAGTCTTTATATTATTTACAAAGGATTCTACAGATTCTCTGTAATCTTTTGTATACATAAAGGCTACATCTACATTAACATCTTCCTTTTCTGAAGTTATACGAATGACCTGGTCAAAGAGCAAATCTTTTCCAGCGGAAAGGAACTTTGCTAACTCTTCTATACCCCTATCAAATTTGTATATAACGTCTTTAGAAAATCTTTCATCTATTAAATGAAATGTGCACTCTGGATTGAGATAAGCAAGCTCTCTTACTCTTCTTTCAACTATATCGAACTTTATTTTTGTTGTCTCGAATATTTGACTATCTGGTTTAAAAGTTACCTTTGTCCCCCTTTTGCTCGTATTACCCACTTCCTTTAATGGATATAAAGGGTTACCTCTTTGGTATTCTTGCTTGTGTATTTTTCCATCTCTGTATACTTCGCATATTAACCACTCGGAAAGAGCATTTACAACAGATGCACCAACACCATGAAGACCACCGGAGTACCTGTAAGCTTTTTTATCAAACTTCCCACCAGCTCCAAGCATGGTAAAAACCATTTCAACAGCTGGAATGCCTGTTTCTGGATGTACATCCGTTGGTATTCCTCTCCCATTATCCTCTATTGTTACGGATCCATCTACGTGAATTATTATGGTGATGCTATCGGCATAGCCTGCCATATGTTCATCAACTGCATTATCGAGAATCTCCCATATGAGATGATGAAGACCCCTTTCTCCTATGTCACCAATATACATAGATGGCCTTAAACGGACATGTTCAAGACCAGTAACAGCTTTTATATCTGTGGCTTGGTATTCCTGACTGTTAATTTCGTACTGTTTTTCCATAGCGTTTTTGAAAACACCCCCAGCGGGATTTGAACCCGCGATCTCCGCCTTGAAAGGGCGGTGTCCTAGACCTGGCTAGACGATGGGGGCTAATACCTAAATTATTATAAGCTAATATTTTTGCTTTTGTCAAGATCTTTATTTATTTAATTTATTTAATATAGGAAAATAGCTAAACAAATTAGAGAAGCTAAGCCTCTTGAGTTTACACTAATAATTCAGCATACTCTCTGCTGAGATTGAACATCCTCATAGCCAAGTCTGCATACTTGTTCTTATCCATAACCATCGGGTCTTTAAGCATAAAACTAAAAACCTTCCCTCTCACGTAAGCTCTGTAACACTTAAAGAAGGGTAAAAGAATCTCAAAATGTGCGTCCTTGGAAAGCTCCCTATATCGCTCTTCGTAAATCTTGGACAGATGCCTTTTGCCCCAAAAATCCAACTCCATAGACAAGAAGCACATATCGTTTATAACATCACCGCATCTGAATCTATCGTTAAACTCTATACAATCAAAAACGCACACACCATCGTCTAAAAAAGCCACATGCTCTAACCTTATGTCCCCGTGTCCATCAACTATCATGCCCTGGTCCTTTCGTTCTTGGAATACATAGCCGTACTTTTTATAGAAAGCTTCCGTTCTCTCCTTTATGAACTCATAGTCTTCCTTGCTTATTGTGAGGCTTATAAACTCCTGGGTTTGCTGAAAGTTCTCATCTGTGTTGTACTTCATCACCTGAAGATCTCCAAACTCGGGTCTTTTTTGTGCCCTTTGGTGAAAATTGTATATATGCGTAGCGAGTTTTTGAAGGTCTTCTTCCTTTACGCTGTCCAAAAGGTTTGAGAGGACTCTCTCTTGAGGTATTCTCCTCATCTTCACTGCATACTCTACCAAATTCTCATCGCTTTCCAAGAGGTAATCACCATCCACTTGGCTTATGGGAACTACGCCCATGTATATCCGTGAGCACATGCGCTTGTTTAGCTCCACCTCCTTTTGGCAGTAATTGTGGCGTTTCTGTAGGGTTGAGTAATCCAAAAAGCCGAAGTTGACGGGTTTTTTAATTTTGTAAACCACCTCCTTTCCAATCAACACCCAGCTTGAGTGCGTTTGAACAAGCTCCGCTGAAAGTTTTTCCTTTAGTATTTCTATCATCCCGCTATTTTCTTTGCCGTATTCCATAGCCGTTCCATCTCCTCCAGAGTCATTTCCTGAAGTTTTTTGTTTTCCTTCTTGGCCAACTCTTCCATCAATCTAAAGCGTTTTTCGAACCTGTCATTTGCCTGATTAAGAGCCAATTCAGCATCGATATTTATCAATCTTCCTATCTCTACGGCAGCCGTTAGTATATCACCCAACTCATGCTGTAGATTGTCTCTATCGCCGTTTTTTATGCTCTCCTTTAGCTCCTCTATCTCTTCGTAAAGCTTATCTATAGCTTGATACACGTTTTGGAAGTCAAAGCCAACTAAACTAGCTCTGTCTTGGAGTTTTTTTGATCTAAGCAACGCTGGCATACTTTTTGGGATGCCATCCAGTATACTCTCTCTGCTTTCTGACTTGGAGAGCTCCCAATTTTTCAAAACACTTTCGGCAGGTTCGTTTCCAAAAACATGAGGATGCCTGTGTATTAGCTTTTCACAAAGGCTGTTTATAACATCCTCTATGTTAAATTCCCCTCTTTCGCTCGCTATTTGAGAGTGAAACACCACTTGCAAAAGAACATCTCCTAGCTCTTCCTTTAACCTCTGAGGATCACCGGAATCTATGGCATCTATCAGCTCGTACACTTCCTCAAGTGCATGTTTTTTTAGACTTTCGTGCGTCTGCTTTCTATCCCATGGACACTCCCGTCTTAACTTGCTAACTATCCCCATTAGTTTATCAAAGGCTTCCACAGAATAGATTATATTATTAATTTATGTTATCCGGGCACGAGATCAGAAACCTGTTTTTAGGCTTTTTCGAAAAAAAGAACCACACAATCGTCAAAAGTGCATCCCTGATACCCGAATCTGACCCCACCTTGCTCTTTGTGAATGCAGGTATGGTGCCTTTTAAAAACGTTTTTTTAGGTATAGAGAAAAAACCTTACACAAGGGCGGCATCTTGCCAAAAGTGTTTGAGGGTTTCAGGAAAGCATAACGACTTGGAAAGCGTAGGAAGGACATCCAGGCATCACACCTTTTTTGAAATGCTTGGTAACTTTTCCTTTGGTGATTACTTTAAAAGGGAAGCCATTTTATTTGCTTGGGAATTTGTTACGCAAGTTCTAAAACTTCCAGAAGATAGACTTTACGTTAGCGTCTACAAAGATGATGAAGAAGCTTTTAACATATGGCTAAAGGAAGTAGGACTAAAGGAAGATAGAATATGGAGGCTTGGGGAGGAAGATAATTTTTGGCAAATGGGGGAAACGGGACCATGCGGACCATCATCAGAAATATACGTAGATAGAGGGGAAGAATACGAATCTTCAGAGCGATTTCTGGAAATATGGAACTTGGTTTTTATGCAGTACAACAAAGAAAGCGATGGGACACTAAAACCTCTACCCAAACCTAACATAGACACGGGGATGGGCTTAGAAAGAGTATCTTCGGTTCTTCAAGGAACAAAAACCAACTACGAAATAGACCTAATAAGACCTCTGATAACC
Source organism: Aquificaceae bacterium (assembly GCA_041640635.1). Classification (GTDB taxonomy): domain Bacteria; phylum Aquificota; class Aquificia; order Aquificales; family Aquificaceae; genus JBEPZA01. The sequence continues at coordinate 90,177 of JBEPZX010000002.1, forward strand.
TTTGGTGAAGAGGTATCATCTGTGGCTTACGGAAAAGATTACGAAACTGATGTAGCACTTCGTGTTATAGCTGACCACCTCAGGGCGCTTACCTTTGCCATCGGTGATGGAGTTATCCCTTCCAATCTAGGTAGAGGTTACGTAATACGCAGGATTTTAAGAAGGGCTCTAAGATTTGGCTACAAACTAAACATAAAAGAAGCTTTCTTGTACAGAGGTGTTGACGTAGTTTTAAGCATAATGTCGAGCGCATATCCAGAGCTTGAGCAGAGAGCTCGCTACATAAAGGGCATAATAAAAGGCGAAGAGGAAAGGTTCATAAACACGCTACGAAAGGGACTTCCTATCGTGGAAGAAGTTGTGGAAGAAAGCGTGCAAAATAACCTACCTTACGTACCGGGTGAACAAGTCTTTAGACTTTACGACACCTACGGCTTCCCTTTGGACCTTTTGGAGGAGATAGCGAAAGAAAAAGGGCTGTACTTGGACATGGAAGGCTACGAAAAGGAGATGCAGGAGCAGAGAGAAAAAGCCAGAAAACACTTCAAAATAGAAACTAAAGAGGTATCTCCAATATACGCACAACTCAAAGAGAGAGGGATAGTTTCCAGATTTGTAGGATACGTCGATTACGAAACGGATACGCATATAATGGCAATAGTAAAGGATGGTCAGGTCGTGTCCCAATTAAGAGAGGGCGAAAAAGGACAGTTAATTTTGGAAGAGACACCTTTTTATCCGGAGAGAGGTGGACAGGTAGGAGACAAGGGTTACATACAGACAAAGGAAGGAATCTTCTTAGTAGAAGACACACAAATGCCCTTGGATGACGTAATAATACACATAGGGAAGGTTATCAGAGGAACGATAAATGTAGAGGATAGAGCTTTTGCATCTATAGACAAGGAGAGAAGAGAAGATATAAGGAGAAACCATACAGCCACACACCTTCTACATGCCGCTTTGAGGAACACTTTGGGAGACCATGTTAGACAAGCTGGATCGTTGGTCTGTGATACTTACCTTCGTTTTGACTTTACACACCACGGGGCTCTATCCTGGGAGGAACTAACACGAGTAGAGGAGCTCGTGAACCAGCAAATAATGAAGAACTATCCCGTGGACATAAAAGAGACAACATACCAGGAAGCACTAAAGGAGGGGGCTGTAGCCATATTTGAGGAAAAGTATGGAGACGTAGTTAGAGTTATAACAGTCGGGGATTTCTCCAAAGAACTCTGCGGAGGAACCCACGTAAGCAGAACGGGAGACATAGGCTACTTTAAGATAATCTCCGAGTCATCCATAGGGGCTGGTATAAGACGCATAGTGGCAAAAACGGGACGTTGGGCGGTGATGCACGCACAAGAGGAATCAAAGGCACTAAAAGACCTATCGGAGAGCATGGGAGCAAAAACGGAGGATCTAATCCAGGCTGTAGAAAAGCAAAAGGAAGCTCTAAAAGAAAAAGAAAAAGAGGCCCAAAAGCTGAAAGATAAACTTGCATCCTTACAGCTAAAATACAATCTCAGGGAAGAAAAGGTAAACTCTGTCACCTTGTATTGGTGCGAGTTTAGCGATGTGGACATAGAAAACGTAAGGTCTTTGGCTGATAGCATGAGAAACAGGGAGCAGAGCCTCGTATTTTTTGCCATCAAAAAGGACGACAAGTTATCCACCCTTGTAGCTGTTTCTAAGGACCTGTCTAAAGTTATACCAGCTAAGGAGCTAATCAGGGAAGTAGGCAAAGTTGTGGGTGGCGGTGGTGGTGGACAGGAGGAGATGGCTCAGGGTGGTGGAACAAAGCCACAGATGCTACAAAAAGCCGTAGATAGAATAAAGGAAGTTATACAAAATGTGTTAAAATAATAAGTTTTGGAGGTTGAAAGATGAAAAAGGGAATACATCCAGAGCTCAAGCCAACAACCTTTGTTTGTGGGTGCTCCAACACCTTTACGCTGCTTTCTACCAAAGGTGGGACCGTTTACCTAGAGTCCTGCAACAAATGCCATCCATTTTACACGGGTAAGCTTAGGATAAAACCAGCTTACTTGGAGCTCCAAACCAAGGTATGATAAATAAAGACTTACTGGAGAAGTTAGAAGCTATAGAAAAAAAGTACATAGAACTCCAGGAAAAACTGAGCGACCCAGAGATAATAAAGGACAAAGAAGCCTTCACAAAACTAAACAAAGAACTGAAGGATCTAACGGATGTATACAAAGCTTACTCCGAGTATAAAAAACTGCTGAAAGATCTGGAGGACGCAAAGGAGCTTCTAAAGTCTAGTGAGTTCGAAGAACTTGCAAAGGAAGAAATAAAGAGTTTAGACAAAAAGATAGAGCAGCAAGAGAGAAACCTAAAGATTTTACTGCTTCCAAAGGACGATAGAGATTCGAGAAACGTCATACTGGAGATTAGAGCTGGCGTAGGTGGTGAAGAGGCAAGCCTTTTTGTGGCGGACCTGTTGAGTATGTACCAAAAGTATGCGGAAAAGATGGGTTGGAAGTTTAGCATACTTAGCGCCAACAAAACAGGTTTAGGAGGATACAAAGAAGTTATAGCCTTGATAGAGGGTAGCGGTGCATACTCTAAGCTTAAGTTTGAGAGTGGTGTCCATAGGGTGCAGCGTGTGCCTGTAACAGAAGCCGGTGGCAGAATACACACATCCACGGCAACGGTGGCGGTTTTAGCCGAAGCTGACGAAACGGACATTCACATAAACCCAGAGGACCTGAAAATAGAGACCTTTAGAGCTAGCGGAGCGGGTGGTCAGTACGTAAATACTACAGAAAGTGCCGTAAGGATCACGCACCTACCGACAGGTATAGTGGTATCGTGCCAGGACGAGAGATCTCAGTTCCAAAACAGGCAAAAGGCTCTCAAGATTCTATATGCAAGACTCAAGGAGCATTACGAGAGCCAAAAACAGGAACAGTTAGCCAAAGAGAGAAAGCAGCAGGTCGGAACGGCAGAGAGAAGTGAGAAGATAAGAACCTACAACTTCCCGCAGGGGCGAGTCACAGACCACAGGGTGAACTTAACCCTTTACAAACTGCAACAGGTACTAGAAGGTGATCTAGATGAGTTAATAAGTGCGCTCACTGAGCACGATATAGAAGAAAAACTTAAAGCACAGTTAGTGTAAAATAATGTCCAGAAATAACTCTCTTAGTTTGTCCAAAACTCTTTCTTTCCCTAAGGTATTTCTTAACTGATTAAAGTCTTGAAGCATACGCTCTCTTATATGCTCGTCCAAAAGTATTTTCTTTGATTCTTCGTAAAGCTCTTGATCACTTAGCTGTATTACTTCAGGAATAGCTCCTTTGCCAAGAATAAGATTTGTAAGAGACACATACGGAACTTTAACTAATCTCTTACCTATCCAGTATGTTATAGGATTTACTCTGTAGTAAGTTACATGAGGACTACCCAATAAGCTGGCTTCTAAATCAGCTGTTCCACTAGCTACCAAAGATAATTTGGCGTACGCCATCGCATCATAAGATGGTGTATTAATATCCTTTGGTGTTATAACTTTTATGGGTAAGCCTTTTGTGTTTTTTTCTATAAAAGCTCTAAATGTCTCAAAAGTTGGTATGACGGCTGGTAGCTCAAACTCCTTCCACAACCTTTTGTACGCTTCCTTTACATACTCAAGATGTCTTCTAATTTCTGACCATCTACTTCCAGGCAGTATGGCAATATAGTTATCCATGCCTAAGAAATCTTTGAAGTCTTTTTCTTCTAAACTAGGTTTTGCTAAATCAACCAGTGGGTGACCTACAAAGTGAACATGGAAATTTTCTTTAGCATACTTTTTGTAAAACTCTACTTCAAAGGAAAAGAGAACTATCAAATGGTCTACATACCTTGCAATAACTTCTGCCCTCTTTTCTTTCCATGCCCAAACTTGTGGCGATATAAAGTAGATAATTTTTTTTACTTTTCCCCTTGCTCTCTTCAAAAGAGGTATATTTAAAGCTGGCGCATCACAAACAATTAAAATGTCAAACTCATTTATGTATCTCTCAAAGTCTCTATAAAATTTTAAAACCTTAGGAATTTTAGGTAATGCTTCCCATATACCTATCACAGAAAAATCTTCTAACTTCCCAAAACTCCTAAAACCTATAGATTCTAATGGCTCATCAGTTATGCCACAAAAATCTATACCTTTTACATCCTTGAAAATGTTATATAAGTAATTGCTTGCTGACCTTTCTGCTACAGATACAAAGACTTTCATAAAGCTTTAAAGAATGCTAAAAATCTGCCATCTGGTCTTCTTTCCACTCTTACACTTATGTCATCCATATTCATAAAGAAAGCATATGTTATCTCTACTCTTCCAGAGCTTCTGATGCTCACATATCGATCTGCATAAGCATTTTCCAAGGTATTTCTAAAAGTAGCTTTTAGGTATGCTCCATCATGGTGTTCCATAATTTCTGTAAACACAATCTCCATATAGTTGTTATCTTCTACTGCCCATTTCCATAAGTTTTCATCCATTGTTATTTCTTCACTTACGCCCATTTCTATATCCTCAATATCCAGTTGAGGGATGATCTTTTCTACAAGTATTTTTATATCGTCTCTTAACTTTTCTACTTTGCTAAAAGCTTCCTTCCTATAATTTTCTTGTATGGGCATAACTAGAATTATAAGCAATTTATAAATAACAAGACATACAAAACACGAGTATTATACATTATATTTCAATTGTACCTTTAAAAACGGAGGTGCCATGTTGGCAATACATAGATTTTTACCTTATATACTAATGCTAGTTTTTTCCTTAGGAAGCACAAGAGAAATTTCTAATGTTGATGAATCGCTAAGTAAGATATTTCCTAATGCACAGATAGAAGTGAAAAATATAGCTTTATCACAGGATCAATTGATAAATATAGAGAAAGTCACAGGAGTTAAACTTAATTCTAAGGTACTCACTTGGTACATAGCTAAAAAAGGAAATCGGATAATAGGCTACGCATATGTAGATAAACATAAAGTAAGAACAAAGCCTGAAACAGTCCTATATGCTATAGACCCTCAAGGAAGGATTTTGGTAATTGAGGTCCTAGCTTTTAATGAACCTCTCGAGTATATGCCAGAGGAAAACTGGCTAAAGAATTTTCAAGGAAAAACGTTGGATAAAGATGAACTTAAAATAAAAAGGGACATTCCTAACATAACAGGTGCCACAATAACAGCAAAAGCTATAACGGACAATACTCGCAAGGTTTTAGGTATTTGGCAAGTACTTTTTGGAGGAAGAAAATGAGATTCTTTGTAACTGCAAACATAAAGAAAAACAAACCATTATATATTCTCGTATTGTTTCTTTTAGTTTTTTCCCTTTTTTACCTTGTAACTTCAACTTTAGAGTTCTATAGTAAGTATGGCTTTTCTTTCAAATCTATATTTTTGTATTTCTATTCAGACTTTGAAATGCCAGAGAAACCATCCCTAGCATTAGTTTCTGAAAATATTCACATAAGCCTATTCATGGTTTCTTTCTTTTTATTGATAAATCTTTCATTGTTTAACTTGACAGGATTTTCCGATAGACTGAAGCCTATTGTGAATTTAGTTCTGAGTTTTTTTGGATTTACTCATGCTATAAGCGATTTTCTAATATATTTACTCGGTCCATACCTCATACACTTAAAGCTCTTATCTTTCTTGCTTTTTATAACTCTTAGCCTATGCCTTGTACTTTATACGTTACTTTACTTCTTGTTTGGTGAAGATAAAAATCCCGGACTATCTCTATTAAGGCTATCAGTAACTGCGTTTTTCCTTCTTTCCTTTTATTTCATTTTTTTTAACTTTATTCTTTTCTATTCCAAAATGGACTTTAGTATAGATGGCATAATCAACTACTACTTAGGTAATCCGCAGTTGTATACAAAACCAAAAACCTTTGAAGGCTTGATAAAAGTAGTAAATCCCCACACAATTCTTATACCTTCGTTTGTTTTAACGCTGGCTCACTTTTCTAGCCTTACAAAATCAATAGGAAAGGTTGCCACTGTTTTAGCTGTTGTAGCAGGTAGTGTAGATAATATTTGCGGCTTGTTGATAAGGTATGTTTGGGTTGAATTTGCTTACCTGAAACTCTTATCTTTCTTTACTTTACAGCTCAGTTTGACATATATATGTATATATTCTCTCTTAGATAGTTTCAAAGATTAATGTATATACCAACAAAGCACAACAAAACATACATAAACGAGCAATGCGAGGAGTTTATGGTATCCTTTAAGAAAGTAAAGAAAAAATGCATTGAGAATTAGAACAAATAAAGCCAAAGCAAAAGGTGATTTAACGTTTAATAAAAAAGGGAATTTTGATATCTTTTGCAATTTGAATTTAATTATAGACGTTAAAAACTCCAACGGAAAGGTTGGAAGATTAAGAAAGGTAAAAAGTTCAAGGAAACCATAAACTCCAAAAGCGAAAAAGAATGGGGAACTTAAAGAACTAGAAATTACTGTATAAAGTGTACTGTAAGAAAAAGTGGAAATTAAGGGCGAAGTACCTAAAAAGGCAAACAAAGAAATCCACAGAGAAATCAAAAAATAAGTTACAGATTTATGCAGTTTTGGAATGCCCTCTAAAGCAGGTATTGTAAATGTTGGAGAATTCTTTAAAGCAAGTATTATATAAAGCGTGGCAAAAAAGGAAAGCCAAAGGGAGTAAGAAAAGAGGAGTTCTGGATTAACGAAAAGTATTAGAGAAACAGAAAAAAGCAAAATGCTCAAAATGTCATGTCTTGCATTCAGCAGTTTTATCAAAATGACAAAAATCACCATCAAAGAAGCCCTAAACACAGGTGGATTTAAAGGAACTATAAATAATGCATAGAAAGACACACCTCCAAGGGAAACCAATAAACCGTACTTACCTGGAAGTAGGTACCTCAAAAAGATAGCCAAAATACCTACATGAAAGCCAGAAACAACGAGAATGTGAACTAACCCGGTAAGATAAAAATCCGCTTGTAAGGACAAACTTAGTATATCCTTTGGTTCTCCTAGTATGAAGGTTTTAAATAGATTTTTTGTGTCTTCATCCTTTATTTTTTCATCCACTCGCTCTAAAAGTCTGTCTCTAAAGGTTTTTTCCTTAGGCTTGAAGTTATAAATATCTGTATAACTAGCTGTTATATAAACTTTGTTGTTTCTTATTCTCACTTTTCCTTCCAACTCAACAGTTCCTGGCTCAAAGTTTCTGGCTCCGTAAAGCTTAACGCTAGCTTGTTTGTTGTAAATTTCTGGGAAATCCCCATGTATTACTTTGGCTTTCAATGGAAGGTAAGCTTCACCTATATTTGTTTCTGGAATCTCCATGATTTCCAAAACTAAAAAACCTTTCCCTAAGTCGCTATCGGGTAGTTTTTCGTGTTTCAAATACGCAACGAGTATGGCTACTAAAAGTATCAAAACATGCAGTAAGTGATTTTGTTTTATTAGACCAAGCTCTTTAGATGGCACGTTTTGTTTAGGTATCTGAGATGAAAAGTAGAATTTTCGTACTCTAATAGACTTATTCCAGTATTGTCCATATGTATGTTCCAGTTGTTCCCTAATCCTAATCCAATGGCAAGGCAAATAAGAGCATGCAAAGTCCCCCCATGTGCTACAACCAAAATATTTTCATATTCACACCTTTTTATATCCTCTAAAAAATCTCTGACTCTTTCTTCGAACTCCTCCATATCCTCTTGAGTTGGCAAAGGATACTTTACGGGATTTTTTAACCAGTTTCTAAACATTTCTTTGTTTTCCTCTAACATGGTCCAAAAGTGTTTACCCTCTAAAACTCCAAAGGACATTTCCTTTATTCTTTCATCTACTCTTACAGGTAAGCCCAAAACATCACCTATGGTTAATGCTGTTTTGTATGCTCTTCGCTGAGGTGAAGAATAAATGACCTGAATGCTTTTACCTATAAATTCCTGGGCGCATAAACGAGCTTGAACAAAACCCAGTGGTGTTAAGTCACTATCTAGTCTACCTTGAAATATACCTTTTTCGTTATACTCACTTTGAGCATGCCTAACTAGGTATATCTTTTTCATATTGCTTGGATTATTTTAACTTAGTATTAGTATAATTGATATAATGCAAAAAAGGCCCCTCTTAGTTTTTAACTTTGGATCTCAGTATGTTCAACTCATTGCAAGGAGAGTAAGAGAAATACATGTTTATAGTGAGATTATTAGGTATAATTTGACATTAGGTGAAATACAAAGTATAAATCCATTTGGAATTATCTTTTCTGGTGGACCGGCTTCCGTTTACCAAGAGAATGCACCAATCCCAGACAAAAGTATTGTATTTTCAGGTGTTCCTATACTTGGAATATGCTATGGACTGCAAGCTATAACATACTTAATGGATGGAAAAGTAGAAAGAGCATCTAAGCAAGAGTATGGTAGAGCCAAACTGAAAGTTATCAAAGATGATCCATTATTCGAAGGATTACCAAAGGAATTTGATGTGTGGATGAGCCATGCTGATAAGGTAAGCAGCCTTCCAAAAGACTTTGAGGCTATAGCCCAGACGGAAAACTCACCTTATGCTGTCATAAAGCACAAAAAGCTCCCCATATACGGTGTACAGTTTCATCCTGAAGTTTCCCATACCACCTATGGTAAGGAAATAATTAAAAATTTCGTATTTGGTATTTGCAAAGCTCAAGAAAACTGGCAAATGGGAAGTTTTGTGGAAGAAAAAACCAAGGAGATAAGGGAAATTGTAGGATCCTCTAAGGTAATTTGCGCTTTATCTGGAGGAGTAGACTCTACTGTAGCTGCTGTATTAACGCACAAAGCTATAGGAGATCAACTTAACTGTATATTCGTAGATCATGGGTTACTTAGAGAAAGGGAAGATGAGGAAATAGAAAACTACTTTAGACAGATGAATCTCCCTTTTAAGAAAGTAGATGCAAAGGATTTATTTCTCCAGAGATTAAAAGGTGTAGAAGACCCAGAGGAAAAGAGGAAGATTATAGGCAAAACCTTTATAGAAGTCTTTGAAGAAGAAGCAAAAAAAGTAAAGGCTCAATTTCTCTTGCAAGGGACTTTGTATCCAGATGTAGTTGAGAGTGCAGGTATTCCAGGTGCACAAGTGATAAAGACACACCACAATGTAGGTGGACTTCCAGAAAGGATGAACCTCAAACTTTTAGAACCTTTAAGGGAGCTTTTTAAAGACGAGGTAAGACAAATAGGCAAAGTTTTAAGCGTTCCAGATGAAATACTAAAAAGGCACCCTTTCCCAGGTCCTGGACTCGCCATAAGGATACTTGGAGATGTAAAAGAGGAAGACCTCAAAATTTTACGAAAGGCTGATGCTATATTCATAGAAGAACTAAAAAAGTGGAACCTTTACGATAAAGTCTGGCAGGCTTTTGCCGTTTTGCTTCCAGTTAAGAGTGTTGGTGTTATGGGAGATGTAAGGACTTATGAAAGAGTAGTAGGACTTAGGGCTGTAGATAGTGTGGATGGCATGACTGCAGACTGGTCCAAGCTACCTTATGAGTTTTTGGATCATGTGATGCGCAGGATAATAAATGAAGTAGAAGGAATCAACAGAGTAGTATATGATATTTCTTCTAAACCTCCAGCTACTATAGAGTGGGAGTAATATTTTAATTATGCCTAGATCTATTTTTTATAGTTTAATAACCACAATTTTCATTATCACTCTAGCTGTAATATACGTTCTAAAGAAAGCTTTTACCAAAGAAGCTCTTGTAGCTATGCTAACGCTGAATAAAAAATACTTTTTTTTAGCTTTTTTGTGTATGCTTCTCTATCATACATTTGATAATCTTAGACTTTTTGTACTATCTAAAGCCGTAGGACTCAGATACAACTTTATGTATGGATACATTATTTCTTTCATTAACACTTTTGGTGCTACAATAACACCTGCTCATGTAGGTGGTGAATTTATATCCATTTACACTCTTGCAAGGAAAGGCGGAAAGCTACATAAAGTATTAGGAATTGTTACTATGAAAACCTTAACTGGCTTAGCTTTCTTTATAATAGCTTTCCCTTTTATGCTCTATAATGCATACCAAAAACCGAAACAAGCGATTGAGGTCTTTATTCTTTTGCTAATCTTTTTTTTAGGCTTTGGTTTTTTCTACGCTTTGTTTAAAATATTATTAAAAAAAGAAAAATCAAACAGCCCTTTTTGGATAAGGGTTAAATACACAATAAAAAGATACATAATTATAACCAAGATTTTCCTTAGATATAAAAAAACATACATAACTTTAGCAACTATTGCTAGTATTTGTCTATACCTATCCTTTATATTTGTAGCTGTCTTTCTGTTAAGTGCCTTCGGAGCTCAGGCAAACTTTGGAGATGCTTTCTTTTCGCAACTTTTATTAATTTATGCTATATTTGTTAGTCCAACACCTGGTGGCAGTGGTATTGGTGAAATAGGCGGTCTTTCTGTATTCGAAGCATTCCTAGAACCATACCTAGTAGGTATTTTTGTCATAGTATGGCGTTTTATTAGTCAATACTTAAGTGCGGCAATAGGTGGTATACTTCTCTTACTTCTTGTTTTTATAGATACAAAGAATTACAGAAATTAACTGCAGGGGACTTTTCACTCTTTTTCACTTTAAAAAACAGTAACAAAGTTGTGTGATAAAGTTCATTGTTATCCAATAGGCATATTGTATTATGATTAATCCATGGCTATAGATAAACAAAAAATCATAGAAGGCATCAGATTGTTTCTTCAAGGTATAGGCGAAGATCCAGATAGAGAGGGTTTAAAGGAAACGCCGGAAAGAATAGCTCGTATGTGGGAAGAGTTCGACAAATACAGACAATTTAACTTCAAGCTATTTGAAGAATTCGGACAATACAACGAAATGGTAATAGTCAAAGATATCGCTCTGTATAGCTTTTGTGAACATCACTTACTACCCTTTTTCGGAAAGGCTCACGTAGCATATATACCCGATGGCATAATATGTGGACTTTCTAAGATTGTTCGCACAGTTAGAGCTTTTTCTTTAAGACCACAGGTACAAGAAAGACTAACGCAGCAAATAGCTAACTTTTTAGATGAACAACTAAAACCAAAAGGTGTAGCTGTAGTATTGGAATGCGAACATCTTTGTATGTCCATGAGAGGGGTTATGAGTCCAGGTCATATAACTACAACATCAGCTCTTAAAGGTATCTTTGAAAAAGACTTAAAAACTAGGGAGGAGTTCTTTAAGCTAATAAGTAGATGAGTAAGATTTGTCTTATAGCAGGTAGTGGTGACTTACCAAATGCTTTTATAAAAGGTGCTAAAGAATCAGGGGTTGATGTATTCACCGTAGGCGTAAAAGGTATCACCAATATCAAACCTGATGAAACTCTTCTATTAGGTAATATTAAAAAGCTTGTAAACACATTAGAAAAAAAAGGAATAAAAGACATAGTAATGCTTGGAAAATTTGAACACAAATTGATATTTACCCACATCTTTAGTTTCGACGAGCTCGCTTTGAAAATTCTGAGAAAATCAAAGGACAAAAAGCCGCAAACTTTGGTAAAAAGCTTTATGGAGGAGATGGAAAAACTAGGATTTAATTTTATAGACCCATCTCCTTATCTAAAGTCTTTGCTTGTGGAACCGGGGAAAATAGGCTCCATAGAACCTCCAGAAGACATAATGGAAGATGCTTTGTTTGGATACCCAATAGCTGTTGAGATTGCTAGTATGGATATAGGGCAAACAATTGTGGTCAAAAATAAAGCTGTAGTTAGTATAGAAGCCATGGAAGGCACTCAGGAAACTATAAAGAGAGCAGGTCAGATTGCAGGAAATGGTTGTGTTGTTATAAAAGTAGCAAGAAAGAATCAAGACTTTAGAATAGATGTTCCTACTGTAGGCTTAGAAACTTTGGAAATGATTAAGAAAATAAAAGGGAAGGCTCTGTTTATAGAAGCCAACAAGGTCTACGTATTAGAAAAAGAAAAAATGAAAAAGTTCGCCGATACCAACTCTATAGTCTTTTATGCCCTATGAAGAAACTCTCTGATAACGCTTTCTGAATCACCTTCAAAAACTGTGCTTCCTTTCTCAAAAAGAATCACCCTTTCGCAAAGCTTAATATTGGAAAACCTATGAGCTACTACAATGATAGTTCGGTCTTTAAAGAAATCAAACAGATTTTTCAAGACCTCAGATTCTGTTCTAGCATCTAAGGCTGAAGTTGCTTCATCCAAAAGAATTATTTGAGGGTTTTTCAAAAATAGTCTAGCAAGTGCTAACCTTTGTTTCTCTCCACCTGACAAATTCTTTCCTCCTTCTTCTATCTGTTGGTCCAAACTTTTTACAAAATCGCATTTAGCAAGATTTAGCACACTCCAAAGTTCTTCATCTGTAGCACTCTCTTTGGCTATAATTAAGTTTTCCTTTACGGTTCCTAAAAATATAAAAGGTTCTTGTGTAACAAATCCCACATTTGTCCTAAGGCTTTTTTTGTTTATGTCTCTTAGCTCTACACCATCAATTTTTATGCTCCCTTCGTAGTCGTAAAAACCACATAAAACCCTCAATAGAGTGCTTTTTCCAGACCCTGTATGACCCATTATTCCAAGCTTTTCACCCTTTCTTATGACTAAAGAGACGTCCTTTATTATAGCTTCTTCTGATATCTTTACATATAGCCTGGTTATATTTATTTGGTCTCTGAACCTAAATTGAGCGCCACCATCCTCCTCTTTATTTAAGTTTAGTATTTCTCTTATTCTGCTTATAACTGGGATGGAAGATTTTAGCTCCATAAAGCCCTTTTGTGTTTCCATTAGAGGGATTTGGATAAAAGTTAAAGCTGTTATATAAGACAAAAACTCTCCAGTAGTTAAGCTACCATTTATGACCCTCACACCACCGTAAAGTATTATCAAAGCTATAATAAAGTAACCCGTTAAAAAATTAAATGTAGAGTTTAAAGTAGTGTAAAGTTCCACTTTAAAACCTGCTTTGTATGCTTTTCTGTTTACACTTTCAAACCATTCAAAAAACTTCTTTTCCGCGTTGTAAACTTTTATGTTTTCGTACCCTTTGATGGATTGATTTAAGTCTTGTGTTAGATTAGAAACTTGTTCCTGCATTCTTTTGGTATGTTTTCCTTTCTTATCTCCAAAGTACTTTACACCTAAAGAAATTATGGGTAAAAAAAGCACCAAAAACAGACTAAGAAATATGTCTCTGTAAACTAAAACCCCGATTAAAGCTATTACTACAAAGGGCTCTTTTATGATTTTTGGGATATTTTGAGTAAGTAGTCTACTATAAAGTTCCAAATCAGACAACATACGTGTTGTTATGTCTCCTGACGTGCTCTTTAAGAGTTGCTGTGCAGATGCATTGAGTAACCTCTCAAAAAGGTCTTTTCTTAGCTTTTGTTTTTCCCTTAGCGCAAATAAATTGGTGCATATGGAAAAAATGAAGGCTCCCAACTGGCTAGTAAAAGCCAAAAGTAAAAAGATTGCCACAGTTCTGTAAAGGTCTTGTATGTTCCTACTTAAAAAAGCTCCGTCTACAACGCCTTTTACGATAAGACTGATTCCTGCTGTTGATAAAGACTGAACCAAAGAACCCAAGAGTATTAACACGAAAAGAAATTTGTAATCCTTTAGTCTAAAAATAAGCCAAAGGAAATTGCCCATTAATAAAATATATACTAATGCAGAGTATGACAGGTTACGGAAAAGGTGAAAGTGAAAACGAAAAGTTTAAAGTCACTACCTTTATAAGAAGCGTAAATGGTAAGGTTCTTGATATCTCTTTAAGATCAAATATGAACTTAATTGGTATAGAGCCTAACCTGAAAAAAAGGATAAAGGATTACTTAAAAAGGGGAAATGTTAATGTAGTTGTAGAAATAAAACCAAAGACTACGGATTATGCATTAGACACTACTAGGCTAAGAGAAAGTATAAAAACTCTAAAGTCCTTGACAAAGGAGCTAGATTTGCATGTATCGGATGATGCAATTCTGAACATTGTTTGGCGGTATGCGGAGAGACTTGAAGAAGAGTTAGACCCAGAGCTAGAAAAAATCGTAGAAGCATCCTTAGATGAAGCATTAATGGATTTGGTCAAAAGCAGAAAAGAAGAAGGAGAAAATCTAAAAAGGGACATAGAGCAAAGACTTAGCAAAATCCAGATGCTGTTTGAAAAAATTCTAGAAACAAAGGACAAAGTATACGAAAATATAAAATCCAAAGTGTTGGAAAAGGCTCAAGGGCTGAATCTTAGTGATAGAGACCCTCTTGTTCTAAATGAAATTACTTTTTTGCTTTCCAAGATGGACATAGAGGAAGAAATCACTCGGTTTAAGTCTCACATCTCAAAAGCATGGAACCTTATAAACTCAGATGAAGAAGTGGGGAAGAAACTAGATTTTATTTTGCAGGAGATGCATAGAGAAATAAACACATTAGGAAACAAGTTACCTGATTTGTCAGAATATGTAGTGGAGATAAAAACAGAGATAGACCGACTAAAACAGCAGGCGGCTAACGTAGAGTAATAGTTCAAGAAATCAATTTTTTAAGATCCTCAAAAAACTCTGGATAGGAAACTTTTACACAGTTGGGATTGTCTAGCTTGGTCTCTCCTTGTGCTAAAAGCCCCGCTATAGAAAAAGCCATAGCGATTCTGTGATCATCGTAAGTTTTTATAAAAGCACCCTTTAACAATCTTGTGCCTTCTATAGCAAAGCCATCTTCATACTCTTCAACCTTTGCACCCATAGCTCTTAGGTTCTCAACGATGGCTTTTATTCTGTCACTTTCTTTTACTCTAAGTTCCTTTGCTCCTCTTACGTAAGAAACTCCATCTGCAAAAGCCATAACCACAGCAAGAATAGGTATTTCATCTATCATTGAAGGTATATCCTCCGCATCTATCTGTATCGCTTTTAAAGTTTTTGAGGACTTTACAAGGATGTCTCCAACTGGTTCTCCGGATACAACCCTTACGTTTGTATATTCGATACTTGCACCCATCTCTTTTAGCTTTCTATAAAAGCCATCTCTCGTAGGGTTTATAAGGACATCCTTTAACAAAACCTCACCATCCTCCGCAAGGGTTGCCAAAGCTGCAAAGAAAGCTGCCGATGATGGATCAGCTGGACAGTAAACTTCACATCCAACCAAAGACTGACCACCTTCCAGTTTTACTAAATGCCCATGCTTTGTCTGCATACATTCAAGTTTTACACCAAAGGTGGTGAGCATTCTCTCTGTATGGTCTCTGGATACGTAAGGTTCCATTATCTCTGTGATGCCTTGAGCTCTAAGCCCAGCCAAAAGCAAAGAAGATTTAACTTGTGCAGAGGCTTTTTTGTTAAAAAAGCTTATACCTTTAAGGTTAGAACCTCTTACACTTATAGGTAACTTGTCCCCGCCTTCTCTACCATCTAAGTGCGCCCCCATGCTTTTTAGAGGTTCTACTACTCTTAACATGGGTCTATTTCTTAGGCTTTTGTCCCCTGTAACTACAGAGTAAAAAGGTTGAGTAGAGAGAACACCAAACAGTAACCTAGCTGTAGTTCCTGAATTTTGAGCGTTTATTACATCCTTTGGTTCCTTTAGAATAAAGTCGCTCCCGTGGATTATAAATTCTTTGCCATGCCTTCTTATTTTAACCCCAAGCATTCTAAAAGCTCTTAACGTTGCCAGTGTATCTGCGGAAACTAACCACTCTTTTACGTAAGTTTTACCTCTGGATAATGCGCCTAAAATTACAGCTCTGTGGGATATGGATTTATCAGAAGGAACCCTTAGCTCTCCTCTTACTTTTTTTATTTTAGTTAAATTCATCTTATCCTATTTTAAACCAAATGGTGGGCATGGTAAGAGGACCTTGCCAGAGGTTTACAAAGCACCTTTTTAAATCCCATGCTTTTTGCAGTTTCTTCTATCCTTAGAAAATCTTCTTCCGTGTAATACCTAACCACCGGGTAGTGTTTATTGGAAGGTCTCAAATACTGCCCTACAACCACTATATCTACACCTGCAACTTTTAGATCTTCTAACGTTTTTAAAATGTCATCCCAGTCTTCACCCAAACCTACCATAAAGCTAGACTTTACCAGTTTATCCGATTGATTTTTGTAAAACTTTAAAACTTCAAGACTTCTTTTGTAACTACCTTGAGGTCTCACAAAAGGGAATATTCTTTGCACCGTTTCTATATTGTGAGCTAACACATCGGCTTTCGATGTGATTATTTCCTCGAGAGATTCTTTTTTTCCCATAAAGTCAGGTGTTAGAGCTTCTACAAAAACACTTAAAGAACTCTTTAAGGTATCTATACACTTTTTAAAGTGTTTTGCTCCACCATCCTCAAGATCATCCCTATCCACAGAAGTTATTACCACGTATCTTAGATTGAGTTCCTTTACAGCGTAATAGAGTCTTATAGGTTCGGAGGGATCAGGCTTACTTGGTTTACCTGAAGAAACATGACAGTATTTACAAGCTCTAGTACACACCTTCCCTAAGATCATAAAAGTAGCATGCCCAAAAGAAAAACACTCAAATATATTGGGGCATAGAGATTCCTGACATACTGTATTTAAAGAGTATTTTCTTATAATCTTTTCAGTAGTGCTAAAAACTGAATTTTCAAAGACCTTTACCTTAGGCAAAAACAAGGCTTAATAGCTCCCTTTTACCTCTTGCTTCTTTGGAGGAAGTAAGCACAATAGGTGCATCTGTAAGACTTTTTAATTTACTTACAGTTTGTGCTATTTCCCTTTGGCTAGCTTTATCTATTTTAGTCAAGACGACAGTATATCTTAAATTTAAGTGTTCCAACCAACTTATCATCATCTTATCCAACTCAGTAGGACCAACTACGCTATCAATCAGCAAGAAAACGTTACTTATAACATCTTTACAATCAAAAAAATAATTTCCCATCAATTTCTTCCAGTTTTCTTGTTCTTCTTTTGATACCTTTGCAAAACCGTATCCAGGAGCATCTGCAAGATATAATTTTTTTTCCAGCTCAAACAAATTAATGAATCTTGTTCTACCTGGTTCTTTACTAACGTAAGCAACCTTTCTATTTACCAACATGTTAATTAAATAAGATTTACCTACATTGGATCTACCTACAAAAACTATATGAGGTTTGTCCCTTAAAAAATCACTTTTAAAAGAACCTACAAACTTTACATTCATTGCTTAGCAAAAGCTAAAGCTTTTTTAACCTCTCCTACCAAGTAGAGGGAGCCGAGAACAATTATATCATCCTCTATAGAAAGAGCGTCTTGAATACTTTCCAGTATTACGGCTTTAAGTCCTAACTCCTTTGCATAACCTAATAGATTTTCTAAGCTTTCCGCTCTGTGATGTTGGAGTTTTACAAGGTATATGGTTTGGGAAAGTTCTTTGAGAATCTGCATATTAGTTTTCCACTCTTTGTCCTTCAGTCCAGTAAAAAGGGGCTTTATGTTATTAAAGTGCCTTTTTAGGTTCTCAACCACTAACCTTACACCATCTGGATTGTGTGCTCCGTCTAAAATAAGGAGAGGTTTTTCTCTCACTATCTCCATTCTACCTTCCCAACGTGCCTTAGAAAGCGCCTCTTTCACCTTTTCCTCTTGAAGCTTTAAAACTTGCAACGCTGCGGTCAAAGCTAAGCTCGCATTGTCTATTTGCCACTTGCCCCACAGACTCAGTGTTAAATCCTTAAAGGTAGTGTCTTTGTAACTGTAAAAGCTCAAATATGTTCTTTCTCTTTCTACTTTACCAAAGGCTTGAAAGTCTAAACCGGCAACTACTAAGTCTTCCCTATTGCAAACTTCTAAAGCTGTTGTGTATAAAGGATACTTCATACTTCCTATGATCAAAGGTTTACCTTTTATATAGATTCCCAGTTTCTCTTTGGCTCTTTCTTCTGGATTGTTACCTAACCACTTAATATGGTCCCTACCTATGTTGGTTATACAACATACTTGAGGATTGCATACCTTTGTAGCGTCCCACCTACCACCCATTCCCACCTCAAAGACTGCAAAATCTACCTTTTCGTCCTCAAAATACTTCATCGCTATCAAAGTGCAAGCTTCAAAGTAGGTAAGATGGAACTTTTCAAAAATGGACTTAAGGTCTCTTACATAGCAACTTAGAGTTTCCTCTGAGATATTTTGAGCGTTTATTTTCCATCTTTCTACTTCCTGAAAAAGATGGGGTGACACAAACCATCCCGTTTTATAACCGTGGTGCCTTAGCAGGCTTTCTAAAAAAGCACATGTAGAGCCTTTACCATTTGTCCCACCTACTTGAAAGGAGACAAAAGATGGATTAGAAAGCCCTATATACTCAACTGCTTTATGTATCCTATCCAAGGTAGGAATTATATTGTAGTCTTTTCCTTGGTAAATCTCCCAAAGATACATTAGAAAAATTATAAAGAGATCATAAAATGGGGCAGAAGCCCCAGATATGTTAGCTTAAGACCTTTACGTTCTTTGCTCTTGGTCCTTTTGAGTCCTGTTCTATTTCAAACTCCACTTTTTGGCCTTCTTGTAGTGTTTTAAAGCCCCTTTGCTGTATGGATGAAAAATGGACGAATACGTCCCCTTGATTATCCTCGCGGGTTATAAAACCATAACCCTTTTCCTTGCTGAACCATTTGACTGTACCTCTGAACGCCATGACTAAACAAAACCTCCTTTAAATTACTTAAAACCCCTCCGGAAGATGGTACCGCTTCCTTCAAGAGCTTTACATAAAAATCTAACACATAAACTTGTTTTTGTCAATCGTTAGATTATAATTTACAAAGAAAGGAGGTTATAAATATGCACTTTCCATTACCTTGGCAGTTGTTGCTAATACTTTTGGTTATATTTCTTATATTTGGTGCATCAAAACTACCAGAATTTGGAAAAGGTTTAGGTGAAGGTATAAGAAACTTTAAAAAGGCTCTATCCGGTGAAACAGAAGAAGAAAAGAAAGACAAGATAAAAGAGGGATAATATGCCAAACTTCAGCCTCACAGAAATACTTATCATATTAGCTATAGTATTATTGCTTTTCGGCGCAAATAGATTGCCAGAGGCAGGAAGAGCTCTAGGCGAAGGCATAAGAAACTTTAAAAAAGCCTTTTCAGGTGAGCAAGAAAAAGAAGATGAAAAAATTAAAGAAGTAAAAGGAGAAGAGATCGACAAAGTCAGGAAATCATAGCATACAATAAAATTAAAAATCGTGCCTATTTTATGTAAATTCAGCAAATACGTTAAAGAAGTTAAAATTGTAGCACATGGGGCTGGATTAGCAAAACTAATATCCTCTGCAGTCAATTATAGACTTTATTTGATTATGTCTTCGATATTTCAATACCAATTTCATTTATAAGTTTAGCTTATTAAGTATATAAGTTATTCTTATAATTTTATAAGCAAATAGAAAAGCAAGAAGATAATAAGTCACTTAATCTTTATAAACTAAGGAGGTATCTCTATGGAAATGGGTGGTAGTTTCTACGACAGAAAAGCCTACAGTACCTGTTACATGTGCGCCTGTAGATGTGGTATAGAGGTCTATGTTAGAAATAATAAAGTCACTTACATAAAAGGAAACGATGCTCACCCAACCAATAAAGGCGTGCTTTGTGCAAAGGGTTCTTCTGGAATAATGAAAGAGTACAGCCCAGCAAGGCTCAGAAAACCTTTGCTCAGAGTAGGCCCAAGAGGCTCAGGTGAGTTTAAAGAAATAGAGTGGGACGAAGCCATAGATATTGCAGTCAAGTGGTTAGACGAAGCTCGAAGAAAAGGACCGCAAACTATAGCTTTCTTTACTGGAAGGGACCAAATGCAAGCTATAAATGGATGGTTTGCTGGACAACTGGGAACCGTCAACTGGGCTGCTCATGGAGGCTTTTGTTCTGTGAATATTGCAGCAGCTGGGCTTTACTCAATAGGTGGCTCTTTTTGGGAATTTGGAGAAGCTGATTTCGAAAACACCAAATACTTTATGATGGTAGGTGTAGCAGAAGACCACTCATCGAATCCCTTTAAGTTAGGCATACAGGAGATGAAGCGCAAAGGTGGGAAGTTTGTAGTGGTAAATCCAGTGCGTTGGGGATACGGTGCTGTTGCGGATGAATGGGTTCCCATTAAACCTGGAACAGATGGTGCATTCTTTTTGGGTATAATGCACGTTCTCTTTAAATACAACCTAGTAGATTGGGAATTTCTAAAGGAGTATACAAACGCCACATGGTTAGTTATACAAGCTCCAGGGACACCAAAGGATGGTTTATTTTACAGAAATGCTCAAGGTGAGCCTATGGTATTTGACCAAAAATCTGGAACTCTCAAAGAAGCAAGCAAGATAGTTCCAGAAGACTTGGATCCAGCTTTTATAGGTGAGTTTACTACCCCTGAGGGCTACAAAGTAAGACCAGCTTTTGACATATTTGCAGAAAGATTGGTAAAGGATTACTCACCGGAAAAGGTAGAAAGGATAACAGGTATTCCAGCAAAGGATATAGAAAGGATTGCCAAAGAGATGGGAACGGTTGCCATACTTGAGCCCATTGAGCTTCCCATAGAGTGGACGGATGTATGGGGAAGAAAACACAAAAAGACGAAGGGAAGACCTGTTTCCTTCCACATAATGAGAGGAATAGCCTCTCACACCAACGGATTTCAAACAGCTAGAACTGTCTTTTTGCTTATGATGATGCTAGGCGTTGTGGATGCACCTGGAGGATTCCTAAATAAACCACCTTATCCAAAGCATATAGAAGACTTACCAAAACCGTACAGAATAGATAAACCTGACGCTATAAAGTATGGTGAAGTATACCCAGGACCACACTTAGGGTATGTGCAAAATCCAGATGATTTGCTTGTAGACGAAAAGGGCAATCCGGTAAGAATAGATTGGGCGTATAGCTGGTGGTTCCCTATGACGGCTCATGGATGTATACAAAATGTTATACCTGCAGCATACGAAAGAAATCCTTACGGAATAGAAGTAATGATCTGGTATATGGCAAACATGGCTTGGAACTCTTCACAAAACATTCCTTACATACTAAAGGCTCTCACGGCTACCGACCAAGCGGGTAATTACATAATACCCAAAATCATAACCATAGATGCCTTTTACAGTGAACAGGTAGCATACTCAGACTTGGTTTTCCCAGATGCAACATACTTAGAGCAATGGTTTGCACTATCTTTGCTTGATAGACCTCCATCGGCGGTAGACGGTCCAGTGGATGCTCTAAGACACCCCATAGTAGATCCGAAGGAAAACGGATATGACGTAAAGCCATGGGGCGATGTGATGGTAGAGATAGGTTCTAGGCTCAAACTTCCTGGTTTTGTAAATACCGATGGTTCAAGCAAATACAAGGACTTTAAGGACTTTATCATAAACTGGCAAGTAAGACCTGGCGTGGGAGCTTTGGCTGGTTGGAGAGGTAAAAATGGAGACAAGCACTTTGTAGGCGAACCAAACCCCAATCAGTTGGAGATGTATATAAAGAACAAAGGATTCTTCTACTACAAGCTTCCGGAAAATATGAGATATTACAGACACGTCAACAAAGACTACCTCGAATGGGCAAACAGTGTAGGTTTTGTTAAAAAAGTTGCTCCCATTACGTTCAACTTCTATATAGAAGCTTTGCAGACCTTCAGACTCGCAGGTCAAGGGCTTTGGGAAGGCAAAAATCAACCTCCAAACGATCCCATTCTCAAAGAAAGACTTGTAAAGTACTTTGATCCTCTACCCTTCTGGTATCCACCTTTCGAAGAAGAAGTAAGTGGTAATGAGTTTCCTCTATACGCCTTTACCCAAAGGCCAATGTGGATGTATCACTCTTGGGACTCTCAAAACGCATGGCTAAGACAAATTTCCAGTAGAAACTACTTATACATAAATCCAAAGACAGCTCAAAAACTAGGTATTAACCACTTGGATTGGGTGTGGGTAGAATCCAGAATAGGAAAGGTTAAGTGCCAAGCCTTTTTGACAAACACAACAGAGCCTAACTCTGTTTGGACATGGAACGCCATAGGCAAAATGAGCGGTGCGTGGGGATTAAAGCCAGATGTCGATGAAGCTACTGAAGGATTTTTGCTCAATCACGTAATACCTCATAGCATCAAACTTGGAACCAAGGAAATCTACTACGGTGACCCTATTACTGGACACTTGGCATGGTTTGATACAAAGGTTAAAGTTTACAAAGCACAAGACCAAACACCAGTTACAAGCCCACACTTTAGAGTAAAACCCCTGCCCTACATAGAAGAAAAGTGGAAGGAACTGGAGGTTTTAAGATATAAACCTTAAGGAGGTTAAAGCTATGGCTCAGCTTGCCCTTGTTATAGATTTGAATACATGCGTTGGTTGTCATGCATGCGCTACCAACTGTAAAGAGTGGAACACTCAAGCAGCCTTTGGACCTCTTTCTGACTTCGACCCATACGGAAGATCACCAGAAGGTGTCTGGTACAACAGAATAATGAGCTATGAAATTGGAGAGTTTCCAGATACTCAGGTTTTCCATCTTCCCAAGTCTTGTTTGCACTGTCAGGATGCTCCATGTGTACCAGTTTGTCCTACTGGCGCAAGCTATAAAAGGGAACAGGATGGAATAGTGCTCGTAAACTACGATGACTGTATTGGTTGTAAACTATGTTCTTGGTCCTGCCCTTATGGATGTAGAGAGTTTGATGAAGCCGACAAAGTTATGAAAAAATGCACCCTTTGTATAGACAGGATATACGATGAATCTTTACCACCTGAGCACAGAAAGCCAGCTTGTGTTTTAACGTGCCCTGCCAAAGCGAGATTTTTTGGAGATATAGAAGACCAAAACAGTGAAGTGTACAAAGTTATAAAGGAAAGAAACGGCTTCGTACTATTTTCACAAGCTGCTACAAATCCAGGTAACCATTACCTGCCAAAGACGGAAACAAAGGTTCATGTAGATGACCACATCTTAAGACCAGACAACCCACTCTTTCTTGAAGTATTAAGAAGACATCACAAAGGAGGTTAAAAATGCATCCACCAATATCTCTAATATGGTTCTTTTTGACTGCTGGTATCTCTATAGGTCTCTTTTCCTTTACGTATATTATGGAATTTTTAACTTTGTTTGGGAAAAATACCGCTCTTCCTTCCGAAATGTCGTTTGTATCCTTGATACTGTCTTTAATTCTTGTAGGTCTTGGTGCTATAGGTGCAAGCTTTCACTTAGGACACAAATTCAGGGCATGGAAAGCTATAAGACGATTCCATACATCGTGGCTATCTAGAGAAGCAGTCTTTAGTGGAGCATACGGTTTTATGCTATTTGTTTACATCTTGCTCAAATACTTTAACATAGGTCCTTTTTGGGTGCACTTGGTTGGAATAACAACCTTTGTTTTAGGATGGCTTAGTGCCTTCTCTACAGCTATGATATATGCCTCTAACAAGTTCGTTTTGGAGTGGAACACATCTATAACCGTACTTTACTATCTTAATATGTACCTTATGCTTGGCTCTTCGGCATTTCTAGCTCTTACATACCACTACAGACCTGAATTCATAGGAACTTACTTATTTTTAACCTTCTTATTTCTCAGCTTAGGTTTAGCTTTCCGGCTTGCTTTTAACATTAGACAGTTTTATATAAGCAGACCTACTTTAAATGAAGCCCTAAACATCGCTCACAACAGGCCCATAAGAGTTCTAGATACTGGTACAACCACCAAGAATTACTGCACAGAAGAGTTTTATTACAGTAAAGGCAAAGAAATTTTGGGTTCTATCTTACCCGTATCTTATCTGCTAACTTTTGTGATACCACTGTTTTTCGTCCTGTATTCTTGGATAACAGGACAGTATCTTTATGTATTCTATACGATAACTTTTGCATCTTTGTTAATAGGTAGTGCATTAGAAAGATGGTGCTTCTTTGTAGAAGGAAACCACGTTCAAAATCTATTCTATGGATTGTATCCTGAAGAAGGCTACAGATTAAGAAAAGGATATATGGAAAGAAAGCAAACACGTATAAGCCTTTATAATAGGTAGCTATGAAAGCAAAGTTTGGAGTTTTGACCATATCGGACAGAGCAAGCAAAGGTGAGTATGAGGACGTAAGTGGCAGATACATAATAGAATATTTGCAGGAAGTAGTTTCAAGCCCCTTTGAAGTAGTTTACAAGGTAATTCCAGATGAAAAGATCATTATAGAAGGTGCTCTAATCCATATGGTAGATAGCGAAAACTGTTGCCTGATACTAACTACAGGTGGCACCGGTCCTGCCCCTAGAGATGTCACGCCAGAAGCTATGAAGGCAGTATGTGAAAAAGAGCTACCAGGATTTGGAGAGCTTATGAGACAAGTCTCCCTCAAGCAAGTACCAACAGCTATTCTTTCACGTCAAACAGCTTGTATAAGAAAAAATGCTTTAATTGTTAATCTACCCGGTAAACCTCAATCTATAAAGCTCTGCTTGGATGCCGTATTTCCGGCCATACCTTACTGCATTGACCTTATAGGTGGGCCGTACATAACAACCTATGAAGATAAGATAAAAGCTTTTAGACCTGGCAAGTAAAAACTAGGTTTTCCAAATAGGTATAAAAGATATCCAGCTTTTATGTTCCAAAAATTAAATAATCATACAACAATCCCATAAACGTAGACAGGAAGAACCATGCAGTAACATACAAAGCAACGAGTCTTTTTGGCAAAAAGCTCATTACAGCTACTATTGTTGGTAGGCATATCCCGCTACTAGCGAGCATAAAAGTAAGTGCATTTCCTTGTGTAAAACCGATATCAAGCAAAGCTTTAGCTATAGGAACATCTTCACCAGAGCACACGTATATAGGAATTGATACCAAGGATATTAATGGATAGGAAAAAACGGTTTTTGATATGTATGCTGCCCACGTTGAAGGCACGACTGCTTTTATAAAAGCTGCAATAATCAAGCCTATAATGATATACTTTCCTGTTAACTTAAGTGTACTTGAAAAATGACTAAAGAATAAGCTAACTTTATTTCCTAGATCTTTTTTAGAAGACATTCCCATAGGAATTTGACTTGGTTTTTTGAAGAAGAAATGAACAATATATGCAATAATTAAGGCAAATAGGAAAGTAAACACTATCCTAAAGACAGCAATATTTAACCCAAACAATCCATAAGTAAGAACCACTGTGACAGGAGATATAACAGGGGCAACAATAAGAAAAGATAGCACTGGCGCATAGGATTTACTAAAGCTATTTATCATTAATGCTACGGGGATCATGGAACAAGAGCATACTGGAAGTAAGCCACCCATAACACCCGTCGTAACTGATGAAATAAAAGGGTTTTTCATAAATTTTTTGACAAACGAAAGATTAACATAAGTTTGAACCAAGGCTGTAATTAGTAGAGCCAAGAGAAAGTATGGCAAAATATCCAATAAATAATCGTAGAAATTTCTTAAAAAATTCTCCAAAAAGCTCATAATGTCAAATATAGCTTTATATTATATTTAATCTATGAAAGAAAGTATGATAACTTACGGATTCAAGAATTACGGATTTTTTATAATATCCTCAATCCTCTTTGTATCTACTGTTATAGTTGGATTGTTTCACCTAGAAGAAAGAGATAAGATTTTTTATATTTTGCTAGGATTTACGGGAATTCTCTTTTCCATAGCATTCTTGGAATTTTTAATACTATCGCTAAAGTCACTGTGGGAAGAGTATAAAAAGCATGGAAGTTTTTTCAAATTTATGTATGAGTTTTTTGCTTCCGTAAAGCTTGCCATATTCATCATGATAACCTTAGGAATTCTATCTATGCTAGGGAGCACCTACATACAGCAAAATCAACCTATAGGTTTTTATTTAGATAGATTTGGAGCTGATGTTGGTGTATGGTTTTGGAAACTTTGGTTAAACGATGTATTTCGTTCTTGGTATTACATAGCATTCATAGTGCTTTTGGCAATAAACCTGATTGTGTGTTCTATAAAAAGGCTACCAAAAGTTTGGATAACAACATTTACGAAGGAGCGTTTTCAAAAACTAGATGAGCATGCACAAAAACACCTAAAACCTTTAACACTAAACATAAGCACGAGTCCTGAAAAAGTGGCCTTATTCTTGAAAAAACTTGGCTTTAGAGTATACATGCAAGAAGAAAATGACAGAGTTTATTTCTACGGCGAAAAAGGTAAGTACTCCCGATTAGGTGTTTATATAGTTCATATAGGACTTTTGGTGATTATGGCTGGTGCATTGATAGATGCTTTATTTGGCATAAGGGGAACAGTTATAGTTGTAGAAGGATCAAAAAGTGACATTCTTACCATACCCTCAAAAGATAAATCTTATCAGCTACCTTTTCAAATAGCACTGGATAAGTTTCACATAGTCACTTACGAAGATGAAGCAAGAGAGAAAAATAGGAAAGTTGACCCTTCTATAAAGGATGCTATAGCAAGTTTTGAAAGTGAAATAAGAATAATCCAAGATGGTACAGAAACAGCTATAGGTAAGACAGCAGTAAACTCCCCATTTAATTTTGGATTTTACAGAATATTCCAAGCTACATATGGTCTTACCGGTGAAGTAGGAAAAGCCACAATTGCCGTTTTTGACAAAGAAAAACTATCCAATATTAAAGATCCTCAACAAGCTTACGTAAGCGAAGTAAAGTTAATTAATGGCAAGGTGACAGAATTTGGAGATATGCTCATATCTATAGATAGATCTACACTAAACATAGAAGATGAAAATAAGGGATTTCAAGGAGATTTCAAACCCGCTATAATGTTAAAAGTTATTAAAGATGGTCAATCTTACGATGTACCTGTGTTGTATTCCCCCGAACTTACGGTAATGGCGTATTCACAATTGGAAAGTCTGAAAAACTTCCCTTACATTTTCTTCCTTTTTGAAGCAGAACCACAGTATTTCAGCGGTTTTCAGGTAGCCAAAAATCCGGGCACTTGGATAATTTGGGCTGGTTCTATTTTATTAGTGATTGGTATGTTATTAGCTTTTTATACCATCCATAGGAAAGTATGGATTAGATTGGAAGAAAACACAATGAAAGTGGCATTTTGGTCGCACAAATTAAAGGAAGAGTTTAACAAAGGCTTTATAAGAAACTTAGAGGAATTAAAGAATGAAAGTTCTATATGGAAACAATAAAAGGCTCAGGAAAGGCTTTGTTAGCGTAATTGCTCCCTTATTTATTTGTTTTTCTCCTGCTTTCTCATTGGATTTTTGTGTCAAGCCTTTACAAAATCCATATCCAGAACACTATCTAAGTGTGGTTTTGATGAAAAAAATAGAAAGGGCCATATTAGAAAGTGGCAATTCAATAAACTGCACTACAAATAGCAAAGAACTCTTGCTTTACGTAAAAGATTTCAAGGAGATTCCTGTAGCTTATACCGCTCAACAAAGAGTAAGCATTTATAACTTAACTATATCTGTGTATTTAAAAACTGGGGAGTTGGAAAAAACTTACACTAACTCAACTGCCTATTCTCAAGAAACAGGAGCATATGGGAACATAGTAAGAAGAAAAGCAATAGATACAGTAACGAATATAATCTATTTAAATATGGTAGAAGATTTGAAAAATTATACTAACAAGTAGTTTTTAACTGAGCTTAATGAAAAACAAACTTAATAATTTTAATTGCCTACGATTTTTAAATCACACATAGAAGATTAAAAATCAAGAAAATTTTGAAATCAAGGTGAAAAATATTAGAAATTTATTAATTCCTCGTTTTATTTACTATATACTCTATCCATTTACGTATTTCTATAAGGAAAAAAGTAAGAAAAGGTATAATCATACCTATAGTTATGTGCTCCCAATTTAAAGGATGAACCCTAAAGAGGTCACTAAAGAGAAATATGGCTGAAAATTGCAAAACAACACCTATAGTTATTCCCATGTATATATAGGGGTTTATTGTAAAGCTTTTTACAAGATTTAATAAAAAGGGTTCTTCTCTTAATGCTTGTATACCCATAAACCATTGAGAAACTACAGCATAGAAAAAGCTTATACTAAGTGCCGTTTGGTAAGGATATATCTGGTTTAGGTAATAAAAGAGGATTACGGATGGTACTGCCATAACCAAGCCATTGTATATGACTTTTACTATTTGAGTTTTTCCAAATAATACCTGTTCTGGCCTTTTGGGCTTTTCCTTCATTGGGTCTTTTTCTTCCCTTGTAAAAGGGAATGTTTTGTCTTGAACACCATCTGTTACTATGTTTATCCATAGAATATGCATAGGCAAAAGAGGAATTCTAAGATTTAGCAATACACAGGCTGACAGGTAAAAAACTTCGAAGATATTGGTTGTTAGCAAGTATTGAAGAGCCTTTGAGATGTTTTTAACTATAATCCTACCTTGTCTTATACCTTCTACGATAACTGAAAGGTTGTTTTCTACAAGAATCATTTTGCTCGCTTCTTTTGCAGCCTCTGATCCTTCTCCCATGGCAATACCAATATCAGCTGCTTTTAAAGCTGGCACATCATTAACACCATCCCCAGTAACGGCAACAATCTCACCGTAGCTCTGTAAAACTCTAACTATCCTAAACTTATCTTCTGGTAAAGCTCTTGCTACAACGGAAACTCTCTTTAAAAGATTGTAAAGCTCACTATCGGAGTATTTGCTCAACTCTTTTCCTTCTATAGCTATATCTCCATCTTTGTAAATGCCCACTTCGCGTGCTATAGCTATGGCTGTCAAAATATGGTCGCCCGTTATCATTATTATTCTTATGCCCGCACTTTTTGCTTTTTGTACCGCTTCCACTACCCCTTCTTTTGGTGGATCCTGAAAACCTATAAGACCAACAATGTTTACCTTTATTCCATCTAAAGCGTTTACTTCCTTTTCTAAAGGAGAATGGGCAAAGGCCAAAACTCTAAGCCCTTCCTTTGCCATATTTTCAGCAGTTTTTTGTATGTGCTCTAGTTCCTCTTTTGAGTTTTGAGACACCGCAACTATGGACTCTACAGCACCTTTTACGAAAAGTTCGTATTTTTCACCATTTTTATTGATAGTTGCCATTAATCTGGTTTTTGTATCGAAGGGAAACTCCAAAATCCTCTTGTACGTTTCTCTAGTTCTTTCACAATCGAACTCCATGTCTGAAAGCCACTTTACCAAAGCCACTTCTAAAGGATCTCCTTTATCGTAAGTAGCATTGTTGCAAAGGCAGGCACAGAGTTTCAAAAGTTGTTCATCTTTTGCAAAGTAGTCTTTTACCTCAAGCTTTCCTTTTGTGATGGTTCCTGTTTTATCGGAACATATATATGTGGTGCTTCCTAAGGTTTCCGCTGCAGGTAAGTACTTTACCAGTACCTTTGACCTATAGAGATAGTAAGATCCTATTACCAAAGTGAGTGTCAAAACTATAGGAAATCCTTCAGGCACAGCGGAAACGAGCTGAGCTACAACTACAAAGAACATATCTTTTATTTCTCTTTCCTGGTATAAACCTACGAGAAAAACAAAAGTCAAAACGGAGATTAGCGTGGCTATCCATTTTTTAGAAAAGCTTCCTAAAGCTAGCGTTAAAGGTGTTTCTTGATGTACCGATTTACTTATTTCAGCTATAGAACCTATATATGTGTTTTTGCCAGTGGCGAATACAACACCTTTACCCCTACCTTTAACAACAGTGGATCCCCTATAAAGAATGTTAGATCTTTCGTATATAGGTGTATCTAACAATAAAACCGTGTTGTATTTCTCTACAGGCACACTTTCTCCTGTTAAAATGGACTCATCCACTAATAATCCACTTGATTCCATAAGTCTAACATCAGCTGCTATCACATCTCCTTCTTCTACAAGTACAATGTCACCTGGCACTAAAAGAGCTGCGTCAATATCCTCTACTTTCCCATCTCTCAATACGTTTACTTTCAAGGCGGTAAGTTTTTTCAGCGCTGATAATCGTCTAATAGCTCCCAGCTCATAAAAAAAACCTATGATGGCATTTACTAACAAAATACCATATATGAAAATGGCATCTTTTTTGTCACCCAAAATCAAAGCTATTAAACCTGCAGCGGCAAGCACGTAAATAAAAACATTCTTAAATTGTCGTATAAAAATGCGTAAATAGCTTATTTCCTCCTCTTCTAAGGTATTGTAGCCATACTCTTTTAACCTTTTTTGAACTTCCTTTTCCAGAAGACCTTCTGGTGAAGTGGAAAAGGAGATTAGAACTTCTTCTATGGTTTTATGATGCATGAAAGATATAATAATACAATTATGAAGTATAGCATTGAAAAATATAAAGACAAATTGGATGCACTAAAGGCTTATCTAACAGAGGCAGAAGCCATAAGTCCAGAAATAGAAGTAAAGTTGGTTTTACCCGGAGAAGAAGAGGCCGACCCCAATATAAAAGTTCCGTATCTTCTAGTTTGTTACTATGTAAACGAAGATAGATGTCATATACGTAAAATTGAGCTTTTTGAGTATTATCTACAAGAGGACATTAAGGAACTCATCAATAAAATAACAGCTATGATAGAAGAGTTTGCAATGGAAGTAGATCAGAATGAATTCGGTGGGGGTTAGTTTAAAAATTAGATTATAATTATAGGTTTGTTAAAAACACAGGAGGTAAGAGATGGCTTTGCCAAAGGAAAAAAAGCAGGAAATTATAACTAACTTTAGAAGACATGAAAAGGATACGGGATCTTCTGAGGTACAGATAGCTATACTTACAGAGAAAATAAACAGATTAACTGAACACCTCAAAAAGCACAAAAAGGATGTGCACTCAAGAAGGGGCTTAATCGCCATGATTCACGCAAGAAGGAGACACCTGGAGTATCTAAAGGAGAGAGACTACAAAAGGTTTGTAGAGATTTCCCAGAAACTCGGTCTCAAGGTTAAGTAATGGAAAGAGCAGAGATATCTATAAACGACAAAGACCCAATAATCGTAGAGTTTGGGAAGTATGCTAAGCTAGCTGACGGGTCAGTAGTTGTAAGACAGGGCGAAACGGCTGTTTTGGTGACGGCGGTTATGTCCGAGGAACCTCTAAGCGGTATAGATTTTATGCCTCTTTCTGTGGACTACAGGGAACAGTCTTCCGCATGGGGTAAGATACCCGGGGGTTTTGTAAAGCGTGAAGGTAAGCCTACGGACAGAGAGGTCCTGGTATCCAGAGTAATAGACAGACCTATTAGACCTCTTTTCCCTGAGGGCTTCTTTCATGAAGTAGCTGTAACAGCTCTTACGCTTTCGGCTGACGACAGGTACGATCCCGATGTTTTGGCAATTACCGGAGCTTCCTTTGCCCTGCATCTGTCGCGCATACCTTTTGAAGGTCCTATAGCGGGTGTAAGAGTCTGCAGAGTAGGTGGAGATTTTGTTTTGAATCCTACCTATGAAGAAAGACAGGTAGCTGATCTGGAACTCGTAGTTGCAGTTTCCAAAGACGCCATAGTTATGGTGGAAGGTGGTGCAAAGGAGGTAAGTGAAGAGGTCTTAGCCGATGCCCTTTACTTTGCATTGGATAAAGCACAGCCTCTCATATCCGCTCAAGAGGGGTTAAGGACCAAGATAGGCACGGAAAAGTTCAGTTACGAACCTATAAACTTACCGGAGGAGCTTTACCATGAGCTAAGAGAATACGCAGTGCCACGCATAGAGGAAGCCTACAACATTTTGGACAAAAGGCAAAGAAAGGACACGCTAAAATCCATACTAAAGGACTTTCTCAACAACCACCAAGTCTCAGAAGAATACCACTTTGCTATAGAGTATTACTTTAAGAAATTAAACAGTGAACTTCTGAGAAAAGCTGTTTTAGACAAAGGAGTAAGGATAGATGGAAGAGGTCCAAAGGATATAAGACCTATAAGTATAGAGGTTCATCCCTTTGAGAGACCTCACGGAAGTGCTATCTTTACCAGAGGTCAAACGCAGGCTTTTGCAACGGCAACACTCGGATCGCCAGAGGAAGCCCAACTTGTGGAAAGTATATACCAAGGTGAAACCTTTAAAAAGTTCATGCTTCATTATAACTTCCCTCCTTTCTCCACAGGCGAAGCCAAATCCTGGGGTCCACCAAAAAGACGCGAAATTGGTCACGGTGCTTTAGCAGAAAGGGCTATAGAACCTTTAATTCCTTCGGATGAAGATTTTCCTTACATTGTCAGGGTAGTTTCTAACATCTTAGAATCCAACGGTTCCACTTCCATGGCTACCGTATGCGCAGCATCGTTGGCGCTCTTTGATGCTGGTGTTCCTATGAAAAAGCACGTGGCGGGAATAGCCATGGGTCTAATAATGGAAGGTGACAGATACGTGATACTTTCCGACATTCTCGGAGACGAAGACCAGCTTGGGGACATGGATTTTAAGGTCGCAGGAACAAAGGATGGAATAACAAGCGTTCAGATGGACATAAAGATAAAAGGGCTTAAAAAAGAAATTATGAGACAAGCTTTGCAACAAGCTAGAGAAGGAAGGCTTTACATACTGGAAAAAATGTACCAGGCTATAACAGAACCTAGAAGAGAATTATCCCCATACGCTCCTAGAATAGAGATAATAACAGTTCCCGAAGATAAGGCTACACTCATTATAGGACCTTCGGGTAAAACAGCAAAGGAAATAAAAGAAAAAACAGGTGTGTCTGTTTGGGTTTTGGAAGGTGGAAAAGTTTCGCTTACAGCCCCTAACAAGGAGCAAATAGAGAAGGCAAAAGAAATGATACACAACATTGTAGCCGAGTTAGAACTTGGCAAAGTATACGAAGGTAAAATAACCAGAGTAGAACCTTACGGAGTCTTTGTAGAAGTTTTGCCTAACAAGATAGGACTTTTGCACGTTTCCAAAATGGCAGGCTACATAAAGGATGTTAAATCTAGATTCAGCGTAGGAGACTCTATAAGGGTAAAGGTAGTAGAGATCGACGACCAAGGAAGACCAAAGTTTACCAATATAGGTATCGATCAGCCGGCGTAGCTCAGAGGCAGAGCGAGGCACTCGTAATGCCTAGGTCGTGGGTTCAAGTCCCACCGCCGGCTTTGTGAGGAAAAAATGAAGGTAAAAATTAAAAGGTTACCGCATGCCAATGGTTTAGATCTGCCTTTTTACTCCACATCTCATGCTGTAGGAATGGACTTGTTAGCAGCTATTGAGTCGCCTATTACAATAAAACCTCTTCAGAGGGTGATAGTTCCTACAGGTATATGTGTAGAGATTCCGGAAGGTTTTGAACTTCAGGTAAGACCCAGAAGCGGCTTAGCCATAAGGCATGGCATAACGGTTTTGAATACACCAGGCACTATCGACCCAGACTATAGAGGGGAAATAAAAGTTATTTTAATAAATCTTGGAGAGGAAGACTTTACTATAAAAAGGGGAGACAGGATAGCCCAGATGGTTTTGTGTCCAGTAGTAAGGTTTGAATGGGAAGAGGTAGACGAGCTGAGCACAACTCTAAGAGGTGAAGGTGGTTTTGGATCTACTGGGTTATAATATACACAATGCATGATTTATTCCTTGCTTTAGCTATAATCCTATTTAGTGCAAGAATAGTAGGTGACTTTTTCGCTAGAGTAGGCCTCCCAGCTGTATTGGGTGAAATATTTGTAGGTATATTGCTCGGTCAAAGTGCCTTAGGTTTAATAAGCCCTAACGATATCCTAAAGGTACTTGCAGAACTTGGAGTTATACTACTACTTTTTAAAGTAGGACTAGAAGCTGATATAAAGCAACTAAAAAGTGTAGGAATTCCTGCTTTCATAGTAGCTATTGTAGGTGCATCAGCTCCAATGGTTTTAGGATTTTTGGTTTCTCACTACCTATTGGGATATTCTATTACTGTATCTCTCTTCATAGGTGGTACGCTTACGGCTACAAGTATAGGTATCACTGTAGGTGTCTTAGAGAGTATGGGAAAGCTCAAGGAGAGGTTTGCTCAAATTGTTTTAGGTGCCGCTGTTTTGGATGATATTTTTGGTGTTATTGTACTTACCGCTTTGGCTCAGTTTGCTAGAGAAGGCAAAGTAAACGTAAATGCTATAACTTTACTCTTTCTATACATAGCTATCTTCTTTATACTTGCCCCTCTCTTGGCTCAAACTATGGCTAAACTAATACAAGTAATATCCAAAGCTGTTAGGACCGAGGATTTTATACCACCCGTGGTGGTAGCTGTAGTTTTCTTCTTTGCTTATCTGTCTCATGTGTTTCATGTAGAAGCTATACTGGGTGCCTTTACAGCGGGTTTGGCTCTCTCTAGACGTTTTGTTCTACCTTTTGCGGTGTTTTTGAGAACAGATGAAAAAATGGCAGAAAAGGTTGAACACACTATATTGCCGTTGGTGTGGGTGTTGACTCCCATATTCTTTGTGTATGTAGGACTCCAACTTAACCTAAAGGCGATAGACTTTACTGACTCTAAGTTTTGGATAACCTCTTCCCTTATCTTAGTGGTAGCATTTATAAGCAAAATAATCTCGGGATTTTTTGTGTCCAAAAACACAAAAGAGGCTCTACTAATAGGTTTTTCCATGCTTCCACGTGGAGAGGTAGGTTTAATATTTGCAGAGGTAGGGAGACAAACCAACATATACGATGATTTTCTTTACGCCGTGATTATATTTGTTGTTGCAATAACTACACTTGCCGCACCAATATTTCTTAAACTTCTCGCTAAATGAACATAGAAGAGTTTGATTACCACCTACCAGAAGAGCTTATAGCCAAGTATCCAGTCATTCCAAGACACAACGCACGTTTAATGGTTTTGAACAGAAAAACAAAGTCAATACAGCATGACACATTTTGGAATTTACCCAACTATTTAGAAAAAGGAGATCTGCTAGTATTTAACGACACAAAGGTGATACCAGCTCGTCTCTATGGCAAGAAAAAGACCGGTGGTAAGGTTGAAGTTTTGCTCACTGACTTTATCAGTCCTTTGCGGTGGATAGCGTTGGTAGGTGGAAAGAATATAAAAGAGGGTTTATCTATACATGTAGGAGAAGACCTGGAAATTTTGATCTTAGAGCACGTAGAAAAATCTAAGTTCAAAGTGGAGCTTGTATCACCAAACCCTTTTGAGGCTATATTGAAGCACGGGCAAATTCCCATACCGCCGTATCTAAAAAGGGAATCTCAAGAAGTAGACAAGGAGTACTATCAGACCGTGTTTGCAAAGGTGCATGGCTCGGTGGCAGCTCCTACAGCGTCTCTTCACTTTTCTGAGGAGCTAATAGAAAAGCTAAAACAAAAAGGTATAAACATAGCCTTTGTAACTTTGCACGTATCTTATGGGACTTTCAAACCTGTAAGGGTAAAAAGTATCGACGAGCACAAGGTAGATCCTGAGTATTTCACCGTTCCAGAGAAAACGCTAAAGCTTATAAAGCTAACAAAAGAGGAGAAAAAACGTGTCGTAGCCGTAGGCACCACAGTAGCAAGAGCTTTAGAGACAAAACCCTTTGAGCCTTTTTCGGGTTACACTGATTTGTACATATATCCAGGTTTTGAATTCAAAGTGGTGGATGCTTTGATAACCAACTTTCATTTGCCTAAATCCTCTCTGCTTTTTTTA
>JBEPZX010000003.1:0-96851 GCA_041640635.1 Aquificaceae bacterium
GGGTAAAACTATGCCAATATACGTAATGCTAACTACTTTGACGGATGAAGGTATGAAAACGCTAAAGCACAAGCCAGAAAGAATAAAGGAAGTGGATAAGGAAGTTATGGAGCGCTTTGGGGTCAAAATACTAGCCCAGTATATGGTAATGGGACCTTATGACTTTGTAAACATTTTAGAAGCTCCAGATAATGATACTATAGTTAAGCTAGCAGTAGAATTGGGTTCTAGGGGCACCATAAGAACCCTTACCATGCCGGCTATTGATGTGGATAAAGTGATAGAGGATATTAAGGGGATTCAATGAAGGAGCTTGAAGAGCTCATAAGGTTATTTAACTACATAACCACCAAATACATGGATTTCCAGTGGTCCAAAAGTAGAGACGACCTGATAAGCAAGACTATAAAGGCTTTACGTGCTTTTAATGAAGGTAAAACCTTGGAAGAAGTAAAAAACAATAAAGAGATATCTTTCCAAATAGAGGACTCACTGGAAACCCTTAAAAAATTCTCTTCCGAACATCCTAATGTGGTAGAAAAACTCATAAAAGCCCTGAGTATATACCTAAAGTCACCTGCACCTTGCAAAACTAGATTAATATCTCTGATGGAGGTATTTCTTGAGGATATGGCATCTACTAAGAAGCACTCCTTTTAGCGTCTCCTTTGAGTTTTTTCCACCAAAGGATGAAGAAGGACAAAAACAGTTACTTAACACACTGAATGATCTGACTGAGCTACGTCCTACTTTTGTATCGGTTACTTACGGAGCAGGTGGGTCTACCAGAGAGAGAACGAGAGACCTAGTTTACAAGATACACAAAGATTATAAGCTCACCGTTATGGCACACCTTACATGCATCGCGCACACAAAAGAGGAACTTTTGGAAATAATAGCTCAGTACAGAGAGATGGGTATAGAGAACATATTGGCTCTTCGTGGTGATATGCCAAAAGATATTAGGAAGGATTATCAACCAGCTTGCTCTTATGCATATGAACTTGTAAAGCTTATAAGGGACAACTTTGGCGAAAGTTTTAGCATAGGAGTAGCCTCTTATCCAGAGGGACATCCAGAGTCTCCAAATATGGAGTGGGAACTGAAATTCTTTAAAAAGAAGGTTTTAGCGGGTGCTGATTTTTCTATTACTCAGATGTTCTTTGATAATAGCTACTATTACCAATTTGTGGAACTTTGCTACAAAGAAGGAATCCATATTCCTATAATACCTGGTATAATGCCCATAACTAACTTTAAGCAGATTACCAAGTTTGCTCAAATGTGCGGTGCTACTATTCCTCAACACCTGATCGAGAAACTAGAGCCTTACCAAGATTCACCTCAAGACGTGGAAAAGATGGGTATAGAGCTTGCTATAAAGCAGTGTGAGGACCTTATATCCAACAACGTTAAAGGTTTACACTTCTACACTTTAAACAAATCAAAAGCTACCATAGAAATATACAAAGCTATAAAAGACCTCATTCCTGCAAAAGTTTAGTTATGGAATTTTTGCGTCTATTGTTTGCCTTCTTGATTGGAGCCGTTTTAGGAAGTTTTTACAACGTGGTAATACATCGCTTGAAGCTTGGTATGTCCATAGTGTATCCACCTTCGCACTGCCCTAGTTGCAAAACTCCCATAAGGTGGTACGACAATATTCCTATAATTTCTTACTTTATTCTTCGAGGCAAGTGTAGATACTGCGGAGCAAAAATTAGTCTAAGGTATCCCGTTGTGGAGATTTTGAGCGCCCTTTTGGCTGTCTTTTGCATACTAAGGTGGGATGTTACCTTTCAGACTTTCGTTTTTTTTGTGTTTTTTTCCATACTCTTGATACTCTCAGTTATCGATTGGGATACTTTCGAGCTACCGGATAGTTTAACACTAGGTGGTTTAGCCTTTGGTCTAGCCACGAGCATCTTCAGACAGGATTTTGGTATAAAGGACTCACTAATTGGAGCTTCTGTAGGTGGCATTTTCTTTTTGCTCATATACTTGTATTACGTCAGAATAAGAAAATTTGAGGGGCTTGGTTTTGGAGATGTGAAGCTTTTGGCTTTTATCGGTTCAGTCACAGGTGTAAAAGGCGTTTTTTTTAGCGTATTTGTTGGTTCAGTTATTGGACTTTTGTGGATGTTGCCAATAATTCTAAAAAACAGAAATCTACAGTTTGCTATACCTTACGGTCCCTTTATATCTATAGGATGTTTTCTTGGAGTAATATTGAACTTAGATAAGATTTTCTTATAATATGCTTCTATGAAAGTGGATAAGATGGAGAGAAAACTTCAAACGCACTACAAAGATGTAAACCCTATAGAGCTAAAAAAATTACTGGAAAGAAAGTTAAGCACGGTCAGTCCTACTATGGAATATGTGAGAAATCTTGTCTTGGACCTAAAAATGTTTATGAGGATTCTAATAGATGAAGATTTTGACCTAAACGATGAGGCAAGAAAAGATTTTGTGAGCGCCATACTCGCCTTTGTAGAGAAAAAAAGAGTGATTCCAATAATTGGTTATTGGGATGTGTATAAGCTGGTCTCTTACGTAAAGGGTAAGCACAAATCGGAAATAGACAGATACTTTTCTCAAGTGAAGCACTACATTGCCAACTACATGTAATGTTTAGATACCTGCTTATAAGAGTCCTTCAAGCCGTTCCTACTCTTTTGGGAGTAACTTTTCTTTCCTTTTTGATAATAAAGCTTGCTCCCGGTGATTACCTGGACCAATTGCGGCTAAACCCTCAGATATCCCAAGAGACCATAGAAGAGCTAAAGAGACAGTATGGACTGGACAAGCCCCTGATAGTTCAGTATTTAAGTTGGTTAAAGTCCGCTCTTTTTTTTGATTTGGGATACTCCTTTCAGTATCAAACCCCTGTAACACAGCTAATAGGTGAAAGGATTGGTAACACTCTGCTTTTGACTGTTTCGTCCGCCGTTCTGTCGTGGATTTTAGCTTTTATTTTGGGGTTTTTGGCGGGTTACAAAGAAGATACCCTTTGGGATAGGATTATAAAGGTTTACGCTTACACCTTTATGTCCTTCCCATCCTTCTTTTTGGCTTTCATCCTTTTGCTTTTTGCTTCTAAGTCTGGTTTGTTGCCTGTTGGTGGGATTCACAGTCCCAACTTTGAGAGCATGAGCTTGGTAGAAAAGATTTGGGATTTGATTAAGCACATGGTCGTTCCTGTTCTTACCTTAGTTTTGGTTTCTACCGCAAGCCTTACACGGCTTGTGAGAAGTAGCGTGATAGAGGTTCTAAATAGCCCTATGGTTACTATGCTGAAAGCAAAGGGAGCTACAAACTGGATTATATTTAAACACGTTTTCAAAAATGCTCTAAATCCCTTTGTTACCTTGGTAGGATACGAAATAGCGGGATTGCTTTCAGGAGCGGCTCTGATAGAGATTATTGTTGATTGGCCAGGGTTGGGGTCTTTGATGCTGGAAGCTGTTTTGGCTCAGGACCTTTTTTTGGTGATGGGAGGGTTATACATTGGAACCATTATGCTAATTGTGGGGAATTTAATAGCTGATGTTCTGTTGGCTTTAATAGACCCAAGGGTGAGAGAAAAGGAGGTGTTATAATTTATCCATGGTTTACAGAGGAAGGGTTTGGAAGTTTGGAGACAACGTGGATACGGACCAAATTATACCTGCAAGGTATCTGAACACAACGGATCCTAATGAGCTTGCAAGTCATGTTATGGAAGACTCAGAGCACCCTAACTTTGCCAGAGAGCACCAAAGTGGTGATATTATAGTGGCGGGTAGAAACTTTGGTTCAGGCTCCTCAAGGGAACATGCACCTATAGCCATAAAGTATGCAAACGTGCCTGTTGTTGTAGCCAAATCCTTTGCACGCATATTCTTTAGAAACGCCATAAACATAGGTCTGCCTATAGTGGAAGCTCCAGATGCTGTGGATGAAATAAACCACGGTGACACAATAGAAGTAGACATAACAGAAGGTGTGATAAGAAACTTAACCACAGGAAAAGAATACAAAGCTACCAAGTTTCCAGAAACTATTCAAGCCATCCTTAAAGCTGGTGGACTTATGGAGTATGCTAGAGAGAAGCTAAAAGGGGATGCTTAAAGATAAGTTGAGAAAATTAATCAAAGAGAGGTCACTGAAGGTATCCAACGAACCCATATTCAAGCTATCATCGGGAAAACTTAGCAGGTATTACATAGACCTCAAACAGGTTACCTTAGACCCAGAAGGTAGTTTTTTGGTAGGAAAGTTGATGTATGAACTTATAAAGGACTTTGGTGTGGTGGGAGCTGGAGGCTTGACCCTTGGCGCTGACCCCATAGCCTACGCCGTATCCTTTATCTCCTACATGGACTCAAACCCAATAAAACCTTTTATAGTGAGAAAGGAGCCAAAAGGTCACGGAACAGGCAAACAGATAGAGGGACTCTTAAACAAAGGTGAAAAAGTAGCTGTTTTGGAGGATGTGGTGACTACCGCTAGCTCTTCCTTAAAGGCTGTAAGCGTATGTCAAAGAGAAGGCTTAGAAGTGGTTGGGGTGTTCTGCGTGGTGGACAGAGAGGAAGGTGGAAAGGAAAACATACAGTCCTTGGGATTGGAGCTTTACTCCCTTTTTAAGCTCTCGGACTTGCTGTGATTTTCAATGCACTGATTTTGTTTTTGGCTACTGCCATAGGAAGCGCTTTAATCCTCTTTTGGAAAAGACCCTTTAGCTACAGAGTTGCCCTTTCCTTTTCCGGTGGAGTTATGCTTGTAGCTTCCTTTTTGAGTTTAATAGTTCCCGCTATAGAAAGTGGGGGCTTTTTGCTTGCAGCTACGGGCATTTTTTTGGGATTTGTTTTCCTCGGCATTTTAGAAAATCTCTTTCCACACGAGCACATTTTGAAGGGTTACGAAGGTATATTTTCATTGCACACCATCAAAAAGTTATACCTTATAACCATAGGTGTAGTTATTCACAACATACCAGAGGGCTTAAGTGTAGGCATAGCTACAGCTCACTCAAAGGATCTAGGTTTTGACTTAGCGATAGCAATGGGAGTTCAGGACATACCTGAGGGATTGATAGTGAGTTTAACTCTTTACTCTATGAAGATGTCTTTAGCAGTACCTATAATCGTAGGTGTATTAAGTGGTTTAGTGGAGTCACTTTCTGCACTTTTTGGGTATATAGCCTTTGAACTAGTGAAGGATTTAATATCTCTTGGGCTTGGCTTTGGTGGTGGTGCAATGATTTACGTAACTGTAAAAGAAGTCTTTCCTGAGATTTACACTCAATCAAACAATCACCTAAAAATAACCCTCGGATTTCTTTTGGGTTTTATGCTTATGCTCTTTTTAGAGACTATGTAAACATGTGAAATAGATTAAGCAACTCAAATGTTTTTGCATAAAAGCAATGGGAGCTCTTAAATAAATATTTCCAAAAACCACTACCAAGCGAATTACGGTGTTAAAATATTTGTCCATGCATTACGATGTAGCAATAGTAGGTGGAGGCGCAAGTGGTCTATCGTGTGCTTTAACTTTAGCCTCAGCTCAAGGTAGAGGATGGCAATGGGCTGAAGGAAGAAAGTATATCCTCTTTGACAAAGACAGCTCAGACCTCAAAAAAGCCTACCTAAGGAATGTGCCTGGAGTAACAGAGACTCAAGGAGAAGAATTGTTGCAAACTATACGTGAGCAAATTAACCAGTGGGGTGGTGTAGAATTTGTGGACAAAAAGGTTACCAAAATAGAGAAAACGGAAAGCGGTTACAAAGTTACGTGCGAAGACGGCTCGAGCATAGAAGCAACTTACGTGGTTCTTGCAACTGGTTTTCACTCCTTTGACATTCAAGGACTCCAGTTGGAAGTGGTGGAAAATCCCAAATCGCCAAAACCTGGAAGGGTGATGATACTTCACAAAGATTACGAGGCTTTACCAAACTTGTTTGTGGCTGGTACATTGGCAGGTCTTAGCTCTCACTTTACATCCTGTGCTGGCTCTGGAGTAGAGATAGCCACAGAGATACTTTCACGAATGGTTGGTAAACGCATAGTTATACACGACGTGCCACAATCTTGAAAAGAACTCTAATAGCTTTCTTATTAACTTTTGTTTTCCTCCTTGCCTTTTTTTTATACGTGCCAATACAGGAGCTAAAAGAGAAGTTTTTTTCACTAAATCCCTTCAACTTGATGCTTGCCTTTTTTTTGTATACAGCAAGTCAGTTAGTTAGGGCTTTTAGGTGGAAAGTCCTAATACAGAACTTAACACTAAAGGATGCTTTCCTTATAAATAGCGTAAATATTCTCTTTAACAATGTTCTACCTGCTAGGACAGGAGAGCTAAGTTGGTTTTATTATGCCGGCAAACTAAGAGTCAGCATAAAAGTTTCTCTGTGGTCTTTCTTTGTGGGAAAGCTTTATGACTTAATCGCTTTGCTCTTTTTTGGCTTGCTAAGTATGTACATAGCTTACAGAAATCCTTACTTCTTAGTTTTTGTAGTGCTTGCATTGCTTGGTGCATTACTCTTTGGAAAGATGCATGTGTTTATTCCAGAGTGGAAAAGATTAAAAGACTTAAGAGATTTTGTAAAGGAAAAAGTAAGTTTAACTCTGTCCACGAAGCTCATGCTTTTTTCTTCCTCTTCTGTGCTTTTTAAGTTTTTGGCTATATACATATTGATAGGCGGTGAGTTTGTAAAAATTTTTTTAGGTTTTAGCGCTGGAGAGTTAAGCAGCATAATGCCAATACATAACTTTATGGGATATGGTACATACGAGGTCAGTTTTTCTTTGCCCCTAAAAGTTTTTGGAGATTCCATCAAGGATGCTTTAATTGATGCTTTCTTGGTTCATAACTTTCTGTTGCTTTCTTCTTTCATACTGGGCATACCTTCACTCTTGCTTTTGCACCTGACAAAGCATTAAGCTATCCTTATATGCTAAGATATTTGTATTATGAAGATAGCTTTCTTAAAAACTGGACAAGAAGAGGGTGTAGGACGCCATATACTAGCTCTACTTAAAGCTTTCAAGGAACGTGGACACGACGTTTTAGAAGTTGACTTAAGGGAAGGGGATATAAGAAGAAACGTGGAAAGTCTTTCTAATTTTGGACCACAATTTGTGATGGATATAAACTCCACAGGATTTATAGTAGGGCAGCAAGAGAATGGAGAAAAGGTACCTTTATGCGATGCTATGGGCTTTGCCCATGTGAGTATATTTACAGATGAGCCCTTGTTTTATTTTTCATCTATAATCGATGCTACAAGAGCCAACAATTTTCTTCCTATTGTTTGTGACCTTAAGTATGCAGACACGCTTAGGTTTTTGGGAAACGATAAAGGGTACTTCTACATAACACCTTTTATTGACAAGGCTCAAATGGTAC
Source organism: Aquificaceae bacterium (assembly GCA_041640635.1). Taxonomy (GTDB): domain Bacteria; phylum Aquificota; class Aquificia; order Aquificales; family Aquificaceae; genus JBEPZA01. The sequence continues at coordinate 7,394 of JBEPZX010000003.1, forward strand.
CAACAACAAAGGAAAAAGAAATAAACGTAGCTTTTCTTGGACCTGTTATAGATCCGGATATTGTAGCACAGAGCATATTGAGAAGCATTAAAGAGAAGTTTGCGCCTTTATTTTTCGAAGTAGGGGACTTTTTATTTAGAAACCCAGAAGCCCATCTGCTTTATGCTTTCGATTACATTTTTTCCATGTTCAATCAAACTCTGCAAGAAGAACTTCTAAAGTGGCGTCAAGAAAACCCTGAGGAGTTTTTGAGGTTTCTAAATGACATATCCGCATATGCTACGGCGAAAAAGAGGTGGTACATCATCAACTTTTTGGATGGTTTGGAAGTAAAGATTATTGGAAAGGTAGAGGGTGAGCTGCCAGAAGGACATGAAGAGATCTTGGTAAATAATGTTCAAGATTTGTTAAATGTGTACAGCAGATCCAGACTTAGTATATTGGTTTATCCACACAATGTACCTACCGGTATAGGATTCTCTCCTTTAGAAGCATGCTATATGGGAAGTGCAGCTATGGTGGATTACCGTGCTACGCTTCCAGGCTTTTTGTTGCCAGGGCAAGAAATTATAACCTTTTTACCCATAGACAGAGCGGATATTGAAGAAAAAATTCTCTACTACCTGGACAACACCAAAGAACTTGAGGAGATAGCATCAAACGGACAGCAAAAGGTAATGCAAAGGTACACATATGAAGATAGAGCTGAGTTTATAATAGGCTTATTTGAAGACATACTGCAACAATCGGTAAATGCCAGTAGGGACAGGAACAGCGGTTAATTTCATCCTAGTTCTAATAGGGTCTTACCTTGGTATTAGATTTGGTTCATTCATACCGGATCGTATAAGGGAGGCTATAGTACACTCAATAGCAATCTTTACTATACTTTTGGGGATCCATCTCATCATAGACCATAAAGCTCAAATGATAAAGGTTTTCTCTATACTCATTGTAGGAACCTTTTTAGGGTATACGTTAAAAATTCAAGAAAGATTGGAAACTTTGGTATCTAACAGTAAAAACTTTGTCAGTGCTTTTTTAACAGCCTCTGCCCTCTTTAGCATAGGACCTATGACCCTCATGGGATGCATACTGGAAGCTACAAAGGGAGATAGCTCTTTACTTATATCAAAAAGTCTAATGGATGGTACTACATCTGTATTTTTAGCATCCTTAATGGGAAAGGGAGTAATGGCTTCCAGCTTTTTTGTACTTTTTTATCAAGGATTTATAACGGCTCTTGCGTACTTTTTTGGTGATTTTTTAAATCCTAGCTCCCTAAGTAACGCCATGTTTATAGGCGGTGGTATATTAATAGTTATAGGTTTTCAAATATTAGGTATGCTGAAAGAGGTAAGGACCTTAAATATTTTTCCTACTTTCTTAATTGCTATTTTTGTTTAAAATTTCTCAGATGATTGACCTCTTAATTGTTGGAAGACCTAACGTAGGAAAGTCTACATTTTTTAACAGGATTGTAAAAAAAAGGAAAAGTATCGTTCACAATATGCCAGGCGTCACCAGAGATGTGGTTCAAGCGATAGCAGAATGGAAGGGTAAAAAGTTTACAGTTGGGGATACAGGGGGTGTGTTGGAGAGCCAAGATCAAATGGCAAAAGCGATAGAGACACACGTAAAAAGGTACTTACAGGATGCCAAAGTTATCATCTTTGTCGTAGATGGCAGAGAAGGTATAACAGCAGCGGATCTATACATATCTAAGCTTCTTTACCCTTACAAAGATAAGGTTTTTGTTGCTGTTAACAAAATAGATAACAGATCCTTGGAAAAAAACGTGTACGAATTTTACTCCCTTGGATTTGACAGGGTGATACCAATTTCGGCACAACACGGTAAAGGAGTAGCCGAACTTTTGGATACCATAGAACCTTTCATAGAAAGTACCCAAAAACAGGAGTTGGAAGGCATAAGAATGTGCTTTTTAGGTAGACCCAATGTAGGGAAGTCTTCTCTAGTTAATGCCATTTTGAACGAAGAAAAGGTTATAGTTTCTCCAGTAGCTGGAACTACCAGAGATGCTATAGAGATACCTTTTGAGTATAACAATCACAACTTTATTTTAGTGGACACGGCAGGTATCAGAAGGAAATCTCGTGTGGAGTATGGAGTGGAGTTCTTTTCTGTGAACCGTTCGCTAAAGGCTTTGGAAATGGCAGACATTGCTTGTTTGGTTTTGGACATGAGTGAAGGAATAACCCATCAAGACAAGACCATAGGAAGTTTAATAGCAAGAAGGTACAAAGGCTGTATCATCGTAGCCAACAAGATGGACTTTGTAAAAGTTAGCTTCAAAGAGGTGGAGAGTTACATAAAAAAGGAACTAAACTTTCTAGATTACGCACCAGTTGTTTACACGGTAGCACCACAAAGAAAAGGTATTCTTGACATACTAAAGCAGGCTCTAAAGGTCTATAAAGATTACACAAAACAACACAAAACGTCCTTTATTAATAGAGTGTTACAAAAAATAGTGTCTGAAAGCCCACCACCTAAGCACCAAAGCAAAGAGGTGAAAGTTTACTACTCTATCCAAGAGTCAACTAAACCACCAACTTTTGTTATATTTACCAACTTTGCCGAAGGCTGGAAAGAAAGCTACAAAAGGTTTCTTACCAAGAAGCTAAGGGAAGCACTCAACATAAAACACGCTCCAATAAAGCTCGTAATAAAGGGAAGAGAGAGGGAAAAGGTATAGACTACTTACAAAGTTTAATTACCCTGTGGGCTAATTCGTAAGAGCTTCTGATGCAGTCCGCTACAGAAACGCCGTAAAGGTAATTACCCGTTAAAAACAAACCCGGACTCTCTTTTTCCATAAGGTTTGCAAGCTCTAAGTATTTGCCATAGCCCATTGTGTACTGAGGTATAGCCTTTTTCCAACGTGCTATGTTTATAATCTCCACATCTATGTTTAGAATATCCTTTAATTCTTTTTCCACTATGCTGGCTATGGCATCATTTGAATACTCTATAATCTCTGGATCTGTGGCACCGCCTATGTATACAGTCAGAAGCTCTTTACCCTGTGGTGATCTGTTTTTGAAAAGCTTTGAAGAAAATAGAGCTCCCAAAATCTTTTTGCCTTCCACCCTAGGGACCAAAAAGCCAAAACCATCGGGTATAGGTTGATGTGTAGAGACATGAACAACAACTATGGGAGCGTAGTATATACTATCAAACTCCTGTGCGGCACTCCAGGATATTTCCCTCAAAAGATAACTGGCGGATGTAGCAGGTGCAGCTATAACTACGTTTCTTGCTTCGTATTTCCCCTCTTTTGTATCCAAAACAAACCAGTTTTCCTTTTTGCGAATCCTTAAAACAACGTTTTGTCTGCTCAAGTCCAATCTGTCAGCTATATGTTTTACAAGGGTGTGATTTCCATTTGAAAAGGATACAAGCTTCCCTTTTGGTCCAAGAGCCTTCAGTTTAATGGCACCTTTTATCAGGGAACCAAATTTTTGCTCAAGTTCGTAAACTCGCTTTACGGCATACTTGACGGACAGTTCCTTTGGGTCTCCTGCGTAAACACCTGACACGAAGGGAGCTACCACATAATTTAGAAATTCCTCTCCCAGTCTTCTCTTTACAAATTCTGAAATGCTCTCCTCGGATTTTATGGATTTAGGAGCAAAGGGCTCTAAAAGGACCTTTAACTTCCCACGAAAGGAAAACAAAGGACTCTTTATAAACTCCACAGGTGACAGGGGCAAAGGTATGAGCTTTCCTTTTTTGAAAATGTATCTGTATTTGGAGCTTGGGGATGCGTACTGGGGAGTAAGATCTATTTGCTGCAAAAAGCTCTCTACACTGTCGTCTGCCAGTATGGTTTGTGGTCCAAGCTCTAAGGTGTATCCTTCTTTGTGTAGGGTTTTTATATTTCCGCCTTCTGTGTCTTCTTTTTCAAAGACTTTTACACTCAGTCCAGCTTCCTTTAGGTGAAAAGCTACAGACAGCCCAGAGATACCGGCACCTACTACGGCTACATCAATCATGATTTGTAAGGAACGCCTTTTGTGGGTGAAGAAGGCACTGCGTAAGTTCTCTTAGGCATTCTACCTGCCAAGTAGGAAAGCCTGCCAGCTATGGTGGCATACTTCATGGCAACAGCCATCTTTATGGGATCCTTTGCTTCAGCCAAAGCCGTGTTTGTTAGTATGGCATCCACACCTAACTCCATAACGGGTGGTATATCAGCCGCTGAACCAATACCAGCATCCACTATAACGGGCACGGACACAGCTTCCTTTATGAACATTATGTTGTAGGGATTTTGCAAACCAAGACCAGAACCTATGGGTGCTGCCAAGGGCATCACAGCTGCACAACCAATATCTTCCAACTTCTTGGCGTATATAAGGTCATCAAATATGTAAGGTAGCACTACAAAACCTTCCTTTACCAAAAACTTGGCGGCTTTGTAGGTTTCTTCCATATCGGGCAGTAGAGTCTTTTTGTCTCCAATGACTTCCAGTTTTATCCACTCTATTCCCGTAGCCTCTCTGGCTAACATGGCTGTGTTTATGGCTTCTTCGGCGGTGTAACAGCCAGCGGTGTTAGGAAGAATTAGGTATTTCTTTGGGTCTATGTAGTCAAGAAGGTTCTCCTTGGTAGGATCCGTGATGTTTACACGTCTTACGGCTACTGTGATGATTTCTGCACCAGAAGCTTCTAGGACTTCCTTGTTTTCCTGAAAGCTTTTGAACTTCCCCGAACCTATTATCAATCTGGACTTAAATCGCCTTCCAGCAATTTCTAAATAGTCTTCTTCCAAGAGCTTTTCGTAGTCTAACATTTAACCGCCTCCTACAAGATGAATAATTTCTACCCTATCGTCCTCTTTGACAAGAGTAGATGCGTATTGGGACTTGGGTATAACGTTTCCATTTATGGATACTGCTAAGCCTACTTCTCTGTACTTAACATCCAAAAACTCTAGGAGTTCCATAATGTTCATGGTACGAGGTAAACTTTTCTGCTCTCCGTTTATCACCACTTGCATAATAAAATAATTGTAAGTGAATACAAAAACTTTGGAAGAGATTCAAAAGCAGTGTGCCAAAAAGGTAGTAAGTGTAGATGACTTTGGAAGCATTGAGACGGTAGGTGGTATAGACCTTACTTTTGAGGATATAAATGCAAATCCCACAAAGGGATGGGCTTACCTGGTAGTGCTTGATGTGAAAACTCTTAGAGTTGTATACTCTCACTTTGTAGAGGGGATAGTGGACTTTCCTTACATACCTACCTTTTTGGCTTTTAGGGAGCTTCCTTTGATGCTAAAGCTATACGAAGAAGCCAAGGTTAAGCCTGATGTTTTTTTGATAGATGGTCAAGGGATGGCTCATCCTAGGCTTTGCGGTATAGCTTCCCACTTTGGTGTAGAAACGGGCAGTGTATCCATAGGAGTGGCAAAGAGGCTTTTGATTGGAAGGTGTGAGCCTCTGGGGAAAAAACGAGGAAGCATGGCACCCATTGTTTTTAGAGGCAGGACAGTAGGTATGGCTTTGAGAACAAAGGACAACACGGAACCCGTTTACGTATCTGTGGGACATAGGATAAGTTTGGCTACAAGTGTGGAACTGGTTTTGAAGCTTTCCAGGTATCGTATACCAGAGCCTACCAGGCTGGCTCACAACTTCTTGCAGAGATTGAGAAAAGGTGGCTTGTAAGTCTAGATTTTTGGTTCTAAAGAGATTCGTAGTAGGTGATAGTGACCTTTTGGTAAAGCTTTACGGTTACCCTGGAATTACCAACTTGTACGTAAAGGACGGAGCTTTGCCAAGCAACGAGTATATAGGAGTTTTTGAGCCTTTCAATGTTTTAACCTTAGTTTACAAACAGACGGGGCAGGTAATTGTACCCATGGATGTAATGAATGTAATCAGGCTATCTTATTACGCTACCCAATATGAGCGGTATGAGTGGATGTGCCAAATAGGAAGCTTCATACTCAAATTCATAAGATACTTCGATGAAAACCTATTTAACCTAGTTGTGCAGTACCTAAAAGTGAAACCTACCGACCTGAAAGCCTTTCATATTAGGTTTTACTGCCACGCTCTTTTTACATTAGGTATATACAGAGAGGATATATTTACACACAAGGAAAAAAGTATAATCAAGGCTATTATGAACGCAAATACAAAAAGCCTAAATAGGCTTAAGCTAAGCTTTAGAGATTACTTGTCAATAAAAGAAAAAATAGAGGCTCACATGGCTCAAGCTATATAGTGCTACTTCTTTTCTTTACAAAAGGATAATCTCTTAGCACGCCTTTTAATCTCTTTCCTCTAACTTCCAACTCCACAACTGTACCTTCCTTTCTTTTATCTAGCTCTACAAAGCACAAGGCTATTCCTTTTTGTAAGTAATAGGAGTAAGTTCCGCTGCTTACGTAACCTATTTGCATGCCATCGGAGAAAATTTTGTAACCCTGCCTTGGAATACCTCTCTCCAGAAGCTCCAAACCAAAGAGCATGTATTTGACTTCTTTTTTTAGCATGCTATCCTTTCCCAAAAATTCCTTTTCAAAACTCACAAACTTTTTTAAGTTGGCTTCTATAGGTGTTATATCTTGGCTTAATTCATTTCCGTATAAAGGAAAACCTGCTTCTATTCTCAAAACGTCCCTTGCACCAAGTCCGCAGGGTTTTGCTTCCTTAGTAAGCTCCCTAAAAAGCTCTATACCCTTATCCACTGGTGCGTAAATCTCAAATCCATCCTCTCCAGTGTAGCCAGTGCGGGAGATTATCACATGATCAAAAACCTTAAAGTGATAATACCTTATATCTTTTACATCAAAAAGCTTAGATAAAATTTCTTGTGCTTTTGGACCTTGGATGGCTATTTGAACCGTATCCCTTGAGATGTCTTGGTTTTGGGGAATGTAGTTTTTAATGTGGTTTAAGACCTTGTCTTTGTTGGATGCATTAACACAAAGGAGCAACTTTTCTTGGTTTATCATGTAAATGGTTATGTCATCAATGATACCGCCCCTTTCATTACTCAAAAGGTTGTACTGAACCCTTCCAGGATAGAGTTTGTTTAAGTTGTTAGTGGTAAGGAAGTTTAGCTTCTGTATAACGTCTTTTCCGCTCACCAGAATCCTTCCCATGTGGGATACGTCAAAAACACCGCAAAAATTTCTCACAGATAAGGCTTCTTCTTTTATGGAAGAAAACTCCATAGGCATTTGCCATCCGTGAAACTCAAAAAATTTTGCTCCAAGTTCCTTTTGAAGATGGTATAGTGGCGTCTTCATAGTAAAATCTTAACATGCTTTACCTTTACGTACTAAAGCACTTTTTAAAAGTATTTATTGTAGTGAACTTTATTTTTCTTGGTGTTGTAGTTTCCTACGCCTTGATAGATGTTTTTACAGCCTTTAAAGAAAAAAGCTTATCACTTTTGGTAGATTACCTCTATAGCTTATCCCTGTATGCCTTTTTTCATCTGCTGTCTTTGAGCTTCTTTATAAGCTTGGTTGTGTTTTTTAGAAGGGTATTTGCAAAGAAGCTAGACCTGATAACTCAAAGCTTTGGCATCCCACCTATAAAATTTGTCTTACCAGTTCTTGGTTTACTTTTGATATCTACGGCGCTGAACATAGGAATGATTTTTGATGTTTATCCATCCATAAAGAAGCATCTCTTTCAGATAGAAAAAGAATACAAAAAAAAGCAAGAGTACGAAACATCCATCATAGAAAACTTTTGGATTGCTATGCAGGAAAAGGAAACAAAAAGGTTCATAAACTTTAAGGTTGTGGATATAAAAAATGAAAGTGTTTATGATGCGTTTGTTGTGGATGTAAGAGATAAAGAGATAGTTAAGGTTATTACAGCTAACAAGGGACAGTGGCAAAAGGATAGGGTTTTTTTGGAGAGTGCCACCATTGAAGACCTCTTAGAAGGAAAGAGAGAAACAACCAACGTGGATTTGAAAATTGTTGAGATAGACAGCATTAAGGATTTTGGAGAAAAGATAGACCATCTTAGTGTAGCATCTTTGATTCTTTTGTATATAACCACAAAGGGTATAGGACTTAATGAGTACCTTTATTTGTATGAGATAGTAATTAGGCTAACCATCGCACTCTCACCTTTGCTTTCTACGCTGATAGCTCTTAACTTTCTGGTAAAGCATAGAGAATTTAAGGCGGCTTTCGTTTCTTTTTTGACTCTTGTATTTTACTTGCTTTTGGTGGTTTCCGTGCAAAAGCTCATGGCGGAGAGGTTGGGTGTCAATCCCTTCTACAGCGTAGTTTTTGCTGTGCCTTTGGTGGTCTTTTCATTAAAAAGCCTTTACAATCTGAGCAAAGGATTCAGGGTCTAAGCTGGCACCACCTACAAGCAAACCATCCACGTCAGGCTTGCTCAAAAACTGTGCTGCATTGTCCCTGTTTACGCTTCCGCCATAGAGAACTCTCGTTTTGCCTTCCCCAGAAGGATTTAAGCTTTGGAGCAGGTCCTTTATAAACTTGTGAACCACTTGGGCATCCTCAGGCGTAGCCGGGTTTCCGCTACCTATAGCCCATACAGGCTCATACGCGATATCGAGTATGTCTGTGATGCTTTCTACACCGGAAAGTGCAAGCCTAATCTGGGTTTCTATGACTTTAAAGGTAAGTCCTGCTTCTTTTTCCTCTATCTTTTCACCTACACAAAGTATGGGTCTTACGCCTTTGGAAAGGCAAGCAATGACCTTTTTGTTAATGAGCTCGTCAGACTCTCCAAATACCCACCTTCTTTCTGAGTGCCCAAGTATCACGTAAGACACTCCCAGATCCTTAAGCATACCTATGGATATCTCCCCGGTGAAAGCCCCCTTCTCTTCGTAGTAGCAGTTTTGGGCACCAAGTTTTAGATGTGTAGACTTTATCAGCTCACTTGCCACACAAAGGGATGTAAAGGGTGGGCAGATAAGTATCTCCCTGTCTTTGACATCCTCTACCGAAGGAATGAACTTTTCGAGATAGTCCCTTGTTTCTTGAAGGGTTTTGTGCATCTTCCAGTTAGCGGCTATAAGTTTCATAGAGATTATTGTAGTATAATTTTAGATACCCTTGCAACGGGACAGGGTGAACCCCGCCAGGCCCGAAAGGGAGCAACGGTAAGCCTGCCGTCTCGGGTGCAAGGGCCAAAAGAAATGATAAACTTGAACCTAAGTTTAGAAGAGCTTAAAAAACTCTCCAACCATTACAACGTAATCCCACTTTACGCTGAAGTACTGGTGGACACGGAAACGCCTCTTTCTCTGTTCCTAAAGCTTTACCAAAAGGGAAAGGTGAATATACTCTTGGAAAGTGCTGAAAGCCAGCTCAATTGGGGGAGATACTCCTTCATTGTTCAGTCACATTCTCACCATATAAAGTATAGAAAGGGTTACTGTGAAGTTTTCAGGAACGGAAAGGTTGAACTCTTTCAAACCTACGACCCCTTCGGGGTCATAAAAGAAGAGCTAAAGCACTTTAGACCTTACCAAGATGAAAACCTTCCCCGCTTTTGGGGAGGTTTTGTGGGATACGTATCCTACGATGTTATAAAGTTGTATGAGCCCATAGAGGACCAAAAGCCCGATTCCCTTTCCCTTTACGATATATACCTTGTGTTAACAGACCTTGTGGTCATCCATGACAACCTCAGTGGCAAGATCAAGGTGGTTGTTCCCATCTTTACAGACAGAGACCTCGAAAGAGAATACCAAAGAGCCAAAGACTCCATCTACCAAACGCTCAAAACCATATTCGCATCTCAGGTAAGCCCCAAGCACTTCCAAGAAAGGGAAGCAGAACTCCATATGTGGCAATCCAACTTCAAAAAAGAGGACTTCCAAAGAGCTGTCCTAAAAGCCAAGGACTACATATACGCAGGTGACATTATACAGGTGGTTCTCTCTCAGAGATTCAGAAAAGACTTTAAAGGAAGTGCTCAGGATCTCTACAGAGCTTTAAGGTGTATAAATCCCTCTCCTTATATGTACTACTTGGATTACGGTTTCTTTCAAGTGGTGGGCTCTTCGCCAGAGGTTTTGGTTCGCTTAGAAGACGGTATCATAGAGACAAGACCCATAGCAGGCACACGTAAGAGAGGAAAAACGGAAGAGGAGGACAAGAAACTGAGGGAAGAACTCCTGTCCGATGAAAAGGAAAAGGCTGAGCACTTGATGCTTGTGGATCTGGCAAGGAACGACATAGGCAAAGTGTCTCAACCTGGAAGTGTGCAAGTCAAGGAGTTTATGGTGGTGGAAAACTACTCTCATGTGATGCACATAGTGAGTCACGTGGTGGGCAGGTTAAAAGAAGGTTTTAGTCACGTGGATGTTTTGAAGGCTACCTTTCCAGCGGGCACTGTGTCTGGAGCTCCCAAGATAAGAGCCATGCAGATCATAGAAGAACTCGAACCCCACAGGCGTGGCATATACGCCGGAAGCGTTGGGTATCTGTCCTTTCAAGGCAACATGGACATGGCTATAACCATAAGGACCGCTGTGGTGGTAAACCAGGAAGTTTACGTGCAGGCAGGTGCTGGGATAGTGGCAGACTCAGACCCAGAAAAGGAATGGCTGGAAACGGTAAACAAAGCAAAAGCCATAATGAAAGCGGTTCACATGGCGGAAAACCCACAGAGCTTTTAGTGTAAAATACTATCTTTAATGAAAAAAATCCTGATTCTCGGAAGCGGTCCCAACAGAATAGGTCAGGGCATAGAGTTTGATTACGCATGCGTCCATGCCATCTTGGCTCTAAGGAAGGAAGGCTACCAAACTATAATGGTCAACTGTAACCCAGAGACCGTATCTACCGATTACGATATAGCCGACAGGCTTTACTTTGAACCCATCGTTTTGGAAAACATCCTAAACATAATAGAGCGTGAAAAGGTAGATGGTGTGTTTTTGCAGTTTGGAGGACAAACACCCCTTAAGCTTTCCTTACCTTTACAGGAAGCAGGAGTTAAGATACTTGGCACGCAACCAAAAAGCATAGACATTGCCGAAGACAGAGAACTCTTTAGCAAGTTGGCAAGGGATTTGGGACTAAAGCAACCACCAAACGCCACCGCAAGGTCAAAGGAGGAAGCCATAGCTCTGGCAAGAGAAATAGGCTATCCCGTTCTGGTTAGACCTTCCTACGTGTTAGGTGGTAGAGCTATGAGAATCATATACGAAGAGGAAGAACTGAGGAAATACTTGGACGAAGCCATAAGGGTGAGCTTTGAAAGACCCCTTCTCATAGATAAATACCTTGCGGATAGCATGGAGGTGGATGTGGACGCCATAGGCGATGGAGAAGATTACCTCATAGGTGCCGTTATGGAGCACATAGAAGAGGCTGGCGTTCATTCAGGCGATAGCGCAGCATGTATCCCACCTTACACGTTAAGTCAGGATGTGGTGGAAGAGATAAAGAAACAATCTGTAAAGATAGCCAAAGCTTTGGATGTAAGAGGTTTGATAAACCTTCAGTTTGCTGTGCAAGGAAAGGATGTGTATATTTTGGAAGTAAACCCAAGGGCTTCAAGAACTGTTCCCTTTGTAAGCAAAGCCATAGGCTATGCGTTGGCTAAGTTGGCAGCTCTTATAGGCGTAGGAAAGAAGTTGAGGGAGCTAGTTCCAGAGGTTTTCGAAAGAATAAGTAAAGGACAAAACCACCTTGCCAGTGACTTTCTACCAAAGGACAAAAATATTTACGCCATCAAAGAGGTAGTCTTTCCTTGGGACAGGTTTCCAGAGGTGGATCCTATTTTGGGACCCGAGATGAAGAGCACAGGCGAAGTTATGGGAATAGATAAGGACTTTGGACTGGCTTACTACAAAGCTCAGCTGGCAAGTGGCATGAAGCTCCCTACATCCGGAACTGTCTTTGTAAGCGTTGCCGACAAGGACAAGGAAAAAATTCTTCCTTTGGTTGAAGGCTTTATAAAGCTAGGCTTTAGCGTAGTTGCCACCACTGGAACTTATAACTACCTAAAAAGTAAAGGTTTAGAAGTAAAGCATGTGCTGAAAGTGTCAGAAGGCAGACCTAACGTGGTGGACATGATAAAAAATGGTGAAATACACCTTATCGTGAACACACCCACAGGCAAGAGAGCAAGGAGCGACGCCTACTACATAAGAAGGTCAGCGGTAAACTACAAGATACCTTACACCACCACGCTAAGGGGAGCTTATGCCATGCTTATGGCTATAGAGTCTTACATAAAGCACAACAAGGACTACACAGTTTACGCCTTGCAGGATCTCTTTGCATGAAGATACTCATAACAGGTGAACCAGGAATAGGTAAAACCACACTCATAAAAGCTATAGTCAAAAAGCTAGGTAACAAATGCATTGGCTTTTGGACAGAGGAAGTAAGGGACAAAGAAACTCACAAAAGGGTAGGCTTTAAGGTGGTTTCCAATGAAGGTAAATCTTCCCTCTTTGCCCACAAAACTTTTTACTCCAAGCATCTTGTGGGTTCTTACGGTGTAAATGTGAAACGCTTTGAAGAGGTAGTTCTGCCCCTTCTCGAAAAGTGCTTAAATGAAAGGGACAAGATCATAGTAATGGATGAGCTTGGAAAGATGGAGTTTTTCTCAAAAGCCTTCGTGGAGATGGTAAGGCATATAATTTTCAATCCCGCATACAAAGTCATAGCAACCCTTCCTATAAGGGACTTTCACCCTTTCGTAAGGCAAATAAGAAAACTCCCGGGCTCTATTTACATAGAGCTCACCAAAGAGAACAGAGAGCATATGTTGGAAGATATAATGGGTATGGTAAACGGTTTTAGAGCTTAGATATCTGCTGTATCTATAGGTGTGACTTGTATAAACGATCCTTTATAGTTAAATGTTAGTGAGAAACTTTATATTTTCTGAGTTCATGTTTTTTTAATACAAATGCCAATTTTACATAATTTATCTCTTTAGAAGTTTTGAGTTCTACTCCTTTTTTAGCAATGCTTACTGAGTAGTTTATGACGTCTTAAAAAGTCAAACAAGCTTGGATTCTCAGTTGAGTAAATTTAAGTCTGTGAAATTTTTGTGAAATTGTGTATACTCTCCATGTATAGGAATTTCATATATGGGAACCTTTTCTCGTTGGTGATCCTCTTCATCAACTCTTTGTCAACGCTATTTGGTGTTTGGTAAACGTTGATTCTAAAGGGATAGTCAACGGCTATCTTGATCTTGTGTGTAAAGTAAAACCTTTTAATGAGTTTTTCTGTAATACCTTTGACGTAACAATCGTGTGATTCAACAATCATATCCACATACCTGAGATTTGGCACCTTAACAGGGTCCAAAAGTGTATCTTCGGCTCCCTCTATATCGCAAAACACCAACGTATTAGGTTTGGCTTTTGAGTTTAGCTCTTCGTGTGTGCACTCCGCTTTAATTACAACGTTGTTTAGGTTGTTTATCTCTTTCAGTTGATTTGCCTTCTTACGAGCTTCTGGGTCTATATCGTAAGCGTAAACGGTGGTATCTGGCAATTTCCAAGCAAAACCACATGCATAATAACCTTCAGCACAGCCTATTACCAAAATACTTTCATACTTCTTTTCTTCTATCACCTGGTTTACCCACTCCTGAATAGGCTCTTCGTAAGAACCTAATATTTTGGGTAGCAGAGCGCTTCCTGAAGCGCTCCTAATGTAATTCATACCCTTAAAGGGTCCGTTGTGCACCATGTAGTTACCTTTAAAGACTGTGTTTATTATGCTCTCTTCTTCCATTTGTAGCCGTTTTCTCTTTTTCTCCTTTTTGGCTTTGTAGTAGTAGCTAAGGGGAGGTATCTTGGTTTCAATGCCCTTTAGGAGCTTATAGAGTTTAAGCGTTTTTGTCACAAGATCTCCTATCATGTTTATTCTTATTTTATATCTTAAACGCACAAGGCAGTATTAAGAAATACACCGATATAATGTTAGGAGGAGTAAAAAGTGTCAGAAAGGATCAGAGTTCTTCACATCATTTATAGTTTTGCCAGCGGTGGTGCCGAACGCTTTGTGTTGGACTTGATGCAAGCCATGGATAAAGAAAAATTCGAGGTTGCTGCTGTTAGTCTTAGACCAGATTTAGGTAGACCCTTTGAAAAGGAGATAAGAGAAAAGAAACTAAAGGTATACTTTCTCAACAAACGCCGTGGCTTGGACCCGCGAGTGTTTTTTAGGCTATACGGTGTGTTTAAAAAGTATGCTCCGCATGTAGTTCATACTCATCTACACGTGTTGCGCTACACTTTACTGCCTACGATCCTGTGTGGTATTCCTGTCAGAATTCACACCGTCCACGACATAGCTCAAAGGGATGCACCGATAGCGAAACTGTTTAACTCAATAGCCTTCCGTTTTGGAAATGTAGTTCCTGTTAGCATTTCAAATGCGGTAGCAGATACGGTAAGAGAAGTTTATGGTCAAAACCTTTACACACCTGTCATTTATAACGGATTACCTACAGATCGTTTTCTTCAACACTCTAACAAACCAAAAGAAAACAGTAAGCAAAACATAGTGTTGATGAACATTGCCAGATTTTGGCCACAGAAGAACCATAAGCTTTTGATAGAGGGCTTTAGCATAGCTGTTAAGGAGTACTCCAACATGGAGCTCTGGCTTGTAGGCGATGGTCCTTTGCGCCCAGAAGTTGAAAAGATAGTCAAAGAAAAAGGACTAAGCCAAAAGGTAACCTTTTTGGGTATTCAAAGCAACATCGCCGAACTTCTCTCTGAGTCAGACATTTTTGTACTCACATCCTCTTGGGAAGCTTTTGGATTAGTCAACGTGGAAGCTATGGCTCTAAGAAAGCCAGTTATCGCCACCGCTGTAGGTGGCATTCCCGAGATTGTGGAAGATGGCAAAACGGGAATATTGGTTCCTGCAAATGATCCAAAGGCATTGGCTCAAGCTATTGTTAAATTGGCAAAAAATCCAGCGCTTCGCGAAAGTATGGGAGAAGAGGGACAAAGTAGAGCCGTAGAATACTTTGACATAAAACAAACAGCGCGCCAATATGAGGAGTTGTATTTGAGGTTATTAAATGGATTAAGGATCCAGTAAAAGATTCTCAAAAACAAAACATTAGTTTATATAAAATTGACCAAAGCTTATTTTTTAGACCTTCCTCTGTCTAAATGTCATATAGCTTTTTATAGCTTCAATACGTTCTCTGTTTTCTGGACTTCTAGATGCGTTCTGAATGTATTCTATGAAGAAAGCAAGAAGGACGGAAGTAAAAAAGCCAGTGAGTGTAGCCACTGCTACCATGAGTTTTCTCTTTGGTTTTACTCTCTTTTCAGGTGGTATGGCTTTATCGATAACCTGTATCAATACAGCATCTTTTGATTCATCGAGCCTAGCTATTTCATACTGTTTAGATAAGAGTTCATAAAGAGTTTCATAGTATTTAAGCTCTCTTAGTTTCCTGGCATATTCCGTGCTTACCTTTGGTACTTTCCCTGTGGGTATGAGAGGATCGGGACTGTTTGCACCACTTGCTTCAAGTTTGCTAAGTTCAGCCCTTAATGCTTTCAATTCCTCTTCGGCTTTCTTCAGCTCAGGGTTGTTTGGTGTTAGGTAGGTTCTCATAACTTTGAGTTGAACCTCTTTTGCAGCAATCTGTGCTCTCAAATTAGCTATGCTTTCTATAACTGCCTTTGCTTGTTCTTTTACTTCTAAGGCACCTGTTCTTTCTTGAAAGCTTCTAAAATCCTCTTCTGCCTTTGCGAGAGCCTCTCTTACTTCTTTTAGCTGTTCCTCAAAGAATAGCCTTCTTTGGCTCGCTTCTGTTATAGCAAGCCCTTTGGTGAGATTCTTTAGCTCTTCAACGAACGCGTTTGCCATCTCTGCAGCTCTTTTGGGATCTTTATCCTCTATACCGATAGTTATTATGCCACTCTTTTTGTCGGTTGAAACTTTAAGAGCGCTACCAAGGATATTTCTTGCATCTTCACGAGATTCTGTATCGTAAAGTTTCATGAGATCAAATCTATCTATGATTCTATCAGCTATCGTCCTACTTTTTAGCATGCCGATATAAAGATCCTCTGTAGTTTTTATGCCAAGAGCACCAAAACTAAGATCTGACATACCAGATATCTGACTGAGTAGCCCAATAGCACTCGAACCCCCTAATTTGGAAGGTAGTATCCTGGTTTCCGCTCTGTATACAGGTGGGATAACCAAACTTATCAATGCTGTAATAGACGCTGCAGCCAACGTGATGCCTAGGATAAGTTTTTTTCGTTTCAAAATCACTACAATTAGATCTAGCAGATTGATCTCATCCGTGTCTTTTGTATCTTTTTCGTTCATTTTTTTGTCTCCTGAGTTTTCAATACATTATAAAGTGAAATAATGTTATTTTTACTTTCTAGTCCAAAAGGTTTCAACGAGTCCTACTTTCCACTGCTCTCCTTCTTTGAACATTTTGAGAACAGCTGGTCTATCAGATTTCCTATAGGTAATTGATATAGTTGCGTAGTTTTTTTCTACTTTTCCTATTTCCCATTTACTTTGCTCTAAAGCTATCTCAGGATCAAACCTACTTAGAAAACCATCCCAGTAAGCTTTTGCAATAACTCCTCCCACATTGAAGTCGTGCTTTATTTGTTCTTCTGAGTATTCGGAGCCTCCTTTAATTACTGCTCTGTGCACTTCCTTTACGATGGTTTCCTTCGATTTTTCGCTCAAAAGCTCCCATATAGATTTGTAGTCCCTTTGCTTCATGCTTTTGAATAAAGACTCTGCAGATTGTAAAACTTTATCAACTTCATCTGCCCAGACAACTTTAGTGTAAGCGATTGTTATTAGACACATTAACAAGAGAAACTTCCAGCCGAAGGATAAAGCCACCTTCGGCTGGTTGCGTGTGTCAGTGGTGCGTTGTTGTAGCATGAGTTTGCGTGCTATCCCCTCCAGTAGAAGCTGCGATGGCTGCTATAACAACAGCTGCAATTGCAACCCCTGCTGCTATAACACCTGCAGTCAATCCTCCAGCTACTGTTGCTCCTGCTGAGGCACCGGCTGCTGCGGCTCCTGTCGTCTCACCCGGTGTTTGAGCGTAAGAAGAAGAAACAATGCCACCCATCATAAACACAAGACTGGCTAAAACTACAACTAATTTAAGGCTTTTCATGATATCACCTCCTTATATATTATTATTTATTATTATCTAGATTAATATTTCCCAAAGTCTTTGTCAAGATAAATTTTTGTATTTCTACTGATGAAATCAAAGAGGTTTGTGTGATGCTCTATGTCTTGGGCTACGTCTCTGGTCCACGGAGATAAAGCATAACTGTAAGTTGTTCTTGAATCGCTTCCTCTGAATAGTCTTATTGGTATTGTAACAGCTATACCTTTGTCGTGGTAACCACGATTGAATTCATCCCTGAATACTGATGTATTTGTAAAACTGTACCATGCTGATATGATTACTCCGTTTATGAACTTGGATACTGTGATTCTTACACCTTTATCTCCACCAAGGAACCTTCCTGTCTTTAAGTCAATGGCTACTTCTTGTTCTGGGAAGTGGATACGAGTATTTACAAATGCTGTTTTGTAAATTTGGTCACTTTTAAACTCGAAGGGGTCATTTGGATCTCTTTTTTTGACTACACTCCCACTAAGTCCTATAAGAACCCTACCATCAAACAAAGGTTTTGCTATCTCTACATCTATACCAGCATACTGAACCTCAAGTAAACCTACAGCACCACGCAGGTAGATCTCTTTTGGCATTTTGTAAATTTGCTCCAACATAAGCTTGCTGAGTGATACTTTTTTATTTTTGTAATCCGCAATGTCACTCCTAACAGGTATGGAGAGAGGTTTATTTACAGATGATATATTATTTATAGGATATGTTTCCACTGCAGTAACTAAAGATGTTCCATCCCACAAGTTATAACTAAGCCAAGCGGAAACACCAAATCTGTATTTGAAGAAACCTGAAGGATCGTTCAAGAAAGTTTGCAAAGACGGTTTTATTCCGTATCTGAAGGCCTTTACGTAGCTTTTTGGTGTATCTAAGGTTTGAGTAACATCTGTTGTTATGGTGGACAAATACAGAAATTCCTTAACCGTTAGTTTTTCTCTCAAGAAGTCTATTGCATCCTCTCTTGTAGTTGTGAACCTAAATAGTGGGATACCTCTTTCGGTTAATGTGATGTTAATGGTGTGGATCTTTTCGTCTAAAATAGGAACGATGTTCCTTAGTATCACATCTATCGCTTTTGTGTTGTAGTAGTATTTGGTATTTTCCGCTTCTATCCACAATTGATTTTCTTTGATATCAATATTTATGTTGATGAAACCTAAGTTATATAAAGCAAGAGCTAATCTTTCGTAAGTTGGTAAGTTTTTAGCTTCCTGACTTTCTACGTAAGGAGGGTCATAAATGGGGATTAATGGTCTTCCTATGTTGAAGTTCATAGATAAGTTCAAGCCAATTTGCTTTCCTCTTTGGTAGCTAACGTCTAACTCCAGCCATTTGTAAGGCTTTAACCTAAGGCCGAAGTTGTAAGGAGAAGGTACAGGATCTCTAAAGTGTTTAGCTTGTGCAGGATCGTTGGTTTGTTTATGATACTTGATGGGACTATACTCAAACATCAAACTAAACTTTTCCGAAGGAGCAAATTCTACGCCCCAAAAAAACTGAGAATCTTTGAGCCACTGTTTCGTCTCTTGAAGCATTTCTATTTTTACTCCTTCTCCCTGGGGTGGAAGAGGTCTTTTTCCAAATCTACCGTTACCGAATCCAACGGTAAAATCAAAAGGCCATATTTGCTTGCTTGCAACTACGTATTGAGAAGGATAAAGTCTCGTTCCATGAGGGTCCATAATGCCAATCGCCAAAGCAGGTATGTATTTACCTTCTGGCAATATCTGAACTTTAAAGTTTATAACCTTATCCTTGTAGTTACCGTAGCCGCTCCATCCAGGAGATCTCATTTTAAGATCCAGTATTTCTGTTACACCTCCGTATATCTCAGTTCCTTTAAATGGACTTATATTTACGTAGTAGCGTCTATATGGGTATACTTGACTTACACCAAATCTATAAGAGTTTTCCTTTATTACCCTCGCTGTGGGTATTTCCATAAGACCTGTGCCACCTGTATTGGAAGCTCCGGTAAAAGGTTCATCACTTGCCAATAGTGGAAAAGGAAATAAAATAAAGAAGATTGATGAATTAATCAATTTTAAAACGGAGTGTATATGAATTTTTCTGCTTTTTGCTGTATTAGACTTGGAGGGTGTTTCTTTGTCGGAAATATGGTCAGCTTCTCTTCCAAGTTTTTCCATATTCTTTTTTAGTTTTTAGGTGAAAGCTATGGAATCTATAATCAGCTTCTAGCTTAACCGTAAAAACCCTCATGTTAACTAATCCCTAAAAGAGTTTTATAACAACTCCCGCGGTTACAGCCATTTGCATCAAGATTTGAGTAATGTCTTTTATGTTTCTTAGCCATGCAATGCGATCGAGTTTTTCAGGAACAACGATAGTATCGCCGGGTTCTATCTCTTTTATCTCCTCCCCAAAAGCTGTCATTTCCCATCTTGATTTGGCAAAGTTCCATCTTATTGAACCTTTGCTAAGTTTTCTTGCCGAACCATCAACTTTGAGGACGTAAATATTATCCGCATCCGCAAACCTGGAAAGTCCACCTGCCAATTCTATGTAATCTTTGTAATTGAGCTTTTCAGAATATACCAATGTAGTAGGTGACATTACGGCACCCACAACGTTTACGACGCTAGTTTTAGGTGGTATGTATAGGCTGTCTCCATCTTCTAGTTCTATATCAAACTCACTGCCTTTTAGTAATCGGATATGAGCAAGCCTGATGGTCATCCTACCCGTAGCTTTGAGCTTTCTTAGAGCTTCTATGAATTTTTGTTTACTTTCTAATTCCACCTTTTTAGCCTGAACTTCCTCAGGTGACAGAGCAGCAGATACCTGAACTGAGGATTCCGCTAATAGCTCCCTCTCCATCCTCATAATCACCTCTTTTAAACTTTTTTGTTGCAGCTCTCTGACACTTTGTCTCGTGAAAACCGCTCCTCTCAGATAAGCATTATCCGTAAAGCCTCCAGCCCTTTCTATTAAAGAAGAGAGTCTCTCTCCTTTCTTGATGGTGTATGTCCCAGGATACTTGACCTCGCCTGAAATGGTAACTGTTTTGTAAAGGTCCCATTCGGGAACGGTCCTAACAAAAAGATAGTCATTTATCTCCAACAAAACGTTATGCTGTGGGTCATCCGCCATAGCTTTGGAAAGGTCTATGGTTATCCTTTCCACTTTGGGTCCAGCTTGAGTGGGCTTTACCCTTGTGATTTCGGCGTAGTTGGATGCATAATAGAGTAATCCGCCAGCCAAGGAAATGACATCTTTGACTCTTGTTAATCCCGGTGTAATTCCGTATTCACCCGGGTTTGCTACGGCTCCAGAGATCAGCATAGTTGTTTTTAGATCAACAACGGAGTAGATCTTTACCAAGTCTCCATCTTTGAGAGTAAAGTTTTTGGTGCTATCCTTCTCTATGTCCACAAGATCGCTTTCGAAAATGGTTCTAAACTGCTGATCCTCTATTCTAAAAACTTGCAATCTTCCTTTAAAGGCACTGCTAGTTAACCCTCCAGCCATTTGTATTAAATCCAAGAGCTTAGTCTCGCCTTTTAGTTCGTATATGGCTGGTCTTTTTACGTTACCTGCTATACCCACCAGGGGACCTACCGGTGGGATGAATATGACGTCTTCTGGCATAAGCCTTACGTCTTTGGTTTTGTCTCCTTTGAGAAGGAAATCATATATATCAAAGTGGACGATGGTTTTTCCATTCCTCTTGAGTTGTATATCTCTCATTGTACCCGTTTTGGACGGACCGCCGGCTTCAAATAGTGCATTCACAAGTGTCGAAAGTGAAGAGACCGTGTAAGCTCCGGGTCTTTGCGCATTTCCCACGACGTAAACCCTTATCGTCCTCAAAGCTCCCATGGTAACGTTCATTTCAAAGCCTTTGTAGTACTTTGAAAACTCTCTGTATAGCAATTCTTTCAGTTCATTGAAAGTAAGACCTGTAACGCCAATTGTCCCAATTCTTGGAAGGCTAATTTTGCCATCCCTATCAACTACTACACTCCAGCTTCCTTCTATATTTCCCCATACGGATATCTTTATTTCATCCCCAGGACCTATAACGTAATCGGGACCTACTGGGACATTATCTACAGGAGCAAAGGTAGACGGGGGTTTTCTGAAAAGGTCATAGCCGAACTGCTTGAGATTTGTGGATATAGTTTCAGGCTTTTTACCTGAGATGAACAGTTCAGTTTCTGACATTTCCTCTACATGGGATGGTGGTTTTGCAGGCTGAGTCTCGGGTGCTGTGGTTTCCGTTTTTACAGGTTGGGTTTGCTGAGCGGGTTGCACTTCTTGAGTGGTGGATTGTTGTCCCTGAGTGGCAGATCCTACAGGGCTTACGGGAACTATCTGAATTTGCTGAGCAAATACACTATATGAGTGAAATAAGATTATCCATATGACAAGCAGAACTCTTTTTTTGTCCATGCTTCTCCCCTTTCTCAAGGAAATTATATCATAAAAGTGTGACATTCTTTACATATGAAACCGCGTTATAATATTCATCCAGAAAAAACCATGATATGTTTAGACAAAAGATACAGCACTACAAGGTGTGTAACCACAGAAAAACCAGAAATCATTAAGAAACCTCAGGACAAATTCGAAACCTTGTTATTCTTGCCACCTGCTGAAAGTAGGAAAGGCGAAGGAGGTCTGCGCACACGTGGATACTTTAAAAGGTCATACCCAAATAAACCATTAATTTCCGTTATAACGGTTGTTCTAAATGGAGAGAAGTATCTTGAAGAAACAATTCTCAGTGTACTTAATCAGACATACGACAATGTTGAGTATATTATCATAGATGGTGGTAGTACTGATGGCACGTTGGACATAATAAAAAAGTACGAGCATGCTATAGATTATTGGGTGAGTGAAAAGGATAGAGGGATTTATGATGCTATGAATAAAGGGATTATCCTCTCTACCGGGGAAATTGTAGGGATTGTGAATTCTGATGACTATATTTACAAGGACACTTTATCTGAAGTCGCACACCTATTGTATAATACGGGTGCAGATTATACATACGGTTCTGTGGACTTGCTCAATAAAGATGGAATTGTGTATGGAACATTTAACTCTTTGAATGAGAATGAAATCCATTATAGAAAATACGAGACTATGCCGTATCCACATCAGACGTTGTATGTAAAATTACAGGTTTACAAAACCCTGGGATTATATAACACAAAATACAAATTAAGCTCTGACT
This sequence comes from Aquificaceae bacterium, assembly GCA_041640635.1. Taxonomy (GTDB): domain Bacteria; phylum Aquificota; class Aquificia; order Aquificales; family Aquificaceae; genus JBEPZA01. Next base: position 29,771 of record JBEPZX010000003.1, read on the forward strand.
ATGATTTTGTCTTAAAACTCATTGAGAATAAGCACAGAGGAGCTAAACTACAAAAGCCTGTAGGTTGTTTTAGAGATGGTGGACGTAGTGGAGGGTACAAAACTTTTCTTGAAAACGCTGAAATTGTTAGGAGCCGAGGTGTATCTAAAATGAGAAGTTATAAAACAGCAATTTCTTCTTTAATCAAGGTGTTTTTAGCGAAACACTTACCGTTTAAAGTCTACAAATTCCTAAAGAAATTTAGAAAACATTCAAAGATTAGTTTGAAATGAGGGTTAGTAATCAATTTAAATATTGGTTCGTTTATTTTTGTATAAAAATATTTTACATGTTTTTTGCTATCTTCGTTTATTCTAAACTTACAACTTTGGGTGATACAGATAGATGGATGGATAGGTATATACCTGAGGGTTTAAACGTATTTGGAATAATCACGAATTCAACGGCTGTGATGGAGTTTTTTGGTGGGCTTAGTTCTCTTGTTCTGGGATCTATATTGGGTAACTTACCTTTTGTAGTATTAGCTTTTTATGGTATATATTACTCTGTTTCAAGACTTAATCTCAGTAACAGACAGTTATTTTGGATATTAGTTTTGCTGTCTTTCCCATCTTTTGGAATTTGGAGTTCAGTAGCTGGTAAAGAAGCTATTGGTGTATTCTGCATGGGAATCATAGGTGGATATTTAATTGATTTATTAGACGGAAAAAGAAAAAAGCCGAGAATCATTGAAATATTGAGTTTTTATCTACTGATAGTCTTTAAAAAGCAATACTTAGTTGCTATAGGATCAATGATTATTTTTATAATTCTTTCCCAAAAATTACGTCTAAGAGCTTATGGAAAACTTTTGTTGTTTATGCTTTATATATTTATGTCAGGAAGCGTGTTATACACTTTTAGAGATATTATAAATGAGCTGAGTTTTATGATGGTACCTCATTTTTCCATAGAAGCTGGCTCTACAAGAGAAAATACAATTTGGGTGGAAGATTACGATGTATTTTTCAATGCTCCTTATGGTATGTTTATAGCTTTTTGGGGTCCTACTTTAGGTGAGATTTTAGAAAAACCAATTCAATCATTTGTATTTGTTGAAAGTTTTATAATTTTTTCCTTTTTTGTATACTTTCTGCTGAAAATGTATATAAATACATTGAAAACATTTAGGTTTAACGTTTACATATTTTCATTATTAACTATAGCAATTTTTTGGCTTCTTTTTGTTCATTATCCATTTGGTGTATTAAATCCTGGCAGTGCTCTAAGATACAGGACAAACATTTATGGTTTTCTTGTAGTTCTTATATACTATTTTAACGCTAGATACTTTAATCAAAGGGCATGAGTAAATTAAGGTATTAGAGATGAAAAGGATAGCTTTTGTATCCAATACAGCGTGGAGTTTATACAACTTTAGATTGGGTGTTATGATAGCTTTAAAGGAATCAGGTTACGAAGTTATAGCCATAGCGCCAAGGGATAGATACGCTGAAAGATTAATTCAAAATGGTATTGAATATTATGATGTATTCATAGATAGGAGTGGTAAAAATCCAATAAAAGATATGAGAACTACTATAGAATTATATAGGCTGTTTAAAAATTTAAAAATCGATCTGGTTTTTAACTTTACAATAAAGCCTTGTATATATGGTTCATTAGCTGCAAGGATTGCTGGTACAAAATCAATTTCAGTAATAACAGGACTTGGGTATACCTTTACTAAAAAGGGTCTATTGCAAGAAATAGTTAAGATCTTATATAGAACAGCCCTGTCTTTTAGCTCTAAAGTATGGTTCCTTAACAAAGAAGATAAAGAATATTTCGAAAAGTTAAAACTTGTAGATAGTAACAAAGCCCATATTTTGGAAGGTAGTGGTGTAAATACTGAAAAATTTAAACCAGTTAGGAATAATATGAACAATAACAACTTTAGGTTCTTGCTTATTGCAAGGATGCTTTGGGATAAAGGTGTTGGTGAATATGTTGAGGCTGCAAGAATAATAAAACAAAAATATTCAAATGTTTCATTTTTATTGCTGGGCTCTTTAGATTTTAGCAATCCATCTGCTATTCCTATAGATAGAATACAAAGCTGGGTAGAGGATGGTATAGTAGAATACTTAGGAGAAAGTGATAAAGTTCAGGACATTATAGCTAACGCTGATTGTATTGTGCTGCCATCTTACTATAGGGAAGGTATTCCTAGAGTATTGTTGGAAGCTGCTAGTATGGAAAAGCCTATCATTGCTACCGATAATGTAGGATGCCGTGAGGTTGTTGAGGATGGAGTAAATGGATTTCTATGTAAAATTAAAGATCCAAAAGATTTGGCAGATAAAATGGAAAAAATGATAAATCTTGGAGAAGAAGAAAGGTTAAAAATGGGGAAAAAAGGTAGAGAAAAAATGATAAAAGAGTTCGATGAAAGTATTATTATTGCTAAATTTTTGACAACTATAAAGGAACTTGAATTGGAGAGTTCTTAAATTTTCTTATTTATTCTATCCATCTTTCATACCACATTGCGAAAACTAATAATAACCATATCTTATATATATTACTCTTTCTTGTTTCCCATATCTTTTTTATTTTTTCTAGCTCGTCCATATTGAAAACACCTATCCTTTTTATTATCGACGAATCTAAATAATACATCACGTATTCCTTTAGTTCATTACTTAACCAATCTCCAAGTGGTATACCGAATCCCATTTTAGGTCTTTCCATTATTTCTTTAGGGATGTAGCTATGAACAATTTGTTTCAAGAGATACTTTTTGTTCCCATTTTTAATCTTGAAATCTCCAGGTAGTCCACTTACAAATTCGATAATTCTATGATCTAGTAAAGGTTCTCTGCCTTCCAAACTTGTACTCATAGTAGCTCTATCGACTTTTGCAAGTATATCATCAACCAAATAAGTTTTGTAATCAATAGCAAGCATTTTATTAATTTCATCGTTGTGTTCGTTTATAGAAAACTCATTCTCAAAATAACCTTTAGAATTTATGTCCATCGATATTATTTTGTTTATTTCATTAGGCATAAAGTAAGAACTTAGGTAAGCCATTACGGATGCCAGATCGTTTACATTTGAGGATTTTAGTATGTTTTTTATTTTTTCATACCTAATTTCGAAGTTGTATGTTCTATTTATACCTATCAAATACTTTGGATTAACCTTCTCAAGTACTGCTGCAAGTATGCGAGAAAACCATTTGCTATAAAAAACTTTCTTTAATTTAGGTATAGCAGTATATTTATCATACCCACCAAATATCTCATCACCACCGTCAGCGCTGAGACTCACCTTTACCTTTTGGCGTGCTAAACGACTCACTAAAGTTGTAGGAATAGTCGATGGATCTCCAAAAGGCTCATCCCATATTTCACATATGAGTGGCAAAAGTTCTTTCGCTTCTTTTTGAGTGCAGTAATACTCAGTATGGTCTGTACCTAAATATTCCGCAACCTTTCTTGCATGATGCGCTTCGTTGTACTTCTCTTCATAGAAGCCTATACTAAAGGTTTTGAGTTTTTCACTTCTGTCTTTTTGTAGGATCGCAGTTACAGCGCTGCTATCATACCCGCCACTCAAAAATACTCCTACAGGTACATCTGAGATCATTCTATATTCACATGCAGATTTTAAAAGTTTTTCCGTTTCTTCTTTTGCCTCTTCGAAGCTAATCTTTAATTTTGGTTTGTTGTAGCAATCGATTACGTCCCAATACTTGTAAATTTTGAACTCTTTGGTAACTAAGTTTAGCTCTGCATAATGACCAGCTGGAAGTTTATGCACATTATTGAAAATACTGTAAGGTTGTGGGATGTATCCAAATTGGAAAAAGAGAGCTAACGCATCTATGTTTATATCTTTGCTAAACTCTGGATGTTTGTGAAAGCTCTTTAGTTCACTGGCAAACAAAAATAAGCCATCTTTAAAGTAATAATACAAGGGTTTTACACCGGCTCTATCTCTGATAAGTACCAATTTCTTTGCCTGCTTATCGTAAATTACAATGGCAAACATTCCTATAAATTTGTGAACGGCTTGTATACTCCATTGGTCATACGCCTTTAAAATGACTTCTGTGTCGCTATGAGATTCAAACTTGTAGCCATACTTTTCGAGTTTCTTTGCTATTTCGGAAAAGTTGTATACTTCACCGTTATACACAATTTCCAAGTTTTGAAAGCTCATTGGTTGATGTCCACGAGATGTAAGGTCAAGGATAGAAAGTCTTCTGTGTCCTAATCCTACAGTTGCAAACTCCGTCTCGTAATAGCTATATCCACTATCATCGGGACCTCTGTGATAGAGAACATCGGTCATTTCTATCAGTGTATCTTTTTTGGTTCTTTTTCTAAAGTCACAAAATCCTGCTATTCCGCACATTTATACATCATAGTCTATCTTTTTAAACATGATGGCTTTTTTATTATCATAATAGTGATGATCCCTTATACCTTATAGTTAAGATATTTTATCATATACAAAATTTATAACGGAAAGTCCATAAAATATATGAGTTATTCTAATTGAATGTTAAAAATCCAAGAGATTATAAGAGATTATAAACTTAATTAGATTATGATTTAACTGAATTCCTGATCAAACTTGACTAAAGAAGATTTTGTCAACAAACTTAATTGAGGATGAGTATGTATTCCAAAGGATTTTCAAAATTATGCGATAATAAATTATAATAAGTAACAAATGAATAAAAGAATTAAAGTTTTATACATCATTCCGCGTTTTGTAACTGGCGGGGCAGAAAGACGTGTGTTGAATTTGATGCAACATATCGATAAAGACATATTTGAAACTGTAGCATTAAGCTTTTATCCAAAATGCGAACTAGTATATGAAAAAGAAATTAAGGAAAAGGGTTTTAAAGTTTTTTTCCTAAATATGCGTTCTCGTTTAGATGTTAAAGTTGTTTTGGGTATTCATAGAGTTTTAAAGGAATATAGACCAGATATAGTTCATACTAGTTTATACGCACTATTTTACAGCATAGCACCTATCGTTCTAAACAAGGTTCCAGTTAGAGTTCATACAATTTCGAATATAGCTAAGGGAGATGCACCACACCCCCTCGTAAAGATATCCAATTGGCTAAGTTTCCGTTTTTTTGGTGTTGTACCAGTTAGCATATCCAAGAGTGTAGCTCAAAGTGTAAAAGAGTTTTATGGCTCAAACATACAAACACCAATTATTTACAATGGAGTTTCGATAGAACGGTTTATAGAATACTCAAAAAAACCAAAAACAATTACAAAAAACTTGGTATTAATTTGTATAGCCAGATTAGCTCCGGAAAAAAATCATAAGGTTTTAATAGAAAGTTTCCATATGGCTCTTAAAGAGTATGCTGATATGGAACTTTGGCTTGTGGGAGATGGTCCACTGCGCTCAGAAATTGAAAAGCTGGTCAAAGAAAAAGGCTTGGAAAGTAAGGTTATTTTTTGGGGAGAGAGATCTGACATTCCTTGGCTTCTTTCTCAATCAGACATCTTTGTGTTGTCTTCAGATTATGAAGGTGTATCAAACGCTATTTTGGAAGCCATGGCAACAGCTAAACCAATTGTGGCAACTGCTGTAGGAGGCACCCCAGAAGTTGTGGAATGTAGTAAAACAGGTGTATTAGTTCCTCCGAGTGATCCAAAGGCATTATCTCAAGCCATTCTTAAGTTAGCAAAAGATCCTGAGCTTAGAAAAAGGATGGGAGAAGAAGGACAAAGAAGAGCAATAGAACACTTTGACATAAAACAAATGGTTCGTCAATATGAAGAACTTTATTTAAGTCTCTTAAAGAAGGCAGAAAAATCTAACCTATAACCAACCACTTAGGAAACTTAAAGCGAACAATTCTCCAGTATAGCCAAACATAAAGAGCACTAAAGCACAGAAAACAAAGAACTAGCATAAGCGTGTTCTTATAAAACACTATAGCAGGTAATGCACTCAAAAGACTTAAAAACCAAAAGTAGGGAGCAACTAATGAGTTTCGGCTTATAGTAAAATACTTGGTTTCTATTGGTTTTTTTATTAGCCTTCTGTAAATCAATGTATGAAAGTGTATATTATCAGGTAGTCCAGGTGAAATTCCACGTAAAAATTTCCTTCTGTATATGGAAAATAGAGTTTCGATAATGGGATAAGATGCAAGTGTTAGAGGAAACCATGCGGAAACCTCAGGATTTCTAACAACTAAGAGAATGGAAAATTCAGCTATCAAAAAACCAAGCAGGTAAGCACCACCATCTCCAAGGAATATCTTTCCCCAAGGGTAGTTCCACACAAAAAACCCAAAAATAGCACCACACACTGCCGTGCACATAGCTACTAAAAAGTAGTCCTCTGTAAGGTAGGACACAAAGCCCAAAGATGCGAAAATAATCAAAGAAACGGAGCTAGCCAAGCCGTTAAAGCCGTCTATTATGTTTATAGCATTTGCAATACCACCTACAGCAAACACGGTAAAGAAGAAAGCAAACAAGAAGGAAATAAAGGAAATAGCGTAAGTACCAAAAGACACATCATCCGCATTTCTAAAATACTCACTCAAAGACAAAAAGTCGTCCAAAAAAGGTATGTTCACACGGGTTATTAAAGCATCTAAAAGAAACACACCTAAGGCTCCAGAGAGCATGGTCATAAGGAGTCTGAAAGTAACACCTGCTTTTTTTGTTAGGTCTTCTATCAAACCACCGGCAAAAGCTGGTATGGCAGAGATAAGTAGTAGCAAGTAATTAGAGTTCATAAAAGCACCTGCCATTAAAAGCCCCAGAGCTACAGCCACTCCCCCCACACGAGGCACAGGTTTCTCATGAAACTTTTGAGGTCCTGCTTCAACAGGGTCATGTGTAATATTACAGAAGCGAGAAACTTGAATCAAGAGAAAACAAACAACTGCTGAAGTTAAAAAAGAAGCAATAAAAACCCCCATTTATGTAAAATTTTAACTTATAATACTTCAAACATGAAGGTATTCATCTTAGCAGGAGGGAGCGGAACAAGGCTTTGGCCACTTTCTAAGCCTGACTTCCCTAAGCAGTTTTTAAGAATATGTGAAGACAGATCTTTTTTCCAAAAAACCCTACTAAGGGTTCTAAAGGTTACCTCTCCGGAAAATATTGTGGTCATAACCAGTAAAAACTATGAATCACTTATTATAAAGGATATGCAGGAGTTAGGTATACAAGAGTCATTTTGTAACCTGGTGTTTGAACCTGTAGGTAAAAACACGGCGCCAGCTATAGCTCTTGGCATAAAGTATTGTATGGACAAACTAAAGTGCTCCCATGATGAAGTGATAATAAGTATGCCCTCTGACCATGTCATAGAGCCTTCTGATGTATTTGCCAATTACTTGAAACAAGCTGAACAAGTAGCCAAAGAGGGTTTTATAGTCACCTTTGGTGTAAAGCCTACAAGACCTGAAACGGGATACGGGTATATAAAGGTAAGTTCCAAAGATGGCATTTATCGGGACTTTGCTGTCTTTGATGTAGAGCGGTTTGTGGAAAAGCCAGATCTTGAGACAGCTAAAAAGTTTTTACAGGAAGGTAATTATTACTGGAACTCGGGGATATTTGCCTTCAATATAGGAAAAATAGTGGAAGAACTGAAAAAACACGCTCCCGAGATAGCTTCATGTTTGGATAAAAATTTTGAAGAGTTTTTGGACAGTTTTTCCCAAATGCCTTTTATCTCCATAGATTACGCTGTAATGGAAAAGGCAAAGGACATAAAGATGATTCCAATGGATATTTACTGGAACGATGTAGGTTCTTGGAAATCTCTGTTGGATATTTTGGAAAAGGACGAGTATGGAAATTCAGTAATTGGCAATGCGATGACTTTGGACACAAGAAGGTCTGTGGTTATAGGCAAAGAAAAGCTGGTTGTAACTGTGGGCTTGGATGATGTTTTGGTTGTTGAAAGCGATAATGTGGTGGTGGTTTTGAAAAAGGATAGATTGCATGAGATAATGGATGTTGGAAATAAAATTCAAAGAAGGCATGAATAAATTAGTATTTTATCCTAATACTTTCTCTATCTTTTCTTTCACCATATCTGGTGTTATGTCGTTTATATTTAAAATGCTTGAGTATCCGTAAATACTCACCAGTTTATCAAATTTATCTAAGTTTTTTTCTATTTCTGGATGATAGATAACGTGATAGTTTGGAGCGATTTCTTTGGGATAAGGTGTAAATCTACCAAAATGGTTACCATTGGAAACAACAAATACATATTTATCTGAATCACATGCAATGGCAAGATGGGGAGCTGAAGTTTCATTTGATACAATAATTTCAGCACCTGAGAGAACATACAACAAATCGACTAAGTTGGTTTTTCCAACTAAGTTGATAAAGTTATAGCCGAAGTAATTAGCAAATTGTAAACTATCTTCTGCATCTTTTAAACCTCCACATAAGACTATTTCAAATCCATATTTCTTTTTGAGAAACTTTGCAACGTTAGCAAAGTTGTTTATACTCCACTTTCTAAATTTTGCACCACCACCTATAAAAAGAACTGCGTATTTTTTTGGTAACTGGAAAGAAAGCTTTTTAGATTTTAACTTAATTTGCGGTTTCTCTATTTGAATACTTTCCTCCAATAAGTTCTCAAAAAATTCCTTGTTCCTATAAAACTCGAAAATAATCTCATTCTTTGCAGGAATTAGCTTCGTGTAGTATTTATCACTGATTCTTTTTTGCCACCTTTGTATATTGGATAAGTCTCCAACGCTTCCAATTTTTTCTTTTGCGTTGATTAACTTGACAATAAAGTCTCCATAGAAAAATTCTCTACTATAGACTGGGTGTATAACTACTTCGTAACCGTGAGAAGTTATTTCTTGAAGTTTCTTATACCTGTATGTGAGGTCTCTATTGAATTTTATTCTATCAAGCCAAATGAACCTGTCTACATAGTCCTTATCAAGTTCTTCACTTAAGCTTTTCCAAGCGATGTTTCCTAACAAAGTAATAGAGTAGTCTCTATATTTTTTGCTTGTTTTTAAAATCTCGATAAAGTTTCTAAAAAGCACATAATCACCTATTGCATCGAGCCTTATAAGTAGGAGGGATTTTGGTTGTATATTTTGGGAAGGTTGAACTAGTAAATTGATAGTTTCGTAAAGGGTTGTTTTCAATATATCTTTGGCTAATTTGGTAGTTTTAGATTTTATAGATTGTAGCAAAGTTCCTGCAATTAAGCACATCTAACTTTATTACATAATAATACCATATCATCCCAAGTTCTACTTTTGAGACGTAATTGTAAAACTTTATGAAATCCAACTTTTGCTAATTTAAGGACTTTAAGCTTGAAATTTGAAATTTTCTTTTCTGTTAGCAGATGTAAATTCCTTAGATTTGCATAATGCAAATTATACTTCCTTGCTATAAAATAAAAGGTTTTTTTACTATAAAAGGAGATATGTTGTCCATGGTTTAGTCCATAATACCACCAATCTTGAGGGTTGGGGACGGGATTTGGTAATAGCTCGGTAGTAAGTATAATGTTTCTAGACATTTTTAATAAGAATTCTATTTCATCAATAGGATTAACGAAATGTTCAAAACACTCAAAAGCAGTTATAGCTTCGTATTTATTAGAATCCTTGTGCTCGAAACCTTTGGCAAAAATGTTGGGAGTGTATTTATCATACCAATAAAAGTCAAATCCTATATCTCTCATTAACCGCACAAATACACCGTATCCTCCTCCATAATCTAAGAACTTTGCATCTTTATTAAAAAACAAACTTAGTAAAATTGTAACAATTTTGGATAGGTAAATATTTCTCTGTAAATATCCGGTGTCTGAAATATTTATGGGCTCACTGTATGCTTCTTCTAGCCAATAAGGTTCTTCTGTTTGTAGAAAACCGCAGTAATCACAATAAAAATATCTTATTGTATACTTACCAAGTACTCTTCCCGTAAAAATTTCTTTTGTAGATTGCTTGCATACTTTGCATTTCAAGCAAAAAGCCTCCTTACTTTATTTAAAACTCTTTCGTAAATTGATGGTAGATAAAACATTTTTCTACTCGTATACTCATCAGCTTCTATGTCTTTTGTTACTTCGCTAGGGTGTTGGGTTAATTTTATAGGATAATAGAGAGAGGAAAAAAATAATCTGAAATTTTCTCTTGTGGATTTGTGATGCAACATAGAAAATATACTAACATAAGCGTAAGAAATCACCGTAGATATTGCCGCGCCTTTAGTTCCATATAAGGGTATTAGTATGATATTAAGAACTACATTGATAATAGCACCAACTAATCCTCTTAAGAATATTAAATTTTGGAGTCCTTTAGCCAAATACCATTGATGAGTCATTCCTCCGATGAAAGCAAAAATGTTGCTAAAGACGTGGATCTTAAATATGGGAATACTATCTTCATAGTCCTTGCCAAAAGATAGAAGAACTATGGAAGGAGAAAACACATACAATAAAATGGAGTATAAAAGGCAACTATAAAAAATTACGCTGTAATAAAGTTGCATGTACTTTTCCTGTTTTGCTTTATCAAAATCTTCACGGTATAATCTAAAAACTGCAGGTGCAAGAGAATTGATAATAACGGGAAACAAGAAAAAAAGTGTCTCACTTATTCGCACTGCTGCTGCATACTGACCCACCGCCTCAGCCCCCAGCATTTCCTTTATCATCACCTGGTCGATGCGCATATATATCATTATAACAAGTCCACTCAAAACCAATGGCCAAGAATCCTTCAAAAGGGACTTTGCCGTCTGCAATCTAAAGGTGAACAGCTTTACACTTTTTAAACCATTTCTACGCCAGTAAAAATAAACATAGCCCATTGCTAATACAAAACTCTCAAAAACCACTACAAAAGCAAAAGCAACGAGGGGAGCATTTATAAAAATGAGACACACTTTTACAATGCTACCCAAAAACAGAGACAGAGAGTTGGCATAGGCAATAAACTTTCCCAAAACCTTTGCTTGAAAATACATATCTATCACATTAAAAGCCTGAAAAATAGTAGAGCTTGCAATTATAAAGATGAGTATATTGGTGTATAGGTCATTTGAAGTGAAGTTGACGGCAATAGCAAGTACCGTAAGAGTCAGAAAAGCACCTATGAGCTTTAGAACAAAAGCCGTTCCCAGAAGCTCACCCTCTTTTTCTGGATGCTTTACAAGCTCCCTCACCACAATGCCATCAAGTCCCAATGTAGCAAAAGCGCTAAAAAGTCCTACAAAACTCTGGGCATAGCTCAAGAGTCCAAATTTTTCTGGTCCCAGATACCTTGCCACCCATACACCTACAAAAAGCCCAACAAACATTCTGAGAACTTTTTCGGCAAAGAGCCAAGAAGTGTTGGCAAAGTAGCGCCGAAAACCCGGAGAAGAGCTAAGGTTTGCAGCTTTGGAGATAATGTTCTTAGCAATGTGAATTGCCATTTTTTATTATTATAAACCTCTTGTGGTTATTTCCATTTTAGTAGTTTCCAAAGGTGTTGTGTTTGTCTTGCTCTTTTATAGATCCATATAGAATTGTGTCTTTTAGTTTATTGAATTCCTTAAAGTAGTCCTTAAGGACTTTTATCAATCTCTTAAAAGTTACAAGCCTTTCTTGTTCCCTTTGCTTATATTCATTCTCTATTTTCCTTTCCCACAAACTTGCGTCAAAGCTGGAAAAGTCTTTCATTTTATGTAGAAATAACCTTGAGTACCCTCTCAATACCTTCCTTCAGTTCCACTTTGGGTCTCCATCCAAGGGAAAAGAGCTTGGAAACGTCCAAAAGCTTTCGAGGTGTCCCATCGGGTTTTGTTCTGTCAAACTTAATATCACCCTCAAAGCCTACAATCTCCTTTATAAGTATCGCCAAGTCCTTTATCTTTATGTCTTCTCCACACCCTACGTTGATAAAGTAATCAAATAGAGAAAGCCTTAAAAAGTCCTTTGCATCTAAGTTCTCCATCACAAACAAACTGGCATCAGCCATATCGTCCACATGCAAAAACTCCCTGTATACTTCACCCGTTCCCCAAAGGTATACGTAATCTTTTGTAACTCCTACGTAAGAGAGAACCTTTTGGATGGATTCTTTGTCTTGCAAATCCACCTTTTCATCCAGTCCAAAACCTATCTTATACTTTTGTATATTTTGGACTACCTTTTCCCAATTACCTTTCCTCAGCAGTTTGGCAAGGTAAAACTTCCTTATAAGAGCCGGTAGAACGTGGGATGTTTCAAAGTTGAAGTTGTCCCTCTCTCCGTAAAGATTGGTGGGCATCACGGATACGAAGTTGGTTCCATACTGTTCGTTGTAGTATCTACACAGTTTTATGGCAGATATCTTTGCTATGGCATAGGGTTCGTTTGTCGGTTCAAGGGTAGAGGTGAGGAGATACTCTTCCTTCATAGGTTGTGGGCTGTGTTTGGGGTATATGCACGATGAGCCAAGGTTTAAAAGCTTCTTAACACCATACTTGTAAGCTGAGTGTATAACATTTAAGGCGATAGCCATATTGTCGTATATGAACTCCGCTTTGTAGGTGTTGTTTGCCAATATGCCTCCCACCTTTGCGGCACACAAGAAAACCCAATCAGGTCTTTCCTTTTCGAAAAACTCTTCCACACCCTTTTGTCTTCTCAAATCAAGCTCTTTGCTGGTGCGTGTGACTATGTTTGTGTAGCCTCTCTCTTTGAGCAGCTTCAGGATTGTTGAACCTACAAGCCCCGTGTGTCCTGCAACGTAAATTTTTAGAGAGTTTTTATCAACCATCACTCTGTCCTCGATACAAAGGTGTATTGGTGTTCAGTATAACAAAAGCCCTTTTCTGTGCACACCTGTATGCCTTTACCAACTGGCTCAAGCCCCGCAAGTTTTAGATCATAATCCACCATTATCATCACAAGCTCTTCAAAACTTACCCTTGGTTCCCATCCAAGTTTCTTCTTAGCCTTTGAAGCATCCGCCAAAAGGTGTTCTACCTCTGTAGGTCTAAAGTATCTTGGGTCTATCTCTATCACAACATCACCTACTTTTAAGTCCGTGTTCCAGCGACTGTCTATGCTTTTTACGATGGCTACTTCTTCTAAGCCTTCTCCTCTCCACTCAAGTTCTATTCCAGCGTAGTTGAAGGCTAAATTGACAAACTCCTTTACGGAGTGGCTTTCACCTGTGCCTATTACGTAATCGTCTGGCTTGTCCTGTTGAAGCATCAACCACTGGCATTCCACATACTCAGGTGCAAAGCCCCAGTCCCTTTTGGCGTAAAGGTTACCAAGGTATAGTTTCTTTTGCTTGCCTGCTAATATATTGGCTATAGCTCTGCTCACTTTACGTGTTACAAAGGTCTCTCCTCTACGAGGTGACTCGTGATTAAAGAGGATGCCGTTACACGCAAACAAGCCATAAGCTTGTCTGTAATTTACTGTCATCCAGTAAGCGTAAACCTTTGCTGCCGCATACGGGCTTTGAGGTCTAAAGGGTGTGTTTTCGTTTTGGGGTGGTGGGGATGCACCAAACATTTCGGAAGAGGAAGCTTGATAAAACTTTGTTTTTATACCGCTTCTTCTTATAGCTTCTAAGATTCTCGTGGTTCCAAGTCCCGTTATGTCTCCAGTATACTCTGGCATATCGAAGCTTACACGCACGTGACTTTGAGCTCCAAGGTGGTATATTTCATCAGGTTGTATGTTGTATATAAGGTTTGTAAGCGTTCCAGAATCGGACAGATCACCGTAATGCAAAAACAACCTAGCACCGGGTGTGTGAGGGTCTGTGTAGATATGGTCTATCCTTCCTGTGTTGAAAGTGCTTGCCCTTCTTATGAGACCGTGAACTTGGTAACCTTTGGAGAGCAAAAACTCCGCAAGGTAAGAACCATCCTGGCCAGTAATGCCTGTTATAAGCGCTCGTTTCATCAGTAATTAATGTATCATATTTCCAATGGAAGACATAAAAATTTCAGTAATCACTGCAACATACAACGCGCAAAAATATTTGCCTAGGCTAATAGAATCTCTGGAGAACCAAACGGACAAGGACTTTGAGTGGGTGGTAGCAGATGGTTCATACATTGTGATACATAAGTGTGGTTGGAAAGATAATTTATGATGTATAATTTTAACACTTTTGATGGAGTATAGTCTTAAGAAAACAAAGGAAGCTATAACCTTTAAATCTAAAGACAAAAGGAGTTGCACATGGATATCCTTGAAAAAATAAGATCGCGTCAAGCAAAGGTTGGCATCATTGGTCTTGGATATGTAGGATTGCCTTTGGTGATCGAGTTTAGCAGAGCGGGCTTTAGTGTAACGGGTTTTGACATTGACCAAGAAAAGGTAAACACTCTAAGAAGTGGGAAAAGCTACATAAAGCACATTCCTTCTGAGGTAATTAGAGATCTCAAAAACTTCACTCCAACCACTGACTTTTCCAAGCTAAGCGATATGGATTGTATAATTATATGCGTCCCTACCCCACTTAACGAGCACAGAGAGCCTGACATGTCCTACGTTTTCAATACAGCCAGAACCATCGCAAGGTATCTTCGCAAAGGTCAATTGGTGGTCTTAGAGTCTACCACTTACCCCGGCACCACCGACGAAGATTTGAGAGCTATCCTCGAAGAATCGGGGCTCAAAGCTGGTGTTGACTTTTACCTTGCATACTCTCCTGAACGAGAGGACCCCGGAAACAAAGATTTCACAACTAGAAAAATTCCAAAGGTTGTGGGAGGGTTTACACCAAAATGTCTGGAGATAGCAAACACGCTTTACAGTCAGATTGTGGAAAAAACAGTTCCCGTCTCTTCGACCAAGGTGGCAGAGGCTACGAAGCTTTTGGAGAACATATACAGAGCGGTTAATATAGCCTTGGTTAACGAGCTTAAGATGCTCTTTGATAGGATGGGTATAGATATATGGGAGGTTATAGAAGCCGCCAAGACCAAGCCCTTTGGTTTTCAAGCTTTCTATCCAGGTCCAGGTTTAGGTGGGCATTGCATACCCGTGGATCCTTTTTATCTGACATGGAAGGCAAGGGAATATGACTTTTCTACGAAGTTTATCGAGCTTGCCGGAGAGATAAACACATACATGCCTTACTATGTGGTGCAAAAAACCATAGAGGCTCTAAATCAAAGGGGTAAAGGCATCGTAGGTTCCAAAGTTCTCATTTTAGGTTTAGCTTACAAAAGGGATGTGGACGATGTAAGGGAATCGCCGTCTTTTAAACTTATGGAGATTTTGGAGAAAAAAGGTGCTCATGTGGACTACAACGACCCTTACTTCCCAACCTTTCCAAAAACTCGAAGGTATAAGTTCCACAAAGTTTCTGTGCCGTTGACGGCGGAAAATCTAAAAGCGTACGACTGTGTAATTGTTTCAACGGACCATTCCCTATACGATCCAGACTTTATCGTTCAAAACGCTCAGCTCGTTGTGGACACAAGAAACCTAATTAAGAATGCATCCAACTATCCTGATAAGGTAGTAAAGGCATGAAAGGAGCAAGCAAGAGGTTTGTTGGTCTGGTTGGTATTGGATACTGGGGCAAAAACATACTTCGCAACCTATATGAGTTGGGGGTAATTCATACCGCCTGCGATTTCAACGAAAACACTATAGCCCAATACAAAACATCCTATTCAGATATACACTATACAACCTCTTTTGACCACCTGCTAGACACGCCGGAGATTACCGCAATAGTAATCGCAACGCCTGCAGCTACTCATTACGAACTTGCGAAGAAGGCTTTGCTTAAGGATAAAGACGTATTTGTAGAAAAACCACTCGCCTTAAACGTCAAAGAAGGACAGGAGCTTGTCCAAATTGCAAGAGAAAAAGGCAGAGTTTTAATGGTTGGTCACATACTTCAGTATCACCCTGCTGTAATAAAGCTCAAGGAGCTTATAGACAGCGGAGAACTTGGAAAGATACAGTACATCTACTCAAACAGGTTAAACATAGGTAAGCTAAGAACTGAGGAGAATATACTCTGGAGCTTTGCACCTCACGATATTTCTGTGATCCTCATGCTTGTTGGTGAAGAGCCTGTAAAGGTCAATGCCTTTGGTGGAGACTACTTAAACAATGGCATCCACGATATAACGATAACTACCCTGGAGTTCAAAAACAACGTAAAAGCTCACATCTTTGTCAGCTGGTTACATCCCTACAAAGAACAAAAACTGGTGGTGGTAGGTAACAAAGCGATGGCTGTTTTTGATGATGTGAGCAAGGAAAAACTCTTTATCTACCCTCACAGAATCGAATGGAAAAAGGGAAAAATTCCTGTTGCGCATAAAGCTGAGCATTACGTGGTTCCAGTCGAAGACAAGGAGCCCCTTAAAGAAGAACTAAAGCATTTCTTAGAGTGTGTAGAGAAGAGAAAAGAGCCCAAAACCAGCGGTGAAGAAGGGTTAAGAGTTCTAAGAATTCTAGAAACTGCGGAAGGTGTGATAAAGAAAGAAACCTTCTCAAAAGGATCGTTGGATAAATCGTATTTTGTCCACGAGAGCTCCTATGTCGATGAAAACGTGGAAATTGGAGAAGGAACTAAAGTATGGCACTTTAGTCACATACTGAGTAACACAATAATTGGGAAAAACTGCATAATTGGTCAGAATGTTATGATAGGACCCGATGTTACCATAGGGGACAGGTGCAAGATCCAAAACAATGTCTCCCTTTACAAAGGAGTGACGTTGGAGGATGATGTTTTTGTAGGTCCTTCTGCGGTTTTCACCAACGTTTACAACCCACGTGCCTTTATAGAAAGGAAAAAGGAGTTTTTGCCTACAGTTGTTAAAAAGGGAGCAACCATAGGAGCAAACGCAACCATCGTATGCGGCGTAACCATCGGAAGGTATGCTCTGGTGGGTGCTGGTGCTGTTGTGAAAAGAGATGTTCCCGATTACGCCATAGTTGCTGGTGTGCCCGCAAGACAGATTGGTTGGGCATGCAAATGCGGTGTTACATTGAAGTTCAAAGACAACAAAGCTGTTTGTAGCTACTGCGGAAGTGAATATATGTTACAGGAGGGTAAAATAAAAGTTATTAAGGAGACATTATGAAGGTTAAAGCTACTATCAAGGGTGATAGGATTAGTTTTTCTCAAATCGTAGTGTTCAAAAAGCCAGAGATTGAGGTGGAAATAGAGCTACCCGATGAAGATGTACTCTTATACTCTGAACAGGATATGGAAAGCATGCCCCTTATTCAACTTGCACACCTTATATGGGACAACTTGGAAGCTGGCGGAGAGCGAAGCAACAGAAACTACGGAGAGATACTAACGGATATTCTCATGGAGAAAAGCACATGAACATACTGCTTGATTTGAACGTTGTCATAGACTTTTTAATACCAAAACGTAAAGGACACGAGCTATCAAAAAAGGTGCACCATATTATAATAGAACAAGGCTTTACATTGTGGATGTCAGCATCGAGTGTGAGTAATATTTGGTATATGCTTGCGGAAGAAGCAAGAAAATACGGAGCAAATCTTGATTACGTTAACCTCGAGTTTAAAAGATACGTACAGGATGTAAAGATCTTTTCCGTTACTGGATCAAGCGTTCGTGAAGCCATAAACTCCAATGTTAAGGATTTCGAAAACCACATCATCTACACCAACTTTAAAAGGATTGCACCTGATGGGCTGATAGTAAGCAACGACAAAAACTTTGGAAATTACGACCATGTGTTAACACCACAGGAGTTTATAGATAGTTATGGAAGTTTGAGAAAAAGTACAGCCATTCCTCTGCTTGATCTAAAACAAGAGTACCGTTACATGCTCGAGGATATAGATAATGCTCTTTTGAAAAACATAGCTGATGCCAAATACATCCTGGGACCAGAAGTAAGGGAATTGGAGCAAAAAATAGCCGAGTATCTAGGAGTAAAACACTGCATAGGCTGTTCCTCTGGAACAGAGGCGTTGGTGCTGTCTCTGAGGGCTTTGGCTATAAAAACAAAGGGCAAGGAGTATTTTGATAGGACGGATAAAATCATAACCACACCTTTTACCTTTACAGCCACAGGGGATGCTATACTCAGAGCAGGAGCAACACCTGTTTTTGTGGACATAGACCCAAAGAGCTTTAACATAGATCCAGATAAGATAAGAAAGTATCTATCTATGCATTATAGATCCAACGGTTCCCGTGTGGTTGGCATAGTTCCCGTTCATCTCTATGGTCACCCGTGTCATATGGACCAGATAATGGAAATCGCCAGAGAGTACGATCTTTTTGTGGTTGAGGATGTGGCTCAGGCTTTCGGTGGTATGTGGAAAGGTCAAAAGCTTGGGTCCATCGGTCACACAGGAGCCTTTAGTTTCTTCCCATCTAAGAACTTAGGTGGCTTTGGTGACGGAGGCATGGTTGCAACCAAAGACGAGGAAATAGCAGAGCTTGTGAGAATGCTTATAAAGCACGGTGGTAAGGACAAATACAACGTAGAACACATAGGCTACAATGCGCGGCTTGACACCATCCAGGCAGCTATACTTTTGGCAAAGCTAAAGCATATAGACGAGTTTAACCAAAGAAGAAGAAAGATAGCGCAAATCTACAACCAAAAGCTTGAAGGTCTAAATGTTGGCTTGCCCATCGTTGAAGACAGCAATGTATACCATGTGTATCACCAATACACCATAAGAGTCCCAGCTGATAAGAGGGATAAACTCCAAGGATACCTAAAGGCAAACAACGTAAGCACCATGGTTTATTACCCTGTGCCACTCCACAAGATGAAAGTGTTTGAGGGTAGGTGTGAGGCTATAGACATAATTGAAGCGGAAGTCGCACCTAAGGAAGTTTTGAGCCTACCAATAGAGCCTTTGCTTACAGAAGAGGAAATTGACTTTGTGTGCACTGCCATAAGGGAGTTTGAATGGTAAAGGTTGCAAGTGTAGTTGGAGCAAGACCGCAATTTGTAAAGTTAAAACCCGTTGCCGATACGCTAGAAAGCACCGAAGTGGAGCACGTAATTATCCACACAGGTCAACATTACGATTACGAGATGTCAAAGGTTTTCTTTCAAGAACTGAGCCTTCCGGAGCCAAAGTATAATTTAGACGTAGGTTCTGCCACACATGGGAAGCAAACGGGAGAGATGCTACAGAGGATAGAAAAAGTTCTACTGGAAGAAAAACCAGACATAGTTTTGGTTTACGGGGACACGAACTCTACTTTGGCAGGAGCTTTGGCAGCTGCCAAGATACACATACCTGTGGCTCATATCGAGGCAGGTCTCAGAAGCTACAACAAACGCATGCCGGAGGAGATCAACAGAGTCCTCACAGACCACATTTCGGATATACTCTTTTGCCCCACACATAGAGCTGTGGAGAATCTAAAGAAAGAAGGCATAGAGAAAGGTGTGTATTTTGTGGGTGATGTTATGTACGATGCGGTGCTCCAATTTGGTGAAGTTGCCCAAAGAAAATCCCAGATACTCTTAAGATTGAATCTTGAACCAAAAGCTTACGCCTTGGCTACCGTGCACCGTGCGGAGAACACCGATGATTTAGGACGTCTCGAAAGGATATTTCTGGGACTGTCCAGACTTGCCCAAGAAGGACTAAAGGTGGTTGTACCTCTCCATCCAAGAACTCGAAAGGTGCTTTCATCTCTCAGTATATCTGGCACTTTTCACACAAACCCTTTGATCATTGAACCTGTATCTTACTTGGATATGCTCATGCTTGAAAAAAACGCACGAGTTATTTTAACGGATTCGGGTGGTGTCCAAAAGGAAGCATACTTTTTCAGGGTTCCCTGTATCACTTTAAGGGAAGAAACCGAATGGGTAGAGACTGTGGAAACAGGCTGGAATGTTCTGGTGGGAGCTGACTCAGTTAGGATCATAAATGCGGCTCTGAATGCAAAACCTGGCACAGAGTCTGAATTTCCATATGGAGATGGAAAGGTGGGGGAGAAGGTGGAGGGGGTTATAGTAAACACAAATTATAAGTTTCTGAGAGAGGTTTATCGATGATAAAAGGGAAAAAATTTTTTATAACTGGTGGTGCAGGCTTTATTGGAAGCAATTTGATTAAGCGTTTAATTGATTACAACAAAATTGTTGTTTATGATCGCCTTTCTCGCAATGCCCTTGTAAATACAGATTTACTAACACATCCCAATTTAACTGTAATACGTGGAGATGTAATGGATTATGAATTTTTGAAAGAAAACGTGCCAAAGGATGTAGATGTAATTTTACACATGGCGGCGATTGCCGGTATAGATACAGTAATCAAGAATCCAGTGAATACAATGGAAGTTAATATGATTGGAACTTACTTTATCTTAAAAGCTATCCAAGAACTGAACCTCACTGAAAAGATTGAGAGATTTGTTAACTTTTCGACAAGCGAAGTGTTTGGAATTAGTGCATTTCGAGTTGATGAAAAAACACCTACAAATCTGCAACCTGTTGGTGAAGCTCGCTGGACTTATGCTGTTAGTAAACTTGCAGGCGAGCACTTAGTACATAGTTATCATAAACACTTTGGTCTTAGGAGTGTTAATATCCGCCCTTTCAATGTTTATGGTCCAGGACAGGTAGGTGAAGGGGCAATTCATCATTTTGTCATACGTGCAATTAAGAATGAGCCTTTGATTATTCATGGAGATGGGGACCAGATTCGATCTTGGTGTTATATTGATGACATGGTAGATGGTATTTTTCTTTGCTTAGAAAAAGAAGAAGCTATAGGCGAAGTATTCAATATAGGTAACCCTAAAGGAACCATTACAATTTTGGGATTGGCGGAGAAGATTATTCAATTGTGCAATTCATCTTCTCAAATCATCCACGTTCCTAAGAATTACGTAGACGTAGAACTTCGCATCCCAAGTATTGAGAAAGCCAAAAAGATATTAGGTTTTGAGCCAAAAATAGATCTCAACGAAGGCATTAAGAGGACAATACAATGGTACAGAAGCAAAATGTTGTAAGATTATCTAAACCTTACTTTGGTAACAAGCAAAAGTTGGTCGCTATGATTGAGGATATATTGGAAAGCGGGATTTTTGTTCAAGGCAAGTATGTTTCATATTTTGAAAAAATGGTAGCGGAGTATCTCGGGATTAAAAATGCCATAGCGGTTAGCTCAGGTACTGCGGCTTTGCATATTTCTCTTGTAGCACTTGGTATAGGTCCAGGGGATGAAGTAATCGTACCTGCTTACACTTTCCCTGCTACTGCAAATGTAGTTGAGCTGGTAGGAGCAAAACCTGTTTTTGTAGATGTAGATAAGGATACTTATAATATCTCCATAGAACAAATAGAAAGATCAATTACGAAAAGGACGAAGGCTATTATTCCAGTTCATCTTTTTGGAAATCCTGCAGATATGGATCCAATTATGGAAATTGCAAAAAGTTATAATCTGTATGTTATTGAAGATGCAGCTGGTGCCCTAGGTTCAACTTACAAGGGTAAGAAGTGTGGTACAATTGGAGATTTGGGATGTTTCAGCTTTCATCCGCGGAAGATTGTAACTACCGGAGAAGGAGGGATGGTAGTAACTAACGATGATAATTTAGCAAATAAGGTGCGTATATTGAGAAACCATGGTATGGAGATCAGAGGCTCTAAAATTGATTTTATAGATGCTGGTTTTAACTACAGAATGAATGAACTTGAAGCAATCTTGGGTATAGTCCAGATGGAAATTATTGAGGAAATTGTTGAGGAAAGACAAAATCTTGCAAACTTGTATATGGATGCGTTAAGGGATATTTCAGGTATTTCTTTTCAAAAAGTCTTATCAAACTGCACAACATCTTGGCAAGCTTTTGTTATCCGGCTTGATGTAAATGATAATACTTCTATTTTAAAGCTTTTACGAGAAGCAAACATTGAGGTTAATATTGGTACTTATGCCTTACACCTTTTGCACTTTTATTTCAACAAATATGGTTATAAACCCTTAGATTATCCAAATGCAGCGGCGCTTTTTGCCAAAAGCTTGGCTCTGCCTTTCTACAACGGTATATCTACTACAGATATTTTTAAGGTAGTTGAAACCTGTAGGAGGATTGTTAATGAAAATTAAACCACCCAAAATAAATAAAAGTCATGGAACTGGGGATTTTAAATTAGAAGACTTTAGACGACTTGGTAAAAATGTAGTATTTGAGAAAGGGGTATTAGTTTTTCATCCTGAGAATATTGAGATAGGGGATAATGTTTACATAGGACATTACACAATTCTAAAAGGCTACTATAAAAATCTTATGGTAATTGGTGATTACACTTGGATTGGGCAACAGTGTTTTCTTCACAGTGCAGGAGGATTAAAGATTGGAAAAGCTGTAGGAATAGGTCCAAGAGTTACAATATTGACATCGCAACACGAAGCTTCAGATCTTGATCTGCCAGTTTATTTTACTCCACTAAAGTTTGCTGAAGTCGTATTAGAGGATGGATGTGATATTGGAGCAGGAGCTATTATTCTTCCCGGCGTTAGAATTGGTAAAGGGGCAATTGTTGGGGCAGGTGCGGTGGTAACCTGCGATGTTCCACCTTATGAAGTTTGGGCTGGTGCCCCAGCAAGGAAAATCAGGGAAAGATAAAAACAGGAGATATTGGTATGCGAGTATTACATTTACCTGTGAATATAGCATCCATCCCATCACATACTGTTCGCGGCTTAAGGCAGATAGGAATAGATGCCTATGGACTTATGCATGGAAGTGCGATTGTACAATCTTTTGATGGGTTAAAGTTAATTGATATAGGATCTCGGCATAAACCTCGCGTTTTTGGAACCTTGTCCTGGTCCTATAATTTTTTCAAATGGGTTGCCTGGGCAGATGTTATTCATTGGTATTTTGGAACTCCTTCTTTACCTTTTGGTCTGGATTTAGCTTATGTTAGAATTTTGGGCAAGCCGGGCGTTGTTGAGTGGTTAGGTTCCGATATTCGAATTCCAGAAATCGAGTTTGAAGATAATCCGTATTACAAAACTGTATTTCAAAATGGTTATGAATATCAATCTGAGAGCTACGAACGTTCTAGACGAGTGCAAGAGAAATTTACAAAAGCAGGGTTTGCTACAATAGTACCAATTTGCATGTTAGATTATGTTCAAACAGATATTTGTTCTAAGGTTTATGTTGTTCCTCAGCGTATAATGCTTTCAGATTTTCGTGTTGCCTATCCAGACCCTAAGATTAAAAAACCTTTGATTGTTCATGCTCCAACAGCACCTATTGCAAAAGGTACTTCTGCTGTGCTTAAAGCGATCGAACAATTAAAGAGAACTCACAATTTTGAATTTCGCCTCATTCAAGGAATGCCTCGCAAAGAAGCCCTTGAATTAATTCAAAAGGCAGATATTTTTCTAGATCAATTTGTACTAGGTTCTTATGGTATGGCTTCTTTGGAAGCTATGGCGTTTGGTAAACCAGTCGTGTGTTATATAAAGCCATCTATGGTTAATAAATATCCTCCTGATCTTCCAATTGTTAATGCTAACCAAGATAATCTCGCTGAGGTCCTCAAGCCGTTGATAGAAGATGGTAAGCTTAGGTATGAATTTGGTAGACAGAGCAGAGCATACGTTGAGAAATATCATGATGCAGCAAAATTAGCTCACCAGCTTGTTGGTATTTATGAAGAATTAATTAAGAATAGATAATGCTAAGGTATATAAAACAACTTGCATTTGAAAGCATCGTTTATGGACTTTCAAATATAATTGCACGCTTTTCATATATTTTTCTTATTCCTATATATACGCGGTTTCTTACTCCTGAAGAGTATGGTGTATTTAGTTTAATAAGCGTTACAATTACTTTGATTTCCATTTTCTCTGCACTAGGTTTAGACAATGCTGCGCACCGTTGGTATTGGGATACAGAGATTGTTGAAGAACGTAAGGTAACTTTAGCTTCTTGGGCTTGGTGCCAAATTGCGATATCCTTATTTTTTACAATACTCCTTTTTGTTTTTGGTGATTTGATAGGATATGTAATTATTCATCGAGGCAATACAGGGATTTACTTTCAGTTAGCAGCAATGGCATTTCTTTTCAGCGTGCTTAGCAACGTGTTTACAAATTGGCTAAGGATGCAACGACGTCCTTTTACTACAATGCTTTTTTCTGTAGCAACTAGTTTGTCCAGTATTTTATTGAATATCCTATTTGTAGCTACCTTACACCTAGGACTTACTGGAATTTATATAGCACAATTGTTAACAGCCATAGTGGGAATGCTAATTGCAAGTGTTGTATTAAAGGATTGGGTAAGTCCTGCTAAGTTTAGATGGGTTCATCTTAAAAAGATGCTTAAATTTAGTTATCCCATGATACCTGCGGCGGTATTTTACTGGATACTGAATATGTCTGATAGATATTTTATTCAGTTTTTTTCTTCTACTTCGGAAGTTGGTCTATATCAGGTAGGTTGGAGCATTTCCTTTATAGTTGCTTTAATAACAGGTGCTTTTCAATTGGCATGGGGACCTTTTGCTTTGTCAATTCATAAGCAGCCTGAGGCTAAAGTAGTATATTCTAGAGTTTTGCTTTTTTATTTATGGATAAGTTGTTTGATATCTACAGCTTTAGGAATATTTGCACCTGAACTTCTTCGTTTCTTGTCTACAAAAGATTATACAGACGCTAGTTCAGTAGTCGGTCCTTTGGCATTTAGCCATGTGTTCGCAGGTTTGACGTATATCGCTGTTATCGGTTCTACTATAGTTAAAACAACAGCTCCTTATGGAATTGCTGTTAGTATCTCTTCAGGACTTACAGTCGTCTTGTATTTCTTTTTAGTTCCACAATTTGGTAAGGAGGGAGCTGCTTTTGCCAACTTGATAGGTCAAGCATTTATTCCTGCATATGTTTTTTATCGTTCACAGAAGCTATATCCTATTCCTTATCCATTTGCTCCTGCCTTTGGAATCTTAGTGTTATCACTCATATTAATGTTTTTAGGTCAACATATATTATCAGAAAGTATATTTGCACGCATAGCAATAGTAGTTATGCAGTTGTTTTTAACTTTACTAATTTCTTTCAACTCGTTTATGATTAATCTTAGGCAAAGCATTTATAAATAAGTTGAAGTTTTAGATAGTTTTTATTGAAGTGAAAAATAGGTATAAATAGGTATATTTGGATTTAAATATGAAGCCAAACTTATCAATCCAACAAATCCTTTTCAGCATTTTACTATCACCTACAGTGCATGACGCAAGGGGAGTCTGCTGAATACGTTTTCTGCTAAAACATTAAAATTCGATTGTTGTAGTGTATAGGCAACGACTAGAATATCTGAAAATCATATATAAAGTGGATCATAATTTCCATTTTTGAATGCTATAAAAATTATTTACCAAAACCTTTATAACCTTTGGTGGCTTAAGCTAGATGTCCTTATTTGATGAACAACTATACCATTGGCTACGGTATAATGAAAATCTAGACAATGCACCATAATGCACGCATCGCAGCAAGAGAAGTCAACGCTTTCAATGGAATGAAAAAAGTCGTAGAACTCTTTGATTCACTGATTAACTCCAGAAACGTTGTATCGACGTGAAATTACATGTGTGGGATAGCTGGCATAATCACAAAAGGCAGGATTGAGAAAGGTATTATAGAGGCTATGACTGAAGCAATTGCACATCGAGGTCCAGATGGACATGGATACTACTACTGTAAGAATTTCGTATTTGGACACCGAAGGCTCGCTATTATAGATCTTAGCGAAGCGGGACATCAGCCAATGGAGTATATGAACAGATACGTTATTACCTACAACGGCGAGATCTATAATTATCTTGAGCTTCGTAAAGAGCTGGAACAAGTTGGATACAGATTCCAAACCCATACAGACACAGAGGTAATAATGGCAAGTTACGATTATTGGGGAGTAGAGTGTTTAAATAAGTTCAACGGGATGTGGGCTTTTGTAATTTATGATAAGCAGAAGGATACATACTTTATGTCGAGGGACAGATTGGGAAAAAAGCCCTTTTATTACTATAAGAACCATGACACATTCGTATTTGCTTCAGAGATAAAAGCCTTGTTAGCCCATCCACTGATAAAACGAGAGCCAAACACGGATTTTTTGTGCGATTATCTAAGAAAGGGTTGTAGAGAGTATGTAAGAGAAACAGCTTTCAGAGGTATTTATAGACTTGACCCAGCTTCTTACTTTGAAGGTGGAATTGATGACTTGCTTTATAACTTCAAACCGGTTAAGTTTTGGCAAATTAATCCAAACTTAGAGCACGAGGAGTTCGACGAAAAAAAACAAGAGAGTATGCAAGACAGTATTACGAACTGTTAAAAGACGCTGTAAGGCTTAGACTTAGGGCTGATGTAAAAATTGGCATTACATTATCCGGCGGTTTAGATAGTAGCTTTGTTGCTTACCTTGTCCACGAGCTACCTAAAGAGCATGGTCGACAAGAATTAATGGAAACCTTTTCGAGCGTCTATCCAAGTCAAGAGACGAAATACTGCGACGAAAGCTACTTTATAGACATTCTTGCAAAGAAGTTAGGCTTACACTCAAACAAAATTGAACCTAAGGAGGAAGACATTTCCAGAGAATTGGAAAGGGTGATCTGGCATATGGAAAATCCCCCAGAGAATACATTGATGTCCTGTTGGCATACCTTCAAACTTGTAGAATCAACGGATGTAAAAGTCATAGTTGATGGATAAGGAGCCGATGAACAGTTAGCGGGCTATTTGCCGTATATCATACACTACATTTATTCTTTACCCAAGCTTTTTGAAGCAATAAAAGAATCTAAGGCATTAATGGACATACCTAGCGCTAAAAAATACATAGCTGTAGGGATATTTCTTAGAATAGCTAAAAGCATTTTGGGAAATAGGTTACTAAGGTTTTTCTTGCAGGGACTTTTTAAGAAAGATTTAGTTGCAAATCTGAATGAAAAGTTAGCTAAGGATACTGTAACGAGTTTGAATACGCTTCTACATTATGCTGATCATACATCCATGGCATACGGAGTTGAAGTTAGAAATCCTTTTTTAGACTACAGATTGGTTGAGTTTTTGGCTTCTGTCCCAGCCTGCTATAAAATAAGAAATGGATGGACCAAGTATATTGCAAGACTGGCATTCGATGGTAAACTTCCTGATGAAATCGTTTGGAGGCGTGATAAGATGGGTTGACTCGTACCTAAAGACAGCTAACTTAGAGAGTGGGCTGAGAAAGAAATTGGTAATCATGAAATAGCATCTAACGTCCTTCTGTATAAAGAAGTCATTGAAGGCACCAACTGTCGTATTTGTGTGGATCTGTTGAATCTTTCAGAAATTGCTAGAGCGTCGAGTATTTGTTTACACATTCCAAGAAAGTGAGAAAAATAGGAGGGAATAGAAGAAAAGCTATAATAGAAGAGTATAATTGGAATTCGGAAAACAAAAAGCTGTTTGATCATTTATGATAAACTCAGAGCAAAAGGAAATTAGCATATGTGTGGAATTTTTGTAGCAGTAAACCTAAATGGTTTTTTTGATATAAGTGACTATAAAAAATTCGTTTCTTTAACGGACATGGTCCGATATAGGGGCCCTGATGCATCAGGATACAAAACTTTTAATATAAAGGAGTCCTCTTCCCCAAATAACACCTTTGATGTTTTTCTAGGTCATCGTAGATTATCTATAATAGATCGTTCAGATACTGGAAATCAACCTTTCGACGACGGAAGTGGTTGTTGGATTGTATTCAACGGTGAAATATATAACTACGTTGAGTTGAGAGAAGAATTAATTAACAAAGGATACGATTTCAAATCCAAGACAGACACTGAAGTGATCTTAAAGATATACCGAGCTTATGGGGAAAAGGGATTTTCAAAATTGAATGGTATGTGGGCATTTGCAATTGTTGACTTCCCACAAAAAAAAATAATTTTAAGTAGAGACTATTTCTCAATAAAGCCCCTTTACTATCTCGTTACATCCAAAAATGAGATTTACTTTTCCAGTGAAATAAAGCAATTACTTCCAATGTTACACAAGAAAGAAGTGAATAAGAACACTATGTATAAATTTTTGCAGCAGGGGTTGCTAGATTACAACGAAGAGACTTTCTTTGAAGGTATATTGAAGGTAAAACCAAAGACAAACTTAATAATCAAAATGGATAAGAAGACAATTGAAAATATTAAGTACTGGGAATATAAGATCGAGGAAATGAACGAAGAGAGTGCGCTAGAAAAATTTAGGGAGATTTTTTTCGACAGTGTTAGAATAAGATTAAGGAGCGATGTAAAAGTAGGTGCTTTATTAAGCGGAGGGCTCGATTCATCAAGCATAGTTGTAGCTACTGATCTTTTTCAGAAAGGTATTGAAACCTTTTCTGTGGTAGCAAAGGATAAAAGATATAGTGAAGAGAAATTTATTGATATCTTAGTAGAGAGAAAACAAATAAAAAATCACAAACTCTACTTTGAACCAGAAATGGTTCTCAAAAACATCTATAAAGTAGTTTATCATCAAGATGAACCATTTGGAGGGTTAAGCGTAGTAGCTCAATATAGTATATTAAAAGAAATAAAAGAAATTTCCGATGTGATTGTAATTCTGAGCGGCCAAGGAGGGGATGAAATTTTGATGGGATACTTAAAATATTTTTTCTTTAATATAAAAGAACTGATAAAACAAAAAAAGTTTGGTGATGTACTGATTCAATTGATGCATTCCATTTTAAAAAGAACTATTTTATGGCAGTTTAATATTCGCTTGGCAAAAAGATATATTCCTATTCTTAACAAAAGCCTAAATTACATCAAAATAAATGGTGAGGTTGAACCTATTTGGAAATACAACACTTTAACAGAAAGACAAATGCTTGACATAGACAGATATTCAGTACCGGCTTTAACACACTACGAGGATAGGAACTCTATGGCCCATTCGTTAGAAATAAGATTGCCTTTTTTAGATCCTCGATTAGTTAATTTGTTACTTAGCGTTTCAACAACTTTAAAACTTAAAAATGGATGGACCAAATACATCATAAGAAAGTCTTTAATAGAGTTGCCTGATGAAATCCGTTGGAGAAAGGATAAACAAGGTTTTATAATACCAGAAGAGAGATGGTTAAAGGAAGATCTACGAGGAGTTATTGCAAGCCATTTCAAAACAAGTGTATTGAATGAAATGGGAATTATAGACAGTAAACTCTTCCTTGAAGCATATAATAATTTTCAGATAAACAAAGGACTCTATAGCTATAAAGATGTTTCCAGAGTATTCATAGCGGAATTATGGGCAAAAAGGTTTTTCAACTTTAAATGTGGAGACTATACGAATGAAAATAATCAATTTAGGTAAGCTATTTTTACTATTACTATTAGGTAATGTAGAGCCTTAATAGACTGTAACTCTAGAATTTGTTTTAGATGGAGGTGTCATGAACATCTGGATCTTCAACCATTATGCTATTACACCAGATCTTCCTGGCGGGACGAGGCACTATGATCTCGGTAAAGAGTTGGTAAAGCAAGGGCATCATGTAGTCATCTTTGCTACGAGTTTCCACCACACTCTACATCGGGAAACACGTCTGCAGCTTGGGGAAAATTGGAAGATTGAAGATGTGGATGGTGTAAAGTTTGTCTGGCTTAGGACACCTCCGTATTGGCGTAACGATTGGCGGAGGGTACGCAACATGGTAGTTTATATGTTTAGGGCATGGTGGTTAGGTAGGAAGTTGCCTAAACTCTCTTCTGAAATTAAAAAACCTGATATTTTATTAGGTTCTTCGGTACATCTGCTGGCAGTTCTTGCAGCTTATTGGTTATCAAAGTATTACAATGTGCCTTTTGTCATGGAAGTGCGGGATTTGTGGCCTCAAACTCTTATTGACATGGGCAAATTAAGTCCGCAACATCCTATTACAAAAGCTTTGCAAATACTTGAAAAATTTCTATATAATCAAGCAAAAAGGATTATAACACCATTACCTAATGCTCACGAATACATTATTAGTTGTGGTATCCCTCGTGAAAAGGTGGTATGGATTCCGAATGGTGTTGATCTCTCACGATTTAATAATAATGTCTATCCAGAAAGAAGTAACAATGACTTTAATGTAATGTATGTTGGAGCACACGGACTAGCAAACGGTTTGGATACACTTATTCAAGCTGCTAAGATCGTTCAAGATAGTGGTTATCAAAAAATCCATTTTATTTTGGTTGGTGATGGTCCAGAAAAACCCAGACTTATAGCTTTGGCAAAGGATTTAAATCTTTATAACATAGAATTCCATAAGTCGATGCCTAAAAACCAAGTACCATCTATTTTGAATAAAGCAGATGCTACCGTTTTTCTTTTGCATAACATACCTCTTTATAAATATGGTATTAGCTTAAATAAGCTATTCGATTACCTGGCAACTGGTAAGCCTTTAATCTTGGCAGGAAGTCCAGTAAATAACCCCGTCCAAGAAGCTCAGTGTGGACTTACAGTTCCACCAGGTGATCCTAGAGCACTAGCCGAAGCCATTATTAAGTTATATCAAATGCCACCAGAAGAACGCAAAGCTATGGGGAAACGCGCTCGAGAGTATGTGGAAAAATATTACGATATACGAAAACTTGCAGACCGTTTAGAAACAGTCTTAAATAATACACTTACACAAAGCAGTGATTGAAATGCAACACACGAACTAAAAGGGGCGTAAAGGTATGGCAAGTTTGTTGCTAGGAGTGAAATTATGATGGATGTTCTAATAACATATGGTTGGAACAGAGTTGCTTACAATGTGTTGAGAAGCTTAGGGAAAAAGGGTCTGAAGGTATGTGTTGGTGATACTAGCAAGCTTTGCATGTCCTTTTGGTCCAGATACGCTGCTGAGAAGTTTTTGTATAGATCCTTTTATGCCAATCCACATGAGTTTATAGCATCTCTCAAAGAAGCTTTTGTTAAGTATAAACCAAAAGTTTACATTCCTATTCATGAAGAGACATTTGTTGTAGCTAAATACATAGATGAACTAAAAGATACAAAAGTAGCAATTCCCATCAGCGATTTTGATACCTTAAAAACACTTCACATGAAGAACTCACTTATAAACTTAGCTTCTAGGTTAGAAATACCTGTTCCCAAAAGTATACAACCAAAGGATTTATCGGATGTGAGAGAGTTTAGCAAAGAGGTAGGTTTCCCAGTAGTTATAAAGATGATCAACACCAATAGTGCCAAGGGAGTGTTTTACGCTTACTCTCAAAGTGAATTATTGGACATATACAGTAAGCTTATACAAAACCTAGACACGGATCAGTTCCCTATACTTCAGGAGTATGTAAGAGGTAGCGGATATGGTGTCTCTCTTCTGCTAAACAGGGGAAACGTAAGGGCTCTGTTTACTCACAAAAGACTCAGAGAAAAAATAGCTTCTGGAGGCACTAGCACCAAAAGAGTAAGCACAAAAAACAATGTTTTGGAAGAATACGCCATTAGACTACTTTCTGAGGTGAAATACCACGGCGTGGCTATGGTGGAGTTTAAGTATGATGAAAATAATAAAAAGGGGTGGCTTATAGAGGTAAATCCTAGATTTTGGGGGTCTTTGGCGTTGGCTATTCATGCTGGTGTGGATTTTCCATACCTTTTGTATAGGATGGCTTTGGATGGTGATGTAGAGCCAGTATTTAATTATGAAGATGGAGTTGTGGTTAGATGGATTTTGGGAGATATGCTGGCAACTCTCAGTTACATCAAGTCTCAGAAAAGACTAAAACCTTTGTTTGATTTTTTCAACTTTAAAGGGGAAAGGTTTGACGATTTTTATCTAGATGATCCTGTTCCGTTCTTTGCGGAGTGCGCTTACTACTTGGCTAAGTTCCTAAGGACAAAAAGCACCAATCCAACATATGAAGCGATGATAGAAGTAAATAAAATATAGCTATAAATAATCATGGAGAGGACGTTATGCTTTTGAATATACAAAATATGTGGGGAACTATATTTTCACAGAGTCATTTGATTCAAAAAAATATTTTGCTTTCTCAAGGGAACCTATCATCCAACGCTGAATGGACTCCTGAAGTGAGTGTAGTTTTCTTTGATTTTGACAAAACTTTAACTACTCGAGACACCTTACTGCCATTTGCCTTTCATGTATGCAGAAAGACAAAAAGATTAGCTTCCTTCTTAACACTGATTTTTTGTTACATGTTACTTAGACTTAAATTGATCTCTAATAAAGATTTCAAAAGCCTGTTTTTAAGGTTTGTTATAAACGGTATCACCCAAGAAGATTTAAAAGATATTGTATCGGAGTTTGAAAATTCCTTTATAAAAAACCATCTGAATAGACCCGTTTTTGACAAGTTTAGGGAGTATATCGAAAGTGGTTGCAAGGTAGTAATCGTATCTTCCAATTTTGACATATTGCTGGAAAACTTATCTATGATTAACAAAGCGCTCATAATATCAACACAAACTGATTACAAGGATAAAAGGTACTACATTAAAGGAGATGTGTGCGCAGGCGAAGAAAAACTCAAAAAGATAGAAGCTATTTTTGGAAAAAGAATATTCGAAGAAGCAATATTTTACGGTGACAAGGAAGATAAAATTTTACTAAGAGCTTTCAAGACGAGCATAGAAGTATGATGGTATTTGAGGGGTTTTTCTTCTTTAGAGGTCGTGTGGCTCTGTATGCCATCTTAAAAGCCATGGGTGTAGGACCAGGTGATGAGGTTATACTCCCAGGCTTTACGTGTGTAGTTGTGCCTAACGCAATTGTTTATCTTGGCGCAAAGCCGGTCTATGTGGATATAGACCCACAAACTTACAACATAGACCCAGACAAAATAAAGGATAAGATTACGAATAAAACCAAAGCGATTATAGCTCAGCACACCTTTGGAATCCCCGCACACATGGATCAAATACAGAGCATCGCCAGAGAGTATAATCTTTATGTCATCGAAGACTCTTGTCACACCTTAGGTTCTAAATACAAAGGGAAAGAAGTAGGAAGCTTATCCGATGCGGCTTTTTTCTCTTCCCAGTGGTCAAAACCCGTAACCACTGGCTTGGGTGGCTGGGCTGTGGTGAACAACCAGGAAGTAAGGGAAAACTTGAGCCGAATTTACAATCAGTTCTTAGAACCTAGCTTTCTAGAAGTTGCGCTTTTGAGACTTGAGTATTTAGTTTATTCAAAGTTTCTAAGTCCAGATATATTTTGGTTTGCCATAGACTTATACAGAAAGCTTTCTTCAAAGAAGATCTTAGTTGGTTCCTCCGAGAGCTGTGAGCTAAAGAGCGTAAAACCTAAAGGTTACGAAAAGAAGATGTCAGCTTGGCAAAGGCAAACGCTCGAGAGACAACTCAAAAGCCTTCAGCAGATAATAAACCACAGAAAATGGGTCACATCACAGTACGAAAAACACCTAAAAGATATGGGCATACAGACCCTAAGGCTTCCTGATTATATGGAGCCAGTTTTGCTAAGGTATCCTATACTTGTAAAGGACAAAGAAAGAGTAATACAGATGGCAAGAAGGGAGAGGATAGAACTAGGCGACTGGTTTTTGTCTCCAGTTCATCCGAACCTTGAAGGGTGGGAACAGGTATTTTACTATAAAGGAATGTGTCCCATTTCCGAAGACATCTGCCAGCGTATAGTAAACCTTCCCACCCACACCAAGATAAAAGAAAAAGAAATAGAAAAGACGATGGAGTTTTTAGCGAAACTCAAAAAAGAGGGACTCCTATGAAGGACTTCTTACCTTTTTATGTGCCAGACATAGGACAAGAGGAGATAGACGAGGTTATAGATACCCTGCGCTCTGGGTGGATCACCACAGGTCCAAAAACTAAGCAGTTTGAAGAGGAGTTTGCCCAGTTTTTAGGTGGCAATGTAGAAGCCATAGCTGTTAACTCCGCCACGGCGGGTTTGCACTTGGCACTGGAAGCCATCGGCATAGGTCCGGGCGATGAGGTTATAACCACAACTTACACCTTTACGGCAACCGCCGAAGTGGTTCGCTACCTTGGAGCCGATCCTGTATTTGTAGACGTAGATCCAAACACCTTAAACATAGATCCTCTTCAGATAGAAAAAGCCATCACACCAAGAACCAAAGCGATAGTGGTGGTTCACTTTGCAGGTCTGTCCTGTGAGATGGACAGCATCCTCAAAATAGCCAAAAAGCACAACTTAAAGGTGATAGAGGACGCCGCCCATGCTTTACCTACTACATACAAAGGTAAGCTTATAGGAACGCTAGACACTGATGCCACAGTGTATAGCTTCTACGCTACAAAGACCATAACCACGGGGGAAGGTGGCATGATAGTGACAAAGGATCCTCACATAGCCAAGCGCTGTCGCATAATGCGCCTACACGGTATAGATCGCGATGCCTTTGACAGATACACCTCAAAAAAACCAGCTTGGTATTATGAGATAGTAGCACCGGGTTTTAAGTACAATATGACGGATTTAGCGGCATCCTTGGGTATACACCAACTTAAAAAAGCGTGGGACTTTCAGAGAAAGCGACAACAGATAGCCCACACTTATAACCAAGCCTTCAAAGACCTGCCAGTTGTATTACCACCCGATGCGCCCGAGGGAGATGTCCACGCTTGGCATCTGTATGTTTTGCGTATTATGGATGAAGCACCAGTTTCTCGGGATAGATTCATAGAGATTATGGCAGAGAAAGGCATAGGTTGTAGTGTCCACTTTATCCCCTTGCACCTACACCCTTACTGGAGAGAAAGGTATAACCTAAAACCCCAGGACTTTCCCCACGCTTTGGATGTATACAAGAGAGCTGTGAGCCTTCCCCTCTACACCAAGATGAAGGACCAAGACATAGAAAGGGTTATTTGGGCTGTTAGGGAAATACTGCAATGATCGCCAAACGTATATTTGATTTGTTTTTTGCCACTTTGGGTCTTGTGTTGCTTTCGCCTCTTTTTGCTTTGGTTGCCATTTGGATAAAGCTGGACTCACCAGGTCCCGTATTCTTTAGACAGGTTAGGGTTGGACGCTTTGGCAAACCCTTTAAGATTTACAAGTTCAGAACCATGTACGTGGACTCGGAACGCAAGGGACAGCTCACCGTAGGAGAGGACCCAAGAATCACAAAAGCTGGCAAGTTTCTGAGAAAGTATAAAATAGATGAACTTCCACAGCTCATAAACGTAGTTAAGGGGGAAATGAGTTTGGTGGGACCAAGACCCGAAGTGCCACGCTACGTGGAACACTATCCACCCCACTTGCGAGACCTTATCCTCTCAGTGCCACCAGGTATCACAGACTATGCATCCATTATGTTCAAAGATGAGAACCAAATACTGGCAAAGGCACAGGATCCAGAAAAGGTGTACATTGAACAGATACTTCCCATAAAGCTCGAGTACTACAAAAGGTATGTAACGGAGCGTTCCCTTTTTTTGGATATTAAATTAATTCTGTTGACACTTAAAGAGATAATAATGGGAAAGGATAAAAACCATGCTTGAAACCTTTACGAGACCAAGTCACAAAAAACGCTTAATCTTTTTCCTTTTGGTAGACGTTCTTTTGCTGTCTGTGTCCTTTTATCTGTCCTTTCTGGTGCGTTTTGAGTTTAACATACCAGCTGAATACAAAAAGTTTATGATCTACACTCTGCCTTTGTTTGTTACTGTAAAGCTCTTTGCCTTTGCCCTTTTTGGAGTTTACAGGCTTACATGGAGATACGTAGGTATAAACGACTTGTTCAATATGCTTTCTGCTTTAGTCCTTTCAGAGATACTGCTCTTTATACTGCTTATTTTTCGTTTTCCTTTGGATTTTTACTCGCTAATGGGTATTTATTCCTATCCTGGTTTTCCCAGAAGTGTATTTTTTATAGATTTTGCCATATCTACACTGACTGTGTCTGGAGTCAGGATCTCAAAGAGGGTTTACCTTGAGATATTACGCAAGAGAGGTCCCGTTAAAAAGGGTCTCAGAACGGTAATCATTGGAGCTGGAAACACGGGAGAAATGATTCTCAGAGATATGATTAGACAGAAGTTTTTCCCTTTTTACCCCGTTGGATTTCTGGATGACAACAGAACTTTATTGGGAAGCTCCATTCATGGTGTAAAGGTTCTGGGCACTACAGACCAAATAAAAAGCATCGTGGAAAAGCACAACATAGAGGCAGCCATCATAGCCATACCTTCCTTAAACTACAAAGCCATAAAGTCCATATACGAGTCTTTGAGAGAATCGGGGGTAAAGACCATAAAGATAGTGCCGCGTATATATGACTTCCACAAACCGCAAATAAACGTCAGAGACTTAGAAGATATAAGCATAGAAGACTTGATAGGTAGGCAGGCTGTAAGGGTGGACCACGAAGATATAGGAAACTTTTTACGTGATAAGGTTGTTCTTATAACTGGTGGTGGAGGTTCCATAGGTTCCGAAATAGCTATGCAAGTGTGTGGATTCTACCCAAAGAAATTGGTTCTTTTAGATATAGACGAAACTGCGCTTCATAATATTTCTCTTAGGCTTAGCAAGAATTTTCCGGATGTCTTTGAGAAGGTTCATTTTGTCGTAGGTGATATAAAGGACCAAAAGAGAGTTGAAGATGTCTTTGCTTTCTTTAAACCTCAGATTGTCTTTCATGCAGCTGCCTATAAACACGTTCCTATGATGGAGTACAACCCTTCTGAAGCGGTTAAGGTGAACATCTTTGGAACGTACAATGTGGCAAAATCCGCAATAAAGTATGGAACTGAGAAGTTCATCATGATCTCTACAGACAAAGCCATCAGACCTACCAGTGTTATGGGAGCTACCAAAAGAGTCGCTGAGTATATATGCAGAGCTCTAAACGGCACAAATGGCACACAGTTTGTATCTGTGAGATTTGGAAATGTATTGGGTAGTAGAGGAAGCGTTTTACCTATATTCCTTGAGCAGATAAAACACGGAGGACCTGTAACTGTAACTCACAAGGATATGAAGAGGTACTTTATGACCATACCAGAAGCCGTATCCCTTGTTCTTCAAGCCTCCGTTATAGGCAAAGGTGGCGACGTCTTGGTTTTGGACATGGGAGAACCAGTAAGGATCCTAGATTTGGCAGAGGAGCTCATAAGACTTCATGGTATGGAACCTTACAAGGACATACCAATAGAGTTTATAGGTTTGAGACCTGGGGAGAAGCTTTTTGAAGAGATACTCAGCGCGGAGGAAGGGGTAGATGTTACCAAACACGAAAAGATATTTATAGCAAGGATAGGAGAAAAATACTCTCTGGAAGAGATCGAAAACATTTTAAAGGAGTTTCAAAAAGCGCTAGAGGACCTGTCCCTTCAAGAAGAAAGTAAGATAAAGGAACTGCTCAAAAAATACGTAAAGCACTTGGATACAGAACACTTAAAGGCGAGTGGTAATTAATTTAATTCTTCATTAAGTGATCTCCTCTATAGCTTCCCTTATGTGTCTTACTCCTATGACTTCCATACCTTCTATCTCTACAGATGAGTTTTTGGGTACTATGGCTCTTTTGAAGCCATAATTTAAGCTCTCCTTTAGTCTTATGTCCGCAAAGTGGACAGCTCTTACCTCACCAGAGAGTCCTATCTCACCAAAAACCACCGTGTCCTCTATGGCTTTGTTTTTGACGGAACTCACCATAGCCAAGGCTACCGCCAAGTCTCCTGCAGGCTCTCTCACAGAAAGTCCACCTACGACGTTTACAAATATGTCCTTGTCTCTGGTAAATATCTTTGCCTCCTTTTCAAGCACAGCGGCAATGAGAGCCAATCTGTTAATGTCAAAGCCCTGTGTTCTCCTCTGGGGTGTTGTGTACAGGGCATCTACCGTTAAAGCTTGGACCTCTACCAGTATAGGTTTACTTCCTTCCGTGTATGGAAAAACCACGGAACCTGGAGAAATTACTCTTTCCTGCAAGAAAAAAGCGGATGGCTCTGGCACTTCTTCCAAACCCCCATCACCCATTCTAAAGACGGCTATCTCTCCAGTAGAACCAAACCTGTTTTTTACCACCTTTATTACACGATAAAAGTTAAACCTTTCACCTTCAAAATTAACCACCGCGTCTACCAAGTGTTCCAAAACTTTGGGACCAGCGATGGATCCTTCCTTTGTCACCTGACCAACTATAAAGGTAGGTATGTTTAAGCTTTTACAGATGCTCGATATCTTGTAAGCACACTCACGCACCTGCGAAACTGAACCAGCTGAAGATTCCAAAGTATCTAAGAAGACGGTTTGGATAGAGTCCAGTATAAGTAGAGACGGTTTAACATCCTTTATGTAATCGAGGATAGTTCCCAAATTTACCTCAGGTAAAATAAGCAGGTCTTTAGAGCCTGCACCTATTCTCTTACCACGTGTAGCTATTTGGTATCCTGACTCTTCTCCGGAAACATACAGAACCTTTCCATAGCGCTTGGAGAAAAAGTTGGAAATTTGCAAAAGCAGTGTGGACTTACCTATTCCAGGCTCACCGGATAGCAAAACTACCTGTCCTTTTACAAGGCCTCCACCCAGAGATTTATCCAGCTGCACAAATCCTGTGGTGATCCGCTCAAGGTTTTCACCCTCCCACTCGTTGATAGACCTTAGTTGGCTTAACCCTTTTGGACTCTCACCTATGGGCTTAGAAACAAACTCTTCCACCATAGAGTTCCAAGCACCACAGGATGGACACCTACCAAACCACTTTACAGAGCTGTATCCACACTCTTGACAAACAAACTTTGTGTTTAATTTCCCCATTTAGTTTTAATATAAGTTTGCTTCAGAGACTCTCAACAATTAGCGCTCTCTTTTCTAAGCACTCCTTTACGCTTTCTATGTCTTTCCCTCTGACAAAGTAAACTCTGCCACCGATAGGTGTGTTGGGTTCTTTTAGAGGTTTTATTCTCACGTAACCTAAACTCCTGCTTGCCACATAACCGGTGGTGTAGTCTGGATCGTCACTCCAACAGAGCTCTGCCACAACTCCGCAATAGATGTTTTTGGTAGCCAAAGCCAAAGCATCAATTAGTCTTTTTATGTAGTAAGGTTTTACACCTCTAGCTTTTAACGCCTTTTCTATGGCTTTTCTGTCCTTCCAATCGAACATCACCGTTCTTACACCCCTTTCTTGATCCTCCTCTAACCTTTCTCCCATAATCGTATCCATCAAAACAGCACCCCTCATGTTTCCACCCTTTGGATTGGGACCCCTTGCCAATAGGTCTATACCCTTCCATGCTACACCTTCTGGAACACCTGCCTCTACAAGTTTTTTTACTGCAAACTCTCTGGCTTTTTCTACACTCTCAAAGTCGTAGCTGTAAATAGGCAAAGCCTTTTCTATGGTAAAAACATTTTCTACCTTTTCTATGGTTATGACCATCTTATCGTAATCCTTCGGTCTTCTGTAGAGCTCTAGCAAGACTTTATATGTTCTTTCTTCCGTGAGCCTTTCAGCACCGGATACGTGCTTGCCTTCCTTTTCCGCCCTCATCCTAAGGCTCCACATGTTACGGTCTCCAGAGTTTGTCCTTGTACTTTTCTTTTAGCTCCAACTCCCACAAAAAAAGATATTTCAAGAAGGTGTACACAAAAGATGACATGGAAACGCAAAGACCTCTCATCCCATCCAAAAAGCCAAGCTTTAAGAGGTAGACCTTTACAAAAGCCCACAAAGGATTAAGAACTAAGTTGTAAAGCCTAAACCTTTTGCCCTGACTGTAAACATAATTTGCCACTATTTGAGCATACTTGACATTTTTTTGGTACTGCTCAAGCAAGTTCCTGTAAGAGTAGTGGTAGAGGTCCCCCTTTAGTTTACCCATTTTGCCATTCAGTATGTACTCCTCGTGAAGCTCACCTTCTATCCTAATTAAGTGCTTTTTAAAAAGCCTTAATCTCCACTCAGGATACCACGCATGCTTTAAAAAGGCACCTGCATAGTAGGTGCGCCTGTTTATCATGTAGCCATCGTATCTGGGATTTTCCAACTCTTTCTTTATGGATTGTTTGAGTTCTTCAGAGACCTCTTCATCGGCATCCAAAACAAGCACCCAGTCACCCTGACAGAGGTTAATGCCGTATTGGAGTTGTTTTGCGTGTCCCTGCCACTCTTTAAAGTAAACGGTAGCACCTAATTCTTTAGCTATCTGAACCGTTTCATCTGTAGATCCTGAGTCCAAAACAACGACTTCATCCGCTACATCCTTCACACTTTGGATAGCTCTTTTTATGTTGTCCTCTTCATTTTTGGTGCGTATGAGAACAGAAAGCATGTAAAAGAATTTTAAAACACCTTACTGTAGGTTCAATGAATTATATTTAATGTATATGAGAACTGTATTTAACGAAGAACTCATAAAAAAATACGACAGACCAGGACCTAGATACACAAGTTACCCACCGGCTACCGAGTTTTCCGAAGATGTAAAGGAAGAGCACTACAGGCAAGCCCTTTTAAAGAGCAATCTTTCCAATAGACCTCTTTCTCTTTACTTTCATATACCTTTTTGTGAAAGTGCCTGTTGGTTTTGCGGTTGCAATGTGATTATCTCCCACAGAAAGGATGTAACACGTAGATACCTAGACTACGTCTACAGAGAAATGGACATGCTTTCCAAATACTTGGATGTCTCTAGACCTGTTGTCCAGCTTCACTGGGGTGGTGGTACTCCCAACTTTTTGAGCAACCAAGAGATAGAGGAATTTTTCCAAAAGATAAGAGAACGCTTTAATATATGGGAAGATGCCGAAATAAGCGCAGAAATAGATCCAAGATACCTTTCTCAAGGACAATTGGAAACTCTAAAAAAAGTGGGCTTTAACAGAGTGAGTATGGGGCTCCAAGACCTTGACGAAGAAGTCCAAAGAGCCATAAACAGAATACAACCTTTTGAGCTTATGCATGACGTTATGGATCAACTCAGAAGCTTGGGCTTTAAAAGCATAAACATAGATCTTGTGTATGGGCTTCCTTACCAAACACCCCAGAAGTTCAAAAAAACCATAGAAAAAACCATACAACTAAGCCCAGATAGGGTAGCCGTTTATAACTTTGCCTATGTGCCATGGCTAAAGCCCCTGCAGAGGAAGATCGATCCCAACACTTTGACTCCACCTCAGGACAAGCTTACCATACTTCAAATGAGCATACAGATGTTCCAAGATGCTGGATATGTATT
The DNA here is from genome assembly GCA_041640635.1 of Aquificaceae bacterium. Classification (GTDB taxonomy): domain Bacteria; phylum Aquificota; class Aquificia; order Aquificales; family Aquificaceae; genus JBEPZA01. The sequence goes on from JBEPZX010000003.1 coordinate 71,006, forward strand.
TATAGGAATGGATCACTTTGCAAAGCCTGACGATGAGCTAGCTGTAGCTCAAAGAGAAGGCACCCTATGGAGAAACTTCCAAGGATACACCACCAAAAAGGGAGTGGACCTAATAGGCATAGGCGCTACATCCATAGGCATGTTGGACCATGCTTACTTCCAAAACTACAAGACCATCAGAGAGTACTACATGGCTATAGATGAAGGCAAGCTCCCCACAATGCGTGGTATTCTTTTGAGTTACCAGGACATGTTGAGAAGGGAAATCATAATGGACCTCATGTGTAACTTTGTTTTAGACTTTGAAAAAATAGAAAGGACCTTCGGTATAGACTTTGCTTCTCACTTTTCACAGGAGCTAGAACAGCTAAAAGAGATGCAAAGGGATGGTCTATTAGAGATTCACTCAAGAGGAATAACGGTTTTACCACAGGGACGCCTTTTAATTAGAAACATAGCCATGGTTTTTGATGAGTATATAAAATCCAAAGAGGAACTCAGGTTTTCAAGAACGATATGAACAGGCTCTTGGAATTAAGCCAAGTTAGCAAGCGTTTTTACTTTTACAAAAATCCTTTCAAAAAAGGTTACATAGACGCAATAAAGGATATTAGTTTTTCCATAAACAAAGGGGAGATATTTGCCCTTGTAGGTGAGTCAGGCTCAGGCAAAAGCACAATTGGCAAGATTATCCTTCGATTAGAAAGACCTAGCGAGGGGAGAGTGGTACTAGAAGGCAAAGATATATACGCCTATAGAAGGGAGTATACAAGATTTGTGTCCGCTGTGTTTCAAGATCCTTCAAGTTCCCTAAATCCACATATGAAGGTAAAAGATATAATTACAGAACCTTTGGCTGTCCATGGGGTAAAAGAAAAGGAAGAAAAACTAGAAAAAGCTTTAGAGCTTGTAAAGTTAGATAAAGACTTGGTAAACAGAAAGCCTACCCAGCTATCTGGAGGTCAGCGCCAGAGGGTAGCCATAGCAAGAGCTATCGTTTTGGAGCCAAAACTGATAGTGGCGGACGAGCCAACAGCTTCGTTGGATGCCAGTGTAAGAGTAGGAATACTTGAACTCTTTAAGGTTCTAAAAAACAATGGTATAAGTGTTTTGTTCATCACCCATGACATAAGGTCAGTAGAAAAAATAGCCGACAGGGTAGGCGTTCTGTACAGAGGCGTATTGATGGAGTTAGGTGATAAAGATAGTGTTTTAGGTTCACCAAAGCACCCATACACCAAATACCTGCTCGAAAACATTCCAGTAAAGCATCCATCGCAAAGGCATCAGGTAGACACACAAGAGCCATGGTATATAGAACAGGCTCAGTGTCCTTTCTATTTTATGTGTCCAGATAGGTTAAACTCATGCAAAGAGAGTGTAAGGGAGGTCTTTTTAGATGGAACCATCGTCAAGTGTAATATATATTGACCTTATTGTATTTTTATTCCTTCTTTACTTATCAGGGTTTTTTAGCTCGTCTGAAGTAGTCTTTTTTGGTGCAAATCGCTATATTCTAAAGTTGAAAAAGGGGAAAGTCTACTCTGTTTTGAATAAACTTTTGGATAAAAAACATCAGCTGCTTCTTTCCATACTGATTGGTAATGAATTAGTTAATGTTCTATTATCCTCATACAGTACAAAACTATTTGTAGATTACTTTGGTTCCAAAGGCGCTGGTTTGGCTGTAGTTCTTTCTAGCACCTTAATATTTGTCTTCGGTGAAGTACTTCCCAAAAACCTTGTTTATCCCTTTACTACCAAGTTATCTCCAGCGTATGCCATTCCTTTTTCTTTAATTCACGTTGCTTTCTTGCCTCTGCGCTTTCTTCTTAACAGGTTAACTAAAAGGATTTTGGGTGATGGTATGGAAAAGGAGGTGTCTACAAAGGATAGTTTAATGGACATACTAGAAATGGCATTAAACCAAAAGGTGTTTGACCATCAAGACATAGCCATTGCCCAAAAGGTTTTATCTTTGGATAGCGTTTTGGTAAAGGAAATTATGGTTCCCAAACCTGATATGTTTGTGTTGGATGAGGATTTAACAGTAAACGAATCTATAGATCTCATACTTAGGAAAAAACACAGTAGAGTACCTCTGTACAAAGAGAATCAAGATAACATAACAGGCATACTGTACGTAAAGGATATGGTTCCACTCGATTTGACGAGAGATAAAAAGCTAAGTGAGTTTAAAAAACAAGCCCTATTTGTTCCAGAAGTTCAAACTTTGAGAGATCTTTTGGAAGAGCTCAAAAGCGAAAACAAGCAAATGGCAATAGTAGTTGGAGAACATGGAGAGGTTGTGGGTCTTATCACACTTTACGACATACTAAAGTTCTGTTTTGGCACTCTGCCAGAATCCTGGGAAGGTGGTATTGTAAGGGTATCCAAAGACATGTACAAAATAGAAGCTTGGGTTGATGTAGAAGATTTCTCTCAGGAATTAGGAATAAGCCTACCTGAAGAGTACGAGTACGACACAGTAGGAGGCTTTGTTATGTCCATGCTTGGTCATATTCCAGAAGAAGGTGACGAGTTTGAATATGACGGTTATAAGTTCAAGGTCCAAAAGATGGAAGGTAACAGAATCCTTTACGTATATGCTATAAAGGTTGGCAAGGAAGCACTAAAATGAAACCTTCCGTTGAGTTAAAAGCCAAGGTAAACCTAAACCTTTTCTTAAAAGTAGATGTTTCACTTCTGATTGCTAATGCAGCCGACATTGAGCAAGAATTAGATCAAATAGAGCCATACCTTACCCTTATAACCAAAAAACTTCCCAAATGGTTTTATTGGGACACACCTAAAAACTTTGAAGCGCCTTACACTGAAGACGAGATAAGGATACTAATAAGTCAAGCTAGGTTAGAGCTGGATGGTAAAGACTTTGAGATTGCACAGGAGCTTTTGTACAGTGTTAACGATAGGGGTTACTTAAAGGTTGATGTTCAAGAGATAGCAAGAGCTTTGCGGGTGGATGTAGAGAGTGTAGAAAAGGTGAGACGCTTTATTATGCGAGAGCTAGAGCCGTTGGGGGTATGTAGCAAAGATCTATTTGAGTTCTTACAGTTGCAACTTGAAGAACTTTATCCCAAAAAACATAGCTTGCACAAAGAGGTCATTGAAGCTTTAAAGACTGGAAGGGTAGACTCGCAAATAAAGGAATTTCTTTCTTGTTTTAGGCTTTCTCCTTTGAGTGGTAAAGTCGTATACAGGTCAGGTCCGGTGGATGTAGTTGTTGAGCATGCAGATGGCGAGTGGGTAGTATTTATTTACGATGACTTTGTAGATCTAGAGATAAAAGATCATAACGAAGAGGATAAGAGCATTAAGAAGGCTAAAAACCTAAAGTTTGTCTTGCAGATGCGCAGAGATATACTCAGAAAGGTAACTTACCAAGTTTTAGGAGTTCAGGAGGATTTTTTTCTGAAGGGCTACCCATTGAAAAGCCTTACACTCACAGAGGTTTCAAACAAAATAGGTATCGATGTTTCTACACTTAGTAGGATTGTTAACAATAAGTACATCAAAACTCCGTTGGGGATATATCCCTTGAGATTCTTTTTCGTCAGAAACAGTCTAAAAGGCCTTAGTACGGAGGAAGTTACAAGGTTAGTAAAAGAAGCTATAAACAAGCTAGGACTTGAAGCCACCGATAAAGAGGTCTCTTTATACCTAAAGGAAATGGGGATAAACCTATCTCGCAGGACTGTTAACAAATACAGAAAACTAATATGAACTAGGTGTTAAACGACAGAAAAACGTTTAAAATAATACCTTAATGAAAGTAGGACTAATCTACAGTGATATTTACTTAAAGCACAATCATGCGGGTCATCCCGAAAACAAAGATAGGTTAATTAGCGTAATGAGAACGTTAGATGAAAGAAGACTTACGCGGGAGGTTGCTCTAATAGAGCCAAGAAGGGCAAGTGCATTGGATGTTTCTCTAAATCACGAAGCAACTTACGTACAAGAGATTGCAGACTTTTGTCAAGCTGGCGGTGGCTACTTGGATCCGGATACCTATGCGATTCCTGATTCTTACGAAGTTGCTCTGTATGCTGTAGGTGGTATCCTTCAAGGCATAGATGTTCTTCTGGATGGAACTTTGCAGGCTATCTTTTGTGCTGTTAGACCTCCTGGACATCACGCTGAGAGATCAAAGGCTATGGGTTTTTGCATATTTAACAACGTAGCTGTAGGTGGATTTTACCTTTTGCAAAAGGGTATAGATAGAGTTTTCATAATAGACTTTGATGCTCACCACGGTAACGGAACTCAAAAGAGTTTCTATGAAGAAGACAGGGTTTTTTATTTCTCCACACATGAGTATCCTTTCTATCCTGGCACAGGTTCTGTAGACGAGAAAGGTGCAGGTAAAGGCTATGGCTATACCTACAACGTTCCGTTACCAGCAGGCAGCGGCGACAGAGAATACAAGCAAGTTTACTCAGAGGTTTTGCCAAAGATAATGCTAGACTTTTCTCCAAGGTTTGTGCTTGTTTCTGCAGGATACGATATCCACAAAGATGATCCCCTTACATACCTGAACGTAACAACAGAGGGTGTAGGATACATAGTGGAGTCTATACTTTCCACTTGCAGGCACTTAAATGCTCCTGTTCTCTTTGCCTTGGAAGGTGGCTACAACCTAAAGGCTTTAGGTGACTGCGTAGCTCTAACTATACAAAAAATGCTGGAGGTTTAAACTTGCAAAGTATAAATAGATACATCAAATATATATGGAAAGGATTTTCCTTCTTGCTTGTTACCTATGGTTTTTATCTTTTCTTTCTGTTTTTATTGGATACGCTAATAAGAGTGAATAAAAAACTGGCTTTACCTGTTTCCGCGGGAATAACTATTCTTTTGATAATTTTTGTGGCTGTTTTTTGGTACAGAAAAAGGAGATTGCCCTTTTAGCTTAATGATTTTTGTCTATTGCAAATTATTCTAAATAAAACTATCTTTATACCTTAAGGAGAGTTAGATATGTTTGAGAAGTTCACAGAAAAGGCAAGACAAATTATTCTACAAGCAAGGGAAGAGGCCTTAGAGCTAGGCCATACCTATTTAGGTAGTGAACATATTCTTCTAGCCTTAATAAAGGAAGAGGATCTACCTTCATTGGTTCTTTCTAAATTTGGGCTTTCTACCGATAAAGTTAGAAGAGCTATAATGGGCCAGATTACTAGAGGCTCTCACTCAGGTGAGATACTGTTTGCTCCTGATGCAAAAAGAGTAATAGAGTTTGCCGTAGAAGAGGCAAGGATACTTCACCACCAATTTGTAGGTCCAGAACACTTGCTCATTGGTGTCATAAGAGAAAAAACGGGACTTGGTGGTAGGATACTCAGAGGTTTTGGATTAGACGAGTATTCAATAAGAAGAGAGATTCTCCAAATTCTTGGAGAGCTACCTCCTCAAGAAAGTGTAAAACAAGCTCCAACTCCCAACCTTGACAGATTCTCCAGGGATCTAACACAGATTGCAAGGGAAGGTAAACTCGACCCGGTCATAGGAAGGGATAGAGAGATAGAAAGAGTAATCCAAATTTTGGTAAGACGTAGGAAGAATAACCCTGTTTTACTTGGAGATCCAGGTGTAGGTAAGACCGCCATAGTAGAAGGTCTTGCGCAGAGGATAGCCAACAAAGAAGTCCCCGAACCACTTCTCAACAAGAGAGTTGTAGCTTTGGATCTTGCAGCTTTGGTTGCTGGTACCAAATACAGAGGTCAGTTTGAAGAGAGACTAAAAAGCATTCTCAAGGAGCTAGAGAAAGCCCCTAACGTCATTCTTTTCATAGATGAAATTCATACATTAGTAGGTGCTGGCTCAGCGGAAGGATCTATAGATGCATCCAATATGCTAAAGCCTGCACTGGCACGTGGTGAGGTTCAGGTCATAGGTGCCACAACCCTTGACGAATACAGAAAGTATATAGAAAAGGATGGAGCCTTAGAGAGAAGATTTCAACCCGTCATAGTAGATCAGCCAACGGAAGAGGACACCATAAAGATCTTATACGGACTGAAGCACAAGTTTGAGGAGTTTCACGGTGTGGAGTACACACCAGAGGCTATAGAAAAAGCGGTAAGCTTATCCGTCCGTTACATAACAGATAGAAACCTACCTGACAAAGCTATAGACGTATTGGATGAATCTGGATCTCTTGTAAAGCTCAGATCTTACGAACAACCTGCACAAATAAAAGAGCTTGAAGCCAAGATAAAGGAACTAGAGCTCCAAAGGGAGGAAGCTGCAAGTGATCAAGACTATGAAAAAGCTGCGAGACTAAGGGACGAAGAACTTAAATTAAGAGCAAAGTTGGAAAACTTAAAGAGCAAGTGGAAGCAAGAAATGCTTCAAAATAGACCTAAGGTTACACAAGAGGATATAGCTGAAGTAATTTCAAAATGGACTGGTATACCTGTAAAGCGAGTGCACGAAAGCGATATGGAAAAACTTCTACACATAGAAGAGGAGTTAAAGAAACGTGTTGTCGGTCAGAGTGATGCCATAAAAGCTGTAGCGAAAGCCATAAGAAGGTCAAGAGTTGGATTAAAAGGTGTGCACAGACCAATAGGTGTGTTCCTGTTCTTGGGTCCTACAGGTGTTGGTAAGACGGAAACGGCAAAGGCTTTAGCTGAGTACCTCTTTGGGACAGAAGATGCATTGGTAAGATTCGATATGTCCGAATACATGGAAAAGCATACAGTATCTAGACTTGTAGGCGCACCTCCAGGATACGTGGGTTATGAAGAAGGTGGCCAGTTAACGGAAAAGGTAAGGAGAAGACCCTATTCTGTATTACTCTTTGATGAAATAGAAAAGGCTCACCCAGATGTTTTTAACATATTCTTGCAAATATTCGACGATGGAAGGTTAACAGATGCCATGGGAAGAACTGTAGATTTCTCAAACACCATAATAATCATGACATCCAACCTGGGTGCTAGACTCATAACCTACGGTAACACTATGGGATTTGAAAAGAAGTTTGGAATGATAGATTTTGAACAGATGAAAAAGAACATAATGGACCAGGTTAAAAAAGCATTCAATCCTGAGTTTCTGAACAGGCTGGATGAGATAATAGTCTACAGACCTCTAGAGAAAGAAGATATATCAAAGATATTGGATATTCAACTGCGAGAGATTAATAAGAAGTTGAAAGAGTGGAATATTGAGGTAAAACTCCATAGCAGCTTTGTAGATTGGATAATAGACAAAGAGTATAAGCCAGAATACGGTGCAAGAAGCATAAAGAGATCACTACAACATCATGTAGAGGACTTGCTAGCGGAGGAGTTACTAAAAGGCACTCTTAAAGATACGCACACAGTGGAAATAAGAATAAAGGATGATAAGCCGTATATAAAACCTATAAAGAGTAAGGTTAAAGGAAAATTGAGTGCACTTGGCACAGGGTAAGCCTCAGCTTGCCCTTCCCAATTTTTTCTTAAGCCATTTTTTCAAAACCTTTATCAAAGTAAGAATTTCAAGTTTGGCTAAAGTTAGGTTAATGTCCTATAGTCATTTTTTTATTCATTTTTAAGTTTTGGGAGCCTTCTCAACTAAGAATATCATAAGCCGACTTACGATACATTAATGCAGATTACAATAAGTCATAATAAATTTGATATCACTCTCTAAAACATTGGTATATATCTCCTAACCTTTTCTACTTCCTTTAGGTCTATATCTGCGCTTATGAGAAGTTCTTCATCAGCGGTGTAAGCCATTATATTTCCCCATGGATCCACTATGGATGAGCTTCCTGCGTACTCTTCATCACCCGTTTTTCCACATGCATTGGAAAGTATTAAGTAAGATTGCGTTTCTACAGCTCTAGCTTGTGTTAAGATCTTTAGGTGATGACTTCTTCTAGCGCCCCACATGGAAGGTATGAGTATTATTTGTGCGCCATTTTTTCTTAGTTCTTCAAATATACTACAGAACCTAAGCTCAAAGCATATGGCAACGCCTATTTTCCCGTATTTTGTATCAAATACTAAGTTTTGTGTTCCCTGATTAAAGTATACATGTTCGTTGTATATAGGAAAAAGCTTTATTTTGTCCCTCTTTCCAATAATCTTACCATCTAACAGGATGATTGCTGTGTTATAAAGTTTCCCCTCTTCCAAAGTTGGGTATGTGCCTACCACTAAGATGCTTTTTTCTTTAGAAATCCTGGATATTTGGTCCAGAACTTCCCATGTTCTTTGTGCATGTTTTGCCATATTTGGGTAATCAAAACCACACATAAACATCTCTGGGAGAACAACCAAGGCCCCTTCTTGTATGGCTCCTAGAGCTTTCAATACTTTTTCGACGTTTTTTTCTATGTTTCCGAGTTCTACGTTAAATTGAAAGGAATAGGCTCTCATTAATTATTAAAATTTAAAGCATGCTTGCAATTTTTGTGCTTGTATACCTATTTGTTACTTTGATAATAGGTTACTTGGCAAGTAAGCTTGTAAAAAATTCCAAAGACTTTTTACTTGCGGGAAGAAACCTACCTTTAAGTATCTCCGTATTTGCTTTGTTTGCCACATGGTTTGGTGCAGAAACGGTTCTGGGAGCCTCTTCTAAGATGGCAAAGGAAGGTCTATACGGCGTAATAGAAGATCCATTCGGTGCAGCTCTATGTTTAATTTTGGTGGGTCTCTTTTTTGCAAAGAGGCTTTACAAACTCAATATATTGACCTTTGGAGATTTTTACAAACTATACTACGGGAGAAAGGTTGAGGTGGTAGCTAGCATAATGTTGGCTATGTCTTACTTTGGATGGATAGCTGCTCAGATGGTAGCAATAGGAATAATCGCTCAAATTTCGTTAGGTGTATCCAAAGAAATAGGGCTATTGATTGGTTTCTCTGTGGTGGTGTTTTACACCTTTTTGGGTGGTATGTGGGCAGTATCTTTAAATGATGCCATACAAACTATCTTTATAATTGTAGGCTTATCAGTTGCACTCTACCAAATATCTAGTGGTTCTGATTCCATCTTTTCCATTTTGTCTAATCAACCTAGCGAGTATTATAAATTTTTCCCAGACCTTAACACAAAAGACATTCTTCTTTATATATCCTCATGGATAGTTATAGGACTTGGCTCTATACCACAGCAAGATATTTTCCAGAGGGTTATGTCGGCACGATCCGAGAGAGTGGCGGTATTGTCTAGTATATTGGCAGGTTTTATGTATTTGAGCGTAGCTTTTATACCTTTAACTTTGGCTGTTATTGCAAAGGCTAAACACCCAGAGCTTCTGGACTCCGATGCTCAGTTAATGCTCCCTACGTTGATTTTGAACTATACTGGTGTTTTTACTCAAATACTCTTCTTTGGTGCTCTGTTTTCTGCCATAATGAGTACAGCGAGCGGTGCCGTCCTTGCCTCATCTTCCGTAATAGGTGAAAATTTGGTAAGACCACTCCTAAAAATAGACTCAGACAGAGTTTTTTTATGGGTAGTTAGGATTTGTATATTGTTTGTATCCCTTATATCACTACTTTTCGCCTTTGTTGGGGAGTCCATATACGAGTTGGTAGCCAGCTCCTCTGCCTTAAGTTTGGTATCTCTGTTTATACCTATGGTGGGTGCCATGTTCTTTGGTGTAAGAGATTCCAAGAGAGCAATGCTCAGTATAGTATCGGGTTTCTCTGTTTGGGTTGTGTTAGAGTACGTATTTTCATGGGATCTAGCGCTTTTAGCTGGATTAGCTGCAAGCTTTATTTCCTTTGCTGCGTACAAGCTTACGAGTAAGCTAATTAGCAAAGTACTCATATTGAAATTATGAATTTCCCGCTTAGTCTTTTACTAATTGTTGAATTATATGTCTAAAATTTTGTGGATTAATCAGTTTTATTCCTACTCTGTCTGCCCATTTTCTCAGACCTTCATCCCCAGATACCAAAATACCATCCAATTCGTAAGCCAAAAGCAAAACATCCACGTCTTCTTTGCTATCTATGATACCAGTTCTTAATGCTTCTCTATATTTTTCTCTTAGCTTATTTATCAGTTTACCTACTTCTTCCTGTGTTAATTTGCCTGCTTCTTTTGTGTACTCTTCTGCAATTCTTAACCCCTTGTTTATTCTGTGTCTGACCTCTTCGATAAACTCATATAAGAACTCCGCGGGAACTAACAGGTTGAACCTTCTTGGTGATCTTACCCTAACGACGAGTTCAAACTTTGCGGAAAGGCTACCTAAATCTACCATTTTAAGCAACTCGTCGTATACAGAGGATGGCATATAAAACTCGCACTTAGTATGAGCAGCCAAGGAAACAAACGTTTCTATAGCCCCTATTTTATCTTCTTCAAACTGAGAGTAGATATCTGGGTTCGTGAATACGCTTGTATCTAAAACAAACCTTTCCATTTTACCTCTTTAGAGTTCATCGCTAAATACTTTTTCTGGTATATCCACCTTTATTATATTGGCTTCTTTCCCTAGCCTAAGTAGAAGCCTTACAGCTCTTCTTCCATCTTCTCCGTAATCTATGGTTCTTTGATTTACGTACATGCTCACAAACCTTTTTGTTTTCTCTTCACTTTCCTTTATATCTCTTGCATACTCTTTGGCGTATTCCAGTGCCATATCCATATGGTTGATGGCATACTCTACGCTCTCTCTCATTAGCTTTTCTATTTTTCTTATGGTTTCTTTCCCTAAGTCTTTTCTCACTACGTTACATCCCAAAGGCAAAACGAGTCCGTACTTTTCTTTCCACCACTGTCCCAAATCTACAACCTTTGTAAGTCCTCTGTCTAAGTAAGACAACTGCCCTTCGTGTATCACAAGACCCGCATCGACTTGTCCCCTTAGGACGTAGTCCATCACCTGATCAAAAGGAACAACTACTTCTTCAAATTCAGGCTCGTAAAGCTTGAGTACCAAAAAAGCCGTCGTCAATGTTCCTGGAACGGCTACCCTTTTGCCTTTTATACTTTCTAGCTTTTCTTTTGCAACTACGATAGGACCGTATCCATCACCTACGCTTCCACCGCTTGGTAATACTAAGTACTTGTCAGCCACGTAAGGGTAAGCATGAAAAGAGATAGCTGAGACTTCGTATGTGCCTTTTAGTGCTTCTCTGTTAAGTGTTTCTATATCTGCAAGCACATGCTCTATCTGCAGACCTTGAGTATCTATTTTTCCACTTACCAAAGGATAAAACATGAAGGCATCATCTGAGTCAGGGCTATGTGCTATTCTTATCTTCATTTTTCTTCTCCTTTACAAGTTGTGGTAATTTAAGAAGATGGATGTAGATCCTTTTCCACTTGCTCCACTCTATAGCTGGAAGGTTTGCACCGTAGGTTTTTCCTGGTTCCAAATCGCTCGCTACTCCTGACTTAGCTGCTACCGTTACATTATCCCCTATTTTTATATGATCTGCAACTCCCACCTGTCCCGCAAGAACTACATTTTCCCCCGTTTTTACGCTTCCAGACAGCCCTACCTGACTAACTATAATGTTATTTTTCCCAATTCTGCAGTTGTGTCCAATCATAACAAGATTATCTATCTTGGTGTTTTCCTTTACCATTGTTGAATCTATCAAAGCTCTGTCTATGGTAGTGTTTGCACCTATCTCTACGTAATCTTCTATGACTACATTCCCTATGTGATTAAGCTTTATTATTCCCTCTTTCCCTATGTAGTAACCAAAGCCATCGGCACCAATTACACTGCCAGAGTGAATTCTTACTCCTTTGCCTATTACACACCTAGAGTATATATGCACTCCGCTAAATACTACGCTGTTTTCTCCTATTACAGTGTAGTCACCTATGTAAGAAAAGGGGTATATTTTTACGTTATCTCCAAGCCTTACACCATCACCAACGTAAACAAAGGGTCCTATGTATACACCTTCCCCAATTTCTACAGCTTTTCCTATATGAGCTTTTTCTGATATACCTACAGGATGTACTTCAGGATATAGCAGGTTCAAAGTCTTTGCTAAGGCTAACTTAACATTATCAACCAATAGATAAGTTTCTCTAGATATTTCGGCGCTTACAACAGGAACGCAGCTTGGTGATAAGGTCTGGGCATCCATAGGATGATAGCAAAACACCAATGTATTTTCCTTTGGATTTTCTACAGAGGAAATTCCACAAATATGTATATCTTCTTTTCCAATTAGCCTAGCATCAATCTCTTTAGCTATTCTGGTGAGCTTCATTTAATTTGGTCGAGTTTGGATGTTACTTCACTGGTTATATCTAGTTGAGGGTCCATATAAACAAAAGCATTACAATCTAAGATACCTGTATAGCCTTTCTGCTTAGCAATATCCACAGATATTTTCTTTAGGTTATCAAAAAGTTCTTTCTCTAGTTGCGTTTTAAGTTCTGCGAGTTCTCTGTTGGCTTTGTTTTGTAGTTCAAATCCTTTACTTTCCAACTGCTGATACTCTTTTATTTTTTGTTCTCTTGCTTGCTGAGTTATAGCTTTACTCTCTACTTGCTTTTTCAGTTCTTCAAGCTTTTTATTTATCTCATCCAGCTGTTTTTGGTACTCTTGAGCTTTAGAAGTGAGCACAGACTGTTTTTGTTTTACAAACTGGGATTCAGTCATTAACTTGGCTGAGTCAATGCAGGCGAACTTCTGTTGTGCAAAAGTAATGGTACCAAGTAGAAGCAACCCTAAGAATACTTTTTTCATAATCTGAACCTCCTAAGCTTATTATACAACCTTTTCCAAGATGTATTTGGGTTTAGTCTTATTCTTAACGGTTTCTTCGTCTACGATGACCTTTTGGACGTTTAAAAGAGATGGCACATGATACATAATGTCTGTCATTATTTCTTCCATAATGGCTCTGAGTCCTCTCGCTCCTGTTTTTCTTCTTATTGCCTCTTTTGCTATATACCTTATGGCTTCTTCTGTGAACTCAAGCTCTACACCGTCCATTTCTAGTAGCTTTTGGTACTGCTTTACAAGAGCATTCTTTGGCTCAACGAGTATACGAACAAGGTCATCTTCTGAAAGTTCGTTAAGTACCGCTATAACTGGTAATCTTCCTATGAACTCTGGTATTAGACCAAAATGTACCAAGTCATCTGGTTCTACCAGTTCTATTACGTTTTGATCTTGAATACTCTTACTTATGGCTGATTCGAAACCAACAACAGATTTTCCTAGCCTCCTTTTTATTATTTCATCCAAACCTACAAAAGCACCCCCGCATATAAAGAGTATGTTGGTTGTATCTACCTGTATAAACTCCTGATGAGGGTGTTTCCTACCACCTTGTGGTGGCACGTTGGCTATGGTTCCCTCTATAATCTTTAGAAGTGCCTGCTGTACACCTTCACCAGATACGTCTCTGGTAATTGAGGGGTTTATGCCTGACTTTTTGGCTATCTTGTCTATTTCGTCTATGTAAACTATACCCTTTTGGGCGAGTTTAACGTCGTAACCACAGTTTTGAAGAAGCCTCACTAAAACGTTTTCTACGTCTTCACCTACGTAACCTGCTTCCGTCAAAGAAGTGGCATCGGCTATGGCAAAAGGCACGTTCAGGAGCTTGGCTAACGTTTTTGCAAGCAAAGTCTTACCGGAACCTGTAGGACCTATTAAAAGAATATTGCTTTTTTCTATATCTACATCGTGTACACTTAACCCAAGTTCCTTGGCTCTTATGCGCTTGTAATGGTTGTAAACAGCTACAGATAGTATCTTTTTTGCTTTTTCTTGACCTATTATGTATTCATCCAACGCTTTCTTTATCTGTTCTGGTTTGGGAACACTTTCAAGTTCTTTGTGTTTATACTGTGAAATTTGTTCCTTAACGATGGAGTTGCAAGCTTCTACGCACCTGTCACATATATGTACATTGTTAGGTCCAGCTATCAATACCAAAACTTCGTCCTGTGATCTACCACAGAAGGAACAGTGATTTTTAGTCTTCATGTTACTCTCTCTTCTGTATAACTTTATCCACTATGCCGTACTGGCGTGCCTCTTCAGCAGACATAAAGTAATCTCTTTCTACATCGTTTTGAATTTTCTCTAAAGGTTGCCCTGTATGTTTTGCGAGTATTGAGTTAAGTATATTTTTAATTCTCTTTATTTCTTCAGCGTGTATGATTATGTCGGTTGCTTGACCGCTTATACCGCCTAGTGGTTGATGTATCATTATTCGAGCGTTAGGCAAAGCATACCTTTTGCCAGGTGCGCCAGCAGCTAACAAAACAGCCCCCATAGAAGCCGCTTGTCCTATACAGATAGTCACAACGTTAGGTTTTATATACTGCATTGTGTCGTAAATAGCCATGCCTGCTGTTACAGAACCACCTGGAGAGTTTATGTAAAGGTAGATATCTTTTTCTGGATCCTGGGCTTCCAAAAACAGAAGCTGAGCAACGATCAAATTAGCTACATGATCGTCTATGGGAAATCCCAGTAAAACTATCCTATCCTGCAGGAGCCTTGAGTATATGTCGTAAGCTCTTTCGCCCCTTGGTGTTTGTTCGATAACAATTGGAACGAGCTGATTAAGTATGTCCTTCATCTTTGGTTTCCTCCTTCTGGACTTCTTTAACGATAGCCTTTTGCATTAATTCTTTGATAGCCTTTTCCCTCGCAATATCTCCCATTACAACTGGTACCAGATTTTGGCTTTCGAAGTACACTTTTATGTTTTCTGCGCTTGTGTTGTTCATGGCTGCAAGTTCTTCGTACTTTTTCTGCAAATCTTCGTCACTTACATTAATGTTCTTACTTTGTGCATATTTGTCAAGTATTAATCTTAACTTGATATTGAAGATAGCCTGTGGTCTTACTTCTTCGGATAAAGCCTTAACGTTTACATGCTTTGGATCAATACCGTACTGAGCCAAGTAATTTAATCTTTGTGTTACCAAGCTTTCAATCTCTTTCGCAAGAAGGGTACGCGGAACTTCTATGTCGTGCATTTCTACTAACTTATGTGCAAGGGCATTCTCTATCGCTTGTTCTCTCATTTTCTCCAGATTTTCCTGTATGTTTTTTCTCAGTTTTTCCATAGCCTCTTGCAAAGTGTCTCCAAGACCAGCTTGCTTTGCCAAATCATCGTTTAGTTCTGGCAGAACTTTCTCTTTTATAGCTTTTATAGTGACTCTGACGTTTGCCTTTCCAGCTTCTTTACCCTCAGTATCGTAAAGCGTCAAGTCTGTGAAACTGAGCTCCTCGCCCTCAGATCTACCTTCTAAAGAGGAGTCTATTTCTTCTCTAAACATTCTTTCGCCAACTACACCAGATGTTTCGCCCTGTGTCTTTTCACCAGAGCTCGTTTCTTCGATCTCATACTCTATAACAACCAAGTCTCCCTTTTTGGTAGGTCTGTTTGCTGGTTCCCAAAGTGCGTGTTCTTCCCTAATTTTTTCCAATGCTTCTTCTACCATCTTTTCACTGAATTCTAGTTTGGGTATTTCAACTTCTACATTCTCAAGGTCTTTTAGTTCAAATTCTGGTATAACCTCAAAGGTTACAGTGTAAGAAACTTTTGGGGGGTTTTCTTGTAATTCTACACTTTCCAAATAGATGCTGGCTGCCGGCTTTAGTTTAGTCTCATTTATAGCTTTTTCTAAGGTGGCATCAGCAACTTTTTTCCCTACCTCTTCTCTTATTGACTCTTTGTAACGGCTCTTTATTATCCAGAGTGGGACCGTTCCCTTTCTAAAACCTTCTATTTGGGCATTTTCTTTTAAGTATTGATAAACCTCGTTTAGAGCCTTTTCAACAATATCACCTTCTACGTTAACCGTTAAGGATTTGAAAAGGCCTTCTTTCTCTTGAACTGTTACTTTCATTTAATCCTCCTGAGTTTAAATGCGGGTGGAGGGAGTCGAACCCTCACGGGTTATCCCCACGGGATCCTAAGTCCCGCGCGTCTGCCAATTCCGCCACACCCGCTTTAAGGTAATAAATTATAAAACATTTACCTTAAAATATTTCTCATGAGTGTACGCATATACAACACGTTAACTGGAAGAGTGGAGGAATTTGTACCAATAAATCCCCCTAGGGTTAGTATATACACATGCGGTGTTACTGTTTACGATGACTCTCATGTAGGACACGGTAGAAGTTTGATAGTTTTTGATACATTTAGAAGATACCTAGAATACTTGGGATACCACGTAAGATTCATAAGAAACTTTACTGACATAGATGACAAAATAATAAACAGAGCTAGGAGCGAATGCACAGATTTTATGTCTATAGCCAACAGGTATATAGCTTCCTACTACCAAGATATGGAAGCAATAAGAGTGAAACCTGCCGACGTGGAACCAAGGGTTACAGAGCACATACAGGAGATTATACATGTCATACAAACGCTTATACAAAAAGGTTACGCCTATGTATCCGAAGGCGATGTTTACTTTGATGTCTCCTCTTTTCCTGAGTATGGAAAGCTCTCCAAAAGGAATGTGGAGGAACTTCAAGCTGGAGCGCGTATAGAACCCTCCGAGAAGAAAAAGGATCCTTTGGACTTTGCCCTCTGGAAAGCTGCAAAGGCTGGTGAACCTGCATGGGACTCACCTTGGGGACCTGGTAGACCTGGTTGGCACACAGAATGCGTAGCTATGATATTTAAACATCTAGGAGAGACTATAGACATACACGGTGGTGGCTTAGATTTGGTCTTCCCTCACCATGAAAACGAGATAGCACAGGCAGAAGCTACCACAGGTAAACCTTTTGCTAGGTATTGGATGCACAACGGTTTAGTGACCGTTGGTGGACAAAAGATGTCCAAATCACTCGGAAACTACGTGACACTAAAAGAGGTCTACACCAAGTATCATCCCGATATACTGAGATTGTTGGTTTTATTTACACACTACAGAAGCCCATTGGATTTTTCATGGGAGAAAATGGAAGAGACAAAACGAGCTTATGAACGCATAAAAGATTCTTTACTAGACCTTGAAGTTTTAAAAAAACTATCCATAGTAGAATCTAAGGAAATACCAAAGCTCTATGAAAAGGTTAAACAAGTGGAGGAGTCTTTCTTTAAAGAACTCAGTGAAGATTTTAATACACCTGCTGCTCTATCTCACATATTTTCCCTTGTTACAGACCTAAACAAGATAAAAAACGCTGCCTTCGAAAGAAGAAGTTTACCCAGTAATGAACTTCAAGCTTATGAATTTGCGGTAAGATCCATTCTTAACAATATGAGAGGAATATTTGGTCTCTTTGAAGACATATATCCAACATGTGAGGTAAAAGAGACGGTAAAAAAAGAGTTATCTGCTGGAGAGGTGCTTGATGAAAAACTAATTAATCTTTTAATAGAAATTAGAGAGGCCGCAAGGAAAGAAAAGGTTTACAAAATAGCGGATTATATTAGAGATAAGCTCAAGGAAATGAATATAATACTTGAAGATACACCAGCGGGGACTAAATGGAAAAGAGTGTAATACCTATATTACTAGATGGAAAGTCTCTTTCTGAAAAGATAAGGGAAGATATCAAAAAAGAAGTTGAAAGCTACACAAAGCTTGGCTACAGAAAACCTTCATTGGCTGTAGTTCTTGTTGGGAACGATCCTGCCAGCAAAGTGTATGTAGAAAACAAAAGAAAGGCCTGTGAAAAAGCTAACATAGAATCTTTGCTTTTCCATCTTCCAGAAAATACACAAACAGCTGAGCTTTTGGATCTAATAGCCGAGCTAAATGCCAATCAAAACGTAGATGGTATATTAGTCCAACTCCCTTTACCAAAACACATGGATGTAAATGAAGTCATACTTACCATATCACCACGAAAAGATGTGGATGGTTTCCATCCTGAAAATATGGGAAGGCTTGTTGGAAGGTTGGAGGATGGATTCATTCCATGTACACCTTTAGGAATAGATATTCTTTTGAAAAACTATGGAATAGATGTAAAGGGAAAAAATGTAACCATTGTAGGTGCAGGCTTTATAGTAGGCAGACCTCTGGCACTTCTTATGCTTTGGAGGGATGCCACAGTTAGCGTATGCCATATACACACCAAAGATATATCTGAGTATACAAAAATAGCTGATATACTTGTTTCTGCTACAGGTGTGCCACATCTAATAAAAGCACATATGGTGAAGGAAGGAGCCATAGTTGTAGATGTGGGAATCTCCAAGGTAAATGGTAAGATTGTAGGTGATGTAGATTTTGAAAGCGTTAAAGATAAAGTATATGCCATAACGCCAGTTCCAGGTGGTGTGGGACCGATGACAGTGAGCTCGTTACTTTTGAATACTCTAAAGGCTTATAAAAAACAACTAAAGTTAGAATGAATCAAAAGGAGTGGAGTCCTTATAGAATCATACTAGTGTCTTATCTATCCATAATTTTATTAGGCACACTAATGTTAAAACTACCTATATCGACTACAAAAGATATAAGTTTTTTGGATGCTTTCTTTACTTCCACTTCTGCAGTAACCGTTACTGGATTGGTGGTTTTAGATACTGAGAAGGACCTTACTCTTTTTGGCAAATTTATCGTGCTTTCACTTATTCAGATAGGTGGGCTTGGTTATCTAACTATTACTACGTATACGCTGGTTTTGTTGAGAAGAAAAGTAGGTTTAAAAGAAAGGCTGATTCTCTCTGAATCCATTAACTATCCAGGAATATATGGACTCATACGCTTCTTTAAAAGAGTGGTGCCTGTAGTAGTGATACTAGAAATTTTGGGGTTTATAATGCTTATTCCTTCAATGTATGACTATTCTAAGAACTTAGGTTTAACACTGTTTTACGCTTTGTTCCACTCTATTTCCGCTTTTAACAACGCAGGCTTTTCTACGTTTTCTAGTAATTTGGTAAATTTTAGAGCGGACACTTTGGTAAATTTAGTCGTGTGTTTTTTGGTAATTGTAGGAGGGATAGGTTTCTTTGTAGTATATGATTTAATTGCTAAGATAAAGGGTGAAGTGATGCATATAAGTACACACACAAAACTTGTTATTGTAGCTTCCTTTTTTTTAATAATCCTAGGAGCTTTGGTAATTTTCATAGATCTTTACCATTGGCAAAACCTAAGTGTGAAGGAAAAAGTTTTGGCTTCCTTTTTCCATAGCGTAGTTTCCAGAACAGCAGGTTTTAACACCATAGATATATCTAAACTTTCAGAAGCTACGCTGTTTTTTATCGTAAATCTTATGTTTATAGGAGCATCCCCTGGTGGAACTGGAGGTGGTGTAAAAACTGTAACTATGAGTGTTATACTCGTAGCTGTGTATTCCTATATAAAAGGTCAAAGCGAAGTTGTTATATTCGAAAGGAGTATATCACAGAGTGTTATATACAAAGCTATGGTTATTCTTAGTATAAGTTTTGCATACACAACCATATCGGCTCTAATTGTAAGTTGGATAGAGCACAAACCTTTGCTTCATTGTCTCTTTGAAGTAGTGTCTGCCTTTTCTACAGTAGGTTTATCTTTAGGAAATAGCAGTGGACTTCTTAGTTTATCAGCTGACTTTTCTTTAGTAGGAAAGTTAATCATCATCTTGACAATGATAGTAGGAAGGATCGGTATCCTTAGTTTTATGTTTGCAATTAGTGGAAGGCAAAAAGTTAGCTTCTTAAAACATCCTGAAGCGAGGATACTGATATGAAAGGAAGGGAAAAAATTTACGGTGTAGTTGGACTTGGAAAGTTTGGGTTTCATGTGGCTAGAAGGTTGGCAGAAGGCGGTGCAGAGATTATAGCGTGTGATATAGACCAAGAAAGAGTGCGTTTAATAAGCGATTACGTGACAAAAGCTTACACTTTGGATGCCACAGAAGAAAGAGCTCTCAAGGAATCGGGTATATACACATCAGATGTGGTTATAGTAAGTATAGGTGAGAACATAGAAGCGAACACTTTGGTTGTGATGCAGCTTATGGATTTGGGAGTAAGGGAAATAATAGCTAAAGCCGTAAATGAACTTCACGGAAAACTTCTCCAAAAGCTTGGAGTGAGTAGAATAATTCATCCTGAAAGGGACATGGCAGAAAGGTTAGCCCACTCTCTGCTAGTAGGAGGTTTCCTAGAAGAGATTTCTTTAGCACCTGGTTACGGAATATATGAAATAAAACCTTCTTCTCGCATGTTAGATAAAAGCCTAAAGGATATAGATTTAAGGAAGAGATACGGTTTAACAGTTTTACTAATCAAGAGAGGTGAGAACATGATAATAAATCCTTCAGGCAATGAAGTTATATTAGAAGGTGATATACTTGTTGTTCTTGGAAAGGGTGAAAATTTACTGAAAATCGATTAAAGCCTAATATAACTGAATAAAACTTGATTATGGATAAGAAAAGATATATAATATTTCATTGTTTTGTTGGGTGCGTAGCTCAATGGCAGAGCGGGCGGCTCATAACCGCCCGGTTGGGGGTTCGAGTCCTCCCGCACCCATTAATGAAAAATCTTACCAACCAGATCACCAAACAAAGCAAAAGCACCTATTCTTGTAGCTCTTGCTATTACACTAGCCAGTAAAAAATTCCAAAAGGGCATCTTGAAGATTCCAGAGAGCCAACAAAACAGCTTATAAGGTTCGCCAATTAATACAGCAAAGAAACCGTACCGGTTAAACAAGGCTTCGCCTTTTAAGTAAAGCTTTTCTCTAAAAATTTTCTTTACTACATTTTCGCCAAGAATCCTTGCCAAAAAGTAAGCAACTACAGCACCCAGTAAGTTACCAACAAAGGCTACAAAACCTGCAGTGTAAGGACTCAAACCGAAAAGTGAGGCGGAAGCTATAAAAGGGTAAGGCGGAATTGGTTGTATTACGGACTCACTAAAAGAGAGAATAAAGAGGGCTGTATAGCCGTAATTTTGAACAAAGTCTTCTGCCCAAGCTTTCAAAGAAGGAAATAAGCTTTCGACCATTTAAATCTCCATAACCATACCATCGTAAGCGGCATACGTTTTTACGCCCGTTTCTTGAGAAATCTCCTGAGCTACTTTATCCGTATCGTAATTTTCTAAAAACTCCCATCCGAAATGGGTTATTACCGCTTTCTTTGGTTTTAACTCTCTTATTAATATCTTTGCCTCATCGACGGATAAGTGCTCGATATACTTAACCTTTTTATACAGTGTTGTATTTATAATCATAAGGTCCACGTTTTTTGGATACATTTCTAGCATCCTGTTTTCAAACAATGCACACGATACATACAATACACTGTTGTTAAACAACAAAGCATAGGTATCTGAATTATGATGTCTGTGTTTCATTACAGCTTTTACCTTTATATCAAGGTACCTAAGCTCCTTTCCTTCTTCTAAAAAGCCTTCTAAGAAAAGTCTCTCTCTTATGAATGGCAATACTACTCTGTTATCTCCATCAAAGGCTTCTCTAGGTGCAAATAAAGCTATGTGTCTTTTTTTCCCTCCATCCGTAGCAGACTCTATAACTGCATTTATATCAGAAGAGTGATCCAGGTGTATGTGAGATAACACCACTAAGTCCAATTTTCTAATATCAAATTTCATTTGGTGAAGATAAACAAAACATCCAGGTCCTGGATCTACCTGTACCCAACGACCAGAAAGGTTTAACAGAAAACCTCCTGACCTTCTGGCTAACCTAAAAACACTAGCTCTGCCACCAGCTGTACCAAGAAAAATAACTTTATCCAATGTGAATTAATATAGAAGAGGAGGGGCAATCTGTAGCCACTTTTTCTATTTTTGTCAAAGCCTGGTTATTTATATTCTTTCTCAAGACAAGCGGAATACCATCGCCCCTATCCACGAATATATTAGGCAAAACCTCGTAACACAACTGGCATGCAGTACAGGTTTCTTCATCTATTTTAATATCAATATTTATTCCTCTGTAAGTATAGAGCCGCTGGGGCATTCGTCTGCTACCTCTTTTACTTCTTGTTCCAATTCCGCAGGCACAATCATCCAACCATCTGGACCTGGGTTTACCACATCAGCTATACCGTCTCCTCTGTTTTTGTAAACCTCTGGTATTCTGTCGTAGCATAGCTCGCATGATGTGCATGTATCAAAGTCTATTTTGGTTTTTAGAGCCATTTTAAACCTCCTAAAGTAAAATAAGAAGTTGTTTATTTAATTATAAACGAATATTGCTTCTTGTCAAAGATTTAATCTATTTTCTACATAATTCCGTAAAAAGTTTATATTTTAATTCTAGAGAGTGTATAGAATGATAACTAAAGCTAATCTTAAATGTCCAGAGTGTGGTTACATACAAGAGGTAGAAATGCCGACAGATAGTTGTATGTATTTTTATGAGTGTATTCACTGTAAGAAAATTCTTAAACCTAAACCAGGTGATTGTTGCGTTTTTTGTTCTTATGCTGATGTTCCTTGCCCTCCGATACAAGTTCAAAGAGGAAAGCACAGAAATAATTGATACTTGATGATATTACTCATACACTAATCACACTTGAAAGTTTAAATTAGACTGACATGTCAGTTCAGACAAAAGAGTTACTGATAAAGTCCGCAAGAAAAGTCTTTTCGGAAAAAGGCTATCATGATGCACACATAAGCCACATAATAGAAAAAGCGGGGGTTGCAAGAGGCACCTTTTACCTATACTTTGAAAGTAAAGATGAAATATTCAGAGAGGTTCTAAAAAGAGCTATTGACGATTTAAGAGAAATTATAAAACCCATAGATACGTCGTTTGATATTCAACAGCAGGTGCTTTCTAACATCTGTGGTGTTATTTATTACGCTCTGAAAAACAAAGACCTAACCAAGATAGTCTTATACAGGGACAGGTGGAATAAAAATTCCCGTATTATCGATGAGTTTATACAAGATCTGATTGGTATGATTGAGAATTCCTTAAAAAAAGGAATAAGTATGGGTATATTGAAACTGCATAATACACACACCTTTGCCTTAGCCATTGTAGGAACTATGAAAGAAATCATTAAAGAAATTATTGAAAAAGAACAAGTCGATGTAAGCAATTTGTGTCAAGAGTTGGTTGAGTTTTGGTTAAAAGGATTAATAAAAGAGGAGGGTAAGCTATGAGGACTGAACATTATTTAGGTTATAAACCGAATCCCTTTACATTGGAAGAAAAAGATAGAGTAACTGTACTATTTGGCGGTTTGACATGGAAGCACGAGAGACTCATTCAAGGAGCTATAGAAAGAGCGGGATACAAAATAGAGCCCCTTGAAGAGATAAAGAGGCAGGATTTGGATATAGGAAAGGAGTATATAGATGTAGGTGCGTGCTGTCCAACCACCTTTACCGCTGGTAACTTGGCGAGAAACTTAAAGACCTTAAGAGAAAGGTATGGAGAGGATGGTGTAAAAAACAACTACATATTTGTCACTATTGGTGCCTGCGGTCCATGCAGGTTTGGACAGTATCACGAATCTTACGAAAGGGTTTTGGAAGGGCTAAATTTAAGAGACTTTCGTTTGTTTCTTTTGGATTTGCTTAATCTAGAGCAATCTGCTCCTGGTGGTGGTTTAAAGATAGATCTGTCTACAACCTTAAGACTTTTTTATGCAGACTTCATGGCTGACATACTTACAGATATGGAGTATGCCACAAGACCTTACGAAGTAAAAGCAGGGCAAACGGATAATGTATTGTCACAGAGTATAGAACTCTTATACAACTACCTAAAAAAAGCACCTGTTAAAGAAGGTAAGCTCTCGAGTTTTGTGTATCACATTTTTGGAGACTACTTTGTAAAGGCTCTTAAAGAAGTTAAAAATCTATGGGATGATATAGAGGTAGATAGATTAAGAGTAAAACCCAAGGTAAAGATAACTGGTGAGTTTTGGCTTCAGACCCACGAAGGTGAAGGAAACTACAATATAAAGAGATGGTTAGAACAGGAAGGAGCGGAAGTTATACCTCCGCCGATAGCCGTTTGGATCGATTACCTAATTAATATGGAACTCTTTAAGCTCGAGGATGCCAAAGCTTCAACAAAACGTTACTATCTCAAGAAAGGAATAATACTGGCTTTAAATAAGGCTTTTCACTTTGCTTACAACAGACTGAGGAAAGTCTTTAACAATATACCTTACGCTTTACCTAATCAAAGGTATTTAAAAGAGCTGGCAAAGCCATACTTCCACTACAGATTGGCAGGGGGAGAGGGTTACATGCTAATAGGTAAGGCTTTGTATGCATACAAGACAAAGCAAGCGCACATGATATGCGAACTTTCACCTTATGGGTGTTTGCCCAACACCATGTCTGTTGGAGCCATGGCAAAGGTTATAGGGGATTACCCAGATCTTCTTTACGCACCTATAGAAATAAAAGGGGACTCGGAAGTTCATGCCCTTTCCAGATGTCAAATGATACTAACTCAAGCTAAAAAGTTAGCCAAAGAGGAATTTTACCAAGCCCTAGAGCGGACAAGGTTAACGGAAGAAAAGATACGTGAGTTTGAAGAGGAAAACCCACACATAAAGAAGGCAACTTACAAAGTGCCAAACTATGGATACGTTACAACTGCAGCCAATTACGTGATGCATGTAGCAAGCTTAATGAGGTAAAAGAAATGAGGTATATCCTTGGAATAGATGTAGGAAGTACAACGTGTAAGTATGTTTTGTGTGACGATAATGGTAATCAAATAGACAAAAAGTACGAAAGGCACAACACAAAAACGGCAGAGAAGGTTTTTGAGTTTTTGGAGTCTTTGGAAAAAAGGTATGGGATAAACAAAGACAACACGGTTGTTTACTTTACAGGTTCTGGGTCAACGCTTATATCCGAGCTGGCAGGTGGGAGACATATACAGGAGGTTGTGGCAGTAGCTACGGCTGTAGAAAAGCTCCATCCAAGGGTGAGGTTTGTAAGTGAAATAGGCGGGGAGGATATGAAAACCATATTCATAAAAGAGGATGCGGAAGGAAGAAAAACCAAACACGTTTACATGCAGAATGCGTGCGCTGGAGGGACGGGAACCTTTATCGAAAAAATAGCTAGAAAGTTAGGAATTCCTCAAGAAAAGCTATCTCAAATGGGATACATAGGTTACACCTTACATAAGGTGAGTTCCAAGTGTGGTATCTTTGCAGAAACTGATGTAAATACCTTGCTGAAAGCGGGCGTGTCTGTGGAAGAAATCATGGCTTCACTCTTTGAAGCTGTAGTTTATCAAAATTTAGCTCAGCTTACCAAAGGAAATACACCTTTACCGGAAGTTTTGCTGCTGGGTGGTCCCAATCTGTTTTTTAAGGGACTGCAGGAAGCTTGGCGTGTTCATTTGAAAGCTCTCTGGAAGGAAAAAGGTGTAGGGGATTTCTCATACGATGAAATGGAAAAGCTTGTATATGTTCCTCAGGATTCGCTATTTTACGGAGCTTTGGGATGTGTTTATACAGCTTTAGAAGAGTCGGAAAAACCCAACTACCAAGGGTTAGAAAAATTAAAGTGGTGGATAGAAGAAGGTCAGTATAAACAAAAACTAGCTGAAGGGAAAAAGCCTTTGCTACAGTCCTACGATGAAGTAGAGGAACTAAAGGAAAAGTATATACCCAAAAAGCCCACGTATAAAGGTCCCAAACCAAGAAAAGTTTATATAGGTTGTGACTTTGGTTCTACCACAGCCAAGGCTGTAGTTATGGACCAAGATAAAAACATAGTAGAGTGCTTTTACACCATCAGCAAAGGAAACCCTATAGAGGATGCCAAGGAAATATTCAGACGTATAAAGCAAAGCTTTGATGAGCCTGAAGTTCTAGGTCTTGGAGTTACGGGTTACGGGAAGGACTTGCTAAAGGATGTAATAGGTGCGGATGTGGCAATTGTGGAAACAGTGGCACACGCAACAGCTGGTTTGTTCTTCTTCCCAGATGCTGACT
>JBEPZX010000004.1:0-96278 GCA_041640635.1 Aquificaceae bacterium
ATAACACTGTGCCTGAGTGTAGAAAGAGAAACTATCAAACACGCTATAGCAAGGACAGAGGAAACAAAAACTGGTATATGAAGTATCTCAATTACCAAAAAGGACACACCTATGAAGACTATAGCTATCCAACCAAAGGTAAAAACCGTTGAATCTTTTATCGCCAGTTTAGGCGGTTTGTCCTCCAAAAATTCCGTATCGAAACGTCTTATGTAGTAGTTTTTGAAAGCTATCCAAAATATAAGAGTGGTAAATGCTACGGAAACGGCATAGGGAACCATCATGTAAAGGGCATACTCCCAAAAACCCAAACCAAAGTGTTTGGCGGTTATTATGTTGGTTAGGTTGGAGATTATCAGAGGTAAACTTGCGGATTCGGACATAAAACCTATGGCTATAAAGTAAGGCACCATATCTTTGGGTTTGAGACCTAAGTTTCTCAATTTAGCGTAAACCAAGGGAGTAAGCATGAGCATGGCGCCATCGTTGGCAAAGACCGCTGCGGTAAGCGCTGTCAAGAGCATAAGGTAGATGTATAGCAAAAAACCGCTTCCTTTTGAAAGGGACATCAATCTCAGAGCTGACCACTCAAAAAAGCCCGCTTTGTCCAGTATTATGGAGATAAGGATGAGCAACACAAAAGCAACGACTGCATCCCAAACGGAGTGGGTAATGAAGATTACGTCCCTTAAGGTTACCGTTCCCAATAAAAGGCTAAGGGTAGCCCCCGCAAGGGCTACGTATCCAATGTTTACCTTAAAGGGTCTGAATATAACTAATATTAAAGTTAAAAAAAAGGAAAAGAGTAAAAGAGATTATCCCACATCGTAAAATCTGCTTTCTAACTTTTCAAGGATTTTGGGAAGGGTTGTGTACTCCATCTCTTGCGATGGTAATCTGTGGGGTTCAAATATTCCCTGACGTCTGAGGATGTTGGCTATTATCTGAGCCTCTTCTCTTGCTTTGTCGTAAGCTGGATCGTCAAAGAGGTCCCTTGGACCAACCAGTTTTCCATTGGCTATCTGGTAACCTGCCGCTATTACTCTTGGTGGTCCATCAAACCTTGTGGGTGTAGCATGTTTGAAGGATACAGGCATAAGTGGTCCGTTGTGAGATCCCCTCATCCATCCTTCCACTATCCAAGGTCTCGAGAAAGGCTCCAAAATCTCACCTACAGCAGGAAATCCCGCCTGAGCCCTCACTATCATAACGGGGTCATCCTTTCCTACATACTTTCCAGCTATAAGTGACAACCTCTGAGTGGAAGCAACAGCCGCAATCTCACCGTCACTGTTTCTTATTACGCTCTTTACTGCATACCTTTCCACACTGCTAATTAGCGCCATAAGGTCATAAAGTTCCGCCGGTGTGGAAAGCTTAACCGCCTTGCCTGTAAAGGTGTCCAGCACCTCGAAAGTAAAGCCATCGTGCATTTTGGGATCTATAACTAATCCAGCGCACACCATAGGGTCTGCAAACATTTCATACAGAGGTAAGCTCCAAGCCGAAGGAGCCGTTTTGTCTGCAAAGAACACTATTACAGGTTCAGAAGGTCTTTCCTCAAACTCCATCTCTGCCACACCTGGACCCATACCTTTTACGTTTCCAGAGAAAGTGTCAGAGAGTAAGTCTTGACCCGCTCCATAGAGTTTTAGCTCCTTTGCAACCTGCGTTCCTTCTGAAAAAGCTTTCCATGCGACAGAATGCACAAACTCGTTGTCCACACCGTGAGTGTGTGTGGCAACTATAGCTATATCATCACCACATACCAAAATATCACAATCAATGAAATTACCTTTTTCCTTTTCTTGGACAACAACCTCCTTAACCTTTTCAACTACTTGCGGATGAACACTGGAGTGTCCTACAAATCCGCCGATGTCCGCTTTGATAACACTTAAAGTTAATTTCATTCTAAGCCCTCCAGTTAAGTTTGTAAGTATTTTAACTCAGAAGGAATAGAAAATCAAAAAATATGCTTTTAGTATTCCTGGAGTACGCTTTCTAATAACCCCAGTTTATTCAGATCCTCTTCTAAGTCCAAAAGATCATCCTTTGGTATCCATTCTTTAATATGGATCCTCTGCATTATGGCAGCCCCCTTGGGATCCTTTGGCATATTAATTAGTATGTTAAGAAGCTCATCCTTAGAGTAAGAATTTGGCTTCAGCATTATATAGTGAGAGTGTTTTCCTTTACCTTCTTTAATAACTTCAAGTCTAGACTTGGTTATATTACTTAATCCATCCCAGTAATCCTTGTAGAGTATAGCGGCTGGAACTTCTCCATTTAGCACAGCCTTAACACAAGAATCCCAAGAGTCCTTAAAAGCATAACCAATTTTAAATATGTTTACATTTAACTCAATTAGAAGCTTTAGACCTACCAAGTGTGCATAGGTGTTTCTTACAGAAGCCAGAGTAGTTAAATCCATCTGGGAATCGGTGAGTTTTACCATTATTGCTGAATCTAAAACGTCATTCCCAGCAACCACTTGGTAACCAGCTTTCCACAATCTGAGAGCATCGATTGGATTTGCATAAGCTATATGGCTTTCCAATGCGCTTATTTGGAAATCTCTAAATCCGTCTAAATGTGCATAAGATAGGCTTCTATCCAATTTTTCAGATAGGTAAGAGACAAACTCTATCCAATTGACTTTGTTTTTTGCTGTATCGTGTGGGCATACTACCATCTGCTTTGGCATAGTGTTCCCTCCTTTAAGATCCGACTTTGGAAGATTAAAAATTATAATACTAAACTTATGATTATCAAGCATTTTGAAAGCAAGGAAGCTTTTTACAGATTTTTAAAGGATAGGATAGGTATTTTTTTTAAAGAAGCTGAAAGTAGAGCTTTTGAAGGTATATTTCATGTACTCTACTTTGAAGAAAAAAATATAGAACCTAGCTATATATTTGAATGTGCTAAACAATGGTGTTTATCAGTATTTTACAATGAAGGAAAGTATGCTTTATGTGGTAGTGAATCAAAGATAAAGGATTTCTGTTCATGCATAGTCAAATCAAATAAGACTTTAGCTTTTGAAATTTTGCAATTTTTGCAAAGCTATAGAAAAAGATCATTTAAAATTCAATACAATTACAAAATACTACCTCTGGGAATAAAGACATCCATAATGGGGATTCTCAATGTTACTCCCGATTCCTTTTCCGACGGTGGAGAGTTCATGGATCCAAAAGTAGCGGTAGAAGCGGCTATAAAGATGGCTCAAGATGGTGCAGAAATTATCGATATAGGTGGAGAGTCTACACGACCAGGTTCGCAGAGAATAAGTGAAGAAGAAGAGTTAAAAAGGGTTTTACCTGTCTTAAAGGAAGTAAGAAAAGAACTCCCAAAGGTGTGGATATCTATAGATACTTATAAGTCTGGTGTGGCAAAGGCTTGCCTCGATGAAGGCGCGGACATAATAAACGACATAAGCGGTGGGACTTTTGACCAAGATATGTACAAAGTTCTAGCACAATACAACTGTCCTTACGTGATGACACACATAAAGGGAAGACCAGAAACATGGAAGAGCATGACAATTACCTACGAAGACGTAGTTGAAGAAATAATAAGCTGGTTTAAAGAAAGAATAGAAACTTTAAGATCCTTTGGTTACAGAGGTGATATAATATTAGATCCAGGTATAGGGTTTGGTAAACTCCCAGAGCATAACATAGAGATTATAAAGCGCATAGATGAGTTTAGGATTTTTGGATTTCCTTTGGCTATAGGTGTATCTAGAAAGTCTTTCATTGGTTTGACATTAGAGGGTCTTCTTGGAAAGAAGACTCAGCCAAGAGAAAGACTTTATGGAAGTTTGGGTTCGCTCGCTTTTGCCGTTATTAGAGGTGTTCATATAGCTAGAGTGCACGATGTAAGGGAAACAAGAGAGTTTTTAGCTCTATTAGATACGGTAAGAACTTATGGTGAGTTTTGATATTATAAGACAGTTCTCTATTAAAGATATTATTGATATTTTTTTAGTATCCATACTGTTTTACGGCGTACTCCGTTTTCTAAAGGTCACAAAGAGCCTACAAATACTCTATGGTATTCTAATTTTGGCTTTTGTCTGGATGGCAGCTAGTTTTTTAGATTTAAAAGCCTTGGTGTGGATATTTGACAAATTTTGGGCAGTAGGTCTCTTTTCTTTGGTAGTTATATTTCAGCCTGAAATAAGAAAGGGACTGTCAAAACTTGGCCAAAGGACTAGCTATATAGGGGTTAAGCTTTCAGAAGAAAAGGTAATTGATAAGATTGTTAGAGCTTGCACCTTTATGTCTGAGAGACAGATTGGGGCTTTGATTGTTATAGAAAGAGGGCAAAACTTGGAACCTATATTGGAGGGGTGTATTAACATAGATAGTGCCGTTTCGGTGGAACTTCTAATAACCATATTTTATCCCACTACGCCTTTGCACGACGGTGCTGTTGTCATAAGAGGAGATAGAGTTGCCTATGCCTCTTGTATTCTCCCTCTTTCTTCGTCTCCAGATATACCTAAAAAGTATGGGACACGTCACAGAGCTGGTCTTGGTATATCTCAAGAAAGCGATGCCATAGCTATAATAGTTTCTGAAGAAACTGGAGAAATAAGCTTGGCGATAGAAGGTAAGTTTATAAGAAATATGGATGCAGAAAGTCTAAAAGAGGAGCTTATTAAGGAGCTGCAAATTGAAAAGAATTAAAGCGTTAATAATAGAAAACTGGCAATTGAAATCTTTGTCATTGTTGCTTGCTCTATCGCTTTGGTTTTGGGTAAATTTAAGTGGCAAAGTTCCTTTAATACTGTCAAAAGATGTGCAGTTAGTAAATGAAAATGTAAATTACGAGTATAGGTTACAGGCAAAGAGGGTAAGAATGAAGCTCTACATACCACAAGGCACAAAAATAAACAGCATTGCAGAGGATGTAAAGGCTTACGTAGATGTTAGCGGTTTAAAACCTGGTGAATACTTATTATCAATTAGGGTAGATACCAAGTTTAAGTTTATGGTTAAAGTAGAGGAAATAGATCCAGAATACACAAAGGTTTTCATAAAAGAAAAGCCCCGGATGGGGCAGTAGGCTTTATCAGCCACAAGAGAAAGAATTACCGCATCCGCAAGATCCTGTGACGTTTGGATTCTTTATGGTGAAACCACCACCCATAAAGTCCATGACATAATCTAGCTCTGCATTGTTCACGTATGGCATGGAGAATTGATCTATTACAACCTTTACGCCACCTTGTTCAAATACATGGTCACCTTCTTCTATTGTGTCATCAAAGCCCATTGCATATTGGAAGCCTGAACATCCTCCAGGTACAACTCTAATCCTTAGGATTGGTTCAGTTATGTTATTGTCCTGAGCTATCTTGAGAACCTCTTGTGCTGCTTTTTCTGTAATGGAAAAATTCATTCCTACCTTTTGCATAGCATTACCTCCTTAAGATTTCTTACTTTCAAAAATAAGTCTCTGCTTGAGATATGCAAGTTGATAAATATCAAGACGTCCTAATCTGCTCCACCTTATGAATTAGCCAAAAAGAACCAGCCAAAGCTACCAGCACAAGTCCTAAAGTTATAAGCTCACCTATCTTTTCTGGAGACAGAGAGACTATGAGAATCTTTCTTATAACAGCTGCCAAAGCCACACTAACGAAAACCTTAAGGCTTATTATGCTTCCCTTTATGTGCTTTATTTCTTCGGTGATTAGTTCAGATATGGCGTAAAGTATGAGGGTAGAACCCAGTATACTCAAACCGCCTTTTTCTACAGGTAGAGCTCCTATTGCAATAAGGTATATTTCGTATATAATCCATGCCAGTATAAAAACACCTACCACTGTGAGAACTCCAACTATGAAGTAATCAAAAGCCCAAGATATGAGCCTTATCTTACTTATTACCAACTTTTGGAGCTTACCAATAGGTGTAAAAATTTGAAGCTCTTCCTCGCGGTATGCGATGGAAAACATGCTTATTGCCATATCTATGGCTTTGTTTAGGGATACAGAAAGTTCGGGAACTTTGTCACACTCTAGCCCTTCTATGAATATTCTAAAGATACTCTCTCTAATAGAGCTAAGAATAGACCCAAAGTATTTTGGATTTAGACCCGTTTTCATGTAAAAACTTGCCAAAGATTTGATGGAAAGGGTATAGTCCTCATCGTACTCAAAAGTAAGTAACTTCTTGAGAATGTTTAGTAGGAGTTCTGTATGAATCCCTTCTACTTTTGGATCGTTCATCAATTGCGCCCAATCGGGATATTTTTGAAGAGTTTTGTAAGAGTACTCAACGAGATTTTTCAGTCTTCCTTCGTCTAAGGAAACTAATCCCTTTAGGTTTTCTTCATCTTTTCTTGTCCACTCGTAGAGTTCTCTTAAGGTGAGTATATTCTCCATAAATTTAATTTTAATGTTAAAAGGAGGTATAAAAATGATAGAGTTTAAGGCTCGTGTAATTGAAATAATCCAAGAAACACCTACCACGAAAACACTCGTATTTGACACAAGAGGGGTAGACTTTGAGTTTTTTCCTGGTCAATACGTAATGTTACAAGTTCCATACAAGCCAACGGGTGAGTTATTAAAGAGGGCTTACTCCATAGCCAGTAGTCCTTTGCAAAAGGATAAGTTAGAACTAACTGTAAAGAAAACTCCCAACGGAAAAGCTTCGGTAATGCTCACAGAACAAACAAAGGTGGGGGATGTATTTGACATAAAGGGACCTTTTGGAAAGTTTTTCTGGACTCCCCAGATGTCCTCTAAGCTGGTGCTCATCGGTGCAGGTAGCGGTATAGTGCCACTCATGAGCATCTTAAGGTATATAAGAGACTCAAAACTTACAGAGGTAAAAGCTACTTTGTTCTTTTCTAACACTCACTACGAAGAAATAATCTACAGAAGGGAGCTTCAAGAGATGAACGAGCTAAGCAACATAAAGGTTGTTTTTACTTTAACAAGATCTTGGCCAGATAGCTGGGAAGGATACACAGGAAGAATAACTCAGGAAATACTAATCAAAGAGGTAGAAAGTATAAAGGAAAATCTCTACTATCTGTGCGGTCCACCCGCTTTTGTGGATGATATGAATAAAATCTTGTTAGATTTGGGAGTAGAAAAGGACTCTATTAAAAAGGAAAAGTACGACTAAAGTTTATAATAGTTTATATAAAAAAACTTGACATAAGGTGACTAAATTTTATATTATTTCTTAACACTAAAATAGTAAGGCTTAGGAGGTGATAGTATGGCAGAAAAGATATTAGGTATTGATTTGGGAACTACCAACTCTGTTGTAGCTGTAATGATGGGTGATGAAAGTGTAGTTATAGCAAACCAAGAAGGCTCAAGGCTCACACCATCTATAGTTTCTTGGACAAAGGAGAAGGAGATATTCGTAGGTGAGCCAGCAAAGAGAAGAGCCATTTTGGATCCAGAGAATACCATATACGAAGCCAAGAGGTTCATCGGAAGAAAGTTTGACGAGGTAAAAGAGGAAGCAAAGAGGGTTTCCTATAAAGTTGTGGCGGATGATAAAGGGGACGCTGCCTTTGATGTTCCGAACGCTGGAAAAGTTGTAAGACCGGAAGAGGTAGGAGCTCAAGTTCTCAAAAAGCTAAAGGAAGCAGCGGAAGCTTATCTTGGCGAAAAGATAACAAAGGCTGTCATAACGGTGCCCGCTTACTTTAACGAAAGGCAAAGGCAAGCAACCAAGGACGCTGGAAAGATAGCTGGTCTGGAAGTCTTAAGAATCCTCAACGAGCCTACGGCTGCTGCTCTGGCTTACGGTCTTGACAAAAAAAGCGACGTTAGGATTTTGGTTTATGACTTTGGTGGTGGAACCTTTGACGTTTCTATACTGGAAGGTGGAGAAGGTGTAATAGAGGTTAAGGCAACGGCGGGAGACACGCACCTAGGCGGTGCCAACATAGACGAAAGGATAATGGAGTGGCTCATAGAGGAGTTCAAAAAGGAAACAGGTATAGACCTAAGAAAGGACAGGACAGCTCTGCAGAGGTTAAAGGAAGCATCGGAACAAGCAAAGAAGGAGCTATCCTTCAAGTTGGAAACGGAAATAAACCTTCCCTTTATAACCATTGATCCAAACACCAACCAACCCCTTCACTTGCAAAAGAGACTAACCAGAGCAAGGCTGGAGGAGATGATAAAGGACTTAGTGGACAGGACTATGGAGATAGTAAAGAGAGCTTTAGAAGATGCCAAACTCAGACCACAGGACATAAACGACGTAGTTTTGGTTGGTGGTTCCACAAGGATTCCTCTGGTTCAACAAAAGATTAAAGACTTCTTTGGAAAAGAACCACACAAGGGCGTAAACCCGGACGAAGTGGTAGCAGTGGGAGCTGCCATTCAGGCTGGTGTGCTCTCTGGAGAGGTAAAGGATATACTACTGGTGGACGTAACACCTCTTTCTTTAGGAGTAGAGACCTACGGTGGTGTTATGACTGTCCTCATTCCAAGGAACACTCCTATTCCTTACAAGAAGTGTGAAACCTTTACCACAGCAAGCGATTACCAAACGGAAGTGGAAATACACGTGCTCCAAGGCGAAAGACCCATGGCAAAGGATAACAAATCTCTGGGTAGGTTCTTCTTGACAGGTATACCGCCAGCACCCAGGGGAGTGCCCAAGATAGAAGTGTGCTTCGATATCGACGTAGACGGCATACTTCACGTGACAGCTAAAGATTTGGGGACTGGTAAGGAGCAGTCCATAAGAGTTCAAGCTTCCTCTGGACTAACACAAGAAGAAATAGAAAAAATGGTAAAAGAAGCCCAGATGAACGAGGAAGAGGACAGAAAGAAAAGGGAGCTAGTGGAAGCCAAAAACCAACTGGACCAATACGTGTATAATCTCGAAAAAGTCCTAAGAGAAAACAGAGACAAACTACCTTCCGATATGGTTTCTCAATGTGAAGAGGTGATAAACTTAGCCAAAAAGACACTGGCAGAGGCAACATCCACAGAGGAAATCAAGAAAGTCACGGAACAGGTACTGGATATGTCCTCTAAAATCGGTAGCAAAATTTACGAATCTGCATCGAAAGGTCCTCAAGAAGGCGGTGACGTCATAGAAGGTAAACCTATGTAAAACCTGTGGGTCCCTTTTGGGACCTTTTATTTTAAGAGGTAGTGAATAACAGCCATACGTGTGTAAATTCCATTCTCTACCTGCTTGAGTATCAAAGACTTTTCCGAATACATAACATCTCTGTCTATATCCACGTAAACGTTTACAGGTCCAGGGTGCATAAAGTAAGTCTTTACTCTTTCGTGTCTTTCTTTTGTGAGTCCAAACTGTAAAAAGTAGCTCTCTTTGGAAGGTATAAAGTTTTCTTTAAATCTTTCCTCTTGTAACCTAAGGTATATCACCACATCCGCCCAGTCCAATGCTTGGTCTACATCGCTAAAGACTCTCTCTACATTAAAAGGTGTCAAATCCTTTGGTATCAAACTCCTGGGACCACAGACACCTATCTTGGCTCCATACATGCCAAGAAGTAAAGAACTCGACCTAAAAACTCTACTGTGAAGTATATCACCTACAAACAAGACTTTTAGACCTTCTAAACTTTCGAACCTTTCCATCAAAGTAAAAAGATCCAAAAGACCCTGAGTAGGGTGTTGATGTGTTCCATCGCCAGCGTTTATTAAGCACAAATCTAAAGAGTTATACGGCTCATAAGGAAATACAACAAAAGGAAGCCTGAATATGACCAAATCAAAACCCAAAGCCTTAAGGGTATAAAGGGTATCTAAAAAACTCTCTCCCTTTTCTATGGATGTCTCACCCCTGCCTGCGTAAAAAGTTTTTATCCCAAGATTCTCACATGCAAGTTGAAAAGAAAACCTCGTGCGTGTGGAACTCTCCAAAAACAAAAGCGCCGCCTTTGCTTCTAAGTTTTCAGTAAAGCCATCTTTGAAAGACTTAAAAAGAAAATACAGACTTTCTATGTCCTGCTTTTTCAACTGCGAAACATCAAACAAGCTCCTCATCAGCCATAAAAAAAGCCCCCATAGAGGGGGCTTGTAGCGTATAAGCTTAAGTTAGAACTGAACTTGTAGGTGAAGCGTTACGTCTGTGTAGTTCTTTGCGTTAGTTGGTTTGTTGTCTACTTTTACACTATCAAAACCAAAGGCTACCTTAGCATCGTTGCCTTTTATGTAGTAGTTGACAAACGCACCGATTACGCTGGATTCCCTGATGCTCCATGTATTCTTTGGATCGTTTTTGGCATACCTAATAGCAAGAGCTGGTTTACCTATACCAACCACTTGGTCGTAAAGAAGTTGACCTTGGACATAGTATGCTTTACCATCTCGCGTACCAACACCTTGGTAGTTTTGCATTGTCTTGTATGCAGCTTGGAAGTTAGGAACTATATCTCCAAACTTCTGTTCATACAAGAGGTCAATTGCAAACTCGGATGCTGTTTTTGCCCCAGTACCTGTGTACTTTTGAGACCCGTAACCAAGACCTAAGGTAAGAACATTTTGCCTACCAAGGTATGTATCAGCTAAAGCATAAGCCTTTTCTGGCTTAAAGCCAAGCATGGTAGGTGTGAACTGAAGCCTTACAGTGTACATGGACTTTTCAAGATTGGAACCACCTGGTGGGTCATCCTCATCCTTTACATCAAACCATCCCAAGTAGTACTTTATCATTCCATCTGCCAAGTTACCCCAAAGGGTTACACCACCATGTCTGAAACTACCGTATCCTACATCAGATGCCTGTTGAATTGGTCTAAATACAAGTGGAGTTCCATGCGCATCTGCTCCACCCAAATTATAAGTTGGACCTGTTGGGACTATGAAGGAGTAACTGCTTGTTAGGTAAAGCCTGGAAACAGGTATCCTTTGGAGACCAGCTTGTAAGTTCATAGTGTCCTTTGCACCAAAGATATCACCAAGCCTTATACCCATGAATGCATCGAATGGTCTTATGCTTTCTGCACTTGCAGCATCTGTTGCAGGTTCCACTCTTGTTTCAAAGCTTGCACCAAAGTATACAAACTTGTTTACCTGTCCTGCAAAGTAGATTTGAGCGTTGGGAACGCTAAAACGAATATCTGATTTGTCAGTACTCCTTTTCTCACCAAGATGCTGGCCCCTTATTTGCATTCTGACGCCAAAGTTGGCAAAGGTGTTTTCGTCCACCTTAAACATTGCCGCTTCCGCTGGCAATACATAAGCCGCCGTCAAAGCTGCTACAGCTAAAAGTTTCTTCTTCATGCTTTTACCCTCCTTTAAAAGGATTTAATGTCTAAATGATACCATAGCTTTTTTGGCTTGTCAACCCTTTAAGTTTTTTTTGCAGATTTTTTTGCAAATTTGCAAAAGGATTATACTAACTAATTGAAATAACCCCCACAGAAGGGGGAGTATGGTTTAAAAGTTTAGTTTAGAAGCTAATTTGGAAATAGAGCGTTACATCTGTGTAGTTCTTTGTGCCAGGTGGTCTGTTGTCTACCTTTACACTGTCAAAGCCTAAGGCTATACTTGCAGCTCCATCGTTTATATAGTAGTTAACGTATGCACCAATTACACTGGATTCCTGATTACTCCAAGTATTTTTTGGATCGTTTTTAGCATACCTAATAGCAAGAGCTGGTTTACCTATACCAATCACTTGGTCGTAGAGAAGCTGACCTTGGACATAGTACGCTTTACCATCTTGCGTACCAACACCTTGGTAGTTCTCTATTGTCTTGTATGCAGCTTGGAAGTTAGGAACTATATCTCCAAACTTTTGTTCATACAAGAGGTCAATTGCAAACTCGGATGCAGTTTTGTTTCCAGCACCCGTATATTTCTGTGAGCCATAACCAAGACCTATTGTTAAAACTTCTTGCTTTCCAAGGTATGAATCAGCCAAACCGTAATCTTTTTCTGGCTTAAAGCCAAGCATGGTAGGTGTGAACTGAAGCCTTACAGTATACATGGACTTTTCGGATGGTGCATTTTGTTCATCTATTACATCAAACCATCCCAAGTAGTACTTTATCATTCCATCTGCCAAGTTACCCCAAAGGGTTACACCACCGTGTCTGAAATCACCGTAGCCTACATCCAACGCCTGTTGAAGAGGTCTAAGTATAAGTGGAGTACCGTGAGCATCCAATCCGTAAGTATACCCTGTTGGGACTATATAAGCGTAGCTACTCGTTAGGTAAGCTCTAGCAACAGGTATTCTCTGTAGACCAGCTTGTAAGTTTAAAGTGTCCTTTGCACCAAAGATATCACCGAGCCTTATACCCATAAATGCATCGAATGGTCTTATGCTTTCTGCACTTGCAGCATTTGTTGCAGGATTCACCACCGTTTCAAAAGTTGTTCCAAAGTACACAAACTTGTTTACCTGTCCTGCAAAGTAAATCTGAGCGTTTGGAATGCTAAAACGAATGTCTGATTTGTCATACCCTACAATTTGCATGTTTTGGTCATATATAGCACCTCTGTTACCAAGATGCTGACCCATTATTTGCAAGTTGACACCAAAGTTGGCGAAGGTCTCTTCGTCCACCTTAAACGTGGCTGCTTCCGCTGGCAATACATAAGCTGCCGTCAAAGCTGCCACGGCTAAAAGTTTCTTCCTCGTGTTGGTGTCCTCCTTTCCTAAACCATTGTACTACTGCCTTTTTTTAGCCTTCTAACCCTTAATTTTTTTTGCAAGCCTGCAAAAGGAATTGTAGGGATTATACGGCTCTAGTCCTTAATTTTTTTGCAAATTTGCAAAAGGATTATACTAATTAAGCTATGATAGAAAGTGTTTTTATTAAGCTTTGTCCCAACTGTGGCGGAGATATAACTTCCGAGAGACTGGAGTTAGGGCTGCCGTGTCAAAAATGTTTGCCAAACATAGGAAACTTATGTGAAAACCTAAAAGTCAAGGGAGATTTGTATACGCTGTGTGATATAGGAAAAGAAACCAAAAATTGGGAAAAAATATTTGAAAAAGGCGTAAAATCTAAACCTTGGGAGCTACAGTACGCTTGGTTCAAAAGGGTTCTTCTGGGAAGGTCCTTTGCTTTGTTGGCACCTACAGGTATAGGCAAAACATCCTTTGGCACGTCTGTAGCCGCCTATTTTGCAAAGCAAGGGAAAAAATCTTACATAGTAGTTCCCACTAAGATGCTCCTTGCTCAAGTAGAGAGCAGAATCCTAAAGTTTGGCGTGCCAAAAGGCTATTTACTGAGCTTTGGAGAAGACACACCCAAACAGAAAGCCCAGAAAATGCAAAAATTAGAATCGGGAGATTTTAGAATACTTCTCACAACCTCTATGTTTCTATACAAGAACTACCAATCTATAAATACTAACTTTGACTTTATCTTTGTGGATGATGTAGACTCCTTTTTAAAGACCGCAAAGAACGTGGATAAAGTCCTTTACCTTCTGGGCATACCACAGGAAAAGATAGACACGGCTCTGGAGATTATAAACCTAAGGAGTAAACAAAAGGAAGAAAATTCGCACCTTATCAAAGAACTCTACCAAAGCCTAAACAATGGACTACAAAAACCAAAGGGAGTTTTGGTGGTATCTTCTGCAACATCCGCTCCCAAATCAAACCGTGTAAAGCTCTTTAGAGAACTCTTGGGCTTTGAGGTGGGCACACCTACCTTTTACCTAAGAAACGTAGAAGATGTTTACCTACAACCCAAAAAACTCTCCGTGGACTTACTTGTAAAGCTCGTAAAAACCTTGGGTAAAGGTGGGCTCGTTTATGTTTCTTCCGATTTAGGCAAGCAAGAAGTAGAAAAAATTGTGAGCCAATTAAATAAAAAAGGTATAAAAGCTCTGTCTTACGAAGACATCAGCGATGAAGGTTTAAAGCTTTACGAAAAAGGCAAGGTAGACCTTTTGGTAGGTATAGCCTCATACAGAAATCCACTCGCTAGAGGCATAGACATGCCCCACGTTATAAGGTATGCCATCTTTTATGGCGTGCCAAAGATAGAAGTTTCTTTGAGGTTTGAAGAAAACCTCTCATCTATGCTTTGGGCTCTTACGTCCATAAGATCCATAGTAGCCAAACAAATACCGCAGCACCAAAGAAAAATAGAGAACTGGATAGAAAAGCTCAAAAGGTATCAATACATAAGCCAAGAATACATACAAAGCAACCAAGACTTTCAAAACTACATAAGAAGCATGATAAGCGAAATAAAGGATTTTCTACTTTCTGAGCAAGTGCAAGAGCTTATCAATAAATCAGAGGAAGTTAACCTAAGAAAGGAGGGTGATGAGTTTTATTTGGTTGTCTCTGACACTACAGGGTACCTACAGGCAAGCGGGAGAACATCGCGTATGTATGCGGGAGGGATATCTAAAGGCTTGGCCATTACCTTGGTGGATGACGAAAGAGCCTTTAGACACCTGAGGAAAAAGATCAAGTGGTTCAGTGAAGACATAGAGTTTAAACCCCTGGAGAGCGTAAACCTTGACGAGATTCTAAAGGAAATAGACAAGGACAGAGAGAAGATAAAGAGGATACTAAAAGAGGAAGAAAAGTCCCAAGACAGGGATATACTAAAGCCCGTTCTCATACTGGTAGAGTCTCCCAACAAAGCCCGAACCATAGCCAACTTCTTTGGAAAAGCCATAAGGAGAAGGATAGAAAACCACGAAGTCTTAGAAACATCCATGGGAGACCTATACATCATGATAAGCGCATCCCTTGGGCATGTTTTGGACCTGGAGAAAAACATAGAGTTTCACGGGGTAAAGGTAAACGGCAAGATAGTGCCCTACTATGTACCTATAGAAGGTAAAGAGTCCATTATACGCAGTATTAGACTCATGAGCATGGAAGCAAAAGAGGTCCTCATAGCCACAGACCCAGACACAGAAGGCGAAAAGATAGGATGGGATTTAAAGGAGCTACTAAAACCTTACGTAAAGAACATAAAACGTATGGAGTTTCACGAAGTCACAAAGAAAGCCATAATCAAGTCCATAAAAGAACCCAGAGATTTCAATGAAAACCTGGTGAAAGCCCAGATAGTAAGGCGTGTAGCTGACAGATGGCTAGGGTTTGAGTTTTCACAGCTCATACAAAGATCCTTTGGCAAAAACTACCTGTCCGCAGGTAGAGTCCAAACACCCGTTCTGGGATGGATCATAGAAAGAGAGAGAGAATACAGAAAAAAAGTCTACAAAGTTTACGTAAAACCCAAAGATACGGACCTTAAGGTAGAGTTTGTCTTCGAAGATCAAAAAGAAGCCAAAGGTTTCTACGAAAGCCTAAAGTACGTTAACTTGCAAATTCTGGAAGAAAGGGAAGAACTAAAATCTCCAACTCCGCCCTACAGAACCGATACCATCCTAAAGGATGCAAGCGATAAGCTAAGATTTAGTGCACAAAAGACAATGGACCTACTTCAGGACCTTTTTGAACTCGGTTACATAACCTATCACAGGACAGATTACCTGAGAGTTTCCGATGTAGGTATGAATTTAGCAAGACAGTACATAAAGGAGGAGCATGGAGAGAGTTATGTCCACACAAGACCATGGGGAGAAGAAGGAGCTCACGAAAGCATAAGACCCACAAAAGCAATAGATGTAGAGGACCTAAAGTCCATAGTATACAGTGGACAGGTACAAGGTTTAAACTCAGACCATATAAAACTTTATGACCTCATATTTAAGCGCTTTATGGCAAGCCAAACTCGAGCTGTAAAGGTAAAAATAGCAAAAGTTAAAGTTAAGGCTTTTGATAAAGAACAGATTTTGGAAGTTCCTACTAAGATACTCCAAGACGGTTGGAACTTGTTTTTGCCCTTGGAAACTTACAAAATAAAGCAAGGCAAGTTAGAAGTAGAAAAAGATCTGAAACAACAGCCCAGTAAGTATCTGTTCACATACGGGGAAATAGTCCAGATGATGAAAGAAGAAGGGATAGGTAGACCTTCAACTTACGCCTCAACAATAGAGAAGCTAATAGAAAGGTCCTACGTTATAGAAAGAGGAGGTTTCTTGATACCTACAAAGCTTGGTAAAATGGTTTACGAATACCTACAAAGCTTAGAAGATGTTAAAAATTATCTATCTGAGGAGTTTACCAAGCATCTCGAGCTCATGATGGATATGGTGGAGGAAGGAAAAGAAGACTACATACAAATCCTTAAAGAGCTTTATTCGAATATAATTAAAATTGAGGAAAAGAAGGAGGTTAGGTTATGATATTGCTTCACTCACTCTTTGCTTACTCAAGCGTTTTTTTGGCATTGGTAGCTTTTACCCTTTACATTCTTTCCTTTAGTGTGCTGAAAAATACCTCTGCATTTAGATATGCTCTAATGTTCAATGGGTTGTTGGTAATTCTGTCTTTACTTTCTGTAGCTACAGGTCTTGGTGTCTCAAACGTACCTTTGGTAGCTTCCAAAGTGCCTTTCATATGGGGATTTCCTCACAAATGGAATGGCATGTTTTTCTTTATAGTTTCTACCCTTGCCTTTGTAATCTTTTGGTTTAAAGGTAACGAACTCGGCAAAAAGGGATACATTCTAAGCATTCTGGCACTTGCTCTAGTCCTGTTTCAATTGTTCACCGGATGGATGATGAAGTTGGTGTTTTTCTCTTGATTTAAGGCGGTATTTTTTTGGCACGTGTCCAGAGCAAGTGTGAGGTTTCCTTTTCTTCCTTTACCCAGCCTTAAAATGGAATTTCCACAAGCTCGGCTTTTATGCCCGTCTTAATGAAATCAACCTTTTGTGTTTTTAGATAAATCATCCAACTTACGAATTCAACTTCAATGTATTTTATATTTTCTCCAAAGTCGTGTATGGAGCGAGCTCCGGGCTTGTTTTTGTATAGACATAGCTTAGCTTTCCTGGCTTATTTGAAATGGTTTTGTTTATTGGTGTGGCACTTCTATATCCGCTACATAAAGTGGAGCAAGGCTATCTTGGACTTGCTAAAAAAAAGGCTTTTCTTATAATAAGTTTTTCAAAATTAATGTATAGTAATCTCTAAGATTGAAAGACTTGAGGCGCATTTTCTATCAAAAAAACATACTGCGTTCTTGAGCCTCAGCAAAGTTCGCTTTCTTTTAAGGTAAGCCAAAGTGAGAGTATGGCAATGTCATGTAATGTTGGGGAGGGTGACGGGACTCGAACCCGCGACCCGTGGATCCACAGTCCACTGCTCTACCAGCTGAGCTACACCCTCCTAGATAAGGTTAAAATTATATCATAAGATTGATGTGTAAAGCTAAGACATTAGTTTGATTATTACCGGAAACCATAAAAATCCTAAAACAATTCCAAGACCTGCACTCGCAAAAGTTAAGCTGTAGTTTAGGTTGTATCTCATAGCTATTACGCTTGCCATGATCATGGTAGGCATAGAAGATTCCAGAATAGTTACACCAAGCTCCACATTACCAAGAGACAGAGCCTTTCCTACAAATAAAGCAAGTAAAGGTGCTATAAGCATTTTTATAAAAAGCACAGTCAAAGAGTGCCTTAAATTTTTTATAACACCGCTAAAACTTAGACTGAGACCCAAAGAAAATAGTATAACTGGGAGAACAGAGGCGCTGACAAAATCTAAAAAAGCCACAAGGAAGTTTGGTAAATGGGAAAAGCTAAAAACCAAGCCACTCACCAATCCAATAAATGGCGGAAAACTCAAAACAGGCTTTAGGCTCACTTTAGCGCTTGCTATTGCTATTCCCAATGAAGACACCAAAAGAAAGGAGCCTAAGTTATCGTAAACAATAGCGTAAGATAGCCCCTGATTTCCAAAGTAACTGTAAGTTATAGGATAACCCAAAAATGCCGTATTTCCAAAGGAAGAAGCGAGTATAAAAGATTTAAAAGTCTCACTTTCCAGCCTTAGAAACTTGCCAATTACAAAGGATATAACAACACATAAAACAATTACTATCCAGGCTGAGAGTGTAATCTTAAATAGATGAACGCCTATACCTAAGCTGTGCATGGATTTAAACACAAGAATAGGAAGAGCAAAATTTATTACGTAAGATATTAGAGCGCTTGCGTGGTCTTCTTTGAATAGTTTTAGCTTTTTTAGAATATACCCAAAGGCTACTATCAAGAGAACGTTAAGCATTGAAAGTTCTTTCAAGCAGTAATATCTTATTCCTTACTATACTATAGTGACCAAGGTATACCCTAAGGATATCTTCAAGAGCTTTTATAGGCGCTAGATTATGTGGTGCACGTTTGTCCATGTAAGGTCTGCTTGCAAAAATCGGTAATACGCCAGCAGTGAGAT
Organism: Aquificaceae bacterium; assembly: GCA_041640635.1. GTDB lineage: Bacteria > Aquificota > Aquificia > Aquificales > Aquificaceae > JBEPZA01. Next base: position 18,275 of record JBEPZX010000004.1, read on the forward strand.
TTGCAATATGTATTACCCTTTCTTCATCCATATGAGAAAATACCTCTAGCCGTGCTATGGAGCTAATTTCATCTTCTTCCGATAGTTTTATATACCAAGTGTACTTACTTGTGTTTTGTTTATCGTGTGCAACTTTTATTATAGGAGACCTTTGACCTTTCTCAAGCTCCCTGAGGATGTATAGATCATCTTGGCGTATGTAAAGTCTCTTGATGTTTTTAATGTAACCTACACAGCGTGTGTCTCTTAGAGTATAACTAAGCGGTCCGTCACACACCACTAGATCAATTTTTGAATCTTCGCAAGCCTTCCTTGCTACATTACTTTCCAACTCTTCCCTCATTATTTCGTTTACCTTTAGCGTAAGCTCACTTTCAGTAGAGTATCTTACACTAAAGTTCAATTCCTGTATGTTAATTCTTTCGGGTAAACCAACTTTGCCCTTAACTACCAAAAATCTTTCTACCTTAGGATTAAGTAAGGATGGAGGAAGCAAATTAACTTTACCTAACTTAACGACCAAACCTCCCACACCTATGGATGCAAAAACACCTTCCCTATATTCTTCCTCGTCTTTTATTCTTATGTAACAAGCTAACTCTGTGCGTCTTACTCCATCTATAAAGGCTATGTTAATATCTTCTTTATGTATTCCACTGTAAGGTTTTACCTCTTCAAGGAAGTCTATAAATTGTTCTGAATCTTCATACTCCAAAGGTTCAATTTCTGGAATTTCCCATGGTCTAAATATGAATTTCATCTTTCACCCTCACATATTCTTTCCATACTAACTCTTTAAGTTTATCAATATTTTCGCCCGTTAGAGCGGATACTGCTATAAATTTAAAGCCTCTGTTACCAAACTCCCTTTCCAAAGACTCAATGTATTCCTTATGGGATAGACTATCTATTTTTGTTCCAACTACTATACATGGTTTTTTTAGAAGCTCTAGGCTATAAAGCTCCATCTCCCTTCTGACTTTCTCAAATGCAAGTAGAGGATCTTCAGTCCTTCCATCAGATATGTCTATAAGATGTAGCAATAGCTTAGTTCTCTCTATGTGTCTCAAAAATTCGTGACCTAAACCCTTACCTTGGTGAGCACCTTCTATAATCCCAGGAATATCAGCAAGTATTAATCTTCTCTCTTCATCCAGCTCCATCACACCCAATACGGGTGAGAGAGTTGTGAAAGGGTAATCAGCTATTTTAGGCTTAGCCTTTGTTAATTTGGAAATGAGAGTAGATTTACCTGCATTAGGAAGCCCTACAATCCCTATGTGAGCTATAAGCTTCAGCTCTAAAATCACCCAAAACTCTTGTCCCTTTTCTCCTTTCTCTGCATACTTTGGTGCCTGATTTACCGATGTAGCAAAGTGAGCATTTCCTCTGCCTCCCCTTCCACCTTTCGCAACAATGCATCTTTGAGCTTCTTCTACAATGTCACAGATAACTTTTTCATCTTTGCCCTCTATTATCTTTACCACAGTTCCCAAAGGAACCTCTATTATCAAATCTTCCCCATCTTTTCCATGTTGGTTTTTCCCCTTTCCATGCTCTCCATTCTGAGCTCTAAAGTGTCTTTTGAACTTAAAGTCGTATAGAGTGTGCTTTCTTGAGCTTCCTACAAAAATCACATCTCCACCTTTTCCACCATCTCCGCCAGCTGGACCTCCAAAGGGTCTGTATTTTTCTCTCAAAAAAGCAACAGCACCATTTCCACCATCACCAGCCTTCACGTGAATTTTCACCTTATCTACAAACATCTTCTAAGGCTTATAAATTAAGCAAACTTTACCTTTTTGTGAATTTAGCTCCTTTTCCACAGGAAAGCACTTAACGGTAAGCAAAAAGAATACATCTCTGTCTGCACTGCTCAGTGTTTCGTAATTTGCTTGACCTTTGCTTATAACCACATCCACACCGTAAAAAACATCCAAGAACTCCTTGGAACAGTCGTTTAAATCTGTACCTACTTTTCCGCTTCCGTTGGAAATTACTTGACAATACTCATCAATGCCCACCTCTTTTGCATCATCCATCAACACATCGTTGAGTATAGGAGAACCTTTTACTGCATAAAAAATGTCCTTTTGCCGCTCCTTTATAGATTTTGCCAAGAGCTTATCAAAGACTATCTCTCCAGCGTTGTCTCCTATTATCAAGGTAGTATTTGCTGTTTCCAACTTTTCCTTAAGCTTGTCTATCTCAAACTTTCCCTTTTCCATCTTGAAAATTTGGTTTATCAACTCAGATACATCCTGAGGGTTCATTATGGCAAAATCTATTGCATTGCCAGCACCGCTCAGAAATAGAGCATCTTCCAAGCTTAGGTTTTCTATGTTCTTTGTAGCTTCCAAAGCTACTTTATTTGAGAGTTTTTTTATTTCGTAAAAGGGATCTTCACAATCTGTGTATCTCTTAACGATTGATTGGATGTAGTAAGCATAGTAAGCAGGAGATTTGTTTAGGCTTTCAAAGCTGGAAATATACCTAGCGACTTCCAGAGCAATTTCTTTTTCTTTATCTTTGTCTAATCTGAGCTTTCTTACAGCATTAAGCCCCTGATTTATCAGACAAGGTATACATTCACTGTAGGCTATCATATAGTAAAGTTTAACAAACCTTTTGAATACAAAAGCTTTAATGAGTTTAGTACAAATTCACCCTTTACCCCCAAAGACATAAGACTCGTAAGAAGTATGGAAGGTAAAAACTCTGCATCTACATATACTTCAACTTCATTTAAATCATCACTAACGTAAATATACCTGCTTATAACCTGTAAAAAAGAGGCAAATTCTTTATCGTTGAGCCAAAATCTACAACTTCTTATAAAGTCCTTCAAAACCAAGATGATATTGCCATTTTTTGTTCCTAAAGCATCCACACCTACCTTTACACTTTCTAAAGCGCTTATCGCCTTTGCCGGATTCCATATGACATTTCCATACTTTGGAAGAATAGTCTTTACATTCAAGTCCTTTATAGTTTTAATAGCATCTTCTATAGCTTTATTGCTGGGCATATTAACCACATGGAATATTTCTAGGCTTTCTGTATCTATCTCTGCATTGGGACTTAAATTCTTGTCACTTGCATAGGAACTAAACAGATGTCCAGTAAACAAAGCACCTGTAGATTCTTCGTATATCACAAAACTACCCTTATCGGGACAAAAAGGTGTGTGTATAAACCTAAGGGCATCACCTGTAGCTAACCTCAAGGTCCCACTCTCTAAATACTCTATAAGTCTAATCCTTGTCATTGGAATGTCTAGTTCATTTAGCTCTCTAGCTATTGGCAAAGTAGTTATAATGTAAAGCCTAGGGTTTACCTGCATAAAGTTATAAGCATTTATGTAGTCATCAGAATGAATTCCCATCACAATTATGGCTTTTAAATTATCCACAGAACCTATAACCTGCTCTATCCTATTTTTTATATCTGTGTACTCCTTCTTACTACCTGCATTAATGAGTATGGGTATTTCTATACTTCCTTTTTTATACAAACGAAGAAAGGTATTGGTTTGCAACACATCATTTTCATGAAGTGATCCTATCCAAAAAATGCCTTCTATAAACTCAATAGGTCGAGTGTAAGCTTCCTCATCAATTGAGGGTAGAGTTACCTGTACCTTTTCTTCTTCATATGCATACTTTTTCTTTGTTAATATACGGAATAAATCAGCATTACTCTTTATAGTTTGTTGCACAATCAGTCCTTCTTGGTACGATGAAAGTTCAACAGAAGGCTCTACACTAGATACTGCACTTATTAGTTGTTCATCAGAGCATGTGTAACCTCTAATAGTCCCATTTTTGATGCTCACAGTACACTTATTATCTATTACTAAGTTCACGGATAATTTGTGCCTAAGTACATCGAGCAAGGTATTAATGAAACCTTTACTAACAATTTGGCTCATATCTTTACTGATAAAAACTGCATTGGACAACAGATCCAGCGGATTGAAAGGCAGTACGGCAAAGTTCTTTTCGCTAAATCCACACTTCATAAGTTCTTCCACTTGTTGGTAATCCTGTAAAAAGAATATGGGCTTTGCATAATTACTCCTCTCTAAGTTATCTAACCATACGTCTATATCTTCGAGCTCTAGAAGGATAATATCAACAGGAACTTTGTCCAGGAGTTCTTTCACTTTTTCTTCATTAAGTGCCACAAGCAGTTTATGTCCAGTAATATCTAGTATGTCCCCTATAATTGAGGCATACTTTCTTCTTCTGTCAAAAACTAAAAAGGTCAATCCCATTATGTTATCTCCGTCTTTTTTGCTGCAATATCTAAAAGCTTTAAATGTTCTTTAAGAATATTAACAGATTGCACATACATAAAAAAGGCATGTTCTACCTGCATTATTGCGGTTTGAAAGGATGGATCATCTTCAAGAACTCTCAATTCCCTAAACTTTCTGTAGTATTCGTCTAATCTTGTACCACTTTCGAGCAACTCCCTTATTACTTCTTTGCTTAGCTTTAGAGCCTCTCCCTTCGTATCCATATTTTCCCTATTTTTTCTCCTTCCTCTTTAGGAATATTATACCTACTAAAGAGTATAGCTTCTAATTTTTTTAAGTCCTCCTCATTAAGGTCATCAAAGTATATTAAACCTCTGTCTTGATCTATGCTAGATCTTACAAAAAGATTTGCGCTCGAATTTCCATAGACCACGTCCCCTCCTGCGTACATAAAACCCACCGAAAGAGACATAGTTAAAAAGTTTATATCATCTAAAGACAGTGTAGGCTTTTCACACTCCTTTTCTATTTTTAATAAAGTACACAAGGCTAAACCCACCCTCATAAGATTTTCCGGCGTAAGAGGATAGATTCCTAATACTCCTTCAAGTTTGTTATCTTTAAACAACCTGTTTAACTGCACTTTCTGCCTCTTCCTCCAGATTTTTACCTTCTAAATATCTACCTGCCAGTAAGAAAAATTCTTCGTTCCCTTTACTACCTCTTGGCTTGGATTTTATAATCCCTGAAACTTTAAAGCTTAATTTTTCCAACTCTTGCGCTACTTTAATTATAGCCTCTTTTTTGTATTCATCTTTTCTAACAATTCCCTTTGGTACTTTTTTAGGTTCCAGTTCAAACTGAGGTTTTACCAAAACAAGCAATACGCCATCATCTTTCAGAAACTGAACTACATGGGGAAGAATCTTAGTTGCGGATATGAAAGACACATCCATTGTTATAAGATCCACCTTTTCTGGTATGTTTTCTGTGCTCAAAGATCTTGCATCCGTTTCTTCGTAAAGGATGACCCTTTCGTCATGTCTTAACTTGTAATCCATCTGTGCTTTTCCCACATCCACAGCGTAAACTTTTTTTGCTCCTTTTTGCAACAAGCAATCCGTAAAACCTCCAGTAGAAGAGCCCACATCCAAAACCACGTAATCTCTCACATCTAAACCAAGACTTTCTATAGCATGTTCCAGTTTATAGCCAGCTCTAGATACGTACTTTATCCTCTCTTTTACCTCTATCCTCTCTCCCTCCTTTACTAGATAGCTTGGTTTATCAATCAGCCTACCATTCACTAGAACACCACCGGACAAAATCAAAGCTTGAGATTTCTCTCTACTACTTGCGTAACCAAGCTCTACCAAAAGATTATCTAGTCGTTTTCTAGACCCCAAGGGATCTCTTAATGACATACAAGATGACAAGAAGAACCATAGGAGAAAAGTCTATACCATTTATGGGTTTTACCACAGACCTTATTGGTTCCAAAATAGGAGAAACTAAACTATCTATAAAATTATAGAATTTGCTTTCTCTCAATTGAGGTATCCAAGACCCTATCGCGTGAATAAATATAAGTATTATAAGAAGATTTATAAGAAGGGAAAGAATTCCCTTCATTCTACGAGCTCCAGAATGCTCAATTCGCAACCATCTCCTACTCTGTTGATAGGTAACTTTACTATACGAGTGTATCCACCATTCCTGCCTTCGTATCTAGGTGCTATATCTTCAAATAGCTTCCTAACAGCCGCCTTGTTGTTGGCAAGCAAAGATAGAGCCCTTCTTCTAGAAGCAAGATCTCCTTTTTTACCAAGCGTTATGAGTTTTTCAACAAAAGATCTCACAGCTTTAGCTCTCTGCAACGAGGTCTCTATTCTCTCCTCCATTATAAGAGCTGTAGCTAAGGATCTGTAAAGAGCTAACCTTTGTTCCTTTGTTCTATCAAAGTGCTTTTTCTTTACTTTGTGCCTCATTTTTTACCTCCTACTCTCTATATCCATGCCTAGGTATAGTCCCATATCCTTTAGAGCATCCTTTATCTCATTTATGGCTTTTCTGCCTATATTCTTAGTTCCTTTTATATCCTCTTCCGTTAACTTAACTAAATCACCTATGGTGGTTATGCCCATACGCCTTAATGAGTTAAGAGCTCTTTGAGAGATATCGAGTTCCTCAACAGGAAGTGAGAGCTTTTCAGAAAACTCATCAGTTAGTACAGGCTCTTCTATCATGGGCATCTCAAAGGATATCTTTTCGAACTTGGAGAAGGTTTGTATGAGAAGCTCTATAGCCTCTTTCACTGCTTCTTCTGGGGTTTTTACACCGTTTGTGTAAACCTCCATTATAAGCCTGTCGTAATCGCTTTTTCTCTCTACACGTGTTTTTTCTACTCTAAAGCTAACCTGCCTTACTGGAGAAAAGTCAGCATCAACCATTATCCAATCTACTTCACCAAACTTTTCCATCTCTTCCGTCGGCACGTATCCAAAACCGTTCTCTATCCTGATCTCGGCGTTAAATTCTTTGTTTGGATCCGTTATGGTAGCTATCTTCTGGTCAGGATTTACAATACTCACATTTGGAGGTAAAGAAAGATCTCTCGCTGTTATAACACCTTCTCCCTTTTTCTTTAGGTAAATGGTCTCAACATTAGAGTGATTTAAAATAAAACCTATCTTCTTTATGTTGGCTATTATTTCTATAACGTCCTCTTGCACACCTTCTACGGTGGAGAATTCATGATACACGCCGTATATTTTTAATCCTGTGACAGCTGTCCCTTTTATGGAAGAAAGAAGGGTTCTTCTTAGGGAATTACCCACAGTAGTCCCAAAGCCCCTCTCCAAAGGTTCAGCCACAAATCTACCGTAAGTGTTGGTCCTTTCTTCCCAATATATTTTGTTGGGAAAAATAAACTCTCTAAGCATTTAAAATCCTCCTTATACCTTGGAGTAGAACTCTATTATGTACTGAAGGTTTATAGGTACCTCAAGCTGTACTTCTTTAGGAAGATCTAGCACTTTACCCCTGAAGTTTTCTTTGTCCAGTTCTAACCAAGGTGGTATACTTCTTGGATCTATGTTTTCCAAATTTTCCTTTATTTGAGGTATGTTTCTTGATGATTCCCTTACTTCAATTATGTCTCCTACGTCAACTCTGTAAGAAGGTACATTGACCTTTTGACCATTTACGAGTATGTGCCCATGGACTACAAACTGCCTCGCTTGATTACGCGTATTTGCTATTCCCAACCTATATACTACATTGTCAAGTCTTCTTTCCAAAAGTTGAATTAACACTTGACCTGTGTTACCTTTGGTTGCCGAGGCTTCTTCGAAGTATCTTTTGAACTGGCGTTCTCTCAAACCACCGTATAAAAACTTTAACTTCTGTTTTTCCATAAGGCGCATACCGTACTCAGTTAATTTACGCCTTCTGCCTTTGACGCGACCGTGTTGACCAGGTGGGAAGTTTCTCCTGGAGAGTGTTTTAGGCGCTGATTTTTTACCGGAAACTACTACTCCTAGTTTTCTATCTACTTTTGATGATGGTCCTATGTATCTACCCATTTCATACCCTCCTTTTGGCTGGTGGTCTACATCCGTTGTGTGGTATTGGAGTCAAATCTCTGATGGCTTTTATTTTAAGCCCTGATGCATACACAGCTCTAAGAGCTGATTCTCTACCAGCACCTGCACCTTTTATTCTGACCTCTACCTCTTGCAGTCCATACTCCTGCATAGCTCTCTTGGCTGCCTTTTGAGCTGCCAGCTGTGCCGCATAAGGTGTGCTTTTCCTAGTACCTTTAAAACCAACTGTACCTCCACTTTCCCAAACCAATGTGTTTCCTTGCGGATCCGTAATATTTATTACTGTATTGTTAAAAGTGCTGAGAATATTCACTATACCACTGTTTACCGTTCTCTTTTGCTTTTTAGCTTGTTGTTTCCTTTTAGCCATACTTACCTCCTATTACTTAACTACTTTTTTCTTAGTCCCACCAACTGTTTTTCTTTTACCTTTGCGTGTCCTTGCATTGGTCTTTGTTTGTTGACCTCTTACAGGTAAACCTCTAGCATGTCTTAAACCTCTATATGTACCTATGTCTATAAGTTTTTTTATGTTTATTTGAACTTCTCTTCTAAGATCTCCTTCCACTTTGTAGTTGTTTTCTATAAACTTCCTTATGGTGTTTAATTCATCAGGTGTTAACTCTCCCAGTTTCTTTGTGCAAGGGATACCAGTTTTTTCACATATCTCTTTAGCTCTCTTCCATCCTATACCGTATAGGTACGTAAGCACAACCTCAAGCTTTTTATTATCGGGTAGATCAACGCCCGCTATTCTTGCCATCTCTTACCTCCTTAACTGCCTTGTCTTTGTTTATGCTTTGGATTTTCACAGATAACCATAACTCTTCCCTTTCTACGTATTATCTTACACTTGGCACATATAGGCTTAACCGATGGTCTTACCTTCATAATTCACCTCCAAAAACTTAAAGCTATATATTATATCACACTCTATAAACTATTCTTCCTCGTGTTAAATCATAAGGGGATAGTTCCACCTTTACTCTGTCACCAGGTAAGATACGAATAAAGTTCACCCTCATCTTACCAGACACATGGGCTAGGATTTCGTGCCCTGTGTCCAGCTTAACTCTAAACATAGCGTTTGGTAAGGCTTCTTCTACTATGCCTTCTAAAACTATGCCCTTTTCTTTACCAGCTTCTTGTTCCTTCTTTTTCTTTCCCATTTTTAAACTCCGTTAAGATCAAAGGTTTATCTTTTGTAACAGCAACCACATACTCAAAGTGAGCAGCAGAACTTCTATCTTCGGTCCTAATTGTCCATCCATCGGAGGCTTCGGTAACAACCTCCTCTGTGCCTAAAGCAAGCATAGGCTCTATAGCCAGAACCATACCTTGTCTAAGCTTTATATCCTTTACAAACTTACCATCCAAATCCTTTATGTTGTTTGGTACAAAAGGTTCTTCGTGTACCTTCCTACCTATCCCATGCCCACCTAAGCTTTTAACTGGATACACTCCATACTTCTCAGCTACGCTTTTTATTGCATAGGTTATATCCGAAAGCCAGTTTCCAGATACACAAGCTTGTGCAGCGTACTCCAATGCCTCTTTTGTAGCCTTTATTAATTTTTCTTCTTCTTGTGTAGCCTTTTCCACAACTACCGTCAAAGCTGAGTCTCCATAGTAGCCATCTACATAAGCACCAAAATCCAAACTGACCACATCACCTTCCTTTAGAACTCTAGTTTTGCTGGGGAGCCCATGAACTACGGCATCGTTTACCGAAACACACAATGCTGCAGGATATGCTCTCTTGCCAAAGGGAGGTTTGTAATTTAAAAAAGCCGGCTTTACACCTAAATCTTTACACTTTTCCCTCGCTATGACTTCCAGATCCCATGTGGATACACCAGGTTTTACGTGTTTGGCAACTTCCTCAAGAACATCTACAACAGCATCGCATGCTTTTTTTATCTTTTCTATCTCCTTAAAGGAATACAACTCAACACTCATTTGATAACGCATTCTTAAGGATATTGTAAATATCTTCAATACTTCCTGTAGCTTTTATTGTTTTTAATTTATTCTTTTGAGCGTAAAATTCAATCACTGGTGCGGTTTGTTCTTTGTAAACCTTTAGTCTTTTCCTTACAACTTCTTCTTTATCGTCATCCCTTTGTATAAGGGTAGTAGAACACACATCGCATACGTTATCAACCTTTGGTGGTGAGTACTTTATGTGATAAATGGCACCACACTTTGGACAAACTCTCCTCCCAGAAAGTCTTTCTACGATAACCTCATCCTCTACATCGAAGAGAAGTGCGCAAGAAACCTTTTTGTGATGTTTTTTTAGCATTTCATCTAAAGCTTGAGCTTGAGCAACTGTCCTTGGAAATCCATCAAGCACAATACCCGAATCTTTAGGCAAGGCTTGTTCTATCATAGCAATAATTAGCTCATCAGGCACTAGCTCGCCCCTGTCCATGTACTCCTTCGCCCTTTTGCCTAGAGAAGTCTCTTTCTTTATCTCTTCTCTAAGCATATCACCTGTAGATATATGCTTTAGGTTCATATCTTGAGCAAGCTTCTTAGCTTGTGTACCTTTACCTGCTCCAGGTGCTCCTAAAAATACAAGTATCATCTTACCTTCCTCTTCATGTATCCTGTATACTTTCTTTGCATTAGGTTAGCTTCAAGTTTATTTATAGTGTCAAGGGCTACACTTACAACTATTAGAGCTGTAGTGCCGCCAAAGTAGAAAGGAACGTTCAACCATAGGCTTATAAACAGAGGTATGGTTGCGACGACGCTTAAGAAGATGGCACCTATAAAAGCAAGTTTGTTTATTATCCTCTCAAGAAGCTTCTGGGTATCTTGTCCTGGTCTTACACCTGGTATAAAAGCTCCAGCTTTTCTAAGATTGTCGGTAACCTCTACAGGATTTATAAGAATAGCTGTGTAAAAATAGGTAAAGAATATTATCAAAAGTACATACAAAAAGTTATATGATAAGGTTGTAGGGTTGAATGCTGAATGAAGTATCTGTGCTACAGGATGTTGTATGAAACCTAAGATAGTCGAAGGTATCAAAAGGAAAGACTGAGCGAAGATGATAGGAATGACACCTGCTGGGTTTATCTTTATAGGTAAGTAGGTGGAGCCACCAACCACCTCTTGTCTACCTATCTGTCTGCGCGGATATTGTATGGGTAACCTTCTTTCAGCTTCTTGTATAAACACTATCCCCGCTATGACGATTACTATAAAGACTATAGTTCCAACGATAGCAAAGGGTGAGAGATCACCATTTACAAACATTTGGTATACTCTTATTGCCGCATTGGGAAAGCCTGCCACTATACCTGCAAAGATCAAGAGAGACATTCCATTACCTATTCCTTTTTCCGTTATTCTATCTCCAACCCAGACTAGAAACATTGTTGATGAGACTAATGCAATAACCGTAGTTACTATAAACAAAAGTCCACCATCTGGAACAATTGGTAAACCTTTTGGAGAAAGCTGATTCCTTAGCCAAAAGGCTATTCCTAAGGACTGCACAAAAGCAACGAACACCGTTAGGTATCGAGTGTATTGATTTATCTTGTATCTACCGTAGTCACCTTCTTCCTTGGCAAGTCTCTGAAGTTCGGGAATGGCAAAGGTTAGAAGTTGCATCATTATAGATGCAGAAATATAAGGCATTACGCCCAAAGCAAATAGGGTCATTCTACTCAAGTTACCACCTGAGAATATATCGTACAGGTAGAATATGGTGGTTTGGAAACTTTTGAAAAACTCTTCCAGAGCCGCTGTATCTACACCAGGAAGAGGAATGTGAGAACCTAACCTGTATATGGCAAACATATACAGGGTAAATAGCAAACGCTTCTTAAAATCCTCAAGCTGAAATATCTGTTTAATATACTCTATCACTGTATAACCTCATAGCTTCCGCCAGCATTTTTGATCTTTTCCATGGCGGAAGCAGAAAAGGCGTGAGCTTTGACAACCAACTTTTTGGTAATCTCACCATCACCCAGTATTTTCACTGGCATTCCCTTCTTGACTAAACCCTTTTCATACAAACTCTCTGGATTCACTTCTTCTCCTTCTTGGAAGTATCTATCTAAGGTTCTAACATTTACACACGAATACACCTTCTTAAAAGGATTAATGAATCCTCTTTTAGGGATTCTCTTGTGCAGAGGTGTCTGTCCACCTTCAAACCAAGAAGGTAAGTTTCTATCTCCCGATCTAGATGTCTGACCTTTGTGACCTTTACCACAGGTTTTTCCAAGCCCAGAACCTATACCTCTACCTACTCTCTTTTTCTCTTTTACCGCACCTTGGTTTGGTGAAAGTTCATGTAGCTTCATTGCTGACCTCCTCTACACTCAAAAGGTACCATGCTTTTTTTATGTTCCCTCTTACCATCGGATTATCTTGCAGTATTACACTCTGACCTCTTTTCTTTAATCCAAGGCTTTTGACCGCCTTTATATGAGCCTCAGGTTTACCAGCCAAACCTCTTATAAGAGTGACTTTTAACGCCATCTTTATCACCTCGCATAAATGTGATATCTTTTGCGTAACTCCTCTAAATCTATACCTCTGTCCTTTGCGATTTCTTCTACAGACCTAAGTTTTACCAAAGCATCAAAAACTGCTCTCACAACGTTGTTAGGGTTTGTACTACCTTGTAGTTTTGTAAGAACGTCCGTATACCCAGCAAGTTCCAGTATGGGTTTAGCCGCACCACCTGCCACGATACCTGTACCACGCCTTGCGGGGATGATCTTTATAGTAGTTGGTCCGTACTTACCTATCACATCATGAGGAACGGTTCCTTCAACTATAGGGACCCTTATTATGTGTTTTTTACCGTCCTCTATAGCTTTTGCTATCGCTATGGGAACCTCTTTTGCTTTACCTAAACCAAACCCAACAAAGCCTCTTTTGTCACCTACTATAACCAATGCGCTAAAGGAAAATCTTCTTCCGCCTTTTGTTGTTCTTGAGGTTCTTTTTGCGTATATGAGACGCTCCTCTATCTGTAAATCCTCTTCTAAACCTACTATACCTTGATCCTTTCTTCTTTCATCGATAAGTTTGTCTAATGCTGCACCACCCATTTTATCCTCCTTTTAAAACTCAAGCCCGAGTTCTCTGCACTTATCTGCAAAGGCTTTGACTTTTCCTGTATACAAAAATCCTCCACGATCAAAAACGACCTTTTTTATACCTTTTTCGAGAGCTTTTTTTACCAATATCTGTGCAACCTTTTCCACATCCTGTATGGACTTACCACCTCTTTTACCAACTGAGTTAACAAAGTCCGGATCTATAGAGGATGCAGAAATTAAGGTGTTACCTTGAGTGTCATCGACTATCTGAGCATAAAAGGCGTTTAGACTCCTGTATATGCATAACCTTGGTCTCTCTGGTGTACCAAAAATTTTTCTTCTGATCCTTTTGTGTCTTCTTTCTCTCTTTTCATGCTTACTTAACTTTGCCATTAGAGACCTCCTTACTTCTTACCTTTGCCACCCTTACCAGCAGACTTACCTGCTTTTAGTTTTAGGACTTCTCCTTCATACCTTATGCCCTTACCTTTGTATACGTTAGGCTTTCTAAACTGTCTAATCTCGGCTGCTACCTGTCCTACTCTTTGCTTATCTATACCGCTAACTATTATTTTGTTTTCTTTTACTTCTATCTTTACATCGGACGGTATTGGATAAACAACTGGATGTGATAGTCCTAAGTTTAGCTCTAAGGTGTTTCCTTTTACACTTGCCCTATAACCCAGACCAACCAACTCCAGTGTGACACTAAATCCTTCAGTTACACCTTTTATCATATTCTTGATAAGTGCGGCCGTTGTACCATGAATTGCTCTGTGGAATGGATTATCCGAAGGTCTTTCTACTCTAATAGTATTGCCTTCTTGTATAACCTTTATTTCTGGATGAGGAGTCAAAGAAAGTTTTCCTTTTGGTCCCTCAACCAAAATGTTAGCATCCGACAAAGTTACCTTTACTTTATCAGGTATCTGTATTGGTGTCTTCCCAACTCTTGACATATCTATCACCTCACAAAACGTAAGCTATTATTTCTCCACCCTTTTTTAGCTTCCTAGCTTCATGGTCAGTAATTACTCCAGCATCGGTAGAAAGTATTGCTATACCTAATCCTTTTTGGATGTAAGGTATGTTACGAGCAGAGGTGTAGACCCTTCTACCAAGTTTCGATATTCTGCCTAACTCTCTTATAGCACTCTTACTTTTTTTGTGATCTAAATATCTAAGGTGGATCCTTAGAGTATACTGGTATCCCTTTTTAGCATCCTCGATCCTTTCCCAATCCTTTATGTAACCTTCTTTTTTTAGTATTTCTAGAATACGCTCCTTCATCTTGGATGACGGTATATCTACATAATCCATTCTTCTCTGAATAGCATTCTTAATAGCCGAAAACATATCCGCTATTGGGTCCATTAGTCTACCTCCTTACCAACTTGCCTTCTTTACTCCAGGAAGTTCGCCTTTATGAGCAAGCTCCCTAAAGCACAACCTACACATACCAAAGTACCTTATAAAACCCCTAGGTCTGCCGCATATTGGGCATCTGTTTTTGCTCCTCACTTCGTACTTTGGAAAGTGCTTTATGTCTTTTGCTACTTTAGCTTTCCTTGGCATATCACACGCTCCTTATAGGTAATCCTAATAGAGATAGAAGCCATAAGGCTTCCTCATCACTTTTTGCAGTGGTATGAATTATTATATCCATACCCCTTATAGCATCCACTTTTTCGTAATCTATCTCTGGAAATACTATCTGCTCGCTTATACCAAAGGCGTAGTTTCCTCTTCCGTCAAAGGATCTAGGATTTAGACCCTTAAAGTCTTTGACTCTTGGTAGAGCAACGGATATAAGCTTATCAAGAAAATCCCACATGCGTTCTTTTCTCAGTGTAACCTTAAGACCCACAGGCATGCCTTTTCTTAGCTTAAACCCAGCTTCAGATTTTTTGGCTCTCCTTATGGAAGGTTGTTGACCAGTTATCGCCTTGATATCCTCTACAGCTCTGTCTATTTGTTTTATGTCTGCAACGGCTTCACCTACTCCCATATTGACAACAACTTTCACTATCCTTGGAACTTCCATGGGATTTTTATAACCAAAGTGATTTATAAGCTGTGGCACAACCTCTTCCGTATACTTACTAAAAAGTCTTGGTACATACTTTGTCTGCGCACTCATGCTAAAGACCTCGCTTTTTCTTTAATTAAGTCTATATTTTCGTTGCACTTTTTACAGTACCTATACTTTCTGACCACATTCCCATCTTGAAGTATTCTAAAACCTACCCTTGTGGGTTTTTCACATTTGGGGCATATCAACATAACATTACTTATGTGTATAGGTGCTTCCATCTCGTAAATACCGCCTTCTCTTACATTTGGTATCTCTTTAACGTGCTTCTTTACTATATTTACATCTTTCACTATCACTCTTCCTTCATCCTTTATAACCTTTAGGACCTCTCCCATTTTTCCACGATCTTTACCTCTCAAGACTACTACGGTATCGCCTTTCCTTATTTTAGATGCCATCACACTACCTCCGGAGCCAGCGATGCCAGCTTGGTAAATCCTCTATTTCTGACTTCTCTAGCTATAGGTCCAAGTATACGTGTGCCTAGAGGTTCACCGTATTGGTTCAAGAGAACTACGGCGTTATCGTCAAACTTTATGTAACTTCCATCTGGTCTACCTAGTTCTTTTTTTGTGCGTACCACAACAGCCCTGTACACTTTTCCCTTCTTGGCTGGACTGTTTGGTGCTGCTTGCTTAACTGTAACAGTTACTACATCACCTACAATAGCGTATTTTCTTGGTGCATAAGGAATACCTATTATTTGCACCTTCTTTGCACCAGAATTATCCGCAACATTAGCATAACCTTGCCTCTGTATCATGGTTAATCACCTCTCTTCTTTTAACAAGAAGGTTTATTATACCACAGAACTTGAATTTTTTGCAAGTGTATATATTTACTTGTATGTAGAAGTCCACATATACATATAAAAGCATGTTTATCATAATCTGCATTAGCTTTGGAATTGAAAGCTAAGTTAAATTAATACTACTTATTAAAAAATATATACAACCTCTATATAAAAATAACTTTATGTACTATAAAATACAACAAGCCTCAAAGACAAAAACGCTCCTGAATAGCCGAATTTAGTTTAGAAGAATATCCTAAGATAAGCAAGTATTATATAAGCATAAGGAAAAATTAATATGTTCATAACTATAGTAGCTGTATATTTTTATAATAAATTTACAATAGGAGGTAAAAAATGAATATCACAAGGAGAGAGCTTATAAAAGGTGCCGGATTGGCTACACTTACCTTTGCGTCTGGGTCTAACTTAGCCTTTGCTGCTGCAGAAACTATAGTTAAAAAGGAAGCAATGCTGCCTCCACCAAAAGGTAACAGAGTTGTAATCGCAGGAGGAGGATGGGCAGGTCTTACCGTTGCCAAGTATCTAAAAAAGGAAAACCCTAATATAGAAGTAGTCCTTTTGGAAAAGAGACCTAACTTTTTCTCATGTCCAATAAGTAATGAATGGCTGGCAGGTCTTGTTAACTTAGAGTTCATTCAACACGATTACAATCAGCCAGCTTCTAAATACGGCTACAAGTTCATTAACACAACTGTATTAGGTATAGAGAGGGATAAAAAGAGGGTGTATACTCCATACGGTTACGTAGAGTATAACTACTTGGTGTTGGCACCTGGTATAAGGTACAACTACGGAGCTTGGTTTGGAGACAACAAAGATTTAACCAGCTATACAAAAATGAATCATCCGTCTGCCTTTATACCTGGCTCCGAACATTTAGCACTTAAAAGGAAGGTATGGGATTTTGAAGAAGGGGATTTTGTAATTACAGTACCACCTGGTGCTTACAGGTGTCCACCCGCACCATACGAAAGAGCTGCTATGATAGCTTACGTCTTCAAAAAGAACAAGGTAAATGGTAGAGTAGTAATCTTAGATCCTAAGGAAGATATAGCTCCAAAGGGACCAGGATTTCGCAAAGCTTACGATGAGCTTTACTTAGGAATGGTTGAGTACATCCCGAAAGCAAGCATAAAAGAGGTAGATCCAGTTAAAAAGATTATAAAAACAACCGCAGGCGATTTTAAATTCACAGATGCCAATTTGAATCCTCCGCAACAAGCGGGTGAACTTGTGTGGATGGCCGATCTAATAGCTAAAGATAAGGATGGAAAGCCTACGGGATGGGCTGATCAGGACCCACTGACTTTCCAGGCAAAAACTGATCCACAAGTATTTTTGGTGGGTGATGTAATCGGTGGGACTCCTTATCCCAAGAGTGGACACATGGCAAACTCTCAAGGGAAGATAGTAGCAAAGGTAATAGCAAGCAGAATAGCAGGCAAAGACTACAAACCTACTCTTCCAGACAACACCTGCTACTCTATGGTTAACGGCGACCCACAAGAAGCAATAGTCATTAACGTAACTTACGAATACAACGAAAAAGAAAAGAAAATTAATCCAAAACCAAAAGTTATAAACGAAAGGTCCAAAGCTTTAGGAGATGCCACATACGAATGGGCAAGGGCTATATACAGAGATATGTTTGCTTGATTTTTCAGGGGGCTGCCATAGCCCCTTTTCAATGGAGATATAAGATATGAATACCTTTAGAAATAATCGCATTGGCTTTGTATTTCCCGCACTTATAGTAACATTAACTTTATTCTTTACTATATTTTCGTACGCAAACTTTATGCAATCTGACATTCACCACAAAGATCATACATCTACAAAAGATGAACATTCGACAGAAATACCAATTAAAACTATAGCTGACCGTCAAAAGTATCTAAAACCTGTTTTAAAAGGTGGTGTAAAGGAGTTTCATCTTACAGCTGAAGTTATCCGCTGGGAATACACAAAGGGAAAAACTATTCTTGTATGGGGTTTCAATGGTCAAATTCCTGGACCAGAGATTAGAGTAAGGGAAAATGACAAAGTTCGTATTGTAATTACCAACAAATTGCCAAAGGCAATAACCGTCCATTGGCACGGTGTGGATGTACCATTTGAGCAAGATGGAGTTCCTGAAATAACCCAAAAGGCTATCCAACCAGGAGAAGTTTATATTTACGAATTCGTTGCTAAACCTGCTGGTACTCGTTTTTATCATGCCCACGGCAGTAAAATGGGGGACGAAGCAGAACAACTGGATATGGGTTTATCAGGTGCATTCATTATAGAACCACGTAACTATAAAAGGCCGGATAGAGAGTACGTACTTATACTGGACGATTGGCAAGCTATGTCTGAGGGTCATGTGAATGGGCACTCTGGAAACTATGATCTCTTTACTATAAATGGCTTGGCTTTTCCATCAACGGAGCCTATTAAGGTAAGGAAAGGTGAAAGGGTTCGCTTAAGGATTATAAACACTAGCGTATCTACCTTTCATCCAATGCATTTACACGGTCATCAGTTTAAAGTTGTAGCGGTAGATGGTAACCCTGTACCACCAGCAGCTCAGTTAATACGTAACACAATCACCCTTCATCCTGGGGAAACCTATGATATTGAATTTATTGCAAACAATCCTGGCACTTGGCTTTTTCACTGTCATGAACTTCATCATGCTGATGCCGGAATGGCTACACTAATTGTATATTATTAGAGTCTTATATTTATTACTTTTTTCTATAATTTTAACGGAGGTCTTATTATGGATAGAAGGGATTTTATAAAAGCTTGTGCAACAGTGGGTTTGGTAGCCACATTAGATCCAGCTGTGTTTCAAAGATCTCTGGCTTCTCAAGGCAACCTCCTAAAAAGCTACAGTAAAGCCTTGTTAGTAAAAAGTGACGGAACGCCTCTTCTTGAAAGTGACATAACGCCAGAAAAAAGCTACATTTTCTTTTATCCTTATGCATCTACACCGTGTTTCTTAATAAATTTAAACAAAGAAGTAAAAGCTACGGAAATAAAGTTAAAGGATGGTAGATCCTACACATGGACAGGTGGAGTAGGTAAAAGTAGAAGTATAGTTGCTTACTCTGCTATATGTGCTCACCAATGGAGCTATCCAACAAAGGACTATGCCTTTA
This sequence comes from Aquificaceae bacterium, assembly GCA_041640635.1. GTDB lineage: Bacteria > Aquificota > Aquificia > Aquificales > Aquificaceae > JBEPZA01. The sequence goes on from JBEPZX010000004.1 coordinate 37,274, forward strand.
TAAATTACTATCCTCAGGAGAAACCTTCAGAAACTACGAAAAAAGCCGGTGTGATTCAATGCTGTGCTCACTTAGCCATATACGACCCTACACAAGGTGCCAAACCAGTAGATGGACCTGCTGAGTATCCCCTAGCGGCAGTCCTTATAACTCAGGAAGGGAATAACCTTTACGCTACAGGAGTTATTGGTGTGGACCAATTTGATAAATTTTTCGACCTATATAAACAAGAACTAAGGAAAGAATACGGATCTACAGCAAAAGCTAAAACTTTAGTGGATAAATGTGTAGTCATGGAGGTGGATAGCTATGTTAAAAACCCAATCAGGTGTTAACAGAAGGGAGTTTATATTAGGTGGTCTTTCAGCAGGTGTTCTCTTTGGAACAACATCCTTTGCATCACCAGTAGTGACAAGCAAGGGTATTTCTAAAGCCAAGATAGTAATTGTTGGTGGTGGCTATGGAGGTTTAACAGTAGCTAAATACATAAAAAAGGAGAACAAGAACTTATCTGTAACATTGATTGAAGAGAAACCCTTTTTCATGTCCTGTCCCATGTCTAACCACTTCTTAGCAGGTTTGATGGAGCTTACATCCCTTTGTTTCTCTTATAACACATTAAGTGTAAATCACGGTATAAATTTTGTTAACGAAAAGGTTTTAGACATAGACCTTCATAAGAGATTGGTAAGAACCGTAAACGGTACCTTCAAATATGACTTTTTAATACTTTCGCCTGGTATAGACTACGATATAGATAACAGACCAGATTACAAAGAGTCTATAATTCATAATCCACCTGCCTTTAAGCCTGGATCCGAACACATACACTTGAAAAGGTTATTGGAAGAATTTGAGGAAGGAGAAATAGTAATTACTGTGCCTGAACCTCCATACAGATGTCCACCGGCTCCATACGAAAGAGCCGCTCTTATAGCAAGTATGATAAAACGGCTAAACCTTAAGGCTCATATTTACTTTATAGATGCCAATGAAAAGCCTATCATAAATTCTCAAGGTTTCCTATCAGCCTACTACGACCTTTATAAGGACGTAGCTACGTACATAACCTCTGCACGTGTTAGAGAAATAGACATACATAAAAAGATCATAAAAACTACTCATGGGGATTTTAAGTATAGCATAGCAAATGTGATCCCTCCTATGAAAGCTAGCAATCTTTTGAACAAGATTGGTCTATTAAAGAAGGAGCAAAAGTGGGCTTATGTTAATCCTTTAACTTTTGAAACAAACATAGAAAATGTATTTGTGATAGGTGATGCATCTCAAACTTACTTACCGAAAAGCGGCTATGCAGCCCATTCTCAAGGTAAAGTTTTAGCAAAAATAATAAATTCAAGAATAACAGGCAAACCTTTAGACAGGGAATATATGCAGATGATATGCTATGCAATGGTGAGTGACAAAGAAGCTATAATGGCAGAAACTAGTTTTACATACGACGTAAGTAACAAGAGATTTATCCCAAAGCATATAGAGGATAATATAAGGAAAGAAACTACAGCAAAAAGATACGATGAATGGGCGAGAGGTTTGTGGAGAGACCTCTTTAGCTAATATAGAAATTAAATTTTAAAAATATGATACTTCTATCACCAGCAAAACTTAACCTAGGGTTGTGGCTTCTGGGCAAAAGACCTGATGGATATCACGAAATATTCACTGTGTTTCATACCGTAAACCTTTGCGACGAGATAACTATAAAGGAGGGTCCCAAAAAGGTAGAAACGAGTAACCTAATACCTCAAGAAGAGAATCTGGTATATAAAGCCTTGAACCTTTTAGAAGGGAAATTAGGAGAAGATGTACATTTTAGCGTATACATAAATAAGAAAATCCCGGTAGGCGGAGGATTAGGTGGTGGATCTTCCAATGTCGCTACTGTCCTAAAAGCCGTAAACAACTTGTTGGGTAATCCTTTACCTTTTGAAGATCTTGTGGATATAGCCAAGAGCGTATCTTCGGATGCTCCGTTCTTTTTATATGGAGGCACGGCTATTGGTACCAATAAAGGGGATGTTATTAGACCTATAGAACACATAAATTTGGAATTCACTATAGTATGTCCATCCTTTTCAGCTTCGAGCAAGAAAGTTTATTCTATGGTGAGCGAGGAAGAATTGACAAAGAATATAGATATTGATAAAATAATAAATTGTATATATAGGCACGAATTTGAAGTTTTGGAAAATAAACTGGGCGATATAAGTGCGAGAATGTTTCCTCAAGTAGGAGAAGTAGTTAGGTTTTTAAGTGATATGGGTTACAGGCCGTTAGTTAGCGGGTCTGGATCCTGTGTGTATGTTATAGGTGAGGTTTCAGAAGAAGTAGAAAGGGCTGCGAAGTTACGTAGTTGGCTATTGTATAAAGTGAAGAGTTGGCATGGGGTGTAGCTCAACTGGCAGAGCATCGGATTTTGGATCCGAGGGTTCCTGGTTCGAGTCCAGGCACCCCAGCCAAACTTATTTAGGAGAGTAAAATGATAGGATCTATTAAAATCCTAACAGGTAGCAGTAATCCACAGCTCGCTAAGGACGTAGCGACGTACTTAGGTATACCTCTTTCGGATATACTCGTAGGTAGATTTAGCGATGGTGAAGTGAGGGTTCAGATAAATGAGTCTATGAGAGGGGAAGATGTATATTTAATACAATCTCTGTCGCCTCCTGTAAACGAAAATATAATGGAACTGTTGCTCATTTTAGATGCTCTTAAAAGAGCTTCAGCAGGAAGAATTACTGCTGTTATACCGTACTATGCTTATGCCAGACAAGACAGAAAGGATAAACCTCGTGTGCCTATAAGTGCTAGACTGTTAGCCGATCTAATAACTACAGCTGGCGCCCAGAGAGTTGTGGTAATAGAGTTACACTCTCCACAAATACAAGGTTTCTTTAGTATACCTGTAGATAACTTACTAGCTTTGAATGTTATTTACGATTACATTAAAGATAAAGTAGATGAAAACACAGTAATAGTTTCTCCTGATGCAGGCGGTGTAGAAAGAGCTAGACTTTTGGCAAACAAGATTGGCTGTAGTATAGCGATAATATATAAGAGAAGACCTGAACCTAATGTTGCGGAAGTATTTGACATTATAGGTGATGTAGAGGGTAAAAAGGTTATCATTGTAGATGATATAATAGACACAGCGGGTACGGTTGTTGCTGCATCAAACCTTCTTATGTCCAAAGGTGCTAAAGAAGTTATAATAGCAGCAACACACGGATTGTTATCAGGTCACGCAATAGATAGGTTAAAAAATTCCGCTATTAGCGAGGTTATAATAACAAATACTATACCGTTAGGTAACAAAGGTGCAAACTTGAACAAACTCAAGGTTCTATCCGTAGCTCCTTTGATAGGAGAGGCTATTAGGAGAATACACGAAGGTTATTCAGTAAGCTCTTTATTTATATAAACGTAAAAGTTGCCCCAAAACCGCCAGTTGGGGACAGGGGCAATCTAAGAGGCGGTATAAAAATACCCCAACCTAAACTACGTATGGGTAGTTTAGACAAAAGGTGGGTTTTGAAATATGAGAAGGATAGCTGTTAGCCTTACAAAAAGGACGTTAGGAAAGAAAAGCCAGCTAAAGCAGGCGCGTAAGCAAGGTTACGTTCCTGTTGAGATTTACGGTAAAGGAGTAGAAAACACGCATGCCTTTATGTCACTTAAAGATCTACTAGCTCTTCCACATGGAGAGACATTTCTCTTAGAAGTGGATATAGACGGTCAAAAGAGAATATGCTTAGTAAAAGATATAGAGACGGGTTGGCTTGGGGATAATCCAATACATGTGGACCTTTACGATATATCTCAGGTGAAAAGCATAGAGATAGAAGTTCCTATAGAATTTGTAGGAACTCCAGAAGGTGTTTCTTTAGGAGGTACTTTTGAGATTCTTCTGCATACTCTTACTGTAAAGGCCTCAGTAGAAAATATCCCAGATAAGATAGTAGTAAACGTAAATTCTCTAGGGTTAGGAAGTGTGTTACACGTGAGAGATGTAGCACCTCCTGAAGGATGCGTAATAATGGACTCCCCAGAAGAAGTTATAGCGGTAGTATCAGAACCAGAAGCTGAAAGCACTCCAACTGAAGAAACTTCAGCTTAATGATAAGATTAATAGTAGGCCTTGGTAATCCAGGTAAAAAGTACGAAAGCACGAGGCACAACATAGGTTTTATGGTTTTAGATGCACTCCTTAGGTATCTAAAGTTAAGGGATTATTCTGAGGAGTGCTTGTCCCACTTGTATAAATTCAACACTTTAGATAAAGAGGTACTGATAGCCAAGCCTTACACTTATATGAATAACTCTGGATTGGCCGTATTAAATTTGATAGAAACTTACAACATAGCACCAGAAGAAATGATAGTAATACATGATGACTTGGACATTCCGTTAGGAAGAGTTAAGCTTAAATTCAACGGTAGTAGCGGGGGTCACCATGGAATAGAATCCATCGTAAAAGAGATAAAAACCGACAAATTTTATAGGCTTAGGGTGGGGATAGGAAGACCTAAAGATAAAAGTAAAGTTGTTGAGTACGTACTATCACCTTTTTTAAAAGAAGAGGAAGAAGTTTTATACAAGATTTTATATAAGTCTAAAGAATGTCTTTTAAGATGCATTGAGACTTCACCCGAAAATTCCATGAATTTTTGTAATGCTCCAATCTTATAATTCACCATATAAGCTTTTATAGCATGAAGTAGGCGTATAAGATACCTATAACTATTCTATAAATACCAAAGGGTAGAAAAGAAAACTTAGTTACAAAGTATAAAAAAAATCGAACTGTCAGTAGAGCTGTTATAAAAGCAACAAGAAAACCAGAAGCTAAGATCTGCCAATTTACCAGTGTAAAAGCTTCATAGGACTTAGAAATATCATAAATTGTAGCTATTAGCATGGTAGGTACCGCAAGCAGAAAAGAAAATTCAGCCGCTTTTTCCTTCTTTAGACCCACTAGCATACCACCAATTATGGTAGCAGCGGATCTTGAAATACCAGGAACCATAGCCAAAGACTGAAAAATACCAACTATAAAAGCTTTTCTAACACCTAAATTTCTTATATCCCCTATATAGCAATATTTCGTACAAAATCTGTCAACAAACAGTAGTACTACTCCCCCTATCGTCAAAGTAGCAACTACAACTTTGTCGTTTCCTATTAGGTAATTCTTAATAACTTTATAGAGTAAAAAACCAATTACACCTGTAGGTATAAAAGCTGCTATTATTCTTTTCCATGTGTCCATATCCTTTAAAAACTTATTCCAGTAAAGAAAAACCACAGCTAATATGGATCCAAACTGTATGGATATTTCGAAGCTCTTGGTAAAACTATCATGAGGAACACCCAAAAGATGAGCTGTAAGTATAAGGTGTCCTGTAGATGAAACGGGTAAAAACTCTGTAAGACCTTCTACTATACCTAACACAACTGCTTGCCACATATTCATGAAATTACCTCTAAGTAAAGCCCTTTAAGATATAGGGTATTTGGCATTTGTAAAACCCATGGATGATCTAAGTCTTGAAAACTCACTCCAACAATCCTTACTTGTTTTTTAGCATCCTTCGCTGCAGAAGTGACAGCTCTTATAAGGTGTTCTAATGTTATATGGAAAGAACACGAGAATATAACCATGTAACCTCCTGGCTTTGTAACATGCAATCCTCTTAAACATAAATCTTTATAACCTCTCATTGCTGATTCTACAGCGGATTTATTTTTTGCAAAGGATGGTGGATCTATAACCACAACGTCAAATTTTTCCCCTTCCCTTTGCATCTTTTTCAGGAAATCAAAGGCATCTTCATTTACCCATTTGATACCTGATATACCATTTAAATCTTCATTTTTTTTTGCAATATCAAGAGCTGAGCTAGACGCATCTACTGCTATGACATCTTCTGCGCCTTTTTTTCTCATGCTCAAAGCAAATCCCCCTGTGTGGCAAAATACATCCAAACACCTATCACCGTGATTAACAAAGCTTCTTATAATTTGCCTTGCTTTTCTTTGATCAAGGTAGAATCCTGTTTTTTGCCCTTCTTGTATGTTTACAAAGAACTTCAAATCGTGTTCGTATATTATAACCTCCTTTGATACGTATCCATAAACACAAACTTCTGTACAATCAAATCCCTCCAATTTTTGCACGTATTCATTACATTTTTGATAAATACCTAGAGGTTTTAATACTTCTATAAGAGCATCAAACACCCAATCTCTAATCAGATACATACCATACGTTGTAAATTCAACTACCACGTATCTATCGTATACATCAACTATGAGACCAGGTAACAAGTCACCTTCTGAGTGAATTAGTCTATAAGCGTTGCTTGGTATATAAAGCTTTTTCCTGTAGTCAAAAGCTTGATAAATTCTTTTTCGGATAAGTTCCCGACTTAACTTTTCCCCTTTATCAAAGGATAACATTCTTACGGATATATTCGATTCTGGGTTTATATAACCGTAGCCTAAGAAATGCCCACCGTTATCTCTTACTACTACGTGTTCTCCTTTCTTTGGCTTTCTACTGTAGCTAGCTATTTCAGATTTGTATATCCACTGAAAAAAATTGCTTATTTTTTCTTCAACTCCAGGTTTTACCCTAATTTGAAGCATTTTAGTAATGGATAAGCATTTTTTCCGCTACTTCCTTAGCTTTTTCCCTCCCAACGAGCTTCTCAACCAATTTAAGACCAAAGTCAAAAGCTGTTCCCGGTCCTTGACTGGTTACTATATTACTGTCTTCCACTACGCGATTATCTACATAAACTGCGTTCCTTATATCATCTTTGAGCGAAGGGTAAACAGTTGCTTTTTTGCCTTCCAAGATACCAAACTTAGCTAGAGCCGTAGGTGCTGCACATATAGCACCTATGAATTTACCCTTTTCTGCTACTGTTTTTATTAATCTTTCTACTCGAGGGTCTTTTTTTAGGTTTTCCACACCACCTAATCCACCAGGCAAAACGACCAAATCTAAAGTATTGGGATCTACGTGATCTATAGAGACATCGGGAACGATCTTTACATTTCTTGCACTACTCACAGGTTCTTTTGAAAGACCTACAATTAGAACATCTAGATTAGCCCTTCTAAGTATATCTATTACGGCTACAGCCTCTATTTCTTCAAATCCGTCTGCTAAAAGAACTCCAATTTTCCCCATAGATTTAATTATAAGCTTTTGTGAATTGGTTGCGGGGGCGGGATTTGAACCCGCGACCTTCGGGTTATGAGCCCGACGAGCTACCAAGCTGCTCCACCCCGCGTTCTGATGATTATATAATTATAATACAAAAGCTATTATTTGCCAATCAATTAATATTTTTCTTTACTTTTGGATTAGCCTCTTTAAGATCTCCTTCATCATATCGAGCATAGAGTTAGGGTCTGTAGCGGTAATTATGTTCTCATCCACCTCCACAGGGTTGCCAGTGTAAATGGCACCAGCATTCTGAACATCATCTTTTATAGCATAGAAAGCTGTTACTTTTTTATCCTTTAAAATCTTTGCCGAAATTAAAACCCATGGACCATGGCATACAGCACACACAAGTTTTCCTTTTTCAAAATGTTTCTTTACAATGTTTAGAACCATGGGATCTCTTCTGAGTCTGTCTGGTGCATAACCACCTGGTATAAATACACAATCAAATTCTTGCTTTTCAATATCTTTTAGCATAGCATCGGGTTTAAAGGTTATACCTTTTTTGCCCTTATACTCTCTCATTTCAGAAGCACAGGATATAACCTGATAGCCCTCTTCTTTGAACCTTAGATATGGATAAATAAACTCTACATCTTCTACCAGATCCTCAAGAAATATTAGAATCTTTTTCATGTTTTACACTCCTATAAACGCCTATTAAAATAACAAGTACAACCAATGAAACATAAATTAATGCTAAAGTTGCATTTATATAATTACCTAATATAACCTTTTGAGCTATTTCTGGAGTTTTTATAGCTTCTGGTAGGCTCCCTGTAATTAGCCTATCTTTTAACCATTCCGCATGGGAGAGAAAACCTATAGCTTTGTCAGGATGAAAAACTTTTTCCAAAGCCGCTGTTATTGTGTTTATCGAAAGAAAAGTCGCTGGCAATCCAGTTACAAAGGCGTATTTTTTGCCTTTTCTTATTAAGTAGACTGTGGCTATTACTAATGCCGAAGTAGCAAGCAGTTGGTTAGAAATACCAAAAAGAGGCCAAAGGGTTTTTATACCTCCATAAGGATCCACTACACCTGCGTATAAAAAGTATCCCCAGCTAAGCACTACAATCAAACTTGTGGCGATATTTAATTTAATGTCGGCATAGTTGGAAAGACTCTTGGAAAAGTAACCCAAAAGGTCTTGTAATATATACCTTCCCACACGTGTACCTGTGTCTATTGTGGTGAGTATAAACACAGCTTCAAAAAGAATGGCAAAGTGATACCAGAAAGCGATCAACGCTGTTCCCGTAACTTGTGCTAATATAAGAGCTATGCCAATCGCCAAAGATGCAGCACCACCTGTTCTGGAAAGTATGGTTTTCTCTTCTATGAGTTGGCTTATGTTCTGTATGTATTCTGCACTAATAGGGAATCCCCAAGAGGTTATCTTTTGTGCAGCTTCTATTGCCGTTTTACCTATCTCGCTAGCTGGACTGTTTATCGCAAAGTAGAGACCTGGTTCCATAGAAATGGCTGCAATTAAAGCAATAACAGCTACAAAGGATTCACCTAACATCCCACCATATCCCACAAACCTTATGTGACTTTCTTTATCTATAAGCTTTGGAGTTGTGCCAGAAGAGATAAGAGCATGAAAACCAGACACAGCTCCACAAGCTATGGTGATAAATAAAAAGGGGAAAAGGTCACCTTTCCAAACTGGTCCCATTCCGCTAAAGGCAAATTGAGTAAGGGGTGGCATTTTTATTTCTGGATTAGCAATCGCTACAGCTACGGCTATAAGAATTACGGTACCAAGCTTTAGGAAGGTGCTAAGGTAATCTCTGGGAGCCAAAAGTAGCCACACGGGCAAAACGGATGCAAAAAATCCGTAAACAATTAAGAAGACAGCGAGTTGAGTTTCGCTTAAGGTAAAAAGGGGACCAAAGGTAGGATGGTTTGCTACTTCCCTACCTAAATATAAGGTTATCAGTAAAGCTACGCTTCCAAATATGAAAGAGTGAAGAACAGCACCGGGTCTTATGTGCCACATGTAAATGCCCATAAGCATAGCTATGGGAATTGTCATAAATACGGAGAAGGTTGCCCATGGGCTTTGAGCCAAAGCTTTCACAACAACCAAAGCCAAAACAGCAAGAAGTATCATAAGGATGGAATAAATTACCAACAGAACTACTACCCCTCCAAATTTACCGAGCTCCTCCTTTGCTATCTCCCCAAGACTCTTCCCCCCTTTTCTCATAGATATAGCTAGTATTACCATATCTTGGACGGCACCAGCCAATACTACACCTATCAATATCCAAAGAAGCCCAGGAAGATAGCCCATCTGTGCTGCCAAAACTGGTCCTACCAGCGGTCCAGCACCGGATATGGAGGCGAAGTGATGCCCAAAAAGAACCCATTTGTTAGTCGGTACAAAGTCCAGGTTATTTTTGTATTTGTGTGCAGGTGTTGGATTTTCATCGTTTACTTTAAAAACCTTGTAAGCTATAAAGTAGCTATAGTATCTGTAACCGATAATGTAAATGCATAAACTAGCTATAAGTATCCATATTACACCTATACGTTCACCTTCGTTTAGAGCAACAATTGAAAGGGCGAGCGACGCTAATATAGAAATCGCTCCTAATATTAGATAATCTTTGAACTTCATAATAAATGATTCTTAAAGAACTCAATAGTTTTATTCCATACATCGCTTGCATAATTTTCGTTGTAAACTTCAGGTCTTGTATCGTTGAAGAAGGCATGATCTACACCTGCGTATATGAGAAATTGGGCATCTACATTATTTTTATTGCATTCTTCAATAGCTTCCATCACTTCAGAAAGTGGGATGAAGCTATCCTTACCAGCATGTATAGCCAAAACAGGCGCTTTTATCTTCGAAAAACTAATCGGAACAATCTTATACAGTCCATAGTAAGGAGCTAAAGCGTGAAAGTCCTGATTATACTCTGCTCCAAAATACCAAGTACAGGTTCCACCACAACAAAATCCTGTCAAACCTATTCTGTAATCTTGAACTCTAGGGTTAAATCCTATGTCGTTTGCTTTGAAGTAGTCCACAGTAGCTTTTATCATAGCTTTTGCTTCGTTTAATCTATTTTGGAAAAGATCTTGCATCAGAGATGCTGCATCGTTGGGATTGTCTGCTGTCTTCCCTTTGTATAGGTCTATTCCAAAGGCAAAAAAACCTTCGCTAGCGTATCTATCACAAACATCCTTTATGTGTGGCACAAGCCCCCACCACTCATGAATGACAATAACCACAGGTCCTTTAGTTAAAGTTTCTGGTTCCGCAAAGTATCCAGAAACTTCTACACCGTTCATGTTGAACTTAAGTTCTTTACCCATGTTTGCCCTCCTTTGATTTTATATTATAATATTACTACACTAAGGGGCGGTAGCTCAGCGGGAGAGCGCCTGCTTGGCGTGTAGGAGGTCGGGGGTTCAAATCCCCTCCGCTCCATATAAATTACCAAACACAAAATCCAAAATCTAATATAATTTTTTCATTTACAAACTTTCTGAATGGAGGTAATAAATTGACAAACATAGCTGTCACATCTATGACTTTTGAACCTGTCTACAAGCAAGATGTGGAAATTGTAGAAAGAAAGGGAATAGGACACCCAGATACTATATGTGATTTACTTTCAGAAAAACTATCTGTCAATCTATCTAAATGGTACATAGAAAAGTTTGGGGCAATTATGCATCACAACGTAGATAAAGCTTTGTTGGTAGGCGGTGTAGCAGAACCTAAATTCGGTGGAGGATACATAAAAGAACCCATAGAAATACATTTGGTAGGTAGAGCTATATTAGGTGATGATTCAGACCAAATAAACCCTTGGAAAATTGCTGAAAAAACTGTTAGGGAATGGGTAAGCAAAAATTTAAGAAACTTGGACTTTGAAAAGCATATCAAATTAAATGTAAATGTTAGACCAGGAAGTAAGGACCTTGTAGATCTTTTCAAAAGATTTCAAAAACATGGTGAAGTTCCTTTAGCTAATGACACCTCTTTTGGTGTTGGTTTTTATCCTTTCGATAGTTTAGAAAAAGCTGTATACGAAGCGGAAAGATTTTTAAACTCTCCTCAGATGAAAAACTTACACCCAGAGATAGGGGAAGATATAAAGGTTATGGGAGTTAGAATCAAAGACAAGATAAGGTTAACTATCGCTTTAGCGTTTGTGGATAAATACGTAAATGATAGAGAGGACTACTTTGGAAAAAAGGAATTAATTACCCAAAAAGTTAAGGAACATATACAGAACTTAATTGGCAGGGATGTAGAAATAAACGTAAATACAGCCGACAGTAAGCACGGAGAAGTTTACATTACAGTTACTGGAACATCTGCAGAACAAGGTGACGATGGTCAAGTAGGTAGAGGAAATAGAGTAAATGGACTTATAACACCTTACAGACCTATGAGCTTAGAGGCTGCAGCAGGAAAGAACCCAGTCTCGCACATAGGTAAGATTTATAACACAGTGGCAAACATAATATCAAAGAGGGTAGTTGAGGAAATTCAAGAAATCGAAGAAGCCTATTGTTACCTAGTATCACAAATAGGAAAACCAATCAATGAGCCTCAAGTGTGTGATGTGAAAGTAAGAACTACAAAAGACATAAAAGGCATTCAAGAGGAAGTTACAAAGATAGCTAAGCAGGAGCTAGAAAAAATGCCAAGTATATGGAAAGAGTTTATTCAGGAGGAACATACAGTAGCATAGGAGGGCTTTATGGAATACGTAGGTATTTTAATTTTATTTGCGGTAGCTCTTGTAGTAGCAGGTGCCTTTTCTATTTTAAACGATATACTTGGTCCAAAAACGAGAGAGAAAATGGAGGGATACCCTTATGAATGCGGTGTCCCTGTATACGATCCTGAAGCCAGATCCACCTTCAAGCAGGGATACTACCTACTTGGGCTCCTTTTGATACTTTTTGATATTGAGGTGGCTTACCTCTTTCCATGGGCTGTAGTGTTCAAGGATATTGGTATTTATGGACTGATCGAAGCTATAGCTTTTATAGTTATACTTTTCCTAGGTTTTGCATATGCATGGAAAAAAGGAGCTCTCAAGTGGCAAACTTGACTTATATCAGATATTTTTGATATTTAGTAATGTATACTATTAATCGGAGGTTTTACCTATGGCTGCTATAAATTCTAATGGTTTCGTTACTACTACTGTAGATGAACTTTTGAGATGGGGAAGGAGAAACGCTTTGTGGCCAGTTACCATAGGACTTGCTTGTTGTGCTATAGAAATGATGCACGCTGCAGCTTCTCGTTTTGATTTAGATAGATTAGGTGTTATATTTAGAGCTTCTCCAAGACAGGCAGATGTCTTAATTGTAGCAGGTACAGTTGTAAACAAGGTTGCTCCTATGTTAAAACTCATATGGGAACAAATGCCAGATCCCAAATGGTGTATAACCATGGGTGGTTGCGCATCCGCAGGTGGTCCATTCCCAACTTACGCAACATTACAAGGCATGGATAGAATAATTCCAGTAGATGTTTACATTCCAGGTTGTCCTCCACATCCGCAAGGTTTGATATATGGCATACTTCAACTTCAAAAGAAGATAAAAGAGCAAGGAGTTCGTAAATACGACAAAGCTTTTGAAGAATTCAACAGAGAGATAAGAAAACAAGGCTTGATCCCGCAAGAAATAACCGTGTAAGAGGTATATTATGCCTTGGATAAACAAAGCAAGTATAGAGAGGGTTCTGAGCGTTTTTAGGCAAGCAAAGGTAAACGAAACTCCCAAAAGTGTAAGCTTTGAAGTTCCCAATTCTGAAATCATTTCCTTTCTGGAATATCTGAAGACAAAAGAAGGTTTCAAACATTTTATAGACCATACGTGTATAGATTTTCCTCAATCAAAGGACAGGTTTCAAGCTGTATACATACTTTACAATCCAGATACAAACGAAAGAGTCATAATTAAATCTTGGGCAAAAGACAACAAACTTCCTAGCTTGATAAAGCTTTGGGAATGCAGTAAATGGGCAGAAAGAGAAAGCTACGATATGTTTGGTGTGGACTACGAAGGGCATGAAAATCTAAGAAGAATGTTCATGTGGGAAGGTTACCCTTACCATCCATTGAGGAAAGACTTTCCTTTAGGTGGCTTTCCAGAAGTAGAATTGCCATCTCTGACAGAGGTAATGTCGGGAAGAACTACACCACCAAGCCATGACTACGAAATACTCCATACAAAAGTAGCTACCTTGGAAGACATAGAAAGGACGGAAAAATCGAGGCTTAAGAAAAAAGCGCAGCTTGTTCTCAACTGGGGTCCATTGCATCCTGGAACTCATGGTACCATTTGGTTTCTTTTTGACTTGGATGGGGAGAAAGTAGTTCAAAGTGATGTAATTCTTGGACAACTTCATAGAGGAATGGAAAAGATCGCCGAAAATGTTTACTACTTCCAGTTTTTACCATACACAGATAGAATGGATTATATATCCGCCATATGCAACGAATTAGCTTACGTTACAGCTGTAGAGAAGCTTCTGGACGTAGATGTACCAGAAAAAGCTAGATACATAAGAACCATGTTTGCAGAACTACAAAGGATAAACTCTCACTTACTTTGGCTTGGTACAGGTGCACTGGATTTAGGGGCTTTGACCGTATTCTTGTACGCTTTTAGAGAAAGAGAAAAGATAATGGACATAATAGAAGGAAATGCAGGTTTTAGGCTTACTACAGCTTTCTTACGTATAGGCGGGCTGCATTACGATTTAGCTGAAGGTACCTTGGACGTAGTAAAGGCTTTTGTTCAGGACTTTCCAAACAGATTAAAGGAGTACCACCAACTTCTCACAAGAAATAGAATATGGTTAAGAAGGACCAAGGAAGTTGGAATAATTTCCAGAGAGGATGTCTTCAATTATGGACTTACAGGTCCAGTAGCCCGTGCATCTGGTGTTCCCTACGATATAAGAAAGGTAGAACCTTACGCAGCTTATGATGAGGTAGATTTTGATATTCCGGTAGGCGAAGTAGGTGACGTCTACGATAGATACCTAGTAAGAATGGAAGAGATGGTGCAAAGCATTAGGATAATAGAGCAGTGTGTTGCCAAATTAGAAAAATTGCCCAAATCGGCACCTTACATAAATAAACAGCACCCAGCTGTTATGGCTCCAAAAGAAGACGTATTCAATGATCTTGAAGATATGGTTAAAAACTTTCGCATCGTGGTACATGGAGAAAGCGCTCCACCTGGTGAAGTGTATGCAAGTGGTGAGAACCCAAGAGGTGAATTGGGTTTTTATATATACTCAACAGGTGGTTCAAGACCTCACAGATTACGTATCAGATCTGGAGCCCTCTACAACCTTTCCATATTTCCTAAACTCATAGAAGGTAGAACCATAGCAGATGCAATAGCTTTGCTTGGAAGTTTAGATCCTGTAGTTGGAGAAACGGACAGATAGGAGGGATAGATGCTTTTGGATATCTTCATCACTATCGTAAAAGTGGTTATCACTTTAGGTGTCTTCTTAGGTTTAGGTGCCTATCTTACATGGTTTGAAAGAAAGTTAGCAGGTCACATACAAGCAAGAATGGGTCCAAAATTGGTTGGACCTTTTGGTTTATTGCAACCTTTAGCAGATGGTGTAAAACTCCTCACAAAAGAATCTGTAATTCCAAACAACGCAGATAAGGTAGTATATTACCTGGCTGTAATCTTGGCACTTACACCAGCGATACTACTATTTGCAGTGATTCCCTTCGGTCCTTCTTTTGAGATCTTTGGAAAAGAAATAAAACCTATTATTGCAGATGTAAACATAGCCTTGCTTTTTGTGTTTGCTATGGGATCTCTAGCTGTTTATGGGACTATATTTTCAGGCTGGGCATCCAACTCCAAATACGCTTTTATAGGTTCCTTGAGAAAAGCAGCTGTCATTATAGCCTATGAAGTAGTACTTGGTTTTTCTGTGCTTGGCGTGATTCTTCTTTCTGGAACCATGAGCACCACAGGCATAGTAGAAGCGCAAATACAAAGAGGAGTATGGAACATAGTTCTTCAACCCGTAGCTTTCATACTTTTTCTTTTCTGTATGTTAGCTGAGTCAGGAAGAGTTCCCTTTGATATCCAAGAAGCAGAAGCGGAGCTTGTAACCGGATACAACGTAGAGTATGGTGGAATGCGCTTCGGCGTCTTCCCCCTTGCTGAGTGGTATCTAAACGTAATGGCTCTTTCTGCAATAGCTGTGGTTCTATTCTTTGGTGGTTGGTCTGGTCCCAACATACTTGGTCCTTTGTCTCCATACTTTTGGTTTGTTTTTAAGATGTTTGCCTTAGTTTTCTTTGTTCTCTGGTTGCATTGGACACTCCCAAGATTTCAAGCAAAGGACATAACAGAAATAGCCTGGAAAATTATGCTACCTATAGCTATAATCAATACGGTTGTTACCTCTGTGGTTTACTACTTTGTTGCTTAACAGACTCTGTAAATTTCAGTATATATTACCGATTTTATTAAAGGCATGTTACCTTTTCGTTTAAAAAAGCTTGAGGACATCTTACACAAATTACTCTTAATAACTACCCCTTCGCTAATTTCTCTAATTCTGAGATCTTATCTTGTTCCCCTATAACTATTAGGATGTCACCCTCTTTAATAACGGTATCAGGTTTAGGATTGAATTTTATTTTACCATCTGACCTTTTTATTCCCATAACAATCACTCCCTTAATACCGCTCTGAGCTATAGTTTTATTCACTAAGTCTGACATTGCATATACTCTAACTTCTTCCATCTGGATATCTGAGTATTCTGAATGCGTAGCAAACTCAAGGAATTCAACAACCGTAGGTCTCAAAATAAGATGGGCTATTCTTAATCCACCGATAAGGTATGGTGACACAACGCGATCTGCTCCCGCTCTTTTTAGTTTTCTCTCATTGGCTTTATCTATGGCTCTTGAGACTATAAATAAGTTTGGATTTAAATCACGAGCTGTTAGTACAACATATAGATTTTCAGCTTCTGAAGATAAAACGGATATTAAACCCTTTGCCTTTTCTATACCAGCCAACTTGAGCATTTCATCTTTTGTGGCGTCTCCTATTATGTAATAAATATCTTCGTCCTCTGGAATAACGCTTTTGTCCTTTTCTATAATAACAGTAGGAATGTTGTTTGATTTCAGTTCCTTAAAAATAATACTTCCCATTCTACCAAAACCGCATATAATATAATGATCCCTTAATTGCTCAATTTTTTTCTTCATTTTCCTCTCTCTGAATAGCTCTTTAATCTCTCCCTCAATTATAATTCTTATTCCTTCCGTTATGGAGTATGTAAATACACCAAAACCAGCAAATATAAGGAAAATTGTAAAAATCTTACCTTCTTGATCTAAGTCTTTTACTTCCTTATATCCGACTGTCGCCAATGTAATTACGGTCATATAAAGAGCATCTAAGAATTTCATACCTTCGATAGTAATGTAGCCAAAAGTTCCAAAGGATATAACTAATATTAGCAAAGCTAGCAAAAATACTAAACGCTTCGCTAGGTTTTTGTTCATATATCAAAAAAATTATAATAAGATTTATGAAAGAAAATATTGAGGAAATACCAATAGAAAATACAGAGTCAAGGATTATTCATCTTTTAAAAAAAAGCAAGTCAGGTCTTGGTTTTAATCAAATATGCAAAAGGCTTAATATTGACAAATCTGAAAGGAAACAACTAAAAAAAACTCTAAAAAAGCTCAAAAAAGAAGGAATTCTTAGAATAGAAAGAGGAAAGTACACACTGGAAAAAGAGGAAACCGTTGTAGGTTCAGTTTTAGCTTACCCTGCAGGCTTTGGCTTCTTACACATAGGTGAGAATGAAAAGGATATATATATACCACCTTTTGAAATGCTAAGATTATTTTCTAATGATAAAGTAGAGGCAAAGATTGTAGAGTACAAAGGCAAAAAAGAAGTAAGAATATTGAAAGTTTTAGAGCGGGCAAAAAAGGAAGTTGTTTGTAAGGTGCAAAAAAATAAAAAGTGTTACGGCATTCCCATAGATGAAAATTCACATCAAAAGATAGTTTTAGATCCATCAGTGTGTGAAACTCTAAAAAATGGTACTTTGGTAGTTATACAGATAGAAAAGTACCCTACCAAAAAATCCCCCGCTCATGGATCTGTTAAGAAGGTGTTGGGACATCCTAAAGAAAAGTTGATGATCATAGATGCTTTGATTTACAAATACAATCTACCTACCGAGTATCCAAAGGATGCACTTAAAGAATTAGAATACATAAAGCTTGACATAGAGGAAGAAGCAAAAAGAAGACAAGACCTTAGACATCAACTATGTTTTACCATAGATCCAGAAAAAGCGAGAGACTTTGATGATGCAGTGGCTATTGAAAAACTTAGTGATGGTAGCTATAGACTTTGGGTTCACATAGCTGATGTCTCTTATTTTGTAAAAGAAGGGAGCAAAATAGACCAAGAAGCCTTTAAAAGAGGTTTTACTTTCTACCTTCCAGACAGAGCTATTCATATGCTACCAGAAAAGCTTTCAGCAGATCTGTGTAGTTTAAAACCTGGAGAGGATAGGCTAACCTTCACATGTGAAATGTTTTTTGACCAAAAAGGTAATCTCTTAGACTATAAAATCTACGAAAGCGTTATAAAGAGCAAAGCAAGACTCACTTATAACGAAGCTTTAAATCTCATAGTTGGCGATCCTGCATTAGAAAGAAAGTATCCCCATCTCGTAAAATCACTAAGACATATGGAAGATCTATATAGAATACTATCCAAAAGACGATGGGATATGGGAAGTATAGACTTCGACTTGCCAGAAACAGAGTTGGTAATTGATGAATATGGAGAACCTGTGGCTGTAAAACCTTACGAAAGGCATATAGCTCATAAAATAATAGAGCAGTTCATGGTGCATGCCAATGAAACGGTTGCTATGTACTTAGAAAGCAAAGGATACCCTTGCATTTACAGAGTGCATGAACCACCAGATATGGAAAGAGTAGAAAAACTCGTAGAAATATTATCAGGACTTGGATACAAAGTTAAGAATATTTCCTTAGAACCTAGGTTCTTTCAAAAGATAATAGAGGATTTTGAAGGAAGGGAAGAAGAAAATTTGGTTAGGTTTTTGACATTGAGAGCTATGAAAAGAGCTGTATACTCTCCACACAATTTGGGACATTTTGGCTTGGCTTCTCAGCATTATGCTCATTTCACATCGCCAATAAGGCGCTATCCTGACATAATAGTTCACAGACTACTGAAAAAAGCCTTAAAAGATGAAGAAATAAAATACGATAGAGTATTGTCTTACTTGGACATGGCTGGTCAACATCTTTCTAAACAAGAACGCTTAGCAGAAGAAGTAGAAAGAGAAGCAATAGATCTATTAAAAGTTCGGTTTATGAGGTCTTTTTTAGGCGAAGATTTTGAAGGAATAATAACTGGAGTTATGCCTTACGGGTTTTTTGTAGAGATAAAAGAGTATCTTGTTGAAGGTCTGGTAAACATAACGCTTTTAAAAGATGATGACTACGTATACGACGAATCTTTTCATAGAATTGTAGGGATAACAACGGGAAAAGTTTATAGACTTGGAGACATGGTAAGGGTAAAGATAATAAAAGTTGATGAAGATAGAGGAAGGTTAGATTTGGATCTAGTTTAAATAAAACTTTAGTGGAGGAGAACATGAAAATTACAGTTGTTGGTGGTGGCTATGTAGGCATCACTACTGCCGTATGCTTTGCCCATCTTGGTAACCAAGTTATGGTGGTAGAAAAGATTGAAGAAAAAGTAGATATGTTGAGAAAAGGTATACCTCCCATTTATGAGCCAGGTTTGGAAGAGCTCCTCAAAGATAACTTAGAAAAGGGCAAAATAAGTTTTACAATGGATTTAAGTGAAGGTATCTCTTTCTCTGATGTAATATTTATATGCGTAGGTACACCTCAAAATCCCGACGGCTCTGCCGATCTTTCGCAAGTAGAAGAGGTCGCAAGAGAAACAGCAAAAGTCATGAATTCTTATAAGCTACTCATAGAAAAATCCACTGTACCGGTGAACACCCATAAACTTATAAAGAGAACAGTCAATAGGTATTTAAAAAACAACATAGACTTCGATGTAGCATCAAATCCAGAATTTCTAAGGGAAGGAAGCGCTATAAAGGATTTTTTAGAGCCAGATAGAATAGTAATAGGTATAGAAAGCGATAGAGCCAAAGAAGTATTCTTGGAGCTATACAAGGACTTTCAATGCCCCATCATCTTTACAGATCCTGCTACTGCAGAAATCATAAAACATGCATCCAACACTTTTTTGGCAATGAAAATTTCCTTCATAAACATGGTTGCAGATCTTTGTGAAAAAACAGGTGCTAATGTAAGAGTAGTAGCCCAAGGGATGGGATACGACAAAAGGATAGGGAGAGAATTTTTAAATGCTGGTATTGGTTGGGGAGGAAGCTGTTTTCCAAAAGATGTGAAAGCATTCTATAGAATAGGATTAGATTACGGCGTTGATTTCTCTTTGGTGAAAGAGGTAGAAAAAATAAATGAAAGACGCATAGATCATTTTATCGACATGATTAAAAACGTTATATGGAGTGTTAAAGGGAAGACTTTAGCTGTGTGGGGATTAGCTTTTAAACCTAACACTGACGATATCAGAGAAGCTCCGTCTATAAAAATAATATCTAGACTACTAAAAGAAGGCGCATACAT
Source organism: Aquificaceae bacterium (assembly GCA_041640635.1). GTDB lineage: Bacteria > Aquificota > Aquificia > Aquificales > Aquificaceae > JBEPZA01. The sequence goes on from JBEPZX010000004.1 coordinate 57,278, forward strand.
AAAGGCTTATGATCCAAAAGCTATGGAAAACTTTAAAAAATTGTTTCCACAAGGCAAGGACTTAATATACGTCAATGATCCTTATGAAGCTTTAAGAGGCTCGCAGGCTCTTCTTATACTTACTGAATGGGATGAGTTTAAAAAAGCTAACTTATTAAAAATAAAGGAGAATCTTGAACTTCCAATTGTAATAGACGGTAGGAATGTATTTGATATACAAGAAATGGAATCTTTAGGTTTTGAATACTATTGCGTAGGAAAAACTTCATGAAATAAATCATATATTTTTTTGTTGACATTGTTTAAGAGTTTAATAATATTTATATAAAGCCAAAACAGGAGGTTTAGTATGACAAGAGTGTTACCCGGGCCATCCGGTTACATACCTACACCCGCAGCTTTCGAGGGTGTATCACTTCCACCATCTGGAAAAGCATTGCTATATGGTGAAATAGTGAACGAAGAAACAGCTATGAGAGAGGCAGCTAAAGCAATGCTTACAAGAAAAAACCCTACTATCTTCCCTGGACCACTAGTTCTCTGGGGGTGGAATGCTCAAGCCATGGAAAAAGCAAAAGCTGTCTTAGAATTAGCTATGGAAATTCCAAATTGCAAGATAATACCCATGCCAGATTATAGACCTAAGTATCCAAAAATAGACCCAGAAGCTGAAATAAACCCAAACCATCCAAACCTCACAATCTTGCACAATAGAATAGAAGCATGTATTTTTGTGGGTGTACACTGTCACTATGCCAATTTGAGTCTTAGAATGATAAGAGCCGGTACTAATTGCTTCACTATAGCTCTGTGTGCAGAGATGGGACACGAAGATGCCATGGTATCTCTAAGAGATGTACATGCAGATGAGATAAGAAAGTTTAAAGATGTTATTATACAAGTAAGAAATGAGTTGGGTATACAGTGGGAACCCAAACTTCCACCAGAAAACCCATCTCTACCCAAGGAAAACTACGAAACCTTATCTGTGTTGGATTATGGAGAATACTCATATCTTCTCATACCTAGAAGAGGTGAAACTGTAACTGAGAGTGAATAACAAAAAGGAGGTAATATTATGCCAGAACAAAAAGTTGTAGATACTGATTATCTTTTACTTTCTGCACCTCGTGAAAAAAAGTTCATCACGGGTGCGCAAGCTATGGCAGAAGCAGTAAAAAGAGCTAATGTAGACGTAGCCATAGCCTATCCTATAACTCCCCAATCCGAAGTTATGCACTTAGTAGGTGATATATGGGCTCAAGGTTATTTAAAGGATTACTATAGAGCGGAAGAAGAATACGGTGCCATGTCTGCTATAGCTGGTGCTGTGAGAGGTGGAGCAAGAGCCTTTTCTGCAACGTCTGGACCAGGTCTTTTAAGAGGTCTTGAGGCTATTGTTTCTTGGCCAGGACACAGGATACCGGCTGTATTAGGTGTTTTAACAAGAGTGGTAAACGCCCCACTTTCTATACAACCGGACAATGTAGAAATAGCATACTTACTTCATTCGGGAATGGTAGTTCTACATGCAGAAAACCAACAGGACGTTTTTGACTTTACATTGGCAAGCTTTGCCATATCAGAAATGGTTGATGTATACATACCTATAGCTGTATGTACGGAAGGATTTTTCGTTACACACGCAAAAGGTTACGTAAATATGACACCAGAGGATATGAAACTGCCTCCGAGAGATCCTTATAAAGCTCCAGTTCCTCCAACGGACTGTGAAATACCACCAGCAAGAATACAAAGAGATGCTCCAGTTCAAAAATCCAACTTTATGAGTTACCTAATCCATGCTGTATGGCAACAGGAAATATGGGCATCCAATATAAGAGCAATGAAGTATATATACAAGTATCTTGGTGGTCCCATAGAGGTTGTTAACCCCGATGCTGAGGTATTCGTTTTGGCATCAGGTTGTGCAGCAGCTCAGGGAAGAGAAGCTGTCAGATACGCTCAGCTTGAAGGTCTAAACGTAGGACTAGTAAAGGTAAAATCTATAAGACCTTTCCCTGAAAAGGAAATAAGAGAAGTCTTAAAGAATGCCAAAGCAGTAATAATACCAGAGCACAATATAGTAGGTTGGCTTGCCAAAGAAGTAAAAGCAGCTATACCAGACAGTGATAAAGTTGTGGGTGGTCCTAGGGTTTACGGAGGTATGACTCTTCCGGTAGAACTTATAATGGAGGAGATCTACAAAGCCTTAGGAATTAAGAAGGAAAGGAAAGTGGTTGTATAAAAAATTAAGGAGGTGTTAACATGGGCTTAGAATATGTAAAAATATCACCAGGTTTTGAAAAATATATGCCAAAGGATTACGTAGATTTGGTGCAATACGGACAATTTGGAAAACAAGTTGATATACAACAACTTGGACAATTTAAAGAGCTCGTAGAAGAGCACCCAATGTGTGCAGGATGCTTTATGGCATACTTTATAAGAGTTTTTTATGCATCCTTGCCTAAACCCGAAGATACCATAGTCATAGGTACAGCAGGTTGTGCCAGGTTGTCTCTTTCTCAAGCTGCTGTTCCTTTCATATATGGAAATTATGGTGACACAAATGCTGTAGCATCTGGCTTAAAAAGAGCTTTAAACATTAGGTTCCCTGATAGAGAAAAAGATGTGGTGGTTATAGCTGGAGATGGTGGTCTTATAGATATAGGCTTTGGAATGACTATGCATTCTTGGTTCAGAAGAGAGCGCTTTACAACCATAATGGTAGATAACGAAGTATATGGAAACACAGGTGGTCAAGAGAGTGGAATGTCTCCAAAAGGTGTACAATTAAAAATGGCACCAAAGGGAAAGCAATTTGATAAGATAAATGCTGTAGAGCTTGCTCAAACAGCAGGATGCGTTTACGTAGCAAGGATATCTCCTACCAATCCTAAGAGGATAGCTAAAACCGTAAAAAGAGCTATTCTAGCAGCAAGACACTTTGGTCCTACATTTATACACGCCTACACATCCTGTAACATAGAGTACTCAATACCTACAGAAAAAGTTCTTGAAGATGCAAGAAAGAGGGAAAAGCAAGACTTCGCCTTTTACGAGTGGATGACGGATGAAGTTAAAGAGTACTTTGAAGAGATAGAGGGTGTAGGACAGGAGGTAAAACAATGAAAAGGTACAATATACGTATAGCTGGTGTTGGTGGGCAAGGTGTCGTTACCTCTGCCCACATTCTTGGTAACGCTATGTCAGCCGCAGGAAAATATGCCACCTTAGTACCGTTTTTTGGTTCAGAAAAAAGAATGGCACCTGTCGAAGCTTACGTTAGAGCATCTGACCAGCCAATATATGAGGTTGGGGAAGTAGTATACCCGAATGTTATAATGATATACCACCCTCAAGTTATAACTCACGGTAAGTCCTATACTATGCCTTTCTACTCTGGTCTTAAGGAAAACGGTCTTGTTATAATAAATACAGATGTGGATATTCTTTCAAAAGAGGATTGGACCATACTTAACGACCTTAACACAAGAGTAATAATGTTCCCAGCTACTCGGATAGCACTAGATATAGCAGGAACGGAACTTGCTACTAACATGGCAATGATAGGACTATTTTTTGGTATAACAAGACTTGTAGAATTCGAGCATATAGAAAAGGCTGTAAGGGAAAGATTTCTAGGAAATACATTTGTTGCATCTGGTGGTACAGCTGCACTAGACAGCGCCATAGAAAAGAAATTTAAGAAAAAAATGGAACTCTTGGAGAAGAACATGCAAGTTATTTCAGAAGCATTTAAGATAGCAGAAGAGAAAGGATGGGTAGAAGAAGAAATTACCACATAAGGAGGCTATAGAGGTATGTACTATGTAGCTGATGTTAACGAGCCGTGTTGTGCTAAATACAACTGTAAGCAGTGTGTGCTTTTTTGTCCAGAACCAAACACTCTTATGTATCATGATGAAAAACATGTAGCTTGGGTAAATTACTCAAGATGTAAAGGATGTGCCATATGCGTATATGTATGTTCAGATCTCCTAAAGAGGAATTGCATTCAAATGGTCATGGTCACAGCTGCAGATTGAGGAGAGAAAGGTATGGACATAAAAAAGTTAGGAAATCTCAAGGAAGCGCTTTTGAATGCTATAAATAATCCTGATTTGGATGTGGAGCTCTGTTTCGACAAAAATGACAAGTGCGATATAAAAAATATACCTTACATAAAGGTGAAATATGTTACAGAAGAACATAATGTACACGAAAAGGAAATAGACATAGATCCTGATTACTTCAATAGAGATATTAAAGACATAGTGAACTTCGTTGTATTCCAAATACAGCAATTTATGGAAGAAATAGACTCTGTAGAGTATGGGGGCGAGTGATGCTCCCATCTTTTATTATTACTGGGTTTTTAGGCAGTGGTAAAACTACTTTAGCAATCAACTCTATAAAACACGCTTTCGAAGACAAGAAAGTTGCTATCGTAGTTAATGAGTTTGGTGAAGTTGGATTTGATGGTAAAGTTTTAAAAAACGTATACTCTGAAGTCTTGGAGCTTTCCGAAGGTTGTATATGCTGCACCTTATCAAGTCAGTTTGAAAAAGGTGTCAAGGAAATAATGGAAAAATACGCTCCAGATGTTCTTTTCGTAGAGACATCAGGTGTATCTGAACCTTTTCCCATAATGCTCAGTTTACAAAGCATAGGATTTTCTGTAGAAGGTGTAATATGCATGGTCGATGTAGCAAATTTTGAAAAATACGAGAGCTCCACAACAGCAAAACATCAAATAGGCTCATCTAATATTATTGTCTTGAATAAAGCGGATTTGATTGATAGTACACAGTTAGACCAGGTTGAGGAAAGAGTAAAGCAAATAAGAAAAAAATACTCCTTGAGAAACTTCTTCACAGGAGAAGAAGTCTTTCCCAAATACATAATTTTGAAGACTGCTTACGGAAAGCTGCCCAAGGAAATATTTTCCATTGTTAATACAACCAATCTAAATGTGGAACAAATAAAACACGAAAGCCATGAAGGAGAGTTCTTTTATCAAGAAACCATAAAGTTTAGGGATAACATAACCTACGAATATTTAGAAAAGTATCTTAAGGAGCTGCCAAAAAGCGTAATTAGAGCTAAGGGTATAGTTAGAGTAGCTGATGCTCCAAACCCCCTCTTAGTAAGCTATTCTTTTGGGAACTTGGACATCGTAGGCAAAGACCCTACTTATCAAGGAGAAAGTTTTTTGGTATTAATCGGCTTTGAACCAAAACATTTTAAAATTCAAATGGAAATAAAGAGCACCTACATAAGGGGCTGATTAATTAAGCATACCTAATATTTGATGTCTTAGAACATGAGCAGGCTTATAATTGGGTGCTATTCTTATGGCGTTTCTAACCTCCTCTAGTGCATCATAAAATTTCCCCATGGCTACATAGGCTCTTGCTAGATTCATGTGTGGGTAATGTCTTGGTTCGTAATTTTTGGCTACTATAGCTTTCTTTAACCATGGTATAGATTCTTCGTATCTTCCAAGAGCTATTAGGTAAGAACCTATATCGTTGTATGGATTACCATAGTCTGGGTCTATTTCTATAGCTTTTTTGCAAAGATCAATAGCTAGTTCGTAATTACCTAGCATACTATAAGCCCAAGCCAAATAGGTATACCCTTGAGCCGTCGGATATATATCGATAGACTTCTCGTATAGTTCTATAGCTTTCTTAATGTCTCCTTCTATCAAAGCATCATAAGCCATCCTCATATATTCCAATGCTTGTTTTTCTGTGTCCCTCATAAAATTTAAATATAATACATTAAATAAATTTGACAATAATAAACTAAGGTTTTGTGGAGTATATCAAAGCTTATAATGTTAAGATACTATGAAAAAAGTTCTAATCTGGGGTCGTGGAATAAGCGGGAAAGCATGTGCAGAACTATTAAAAAGTAAAGGTATAGAATTTTTTATTGGCGATGATAATGACTCTACAGATCCAAAAGATTACTTGGATACTGTGGATACAGTTGTTTTATCTCCGGGTATACCACCAAAGCATTACCTATGGAAATTGGCTCAAGAGAAAAAAATAGAAGTCATAGGAGAACTGGAACTTGCTTGGCGTTTTTTTGAAGGCAAAGCTATTGCTATAACTGGGACTGATGGTAAGTCAACTACTACTCACATTACCTATTTAATCTTAAAAAGAGTTTTTGATAACGTAGAAGAAGGAGGAAATATAGGTATACCCTTTTCTTCGGTAGTGCTTAAGAATCCAAAATCTTTGGCTGTACTCGAAATATCTTCTTTTCAAGGAAAAACGCTAAAAACATTTAAACCTTTTATTGGTGCCTTTTTAAACTTTTCTCCAGACCACTTGGACTGGCACATAGACGTAGATGATTATCTACACAGCAAATATAACATATTTGCCAAACAGGATTTTCAAGATACACTAATACTAAATGCAAACCAAGAGGAAGTGAAAAACACACCATCAGAGGCCAAAAAAGTATTCTTTTGTGATAACTGTCAACTAAGAATATACAAAGGCGTTGGATTATACGAAGATATAAAGCTTTTTGATGCGACTAAATTAAAAATACAAGGCAGGCACAACTACTATAATGCTTTAGTTGCTAGCTATATAGCTTACAGTTTAGGTGTAGATGTTTCTATTATACAGGATGTGCTTTACACTTTTGAAGGTCTCCCTTATAGGATGGAATTTCTAGGGAAATACGATGGAGTAAAGGTCTACAATGATTCAAAGTCCACTACTCCAAACGCAATGAAGGCAGCCTTAGAAAGTATGCCAGATAGCAAAGTTATCCTAATAGCTGGAGGTAAAGACAAAGGTTTAGATTTTAGTTCTCTTAAAGACTTGGTAAAGTCTAAGGTAAAAGTAGCTTTCCTTATAGGCGAAGCACGCCAAAAAATTAAAGATGAGTGGGGAAATATAGTCCAAATAGAATTAAAAGATACATTAGAAGGTGCAGTAAAGGAAAGCTTTGAGAAAGCTAATTATGGAGATATTATTTTATTTTCGCCTGGGTGTGCATCCTTTGATATGTTCCAAGATTACAAAGAAAGAGGAGAAGCTTTCAAAAAGCTAGTGCAAAACATGGTAAAATCAATCTAAGATGATAGAGAAGGTTTTAATAGCAAACAGAGGTGAAATAGCCGTAAGGGTTATAAGAGCATGCAAAGAGCTTGGCATAAAAACAGTAGCTGTATATTCAGAAGCAGATACTGACTCCATGCATGTAAAACTTGCAGATGAAAACATATGTATAGGACCGCCCGAAGCATCAAAAAGTTACCTAGACATACCACGTATTATGTCAGCATTAGAGGTATCAAAAGCTCAAGCTATACATCCAGGCTACGGCTTTTTATCAGAAAGCCCTAAATTTGCGCAAATAGTGACAGCAAGTAGAAAGATATTCATAGGACCTTCTTGGGAAACTTTAACCCTCATAGGAGATAAAATAAAAGCAAGAGAAATAGCAAGAAAGGTTGGCTTACCTTTGGTTCCAGGTAGTGATGGACCAGTAGATTTTAAACAAGCCTTGCAGGTAGCTGACAATATAGGTTATCCTGTAGTAATAAAAGCCTCTGCTGGTGGCGGCGGTAGAGGGATAAGAATAGTTAGAGATGAGAAAGAACTTAGAGAGAAACTGCCTCTCGCTATGCAAGAAGCAAAAGCAGCTTTTGGAGATGACAAAGTTTACATAGAAAAATACATAATCAATCCAAAACATATAGAGATTCAGGTATTAGCTGATAACTATGGAAACGTAATAACCTTAGGCGAAAGGGAATGTTCCATTCAAAGAAGGCATCAAAAGTTGGTAGAGGAAGCTCCTTCTTCATCAATCGGGGAGGAGCAAAGGAATTTTCTAAAGTCTAAAGTTAAATCATTCTGCAAGGAGATAGGCTATGTGGGAGCTGGCACTGTGGAATTCTTAATGGATAATGAAGGGAACTTTTACTTTATGGAAATGAATGGTAGGATACAGGTAGAACATCCAGTCACGGAAATGGTAACTGGTGTAGATTTAGTAAAATGGCAGCTTTTAATTGCCAATGGTGAAAAACTACATCTCAAAGATATTAAACTCAATGGTTACGCTATAGAGTTTAGGATAAATGCAGAAGATCCTAATACCTTTATGCCTTCACCTGGACGTATAGAAGAGCTTTATTTGCCTGGAGGCATTGGTGTAAGAGTGGATACACATATCTACTGTGGTTACAAAATACCCCCATATTATGACTCACTAGTTGCCAAGCTTGTTATTTGGGGTGAGAACAGAAATAATGCTATAAATCGTGCAAGGAGAGCTCTGGATGAATTTATCATCAGTGGACCTGGTCTAAAAACCAATGTAGAATTTCATAAAAGATTGATTAACACTCGTGAATTTATAGAAGGTAAGCATCACGTGAGATTTATAGAAGAAATGATGATATGAGAGCTTAAATTTAAAAGTTGATGTGGGATGACCTAAAATGCGTGAAAGGTTAAAGAGTTTCTTGAGTAAAATGTACCAACTCAATAGAGTACCTAGTGCTATTCTCTTCTTCGGAAGAGAAGGTGTAGGCAAAAAAACTATTACCTTTGAATTTGCCAAGGCTTTATTATGTTTGAACAATACTTATCCACCATGTAATAGGTGTATTTCTTGCCACTATCTAGATATATTTTCTAAGAATCCAAAGGAAAAGCTAAAAGTTTACGGTGAAGGTTCAAGCGGTAAAAATACTTTTTTGTATCTTCAGGGGGAACACCCAGATTTTATATTGGTCGAACCTGAAAAAGGAGAGATTAAGATAGATCAAATTAGAGGGGTCAAAGATTTTCTTAACTTGAAGCCAGCAATATCCCAAAGAAAAGTAGTAATGATAATAGAAGCGGAAAGTATGCATGTTTATTCCCAAAATGCCCTTTTAAAATCTTTGGAAGAACCGCCTTGGGACACTCATTTCTTACTAACTACTAACAACGTAAACGGAATACTGCCAACAATAAAATCTCGATGCTTTTTGATAGATGTGCCACCTTTTACAGAAGAAGACCTAATATCCATAACTGGCATAAAAGATCCAAAACTAATATCCTTAGCTGAAGGTAGTGTAACAAAACTCAAGCTTTTGGCTGAAAAGAAAAACTTACTAGAACTCTTGGATAGCGTAATTTCTAAAGATGCATACAAAGTGTACGAAGCTCTGCAAAATATAGATAAACTAGCTTATGAAGATCAAAAATTGTTTCTGAGCCTTCTTGAGAGCTTTTTGGGTCTCAAGCTCAAAGAAAACAAACAAGCATATACTCGTTATGAAAGAGCGATAGGTGTAACATCCAATCTCTCTACCTATCTAGACAGAGGTATGCGGTTAAATATAGGATTGTTATGGATTAACTTAATAATTGGAGGTGATGAAAATGTCATATATAAAGGCACGGTTTTATGATACAAGAAAGATATTCCAAGTAGAAGGTGTCTGGCAGAAAGATATAAACAAAAATGACCTTTTGGTTGTTAAGTCAGAGAAAGGGGATGAAATAGCAAAAGTTATTGGATACTCAAAAGAACCATCCCCTGCAAAAGCTATGTTTTTAAGAAAAGCTACAGAGGAAGATATAAAGAGACACGAAGAGAACGAAAAAAAAGCTGAAGAAGCTTTCCAATACTGCAAGAACAAAATACAACAGTATGGTCTCGATATGAAGCTTATAAAAAGCTATATTACGCTAGACTCTACGAGAGTATTCTTTTACTACACTTCTAGTCAAAGAATAGACTTTAGAAACTTGGTAAAAGACTTAGCTAAGTATCTGAAGAAAAGGATAGAGATGAGGCAAATAGGAGTTAGAGATGCGATTCAGATGATGGGATGGATTGGAAACTGTGGAGATGTACCTTGCTGTTACAAGTTTGCAGAGAGCTTTGAATCTATATCTTTGAGAGACATAGAAGAACAAAACCTGCCTCTTTCACCCAGTAAGTTTACTGGTCCATGCGGGAGGTTGGTATGTTGCTTAGGATTCGAAAGAGATAACTACATAGTGAAAAACATCCTACCTGAAGTAGGTACGCATATATGCTATCAAGGGCAAGAAGTAAAAATACTTCATATAGACCCGCTTAAAGAGACAGTAGTTTTAGACAAAGGTGACAAAAAAGAAGAGGTTAAGTTAGAATTAATCCTACCTTTTGGATACCAAAATGCTATAAAAAGTTGCAAAAAATGCAGCTGCTGTAGAAAAACACAGAAAGAAGATGAAAATTTTGCAATCTTATACGAGTGATTTAAATAGACTTTATCTTTTTGATCTACCTGAAGGTAACACCATAGAGTCTGTATTTTATAGAGGTGATACACTTTGTGTGTCTACACAAGTAGGATGTGCTATAGGATGTCCTTTTTGTGAATCTGGTAAATATGGACTCTATAGAAACTTAAGCTGGAAGGAAATCTTTGGACAGTATGATTTGTTAAAAGACATACATCCTATAAAAAGGATAGCTATAGCAGGTATAGGAGAGCCCTTAATGAATTTTGAAGAAGTTTTGAAAGCTTTTTGGAAGTTTAAAGAGCTGGGTTTGAAAGTTTCCTTTTACACTACAGGATTTCCTACAAAACATCTTGGAGAGCTTATTAATCTTCCACATAGTGGGGTAACAATTTCTATACACTCAACAAAAGAATCAAAACGCAAAAGTCTGTTGCCTCACGCCGGATCTATTAAAGAACTTGTGTCTGAATTAAAAAAGAACTTGATTAACTTATCAAACAAAAGGCGAAAAAAAATTAGTTTAGCTTACCTTTTAATAAAAGGGGTTAATGATTCTGTTGAAGATATTATTGATTTTGCCAAATTGGTAGAGGAACTCTCTGTTTCTGCTACCTTACTTCAATACAACAAAACAGATACCAAATTCAATCCAGTGTCTGATGAAATTTACGAGAGAGTTTTCTTATTGCTCCGGAGTCTTGGGATTAGAGTTACTCTTTCCACAAGATTTAGAAGAGATAAGCTAGGAGGATGTGGAACGCTGAGTATTAATAGGTTTTTATAATATCGGATATTAGTTCACCTATCAGTTGTTCGTTTTTTGCAACACACGATACGGGTAGTACTTCTACCTTTACAATACCTTTTCTTATCATACCTAGCTTCTCAGCCGAGGATTTAGAAAGATCCAAAATTCTTCCCCTCTTAAGAGGTCCCTTATCTGTAATGCGAACCAAAACTTCCTTACCGTTATCCAAATTCCTAACCAATACATAGGAATTGATAGGCAAAATATTAGATGCAGCTGTATATTTATACATGTTGAATATCTCTCCATTTGCCTTCTTTCTTCCGTGAAATTTCTCTCCATACCAGGAGGCATAGCCTTTTATAGATTTACACTCTTCTGAGAAAGATACACATGCAAGCACAAGCAAGAAAAATATAGCTTTCATTGGACACCTCCTGCAAAAATCATACCACTTAATACTACCACATCAATGTCTTTGATGTCAAGCTTTAAAAATGGTAGGCGATGGAGGACTCGAACCTCCGACCTCCATCGTGTGAGGATGGCGCTCTTCCTCTGAGCTAATCGCCCTTTTCAATTAAATTATAAAATTCCTCAACCTTTTTTACTGGATCTTCAGCATTTATTACGCTTCTTCCTACAACCAAAATATCAGCTCCGTTTTTTATAGCTTCTTGTGGTGTAACAATTCTTCTTTGGTCATCTTTGTTGTCGTTTTCTAATCTAATTCCAGGCACTACCGCCAAAAAGTTTTTTCCAAAAGTCTTTTTAAGCATGGCGCTTTCCAATCCAGAACAAACTACACCATCTATACCTTCTTCAATACCTATTTTAGCCAACCTTAAAACGTACTCGTTTACATCTCCTTTTATACCTAGATCATTTAGATCTTGGCTTGTTATACTTGTTAAAAGAGTAACACCTAAGATTTTTAAGTTTCCTTTTACACTGACAGCTTCTTTTATAGCCTTTCTTCCAGATAACAAATGAATAGTTAAGTAATCAGCTCCCAAAGATATTGAAGAAAGAACACCATTTCTAACCGTGTTGGGAATATCGTGAAGTTTTAGGTCTAGAAAAAGCTCAAAGCCCAGTTCCTTTACTTTATCTGTAATGTATCTGTGATGAGATATAAAAAGTTTGTAGCCTATTTTAAATATCAAGGGATAACCTTTTAATGATTCTAGTAGAAATAATGTCTTTTGTATATCTGTGTCCAAAGCGATGCAAAGTTTAGCCAAATAAGGCCTCCCTGAAGTTCTGTAAAAGCCTTATGCCTACCTTTTGGCTCTTTTCTGGGTGAAATTGAACAGCATAAATACTATCTTTTTCTAAACACGAAACGAAATTTATACCATAATCCGTAAAACCGGCTACTATGTCTTCATCTTTTGGTACTATGTGGTAAGAATGCACAAAATAAAAAAATGCTCCATCCTTTATGTTACCTAGTATCTTTGAATCTCTGGTTTTCCATACTTGGTTCCATCCAATGTGCGGGATCTTAACATTGGTTGGTAAAAGTTTAACCTCACCTTTGAAGATGCCAAAACCCTTTTCCTCACCAAATTCGTAACTCTTTTCAAGTAAAAGTTGCATCCCCAAACATATTCCTAAGTAAGGCTTTCCTCTGTTTATAGAATCTAATATGACTTCCCACAGTCCACTGACTTTTAAATTTTTCACAGCATCCTTAAAAGCACCAACACCAGGAAGTACAATTGCATCCGCTTTACTTACCTTTTCTGGATCATTGGTTTTTTCCGTATAAATACCTACATACTCAAGAGCCTTCTGAACACTCCTTAAGTTTCCCATTCCGTAATCAATAAGGACCACTTTTTTCATGTTCCAAATGTTCCAAGTATGTAAGAAAGACGTTCCAAGTTTCCCGTAGCAAGAAGTATGCCTAAAACAACCAGCAACAATCCTCCAACGAACTCCACAACACCAAAAAACTTACTAAAGCTTTTTATAAAGGTTGTAAAGGCAGATATCAAAACCCCAGCCAATAGAAAAGGTATTCCCATTCCCATAGAAAAGGCAAAAAGCATTAAAAACCCTTGCGCAGCCGTTTCTTGTTGAGAAGCATAGAGCAGTATGGATGCCAAGACTGGACCTATACAAGGACTCCATCCAAAGGCAAAAAATACTCCTATAAAGAAAGCTCCCAAAATGCCAAATTTATTACTACCCGTTAACTTCATCTGTCTGTATAGCATATTATGGAAGTTTAAGTTGTAAAACACCAAAATTACCAAAAATATAAGGAGCATACCAACTAAAACATCTTTTGAGATATAGCCAAATCTAAAAAACCCTAGCAAGGCTATTGTTGTTACAAAAGCAATAACCAAAAACTCCTTTAAGAAGTTCTTCCTCAGAAAAACTCCAGCAAAGTGAAGACCAAAGAAGACTACCAAAGCTCCACCCACTTGAGAGATTATGTACTTGTACTCTCTTAGTAATTGCCCTATGGTAGTTGCGCCTGCTCCCAGTAGTGAAAATACCAAAGAAAAACCCAATACGAACAAAACACTCGCCAAAAACACTTTCCAGTTAAACCTTTTTGAAGAAGTAGCGGAAATCCCGGAAATGTAGGCTATATATCCAGGAATTACGGGTAATATACACGGAGATAAAAAAGCTAAAAGCCCACCAGTAAAAGCTATAAAAAGTGAAATTTCTTGCATAATACAATAATTATTAAGCACTAAGGACTAAAACTTTACTTGACATAAATCATGTTTAATTTTTCAGTTGCGGATGTTAAAATTACCCTAAAATGAGAAAAGTTTTACCAATTCTTCTCTCCCTGTTATTGACTGTAGTAAGCTTTCAAAATAGCACACACGAACACGAAGACCACCAAGTTCACTTAGATTGTGCCTTATGTATACTGCAAAACTCCCCTCAAGAAGTTAAGGATACAAAGCTTGAGTATAAATGCATTTATATTACGGTTGTTTACATAGAGAAGGGAAAAGAAAAAGCTAATCCAAAGGTTACATACAGTCCAAAAGCATCCGCTAGATCACCTCCTATAGTGTAGCAAACTTTACAAGGAAACTCTAAAAATCAAAAAACTACAGGAGGTGTTAACATGAGAAAATTAGCATTATTAAGTGCAATATTTACCTTTAGCTTTGCTTACTCTCAAGAAAGCATAGAAAGCTTAAAGAAACAATTAGAAGAGCAAAGAAAATTAATACAAGAGCTTGAGAAAAAAATTGAAGCTTTGGAAAAATCCTTAGAAAAGGAAAAAGCTCAAAAAGAAGTAAAAACACCAAAGGAAGACACAGTAACCAAACCAGCTGACAGAACGTTTGAGCTCAAATATAAATTTGGAGAAAAAAGACAGCCTTATGCACTCTTTACTCAGCCTAGTTTCCTGCCTAATATATCTTTGATAATAGACTCTTCGTTTGTTAGCAGAAACATAAGTGATAAAAGCTACGAAGAAAGAGAAATTGATAACTTTTTCCATGGACATGGTCACGGTCACGATCATGGGCACGGATTAAACACCAAAAAAGGTTTTAACTTCAACTATGCCGAACTATACTTCTATGCACCTGTGGATCCTTACTTTGACCTATACGCAACTGTTCCAATAACTGAGAAGGGAGCTGAGCTAGAAGAAGGTTATTTTGTAACAAGAAGCTTACCATTTGGTTTTCAGGTCAAAGGTGGAAAATTTAGAAGCTCCTTTGGAAGGTTTAACCAAAAGCACCCACACGCTTGGGACTTTGCTAAGTCACCTTTGATATACGAAGCTCTCTTTGGAGAAGAGGGACTAGTTGAAAAAGGTGTTCAAATAACATGGCTCGCTCCTACTAAATTTTACCTGCTCTTTGGTGCAGAGGTGCTACAAGGTGAGAATGAAAGAAGCTTTGGTTACGAGGGTTTTGAAATTGGCCATGTTGACGTAAAGAACGCAAGCGTCCCTAACCTATACGTTGGATTTGTCAAAACATCCTACGATATTGGAAATCTATCCTTACTTACTGGACTATCTTACGCCATGGGAAGACATAGAGTGTATCATGTAGATGGTCAAGAAAAACATGGATTTGCTGGAAGAACAAGAATTTTCGGACTCGATTTAACCGCTAGGTATAATCTGGACTCTTACAGATACATATCCTTCGAAGGAGAATACATATTCAGAAATGTGAAACGTACAGAGTATGAGTACGATGGCAACATTTTAACATCAGATTACCAAAAACTTAATCAATCAGGCTTTTACACCCAACTTGTTTACAAGTTCCACAAAAACTGGAGAACGGGCGTAAGGTATGATCTCATAAACAAGAACGAAGAAAACGGAACAAAGGCAACACCTAATCTACCCGCTTACTATGCGATGCTCGAGTATCAGCCTACAGAGTTTTCCTACATAAGACTACAGGGGGGTCAAAGCAAAGCATACTATATAGATGGAGTCAGGAGAAAAGTCAACGAAGTAGTATTGCAGTTCAACCTTGCAATAGGAGCTCATGGAGCTCATCCCTTCTAAAGACTGGGCTTTGTGCCCCTTTTTATTTCCTGTAAGGAGGTAAACATGAAGAAAGTGTTATTTTTAATATTAGCTTTCATTAGCTTGTCTTTTGCTAAGTTGGAAGTCTTAGTTACTTATCCTTGGATAGAAGACTTGGTAAAGAATGTAGGTGGTAACCATGTAAACGTTAAAGCTCTAGCAAAAGGCAGTGAAGATCCACATTTTATAGTCCCCAAGCCTTCTTATATAGCAATGGCAAGAAGAGCTAATCTTCTAATCATAAATGGTGCCAGTTTAGAGATAGGGTTCATACCCGTAATTATTCAGCAGTCTAACAATCCCAATATACAACCAGGAAGGCAAGGGTTTTTAGATTTGTCTAATTTTGTAGAACTGATCCAAAAACCAGAACGAGTGAGTAGAGACTTGGGAGATGTTCATCCAGAAGGTAATCCTCACTACAATTTGGATCCCTATAATATCCCTATTCTTGCAAAAGCTATCAAAGAGAGACTATGTATGCTCGATACTAAAAACTGCCCTAGCTATGAATCAAACTTAAATACCTTCGTAAGCAAATGGAATACAAAGCTTGCTGAGTGGGATGAAAAAATGAGCAAGACTAGAATTAAGAAGGTTATTCAATATCACAAACAATATGATTACTTCTTAAACCGCTATGGTATAGAAACAGTAGCTACAATAGAACCACTCCCAGGCATAAGCCCAAATCCTAGGCATGTGGAAAACTTAATTAAACTCGTAAAACCACAAAATGTAAACTATATACTACAAAATGTTTATCATGAAAGAAAAACTGCCGAGTATATATCCTCAAAAACTGGTATTCCTTATGTAATACTACCACACGACGTGGGTAGCCTTCCAAATATAAAAAACCTTTTTGACCTTTTTGATCACATAGTAAGGAGCTTTGAGAAATGATATGGGATATACTTTTTGATGCCTTTTTGCTTTCTTTAGTCCTTTTAGGCATTCATTCTTACTTTGGAAGGGAAGTAATAAAACGGGGGATGATTTTTGTAGATTTGGCTATAGCGCAAGGTGCTGCTGCTGGTGTAGCTTTATCTATTTATTTTGAAAAAGAAGAATATGCTTCCGTTTTTTCAGTTATCTTTGCTCTTTTTTCAGGTTTTTTGGTTTACGTAGCTGAGCAAAAAGGCAGATACAACGAAGCTGTAATAGGATTGATATACGCTTTTTTTGTTGCTCTTGGATTTTTAATACTTTCCAAGGCAGCTCATGGCGCAGAAAATTTCCTTAAACTCACAGCATCTGACATTCTTTTTAATTCGAGACTTGATATCCTAAAAGCTGCATTACTCTATAGCATCATAGGAGTTTTCATATATCTCAAAAACAAGTATGTGAAAGGTAAGCTCAAAGACTTGATTTTTTACGTATTGTTTGCTTTAACTGTTTCAAGTTCTATAAAACTTGCGGGTGTTTTGGTCGTTTTTTCTTTGCTTTTGGCTCCAGCGCTTATCAGTATTTACCTAAAGAAAAGTCTAACTTTTGCTTGGATGGTAGGGAGTTTAATCAACGTATCTGCAATTTTTATATCCTATCAAATGGATCTCCCTACCGGCTTTAGTATAGTCTTTTTCCATGCACTTTCCGCACTCTTAACAGTTATAATTTTTAAATCATGAGAGAAATATTTATTACCGATCTTTCCTTAAGAGATGGTATACAGTCTCTGCTGGCTACAAGGGTAAGAACCGATGATATGTTGCACATAGTAGAGATCTTGGACAAATGCGGCTTTTGGTCCTTGGAAGTTTGGGGAGGTGCTACCTTTGATGTTTGCCTCAGATACTTAAAAGAGGATCCTTGGGAAAGGCTTAGAAAATTCAAAAAACATGCTCCAAACACAAAATTAGAAATGTTACTGAGAGGACAAAATGTAGTAGGTTACAGACATTACGCTGACGATGTTGTAGAGGAATTTGTAAAAAGGGCGTACGACAACGGAATAGAAGTATTTAGAATATTCGATGCTCTGAACGATACTCGTAATATGAGAAAAGCCATAGAAATAGCCAAGAAGGTTGGTGCCATTGTAAAAGGAGTTCTTTCTTACACTATAAGTCCTGTGCACACTGTCGAGTATTACGTGAATGTAGCCAAAGAATTGGTGAATATGGGTATAGATATAATTTCTATAAAGGATCAGGCAGGTTTGTTGTCGCCTAAAGTTTCTTATGAACTAGTCAAAGCTCTCAAAAGTGAGTTCCTTAATTATCCTGTCCATCTTCATACCCAAACTACGGCTGATCTTGCAGAAATGGCTCAGCTAAAAGGTGTAGAGGCTGGAGCTGACATGATAGACACAGCCTTTTACTCTCTTTCTTGTCAGACATCCCACCCTCCAGGTGAGACTATGATATATGTTCTTAGAGAGTTTGGTTATACAGCCAATGTAAACGAAAAACTTTACCAAGAGGCAGGAGATTTGTTTAGAGATATTAGAAAGAAGTACAAAAAGTACGATGTACTACCACCTTATCCAGATGTAGGTGTTTTGATACATCAAGTTCCCGGTGGTATGATAACTAACTTTATAACTCAACTTAGAGAACAAGGAATGGAAGAAAAACTACCTCAGGTACTAGAAGAAGTTGTTCGAGTTAGAGAAGACCTGGGATACCCTCCACTTGTTACACCAACCAGTCAAATTGTTGGATCTCAAGCAATGCTAAACGTGATGCACGGTGAGAGGTATAAAGTAGTTACCAAAGAAACCAAAGACTATGTGAAAGGTTTATACGGGAAACCACCAGCATCCATAAAAGAAGAAATTATCTTAAAAATTCTTGACAATGAAAAACCTATATACGATATAAGACCGGCGGATCTCCTAGAACCAGAAATACCAAAAATAAAGGATGAAGCGGTAAAGAATGGAGCTAAAACGGAGGAAGATATACTTTCTTATGCTCTGTTTCCACTTGTTGCCCAAGAGTTCTTTGCTTGGAGAGAAAGTTTTGAAAAAGGAGAAGTTCCACCAATTGTTGCCCAAGAGGAGCTACAAGAAAGTAAAGAAAAGGTACCAGTGGAGTTTATAGTTACTATACATGGAGAGCAGTACCACGTGCAAATAGCTGGTAGAGGTGAGCCAGCACCAGAAGGTAAAACATTTTTCATTAGATTAGATGGAAAATTAGAAGAAGTTGTTGTAAAACCTTTAAGAGAAATTGAAAGTCCAGGAGCAAGTTACGCCGAATTCATACAAGGTGAGATGGTAAAGCCCAAGAGGCCCAAGCCTATAGGTGTAGGCGACATAACATCACCAATATCTGGTAAGATAACTAATATTAGAGTAACCATAGGACAGGAAGTTAAAGATGGGGATGTTTTATTTACCGTGGAAGCCATGAAAATGGAAAATGAAATTGCATCACCTGTTGATGGTGTAGTTGAAGAGATATTGGCTCAAGTTGGTGAAGTAATAAATCCTGATGAGGTCATTATAAGAATAAGACCTAAAATATGAACATACTGGTTTACGTGGTAGAGGACGATAAAGATTTATCAGAATTACTCAAGTACAATCTAGAAAAGGATAATTTTTCTGTGGAAATATTTAACAAAGGTTCTGAACTTTTTAAAGCTTTACAGTCAAAAATACCAGATATATTTATACTCGACGTTATGTTACCAGATTACGACGGGTTTAGAATAGCCCATTACATAAGATCCAATCCAGAATGGCACAACATACCTATAATATTTTTAACGGCGAAAGATTCAGAAATGGATAAACTAAAGGGTTTTTCGTCAGGCGGAGATGACTACATAACTAAACCATTTTCTACAAAGGAACTTATAGCTCGCATGAAAGCTATACTTAGGAGGCTCGGTAAACTAGAGGGTGAAAGTTTGATTAAACTCGGAAGCCTGGAAGTAGATTTAGGTAAAAAGGAAGTAAGAAGAGAGAATCAAGCACTAAGCTTTACCGTGACAGAGTTCAAAATATTAGAGGCACTTTTAACTAACTACGGCAAACCGTTAAGCAGAGAGTTTTTGATAGAAAAAGTACTACAAAAGGAAGTCTATGACAGAACTATCGACGTGCACATAAAAAATTTGAGAGATAAGTTAGGAGAAGAAGGACAGTTTATAAAAACAGTTAGAGGCTTTGGATATAAATTAGAAATATGATTCAGTTTACAATATTTATAACCCTGGTATTATCTATTTATACCATTTTTGTCCTTTACCCTTACTATAGGATAATTAAACCTGCGTTTACTAATACTTGGCGCAAAGTCTATCTATTTGTGGCCATCTTAGCCATAGTTTTACTCTTTTTAGGTCGTTACCTCGATAAAAACTACCAATATACCTTTTCCTACTGGAGCATCCTTTTAGGACTTTTGTGGTTAGGTTTTTCTGTGTATCTATTCATCTCAACATTACTTATTGATTTATACAACACCTTAGTAAAACTTTCAAAGAGGTATTTAGGTATAAATCCTTTACCTAGACCTTCTAGCATTGTAGCTCTATCCATAGCCTTATTTCTCTCATTTACCTTATCTGCATACAGCTATTACGAAACACTTAATCCAAAAGTTATTAAGATAAGCTTATACACTGATAAATTACCTCAACAGAAAGAAAGCATAAAGATCATGCATATATCGGATATTCATTTAGGTCCTGTAATGGGGATGGATAAAATAAGGTTTGTTAAAAAGGTATGGGAACAGGAAAAACCGGACATTATAGTAGATACAGGAGACTTGGTAGATGGTAACTTAAGGGGCAAAACCTACCTTGCACACGAACTGTCCGAAATGAATGCTCCATTAGGAAAGTTTGCAGTTTTGGGAAACCATGATTACTTCAGAGATTGGCAGTATAGCATAGTTTTTATGCAAAAAGCTGGATACAAAGTATTGAGAAACGAAGTAGTGGATGTAGGTCCAATTAAGATAGTAGGTATCGATGACGATACGTGTAAGGTGGTAAAAGCGTGCATAGGAAGCAATGATGAATATGAAATATTAAGCAAGATAGAAAGGGATAAATTTATACTGCTTATAAAACATCAACCCAAAGTTCAAACAAGATCCTATGACCTTTTTGACTTAATGCTTTCTGGACATACACACGGTGGCGTATACCTGCCCATTGGTAAATTGATATTAACTAAGCTATTTGTTGCAGATGCTGGATTTAAAAGGCTTGGTAATAACTCTTACATATTCGTAAGTAAAGGTATAGGGACTGGTGGTCCACCAATGAGATTTTTATCTCCACCAGATATAGGTATAATAGAGATAAGAAGGAAAAAGTAACACACCAGAAAGTATTTAATGCTGTTTTTGAAACGAAGGAACGGAATAATGAAAAAGCCAAGCACTTCTTAAATTACATTCACTTTGTGTATTATGTTGCATGGTAACATAATTCAGTTATTAAAGGATGACTTTGATAAAATTTTTTTCAAAATTTTTACCTAATACAAGTTTTGAAGACAAGTCTTCCAAGATTTTGGAGCGATCCTCTTTGAAAGCACTAAGTTTGTGGAATACAAAGACAATGATACTACATAAGACGTATACGAAGATAAAAAATCATAAAAAGTGTAGAAAGGCAAGCGTGTGAATGGGAAAATAACCACAGATTTTTCTCTTTATTTTTTTACAAAATGCTTAAAAGACTTTAAAAATCTTTGAAATCTACTAAATTATAATTATATCTATATCTTAAGTTGCTAGATAGGGGGTTAAAAATGGTAAAGCTAGGTGTTTCTTTACTTGTAGGAGCTATGCTCCTTGCAGGCGCATGTGGACAGGTTAGCCAGCAACAATATGAAGGAGCAGCTGTTGGAGCTGTAGTAGGCGGTATAGCCGGAGCTTTGCTTGATTCAAAAAATAGCTGGCGTGGGGGTGTAATAGGTGCTGGCTTAGGAGCAGTCCTTGGCGCAACACTTGCAGATATATCTTCTAGAGGATCAAGAGAGGCTTATCAAAGTGGTAGACCGGTTGAATACAGAACTGAGGATGGTAGAGGATACTACAGAGCGGAACCTGTGGGAGATTACTACTACAAGGATCCTTACACAAAATGTAGAAAGGTATCGGAAAGAGTATACGAAAATGGTAGGCTAATAAAGGATACAGTTAAAGAAATCTGTGAATCTGAAAAATACGAAAGAAGATACTAAACAAAATTGTTAACACAAAAGATAGAATCCTTCATAAAGGATAGTAACATTGTACACAAAGAAATTAACTGTACACTCCGTGAAGCTTTCAATGCAATAAAAGAAGGCGGCAAAGGTTATGTCCTTTTAGTAGATGGAAAGGTACCTAAAGGTATAATTACAGAAAGAGATAAAGTAGATCTTTTAACAAAAAATGTAGACTTGGAAAAACCAGCTATAAATTATGCAACCAAGAGGCTTATACAATGTAGACCAGATAGGATCCTACACTATGCTATAGACCTTATGATAGAAAACAACATAAGGAGATTACTTATAGGGGATGAGAGTGAAATTCTAGGAGTGTTAACTTTAGAAGATATATTATTCAAACTTAGCGTAGATACCTACGGAGAAAGTTTAAAAGTAGCCGAGATATTAAGTGAAAGAAAGTTAATTTATGTAGATCCCCAAACTAGCTTAAGAAAAGCTCTCGAGTTGATGAAGGATAATCGTATAGGTGCTTTACCTGTCTTGGAAAATTCAAGGGCTGTAGGAATAATAACCGAAAGGGATATAGTTAACAAAGTTAATCTCAATAATTTAGACATACCGGTAAAAGAATGTATGACAAGTCCGGTAATATGTGTTAGCCCATTGGAAAAGATTTCCAAGTGCGTAGAAATTATGAAAATTCATGGTATAAGAAGGTTGTTGGTTGTAGATGAAAATCAAACACCTATAGGGATAGTAAGTTACAGAGATATATTCAAGAGTTTTAGGACAACTAGGTGGAACTTCAAAAAGTATAGTCCCTTTAAAAGGGTTCTCGATCTACTACCAGAAATATTCATAGAGGTAGTAGATAACTATCAAGAGCAAGTGGTATTGTGGGCTAACAAAAAAGCTTGGGAGACTTTTGGCAACATCGTAGATAAAAATATTACACAAATAATTCCAGAAAAGGATTGGGGTTGGATACATTACAAACTTTCAAAGGAAGAACACATACAAGGATTTAGGTTTAAAAAAAATGAGCATATATTAGAGCTCTCTGCTTCTTATATGAGTTCTGATGAGAATGTATACAAAGGCAGGTACAGTATTTTTATGAGAGATGTATCCAAAGAGGAAGAAGACATTAAAGGCATTACTAAAGAACTAGACACTTACAAAAGGATAATAAACTCCACTGATGATTTGATAATCCTTTACTCAGCCTTGGACTACAAGATAAACATGGCAAACATTTCTGCATTAAAAAGATTAGGATACACAGAAGAAGAGATTAAGAACATGACTATTTTCGATATTATACATCCTAATTACCATCAAATAGTGAGAAGTAATATCGAAAAGATAATACGACAAGATATAAATGTTAGGGGAAGAAGAATTTATTTAGATGCATACTCAAATTTGGTATATGTGGACATAGTTGCAACAAAAGTAGAGCTCAGTGATCATGTTTATATCTTGGTTGTAGCTAGAGACGTAACAGAAAAAATAAAAATGGAAGAAGAATTACAGAAAAAAACTGAAGAATTGGGATTTTTGCATAACTTTGTAATTAGCCTTAACAGATGCTCATCTGAAGGAGAGGCTTACAACATATTGGCAAAGGCATTACTGGAAAAAATAGGTATCCATAGACTTGTAATTTACCAAATAAATCCATCTTTGAATGACATACAGAATGTAATAGTATATGGAGATTCTCAGTATCAGCAATGCATTGAAGATAATATACATGAATGCAAAGTCATTTTAGGTGGAAGACCATTAGTTGTGAACAATCAAATGTTCGGTTGTCCTTTAATGAAAATTCAGCAAGGATCTTATGCATGTTTCAATTTAACTTCTTCCGGTAAGACAATAGCTATATTGCATGTGTACGCCCAAGAAGAGAATTTCTTTAGTGACGAAAGGTATAAGTTTATAGAAAGTCTAGTTGATTCTTTTTCCCCATTCTTATCTAACTTGAGATTAATAGAAATGAATAAAGAACTTTCCATAAGGGACCCTTTGACTAACCTTTATAATAGAAGGTATTTGATAGAGTTTTTTGAAAAAGAATTAGAAAGATCAAAAAGGCTTGGTGATAAGTTAAGCATAATAATGATCGATATTGATAACTTTAAAAAAATAAACGACCTATACGGACATGTAATTGGTGATGAAGCTCTTAAGCTTTTTGCTAAAGTAATTCTAGAGAACATAAGAAGTATGGACATAGCTGGAAGATATGGAGGTGAAGAGTTTTTAATAATTCTACCCAATACCAATAGAGAAAACTCTATTTCTATAGCAGAAAGGATCAGATTGGAACTAAAAAGGAAAAGTGTACACCTCCCTTTTCATCTAACTGCAAGCTTTGGTATAGCTACATTATTTGAAGATGGAGAGGATACAGATACACTTCTAAGGATTGCCGATGAGAGACTTTACAATGCTAAAAGGGAAGGGAAGGATAGAATAGTTTATTCATAAGAAATCATTAATAGCTTATTAGTAAAATTAATAAAATTTGCTTCGATAAGCCTTTATAATTAAAATCATAAAGATTTTAAGGAGGTATAAATATGGCAACAATTACACCAGACAAAGTACTTGATGCATCTGGATTAAATTGTCCGCTGCCTGTATTAAAAACTAAAAAAGCTATAGAAGAGTTACAATCTGGGCAAATTCTTCAAGTTATAACAACAGATCCAGGAGCGAAAGCAGATATTCCGGCTTTTTGTAACAGAACGGGACATCAACTCGTTGAAACTGTGGAAGAAGGAGGAAAGATAATATTCTTTTTAAGAAAGAAATAATGGAGGGGTAAACTATGGAACGTTTAGCTATAATAGCATCTAAGGGTACGCTAGATATGGCGTATCCGCCTTTAATACTAGCTTCTACCGCTGCATCGTTAGGTGTTGAAACCGCTATATTTTTTACATTTTACGGCCTTAACATAGTTCACAAGAAAAAAATTAACGAACTGAAAATTGCTCCCATAGCAAACCCTGCTATGCCTATGGCATTTCCACCTTCTATGCAAAACCCAATTACAAATACCATATCCTCTATAATTCCAGGTCCACCTCAAATAATGGGAATTATTCCAGGAATGACTGATTTAATGACTTTTATGATGAAAAAAAGCATTAAAGAGCATGGAGTAGCTAGCATTCCTGAGCTTTTAGAACTTTGTAAGGAAGCTGATGTTAAGCTAATCCCGTGTCAAATGACTATGGAACTTTTTGGTTACGAACGTGAAGATTTGTTAGATTTATTGGATCCGCCTGGCGGAGCAGCAGCATTTTTCAATTACGTACTCGAAGCCGATAAACCAATGATAATCTTTGTATAAGGAGGTATATAATGGCAGCACAAGGTTACGAGAAGCTACTTTTTTATATTTTAACCGTTCCATTTTTTGAAAGGGCAGAGCCAGCTACAGGTGAGCTAATAAATCCACAAGCTGGAGCTCCATTTTTCTTAGCAACAGCGGCTACTACTATGGATTACGAAGTAGAAATGGTAATAACATCCGAAGCTGGATTTTTATTGATGAAAGATAACGCTAAAAAAGTTAAAGTTAGACCTGGTGTAGAGCAAACAGTTTATGACTTTATAAAGATGGCAAAGGAGGCAGGAGTGAAAATATACTTATGTGTGCCTTCTTTGGATCTTACTGAAGTATACAAAAAAGAAGATGTAAACACAGAACTCTGCGATGGGATAATAGGTGGTGCGGCATTTTTAGATAAATTGATGAGTGGTGAGTATGCAGTTGTTACATTGTAGCGTTAATATAAGCATATTCTTATATTCGTATAAGCAAAATTTATTACCGTATTTTGAAAAATGTCATACATTTTATAAGTGTAGTCTTTTAGATTTACAGGAGGTTTACCATGGAAGGACATATATATGGTTATAACTTACCAATTTCCGAAAAGACCAAATCTGTACCATGGGAAGAGAAAGTTAGAATTATTGAAGAAGTTAAATCTGACTTTCGTTTCCATGAGTATATTTTTGGGTGCTTAAACTGTGGTGTATGTACTGCATCTTGCCCTTCTAATAGATTTTTTGATTATTCTCCAAGGGAAATTGTTCAAAGGTTTTTGGAAGAGGATATAGAAGTTCTCTACGATATGATGCACGAATACATTTGGGCATGCTCCCAATGTTTCACATGCTGGATAAGATGTCCTTTTGTTAACAATCCCGGTGGGCTTGTAGCCATAATGAGAGAAGTTGCAGTAAGAAACGCCTTTGAAGCTACCAAGGACCTCTTAAAACCTTATGGTCGTGTTCTTCTCAAAGTTATGACTACAGGAAACCAGCTATCTGCAGACATGCTACAGCCTGACTTCTTCCCAGACTGGGGACCCAAAATGGCTGACAACATGGAAAACCTAAGAGCCAAGAGAATGGCTATACCCTTTGATGTAGGAAAGTCTGTAAAAACAGCATGGGAAGTATCTCTAGAAACTGCAATAGAAATGTACACTATATGGAGAGAAACAGGTATATTTGAAATGCTCGAAAAGCTAGATCCAAATCTATACAACGTAATAATGGACATCGTAGAGGAAAATGAAGAACGCTATGAAGATATGTATGGTGAAGAATAAGCTCATTAAAGGGTTTAGTGCCCAAAAAAATTAAGGAGGTGTATCATGGCACACGTACATCATAGAAAAGAAGGAAGTATTCTTCAATACCCAGAGGTTCCACCATTCCCAACAAAGGAACCTATGGGAACAGCTCACTATGATCATATATTTGAGATAATGGAAGAGCTGGAAGCCAAAGGTGAAATTCTCATACACAGAATCACTCCCGAACATCAACCTATACAAGTTTACACAAGAACAGGTAGAATAAAGACTATTCCAACCAATAAACTTTGGCACCATAAATCTTGTGGTCAATGTGGAAACATCCCTGGCTATCCAGCATCTGTATTCTGGTTTATGAACAAGTTCGGTCTAGATTATCTCAACGAGCCACATCAGACATCCTGTACCGCTTGGAACTATCACGGCTCTGGAACATCTAACCCAGTAGCTTTGGCAGCCGTTTGGCTAAGAAACATGCACCAAGCATGGAAAACAGGCTATTATCCACTCATTCACTGTGGAACGTCCTTTGGTTCCTATAAGGAGACTCGCGAGCAGTTAATACTCAACAAAGAGCTTCGCGATGCTGTGAAACCAATATTGAAGAAGTTAGGAAGACTAACTGAAGATGGAAGAATCGTTATACCTCAAGAGGTAGTTCATTACTCCGAGTGGGTCCACGCTATGAGATACAAGATTAAGGAACTTTATGAAACAGAAGGTAAGGCAAAGGGAATAGATGTATCTAATGTAAGAGTAGCCATACACAACGCATGTCACACGTGGAAGATGATAGCAGATGACTATCCTTACGATCCTGAGGTATACAATGGACAAAGACCAGCTGCTTCTACAGCTGTAATGAAGGCTCTAGGTGCTCAAGTAGTTGATTACTCTACATGGTATGACTGCTGTGGATTTGGTTTTAGACACATTCTGACGGAAAGAGAGTTCACGAGATCTATGGCAATACAAAGAAAATTGAAAGTTATTTACGAGGAAGTAAAAGCAGACCTAATAGTCACTCACGATACAGGATGTACAACCACATTCGAAAAGAACCAGTGGATAGGTAAAGCTCATGGTATGTACTATCCTGTAGCCGTTATGTCTGATGTTATGTTCGCTGCTTTGGCATGCGGTGCACATCCATTCAAAATAGTTCAACTTTACTGGAACTGCTCTTCTTACGAACAACTTCTCGAAAAGATGGGCATTACCAACTGGAGAGAGCTCAAAAAAGAATGGGAAGACACTGTCAAATACATATCCGAACTTGAAAAAGCTGGTAAGTACGATGAACTCATGGAGTTCTTTAAAGAGTATGACCTATACGAACCATACAGCAAAACATCCACAGGTAAACCTAAAGCTTCTGCAACAGCTGCAATGCCTTTATTTAAGTCCTAAGCTTTCATGGGGCACCTGCCCCTTTTATAAATGTCAAGGAGGTTAAAGATGGCAAAGAGTGTACTGGTAATAGGTGGTGGACCAGCAGGTCTAAGCGCTGCTAGAGCCTTAGGTAGGCTTGGAGTTGAAACCATACTGGTGGAAAAAACCAACACATTAGGTGGTAATCCTATTCAGAATCATTACCATACGTTGATTCCAAGGAAGTTAAAGCCCTCACAAGTTATTGGTCCCTATATAAAGGATGTGGAAAACAACCCAAATATAAAAGTGAAACTAAACACTGAACTTGAAAGTTGTGATGGTGAGCCAGGAAGCTACAAAGTTAAACTTTCCAATGGAGAAACTCACGAAGTAGGTGCAATAGTCGTAGCTACAGGTTTTGAGCACTTTGATCCAAGAAGAAAGGGTGAACTAGGATACGGTATATTCCCTGATGTTATAACCAATTTAGAGTTAGAAAAAATGTTTTCTCAGGAAGGCAAGCTTTACAGACCTTCTAATGGGCAATTACCTAAAAGAGTAGCTTTTGTCTTCTGTGTGGGATCAAGGGATAGACAGCTAGGTGTAACAAACGTGCACTGCTGTAGGTATGGTTGTGCTTTATCTGGTCTTCAAGGATCAGAAATAAGGGAACACTATCCCGATGTAGATGTGTTCTGCTATTACATGGACGTGAGAACCTACGGAACATGGGAATATCCTTTCTATTGGGCGCCTCAAGAAAAGTACGGAGTAAGGTATGTAAGAGGTAGGATAGCCGAAATAACTTACAGTCCAGCTGACGGAAGACTAAGAGTAAAACACGAAGACACTATAGTTCAAAGACCTTCAGAAGTACCTATGGATCTAGTTGTGCTAGTTTTGGGAATGGAGCCTTCACCTGGAACCAAAAAGGTAGCAAAAATACTAGGTTTGGCTCAAGACCCAGATAGCCAATTCCTAATACCTTCTGAAGAGTCTGGATCTAACATAGTGAGCAATAAGCCAGGTATATTTATAGCTGGTGCATGCAAAGGTCCAATAGACATAGAATCTTCCCTTTCTGAAGGTGAAGCAGCAGCCGCAGAAGCAGCAGCTTTCTTGGGTGCTAAGGTAACAGTATGAATCAAAGAAAAGTAACTACACTCGATGATTTTTTAGTTAGAGATTACCTGATTAAGATACTGGGAGAAGGCGAGGAGTCTATTCAGGATTTTTATAAGGATCTCCTTGCCAAATCCCTTCTCTTTCAAGAAAAGTTTGCCAAGGAGAAGCTTCCTTCTATAACCAGAGAAGAGATGTTACAGATAATGGAGCATATGTATCCAACACGTAGAAGAAAGGAAAAAATCTTAGAAGAGACTGGATTAGATAAATTAAAAAGATCTATAAGCGATCTCTTATACGGTAAAGCTAACAGTTGGGAAGAAAGAACGGAAAAGTTTGTGAAAGAAGTACGAGGCTTAGATAGGAAGTTTGCTAAAGATATGGCATCAGAAATACTTCACTTTACGTTTCCCGACAAATACGTGCTTTGGACAAGCTGGATATGGGACCCTGAATCTGAAAGCGGAGCTGTAGTCTTTCTAAAAGAGGAACCACCCAAGAAACAAATGTATGGAGAAACTTACGAAGATTTTGAGCAAATTTATAAACAAGTACAGGAAAAGCTAATAGATTTTGGTATAAAAGTAAAAGGATACTTATTTGTGGACATATTCTTAGCTATGATATACGCTACATACGTAGATTACATGAGTCTTTCCACCATGCACAGCGCAAAAGGATTCTTCCCACCTGCTAGTTCTATAGCAAGACGTCTCCTTGGCATACTAAGAAATGAAGATATTTTGGAGGTGTAAACCATGGCTATACATGAGAGAAGCTTAGTAGAGCCTGAGAGAATTTTAAGAAAAGAAAGGCTTGTAGTGGACGGTATAGACGTCTCTGGAGACTGGAACCTAATAATACTCCCAAGGGTTATTAATGATTATGATCTTGATTTTGCAAAGGAAGTTATTAACTCTCCAGATGGTAAAACAATAAATCAATGCTATCAATGTTCTTACTGTACAGCATCATGCCCAGTTCATAACTATTGGGATGAAAGGTACAATCCAAGACACTTTATATACCTTGCTAGACTTGGTATGATAGATGAACTCCAAAAACGCGCCGATGTAATGTGGAGATGTGTATCTTGTCACAAATGCACCCACAGATGCCCTAAAGGAGTATTAGTTGAAGAAGTCCTTAAAGCCATTCTTAGAACTATGGCAAAGAAGGGATACATAGATGAGTATCCATCCAAAAAGTTTGACAAGTTCTTCACAGAGCAAGTTCTGGAATTTGGTAGAGTAGAAGATGGAGAGTTGCTGTTTGGATGGATAGAAAAGCAAGGTTATAACGTTTTCAAAGACCCAATACTCAAAAAACCTGTACCTTTCTTAGGAGAAGTTCCAGAATGGCTAAAACAACTCACACTTAAGCCTATAAAGTCGATGAACATAAGCTTTTTAGTGCTCAACGCAAAAAATATGCTCTTCCATCCAAAAACTAAGAACTGGAACAGGTTTAAAAATGTTTTAAGAAAAGTAATGGAAGAAGAGGGAGTATTTTCCCATTAAGGAGGTATAAAATGGGTGTAATAGGTAAAAGAGTAGCATACTATCCTGGCTGTTCCTTAGAAGGCGCAGCTAGATCTTACGACGTATCAACTAGAATAGTAGCAAGGGAACTTGGGCTAGAACTTGATTATCTAGAAGATTACAATTGCTGCGGTGCTATGGAATCCAAAAACGTTACCTTTATGGGCACCATGCTACTTAACGCTCGCAATATGTCACTAGCTAGAAAGCAAGGTCACGATGTAATAGTAGCACCATGCAATGGATGTTCCTTCTCTCTTCAGAGAGCTGAGTACTTTTTAGAGACGGATAAAGCTGTTGCAGATAAGGTAAATGCTTTGCTAAAGGAAGGTGGAGTAGATCCTCTAGATACTATACCTCATACATACCATATATTGGAGTGGTTTTATCACGAAGCTGGTCCTCAAAAAGTAAGAGAAAAGACAAAAAGACCTCTCAAAGGACTAAAGGTTGCCAATTACTATGGTTGTCTGTACACAAGACCACACTTCTATGCTAGAACATACTCACACGCAGGTGGACAGGATGAAGAAGCAAGACCAAGAAGAAGGGAGACAGCCGACGATGATGAACGCCCACACTTTATGAACGATCTTTTGGAAGCAGCTGGAGCAACGAGTGTAGAATTCGAACCTATGCATACACAATGTTGTGGTGGACCTCACTCACTATCCGATGAAATGGTATCCGAAAAATTTGTAATGATGATACTTCAAACTGCTAAGAGAAATGGAGCTGATATAATAGCTACAGAGTGCCCTCTTTGTCACGCATCTTTGGAAATGTACAGACATAGATTGATGATGAAAGGTGTTCCAGATGTGGATGTTCCTGCAGCTTACTTTACACAGCTTCTAGGTTTGGCTTTTGGATACTCTGCAAATGATGTTAAGCTAAAAGATAATCTATCAGATCCAATTCCAGCACTTAAAAGATTAGGACTTGCATAAAGGAGGCTCATATGGGCTTAGGCAGTGGAGGTGCCCAGACCAATGAATGGGAATATAATGGATGTGTAATTCCATTAGACTTTTACTATGATATTGAGACACAAACTTGGGTGAAAATTAACGAAGATGGCACTGTAACAATGGGTCTAACAGATGTAGGTCAGGTAAGGTCTGGGCGTCTACTCCATGCCCGTATAAAGGACGTAGGTAAGTTTATAAAAAAAGGTAAACCTGTAGCTTCCTTAGAAAGTGGAAAATGGGCTGGACCGATAAACGCATTAGTAGAGGGTGAAGTAGTTGCAAGAAACGAGAAGGTTCTTGAACAGCCAGATATAATAAACTATGACCCTTATGGTGAAGGATGGATAGTAAAAATGAAACCTGTAGATCTAGAGAGAGATATAAGGGACCTATTGTATGGACCACAAGCTATAGATAAAATGAAAGAGTATATAGATGAATGGGATATAATCTGTATGAGGTGTACATAGATGGCTGCCAAAGATAAGCATGTTATACTCTTGGTTTCTCAGTGGTGTGCCACTTGTCCCGATGCAGATATGCTATGGCAAAAACTTCAAAAGGAGTACGGCTTTAAGTACGAAGTATTGGATGTTGCTCAACCGGAAGGCAGAGCATGGGCAAAGAAACTTATAGTGAGGTCCGTACCTTCTACTATAATAGATGGGAAATTGACCTTTGTAGGTGTACCTGACGAATTGGAAGCTAGGAAAGCTATAGAGTCATGAGTGAGAAAAAGGTTATTATACTTATGACCAGCGGACCAAAAACACCTTGGAGATGCGCATCGCCTTTTTATATAGCTGCTCTAATGGCAGCGAATGAAAGCGAAGTGGAAGTCTTTTTCAACATGGACGGTACAAACTTGCTGAAAAAAGGTATAGCTGAGCGCATAGTACCTGGAGAGCCAAACTGTTTGAGCAGGGATGGTAAAAAGCTAAAAACTGTATACGATTTTATGAAAGATGCTAAACAGGCTGGAGTCAAATTCTTATCATGCAAACAGGCTATAGACTCCTTAGGTTTAACAAAAGAGGACTTAATACCCGAATTGGACGAAATAGTTCCAGCTAGTGAATTTGCTTTGAGAACTTTAGAGGCTGATAAAGTGCTAATCTTTTAAATTCTATAGATGGGAGGTGCAATATGGCAGTAGTCAATGGGTGCAATATACCCGAAGATCTTTTATATGATGTTGACGCTGAGGCCAATGCTTTCACATGGGCCAAAGATAACGGAGACGGAACTTACACAATAGGACTTACGTCCGTAGCAGCTGCTATGGCTGGAAGGCTTGTAGCTTACACGCCTAAAAAAGCAGGTAAAGTCATAGAAAGGCGCAAGAGTGTAGCTACAATCGAAAGTGGAAAATGGGTAGGTCCAGTCCCAACTCCTCTAACAGGAGAAGTAGTAGAGATAAACGAAGCTCTAAAAGGTAACCCGGCTTTGGCAAATGATGACCCATACGGTCAAGGTTGGATAGCCAAAATAAAACCAACAAATCCAGACGAAATAAATCTACTTCTAAAAGGTCAAGCTGCCGTAGATGCTCTTGCAAAGGTAGCTAACGAAAAGGGCATAAAGTGCGGTTAATTAATTTCAGGGGAGGTTTCCCCTCCCTCTTAGAAGATTTGGATATAGACATAAAATTTCTAGAGCATTTACATGAAGGTTTTTTAATAAGAGAATCAAATTTTGGAAACCAAGTTTACTTCCATAGTCCTGGATTCAAGCACTACGAAGTAGAAGATTTTTCTGTGAAAACTGGACCTAAGTTTGTTGATATTTCCATTACTGGCAGAAACTGTGAACTAATGTGCGACCACTGTGCTTCCAAAATCCTTTGGCACATGATTCCTGCAACCACGCCACAGGAACTAAGAGATGTTGCACAAGAGCTCAAAAGTAAAGGCATTGAAGGAGTTCTCATATCTGGCGGTTCTGACAAAGACGGTCGTGTGCCTTTGGACGATTTCATACCCGTTATGAAGTACATAAAGCAAGAACTAGGGATGATCGTTACCTGTCACGTAGGTTTGGTGGACGAAAAACAGGCAAGGGACCTAAAAGAAGCAAACGTGGATGCCGTATTGTTGGATATAATAGGAGATGACGAAACCATAGCCCAAGTTTACAAGATGCCCCACAAAAGCATAAAGGATTACGAAGAATCTTTGAGATTACTAAAAGAGTATGGACACAACATAGTTCCACACATAATAATAGGACTCCATTATGGAAAGATAAAGGGTGAGTACCAAGCCATAAAGATGATAAGCAAGTATGATCCTTCTGCATTGGTCTTGGTAGTGGTAATGCCATACTTTGGAAAAGCTAAATTTCAACTTCTTCCGCCACCAACTGCAGAAGAGACAGCAAAGGTAATATTTGATGCAAGAAAAGAAATTCCCAATAAGCCTGTGGTTATAGGCTGTGCAAGACCTGCTGGCCAAGAAAGAGCAAAGCTTGATTTGTATGCTCTTCATGCTGGAGTTAATGGTATAACCTTTCCAGCTGAAGGAATCGTTTCTTACGCAAAAGAGTTAGGATTAAGCCCCATAGTATCACCAAATTGCTGTTCCACCGTATTTATGCCTATATGAAAAAGGTAGTTATGCTCGCTACAACCAATAAAGGGAAGTTTAAAGAAATATCACGTATGCTGAGTCCATATAACATAGAAATTTTGATCCCCGATAGAAATTTGGAAGTCCAAGAAGGTTCGTGCTCCTTTTTGGAAAACGCTTACGAAAAGGCAAAAGCGTACTATAAAGTCTACAATGTACCTACATTAGCGGATGATTCTGGCTTAGTTATTCCATCCTTAGATAACTTCCCAGGTGTATTTTCCAATAGGTTTTACGATCATCCTTTTGGTGGTATAGAAAAGCTAAAAGGCTCACAGGATGAAACAAATATAAAAAAGGTTTTGAGATTACTACAAAACAAGGAGGATAGAAGAGCTTACTTTATATGCTATGTAGTACTCTACACCGGAAGCGGTGGATACTTTGCAGAAGGAAAAGTTGAAGGTGCTATATTAGACGCGCCAAGAGGAACTAACGGTTTCGGATACGATCCTATATTTTTACCGAATGGATACAATCGAAGCATGGCAGAACTTACACCACAAGAAAAGGATAAAATATCACATAGAGGTAAAGCTATAGTAAGACTTCTAGAGGTAATAGGATGGACATAGAGAGGATTCTAGAGTTGAAAGAAAAGGCAAAAGAGGAAAAAGCAAAAGAATTGAGTATTGTAGACCACGATATACGCATGCTGTTAATAGATATTGAAAGAGTAAAAACTCAGATAGAAGAGCTCAACAATGAATTGAAAGTTAAATTTTCCTACGAAGCTTTAGTAAAGCAAAAAGCCTTACTCTCTATATTGAAAGACAATGAAAAAAAGTTAAATGATTTGCAAATACTGAGGGAGAAAAAAGCCCAAGAGCTCAAGGAAATATACACCGAAATTAAAGCTTTAGAAAAGTTAAAGACAAGTACAGAAGATAGCAACAGAAAAAAACAAACACAATTGGATCAGATAAATTTAGGTTTTTTACATACTATTAAAAAGAGTGCTATGTTGATAGGAATAATTTTCCCGCTAGTTTCCTTTTCTGAAAGTGCACTATCTAAGAAGATAAAGCAGGAACAAAGAAGCAAAGCTGAAAGCGATATGCAAATTATATCGAAGGAATTGGAACTAAAACTTAAGAGGATAGAGGAAGAAAAAAAAGCTTTAGAAGAAAAGAGAAGGAAATTGGAAGAACTACAAAGACAAAAAGAAGAAGTTCAAATTAAACCTGAGGATCAAAAAGAAATAGAAAAATGGATAGCTGTAATAAATAAAACTTCTCCAGATGAAGCTGGTGCCATGATGAACGAGTTAGATCCCAACTTAGCAGCTCAAATACTATTGAGATTAAAAGAGCGTCAAGCTGCACAAATTTTAGAAGCTATGGATCCTAAAAAATCCGCTGAGGTTTCTAAAATCATCATGAGTAGTAAAACATCAAAAGGAGGAAAACCATGAACAAAGCGGTCTTAGAGCAACTTACTGTCCAGAAAGAAAGTCCCGATTACTTACAGATAAGCATGGCTGCAGCCATGACATTGGGATTAGTGCCAGGGCAGTTTTATAGAAACACAAAGCTTAGCTGTATAAACACTCTGCTAACGTATCCCTCTGGCTGTCATGCTACGTGTGCCTACTGTGGGCTCCAAAAGGCTCGGGATATGGAATATTCAAAGAAAAACTTTATAAGAGTAGAATGGCCTACAGTACACATAGATGAAATTATAAACAGATCTTTGCAGGTAGGACACGTAGAGAGGCTCTGCATAGCTCAAATAACACACCCCCGTGCCATTAGAGATACAAAGGTGGTGCTGGAAAAAGTTCTAAGAAGCCTTGGGGATAAGATTTTCGTGTCTTTGCTAATCAACGCTACAGGAACAAACTACGAGGATATCTTAGACTACAAAAAGCTCGGAGCGGATACGGTAACGGTAGCTATAGACTGTGCTACACCTGAAGTTTTCGAAAAACTCCGTGGCAGACCTATGAACAGCCCACACAAATGGGAAACCTTCTGGAAAGTGCTCGAGTGGTCCGCCGAAGTTATGGGAGATGGTTACGCAGGATGTCACTTGGTAGTAGGATTGGGAGAAACGGAACAGGAGATGATAGAAACTATCCAAAAAGTAAGAGACTTGGGTGCCCGCACGCATCTCTTTTCCTTCTGGCCAGAGGAAGGTTCCATGATGGAAAAGGAAAAGCCATGCCCAGCTCCACAATACAGAAGAGTTCAACTTGCCCGCTACTTGATAGACAATAAAATCGCCCGTTACGAGGATATGAAGTTTAACGAAAAAGGACAGGTTATAGACTTTGGTATAGACAAAGATACCTTCCAAGAAATATTCTGGAGCGGTAGACCCTTTATGACCTCAGGATGTAGAGGGAAGACTACAGAGGTTGCATGCAACAGACCATTTGGAGACAGCTCAGTAAGCGATATCAAGAGCTACCCATTTAAACCTGAAAAATCGGATCTGCAGAGAATTTACAAACAGCTCTTTGACTACGAAATGACCACCAACTATCCAGATGTCTTAAATCCAAGCGTATTTAGATATCAATAACCTTTGGGAGCTTACGCTCCCTTTCTTTTAAATCACTTTACGAATACAGCTTCAACTCTGTATTGAGTATTGTATCGAGGATCTTGAACTTCGGATATTATCCTATACATATATCCTGTATCGCCACTTTCTATATCTGATGCTCCAGTTAACTGATATCCAGAGGCTACACCGATAAAACACACACGCAATACACCATTAGCTGACTCTTGTTGATCGGTTATTCTATACTGAATATTTCTTCCCGCTGTGCAATCATTTGGAGTTATTTCGTTGGATCTTATCCACACAATAGCCTCTTCAACACCACCTTTCGCTGCTTCTTTTACGCTCGTGTACGTCTTAATAGTTCGTGAGCTAGACATGAGGTTTGTAACGATCCAGTAAATACCACCCAAAGCCAAAAGCACAACAATAGATATAGCCAATACCGTTACCAAAGCAACACCCTTATTTCTCTTCATCTGTTCTTGATTGGTATATCCACTTCTACCAATTTCCATCTGTATCTCCTCCATGCATTATCAATTGTTATACTTCCACAGTTGTTGGTAAATGTTGGAACGTTTTCTTCCAAATTTGCTAGTGTACCTATTTGTATCATCATACAAAGTCTAATACCTATAAGGTTTGATTCTGTAGAATTGGAAACACTATCCACGTAAGATAAAACACCGTTATCGTTCAGAACATACCTAACCTTAAAAGCCGCTATGCAAGAAAGGACAGGTTGTGAAGTATCTGAATACACTTGCTTATAAAGTGTGAAAGTATTTGGGGCACATGTTCTTGGTTGATTTTCATCTATTCCAATAAAATATCTCGTTGCGAAATCTTTAGGATATTCAGCACCACCTTTAAAAAATACCATAGTGCCGAGGGAAGCACCTTGGCATGAGACACCTGATGGACAACTTGACGGAGATGAGCAAGAAATGTTATCTATCTTACTTTTATTTGGTGTTAGAGCTATAATGCTATTGTTGTTGAAAATTCTAGTCTCACATTGTCTTCCCAAATAGTTTGTAGAATCTACTCTTAAACAACCACCGGATTCTACTACACCCCAACAACCGGCATTTGCAAAATCCCTTGCTGTCAGACTAAAAAAGTAAAGTTCATCTCCTCTATTGTTTCCTTGACAATTTTTCGCTATAGCCAAGAAGCCTTGATCACTTGTCGCAAAATTTCCTAAGCCACCACACCCTATGTTTCCAATTTTATGAATACTCCCAGGTTGTCCCGGATTGTTCCACATACCAAAACCTATTGAGTGTAGGTCTTTTAATATTTGATCTATAAAGATTTGTGCGGATTGCTCATCTTTTGCTGTTGTTGCAGTAAATGTGCTTTGTGTAAATACCTGTCTATAAGCTGTAATCAGTCCAGCAGATACAATTCCTATAATAACTATAACAACCAAGAGCTCAGCAAGCGTTATACCTTTTCTCATGGTTAGTACCCCTTGATCACAAGCGTGGCTATATATTCGCACCTGTTGTTGGTTTGATCTTGATACCAAACCAATACACAGACATAAACGGGCTGAGGAGTTGTAGGTATCCCATAAGGTAATATGATTAACCCATGATTGAAGTTTACTCCCTTATACGCACTGTATGCTCTATTTGGTCCTAAAGTAGGGAGATTTAAATTATCGAATGTTTGGCAATTTGTTACGTTTACAGTTTCGTTTGGATCACAGAACATAGCTATACCATTGTTATTACTATCCACTGCAGATCTATTTGGATATATATTCGCAAATATAGGATTACTCAATGGTCGTGAGTTTAATTCATTTACTATTTGCGTAGCGATTTTGCTTGCTTCATTTCTGTATTGATTTCTCAGTGCGTATGTTGTGTATTGAAGTATACCTGCCAAAAAACCCAGCATTACAAGCATCAAAATAACCATAGATACCAAAAGCTCTATTAGTGTAAAACCTTTTTGTTTTTTAAGTTCACTTGTAAACATATCTTATTGCTCCCCTTTCAATAATTATTTCGGCGGTTCTGTTGTAAGGATTTGCTAATAGTATGTTTTGCTGTGTCCCTTGGTTTTCTTGTGATCTAGGTTTACATTCTCCATTCGCATACTCCAATGCTACACCTTTACGGTCAAATACTATGGTTATCGGTAAAGTATTTTGAAATCTAACCCCTCGCTCAAGGTTTACTGTAATTCTTCTTGTGTTATCATCATTCTCATCTAATCTACAATCTCCGTCTGTATCTTCAAACAAAATGTATGAATTATCATTTTGTATCCTCAT
This sequence comes from Aquificaceae bacterium, assembly GCA_041640635.1. GTDB lineage: Bacteria > Aquificota > Aquificia > Aquificales > Aquificaceae > JBEPZA01. The sequence continues at coordinate 96,055 of JBEPZX010000004.1, forward strand.
ACCCCAAGGTACTCTTCCAGTTATGGAATTCCTTTTTATCCTCTCTAAATTTGTAACAAGCGTTTGTGCAGAGTTTTTTAGTCTTTGACTTGCTACAGCTTTTGCGATCTCTTGGTAACCAATGTAAGCCAAAATAGAAATTATGACCATTACAATTAAAACCTCACCCATTGTAAGACCCTTTACTTTTCTATCCATAGTATTACACCACCTCTTGCCAACCT
>JBEPZX010000005.1:0-88837 GCA_041640635.1 Aquificaceae bacterium
AATAAGTGGACCTGACTGGGAAATTATGCCAAACGTAGGCATAGGAATGAACTATTACGATGTAGATGGATTCACAACAAAGGCGGATAATCCAAGTTGGAATAAACATTTCAAGGGTGACAGTAACACCTACGGAGTACTATTAGCAGGATTAAATGGAGCTAAAAGATGGGCAAAAGAAGGCAAGAGATACTATATAGAAGGCTCATTGGGAATGGAACAAGTTATAGGCGATAACGATATACAAATAGAACAGTCTATTCCTGGTATAACTTCACAAACAGCTAGAGTAAAGCAAGATATTTCTAACTCTTCCTTTGTGGGTAAATTGGGCTTTGGAGTAGAAATAGGAAAAAGGTATGAATTAAAAGTATTGGGTGCTGCCAAATTTAATTCCGATTACGCCTCTTACGGAGCGCAAGTGGTCTTTGGTGTGCGCTTCTAAAGCATAACACAAGGGGGACCAAGATCCCCCTTTCTTTTTTAAACAGCTTTTGTATCACTTAGCGATAATAGACATGATAGCTTTAGTGGTTATTGTATAATTTACTATAGTTGCATGGAGGTACCAAAATGCTTCTAAAGTACGAAAGCTCTAAAAGTGTGGAGGAACTCAGAAATGCTATAGAAGAAAAGGCTAAAGCCAAAGCCTTTGGTGTAATGACTGTTCATGAAGTGTCAAAAATACTAGAAAGCAAGGGTGTGCCTATAAGTTACCAGTGTGTAATTGTTGAGGTGTGTTCTCCAAGACACGCAAGCCAAGTTTTGCAAAAGAATCCAAGTATATCAACCGCTATGCCGTGCAGAATATCCATATTCAATGAAGGGGACAAAAGCGTAGTAATGACCATGTCTCCTATGGCAATGCTGGAGATGTTTAATGAACCACAGCTGGAGGATGTGGCAAAGGAAGTAGAGAAACTCATGAAGGAGATCATAGAGGAAGCCATTTAATGTCCAAAGATGAGTACTATATGCAGATTGCTTTGGAGCTTGCCAAAGAAAGGAAAGGTTTCACACATCCAAACCCTACCGTAGGTTGCGTTATTGTAAAGGATGACCAAATCATAGCAAAGGCTAACCACGAAAAAGCGGGAGATCTACACGCAGAAGCAAAGGCTTTACAGATAGCCGGTGATTTAGCAAAGGGAGCTACTTTATACGTTACCTTAGAGCCTTGCAATCACTTTGGAAGAACACCTCCGTGCACAGATGCCATAATAAGAAGCGGTATAAAGAGAGTAGTTATAGCCACCTTAGATCCTAACCCTTTGGTGTGCGGCGGTGGAGTAAAAAAGCTAAAGGAGCACGTTATAGAGGTAGAAGTTGGTGTGTTGGAGGAACAAGCCAAAGAGTTAAACCAAGACTTTTTTGTTTACATTAGCCAAAAAAGACCCTACGTTACGCTAAAGTTTGCTCAGAGTATAGATGGCAAAACAGCCTTGGAAAGCGGTGAAAGTAAGTGGATTACCTCTTTTGAATCCAGAAGACACGCTCACACACTGAGAAAGGAAGCCACCGCCATCTTGGTTGGTATAAACACAGTGCTTCAGGATGATCCACTTTTGACGGTGCGCCATGTGGAATCTCAAAAGCAACCAATTAGAATTGTTCTGGACCCAAATTTAAAGATTCCACTGGAGGCTAAGTTAGTCAAAGATAAATCTAGCAAAACCATAGTGATAACGGCAAATGAAAACAGAGAAAAGATAAAAGCTCTTGAGGAAGAAAAGGTGGAAGTTATCCTGGCACCTACAAAAGATGGGAAGCTGGACTTGTCAGAAGTTTTGAGAGAACTCTACTTTAGAGAGATAATGCACCTTCTTGTGGAAGGTGGATCCACTACATTAACGAGCTTTATAAAGGAAGGGCTTTTTGATAGAGTTTTTGTTTACATCGCACCCTTTTTCATCGGGAAAGGGAAAACCTTGGGGGATATTGGAATAGACAAGCTTGAGGATGCACCTAGGTTAAAGCTAAAGGGTGTTTATAATTTTGGAGACGACGTAGCAATAGAGTATGTAGCGTAATGAGAATACTTTTTATGGGAACACCATACTTTGCCGTGCCTAGTTTACAAGCTCTCATAGACACCTTTGAGGTTGTTGGTGTTGTTTCTCAACCCGACAAACCTGCCGGTAGAGGACAAAAACTTACAGCGCCTCCTACAAAGGAGCTTGCTATAAAACATGGCATAAAGGTTTTTCAGCCTGAAAAGAAGTCACAGATTTGGGATGCTGTGGAGCAAACAAAACCCGATTGTATAGTGGTAGTAGCCTATGGAAAGATTTTGCCACCGCAGGTAATAAGGTATCCCAAATACGGATGCATCAATTTACACGCCAGCTTACTCCCAAAATACAGAGGAGCCGCACCTATCCAAAGAGCTTTGATGAATTCAGAAAAAGTAACGGGAAATACAGTTATGCTCATGGACGAAGGAATGGATACAGGTCCCACACTTGCACGCAAAGAAGAGCCCATACTAGAAGAGGACAACCTTTTAACACTTACGGAACGCTTAGCACTCAGTGGAGCTCAGCTACTTGTGGATACTCTAAAGAACTGGTTTTCAAACAAAATTGAACCCATTCCTCAAGATAACAATCAAGCCATCTATGCGCCACCTATACTAAAGGAGGAGTATCGCATATGCTGGAAATCGAGCGCCCAAAGTGTACACGACAAAGTTAGAGGACTCTATCCCAACTCTTACGCTTTTTTGGAAAGTGGAGAGCGAATAAAGATTTTAAAAACCAAGGTGATAAAAGGTTCCCATAATCAGGAGCCTGGCACTTTGCTAGATAAAAAAAGGTTTATAGTTGCATGCGGAGAAGATGCCTTAGAAATTTTAGAGCTTGTGAATCCAAAGGGAAAAAGAATCAGCGGAGAAGCCTTTATGTTAGGATACAGGTTTGGTATAATACTTTAAATGCTTAAACGTTCTCACTACTGCGCCCATGTATCCCACGCTGACATAGACAAAAGCGTTGTTCTTTGCGGATGGGTTCACAGAAAAAGGAACCACGGAGGAGTAATCTTCATAGATCTAAGAGATGTGTCTGGTTTAGTTCAGGTAGTTGTCGAGGAAGACAAAACGCCACACGTTTATGAAATTGCAGATACGCTAAAGAGCGAGTATGTAGTGTACGTAGAGGGTGTAGTCAGAAAAAGACCACCTGGAACAGAAAACCCCAAATTAAAAACGGGAGAACTCGAAGTCCTTTGCACTCAAATGGAGATTCTAAACACCTCTGAGCCTGTGCCTTTCCCTATAGACGAAGAAACACCCCTTTCTGAAGAGATAAAACTCAAGTATCGCTTTTTGGACCTAAGAAGGGAAAGTATGAAGGAAAACATAATATTTAGACACAAACTTTACCAAGTGGTTAGAGAGTACATGGTAAGAAATAACTTTATAGAGGTAGAAACACCCTTTTTGACCAAGTCCACACCGGAAGGTGCAAGAGACTTTATAGTGCCTTCTAGGCTACACCCAAGTAAGTTCTACGCTTTGCCCCAATCACCACAGCTCTTTAAACAAATTTTAATGGTTGCTGGTTTTGACAGATACTTTCAAATAGTTAAGTGCTTAAGGGATGAAGATTTGAGAGCGGACAGGCAACCGGAGTTTACGCAGATAGATTTTGAGATGTCCTTTGTAGATGAAGAGGATGTAATGCAAATCAGTGAAGGTTTAATCCAAGTCCTTTTTAAGGAACTTTTGGGTGTAGATATAAAGCTTCCCTTGGAGAGAGTGCCTTACCATGTGGCTATGGAGAAGTACGGGACGGACAAACCCGATAGAAGGTTTGGCTTAGAACTTGTGGATGTTACGGATATATTCTCAAATACAAACTTTAAAGTCTTTAAAGATACCATCGACAAGGGTGGTGTGGTAAAGGCTATAAACTTCAAAGGATCGGATCTTTCTCGTAAAGAGATTGATGAACTTACTCAGTTTGTTCAAACCTTGGGAGCAAAGGGATTAGCGTGGATAAAGGTAGAAAGGGACAGACTCAACTCACCTATAGTGAAGTTTTTCTCTGAGCAAGAGGTAAATCAACTCATACAAAGGCTTGAGGCTAAAGAAGGGGACGTCATATTCTTTTCCGCTGATAAAAGAGCTATGGTGTATAAAGTACTTGGAAACCTTAGACTTCATATAGGTAAAAAGTACAAGCTCATAGATGAATCCAAGTGGGATATTTTCTGGGTTGTTGACTTTCCCTTAATGGAATGGGATGATGAAGAGGGACGTTTTGTGTCTTTACACCACCCCTTTACAGCTCCAAAGGATGAGGATATTCACCTTTTGGAGAAAGCTTTAAAAACACAAGACCTGGAAGAACAGAAAAACTTAATTCATGCTGTAAGAGCAAAAGCTTACGATATGGTGATAAACGGCTACGAGGTAGGAGGTGGCTCCATTAGAATACACAAAGAAAGTGTTCAAAATTTAGTCTTTGAGCTTTTGGGTATTTCACAGGCGCAAGCCCAAGAAAAGTTTGGATTTTTGCTAAGAGCTCTAAAGTATGGTGCGCCACCTCACGGTGGATTGGCTTTTGGACTGGACAGACTCGTTGCCATAATGAGGAAACTGGACTCCATAAGGGATGTCATTGCCTTTCCCAAAACGCAGAAAGGAATATGCCCTTTAACGGGTGCTCCCGATTACGTATCACCTAAGCAACTAAAGGAAGTTCATATAAAGGTGCTGGAATGAGAGCTGTAATATCCGTTTACTACAAGGATGGTATACTAGACCTGGCTAAAACGCTACAGGAATGCGGTTACGAAATTGTATCCACAGGTGGAACAGCCACTTACCTACAGGAGAGTGGAGTAAAAGTTACCAAGGTGGAAGAAGTAACCAACTTTCCCGAAATACTGGATGGGAGAGTAAAAACACTGCATCCCAAAATCCACGGCGGTATTCTCTATAGGGATTACGTGCAAGAGGACTTAAGGCAAATAGAAAGCCTTGGTATAAAACCCATAGATGTGGTTGTGGTAAACCTGTACCCTTTTGAAGAGAAGGCAAGAGAAGATTTAAGCGAAAGGGAGCTCTTGGAGTTTATAGACATAGGTGGACCTACTTTAATAAGAGCTTCTGCCAAAAACTTTCACAGAGTTACCGTTGTTGTGGACCCAAGCGACTACCAATGGGTAAGTGAGAAGATAAAAAAAGGAACTTTAACACTAAAGGACAGGCAGTATTTGGCTGTTAAGGCTTTTTCTTACACAGCTTACTACGACTCTTTAATATCCTTGTATCTTTTTAGTAGATTCCAAATGGAAGAGCCCTTTACATACTCGGCTTTGCCTTTAAAACTCGAAGGTGCTCTAAGGTATGGAGAAAATCCTCATCAGAAGGGATATATATTTTCCAATCCTTTGGAATCCCTTGGAATAGTAAAAGCTAAGGTAATACAAGGTAAGCAGATGTCCTTTAACAATTACCTGGATGCGGATTCCGCTGTAAAGCTGGCTTCTGAATTCGATAAACCTGTATGCGTCATAGTGAAACACAACAATCCCTGTGCTGTAGCTTTGGGAGAAAATCCTTTGGATGCCTTTTTAAAGGCTTACTCCTTGGATGAAGAGTCCGCTTTTGGTGGGATAGTAGCCTTTAACGATATGGTAGACGAAGATACGGCAAAAGAGATAAGCAAAGTATTTTTTGAAATAGTTATAGCTCCTGAGTTTTCGCCAAAGGCTTTGGAAGTTTTCTCCAAAAAGAAAAACTTAAGGGTAATCCAATACTTTGGACACACCTTCTCCTTTGACATAAAGAAGGTATCAGGTGGGTATTTGCTTCAAGATGAAGACACTTTGCTTTACGAGGAACTTTCCGTGGTTTCACAGAGAAAGCCCACAGAAGAAGAACTAAAGGACCTTATTTTTGCCTACAAAGTGTGCAAATACGTAAAATCCAACGCTATGGTTATAGTAAAGGACGGGAAGACCCTTGGCATCGGTTCAGGTAACGTCTCTAGAGTGGATAGTCTAAGGTGTGCCATATCCAAAGCGAAAAGGTTTGGATTTGATTTAGAGGGTGCGGTTTTGGCTTCCGAGGCTTTCCTTCCTTTCAGAGACAGTGTGGATATAGCTAAGCAGGCAGGTATCAAAGCGATAATTCAGCCGGGAGGTTCTATAAGGGACAATGAGGTAATAGAGGCTGTCAACGAGTATGGTATGGCTATGATTTTCACAAAAACAAGACACTTTAGGCATTAAATTAATACCATGGTTAGAGTTCTTTACTTTTCCATCGTCAGAGAGAAACTCAAAAAGGATCACGAAGATTTAAACTTTAGTGGAACGGTTAAGGAACTAAAGGAGCTTCTCAAAAATCAGTATCCACAACTTTCTGATTTGCTGGAGAGGGTAAAGTTTGCCATCAACGAAGAGTATGTGGATGAAAGCTTCCATATAAAGGAAGGTGACACGGTAGCCATCATACCCCCTGTAAGCGGTGGATAAGAAGGCTTTGGTTATAAGACTTTCGTCGCTGGGAGATGTAGCCCTTGCATCCTGTGTTATAGATCCCTTAATATCAAAAGGTTACCAAGTTAGTTTTTTAACTTACAAACCTTACGATGAGCTCTTTAAGGATGACCATCGTGTGAAAGCAATAGGCATTAAAAAGGGAGAGCTGTGGAGCGCTTTAAAAGACCTTGGAGACTTTGACTTATACGTAGATCTACAAAAGAATCTAAAAACGTTTTATATGCGCTTTAAGTTAGGTGGTAATTGGGTAAGTTACGACAAGCAGTCTATCAGAAGGCGGTTGAGTGTTTACTTTAAGTCGCTTAGACGCAAATACAGCATAGTGGATGCCTACCTTGAAGCCATAGGAGAAAGCAATAAAAGACCTAAGCTTTTAGTTTCAGACGAGAGGTTACAAAGGTGGGAAGAAACACTCGGCAAAGACTACGTATGTATAGGACCTGGTGCAAGGTATAAAAAGAAACGTTACCCTCACTATAGAGAACTTGCAAAGCTTTTAATAGACAAAGGTTACAGGGTGGTAATTGTTGGTGATAAAAAGGACAAGGAAGAAACAAAGGATTATCCAGGTGTAAACTTGTGTGGGGATATTTCTTTGACGGATGTTTTGGCGGTGTTAAAACTTTCCAAAGTGTTTGTAGGAAACGATTCGGGACTTTTGCACATGGCAAGAAGCGTTGGAACCAAGTGTGTTCAAATTTACGGAGGCACACATCCTACACTGGGCTTTTCCCTTTTTGAGGATGAAGGTTTTGTTTTGTTTAAGAACTTAGAGTGTCAACCATGCCACATACATGGAAGAGGACATTGCAAATTCGGCGATTACAGATGCCTGGATTTCAGTGTAGACTACGTGTTTTCCTATATAGAAAGGCTCTCAAAGGAGAACCTTAATCCCTAAGCTCTTTATGCTCTCTATAAGCTCCGACGTAACTTTTACGTTGTATCTTGGGCTTGCTTGCAGTAGTATGTAGTATCCATTCTTTCGAATCTCGAATAGCACTTCCTTTCCATCTTCCGAAGCGTTTTTCATGATTATGGACTTTAGTTTTTTGAGGGTTTCAGAAGGTATATTTTCTTTTAAAATAAGCTTGATTGCTCGTGAATGTGTATTTACATAATCTTCCGGTTTATACACCTCTCGCACTACCAATTTCATTTCATCAAATTCTTCATCATACTCAGCATCACACTTAAATACCAAAACGCTATCCTCTTTAATTAGATCCTTGTTACTCTCGTATACATCTGGGAAAGCTACAGCTTGAGCTATACCTGTTTTATCTATTATGTTAAACATTGACATGTACTGACCTTTTGATGTTTTCTTTTCCTTGAGCTCGCTAACTACTCCTAACAGGATAAAGGTTCCATCTTCTTCCAAATCCTCTATAGGTGTGTATTTGCCACGCATAAGGCTCTCATAAGCATCTACAGGGTGGCTAGATATGTAAAAACCTAAAACCTCCTTTTCATACTTTGAAATATCTTCTTGGATTTGCCTCTTTTGCTCTCCAAACAGAGAGCTTGATGCTAAAAGTCCTCTATCTTGAGAGTTTATTCTCTCTAGCAAAACTGTTCTCTTTTCTTTTGTGAAATCAAAAGCTCCGGCTTTTATAAGGGCTTCCAAAACTTTTTTGTTTACTTTTCTTGTGTCCACACTGCGCACAAAATCACCCAAGCTGATCCATGGTCTCTTTCTGGAATTTACTATAAGCTTTGCTGTTTCTTCTCCTACACCCTTTAGTCTGGCTAAACCAAACCTGATAGTTTTTTCGCCTTCTATGGTAAAATCTACCTGACTTTTGTTTATATCTGGCTGTAGCATACGGAACCCCATATTTTTTGCATCTTTTATGAGATTTAGGAATTTTTTATCGTTATGTTCCGTGGAAAGCTTGACTACAAAGAACTCTTCTGGATAGTGAGCCTTTGTATAAGCTGTCCAGTAGGATATATATCCGTAAGCCACAGAGTGAGATTTATTAAAAGAGTAACTGGCAAACTTCTCTATGTCTTCCCAAAGCCTTACAATCTTGTTTTCTGGATATCCTCTGTTTACTGCTCCTTTTATGAACTTTTCTCTCATCTGCTCCATAACATCCTTTTTCTTTTTTCCTATAGCTTTCCTTAGTGTATCCGCCTCGCCTGGTGTAAAACCTGCAAGTATTTGAGACATTTTCATCACTTGCTCCTGGTATACGATAACTCCGTAGGTTTCCTTTAAAACAGGTTCCAATTCTGGGAATATGTAGTCTATGGGCTCTTTACCATGCTTTCTGTTTATGTAAGAATCCACTAGTCCGCTTTTTAGTGGTCCTGGTCTGTAGAGTGCGAGTACTGCTACGATATCGTTAAAGTTGTCTGGTTGTAGTCGTTTTAGAAGGCTCTTCATTCCACCACTTTCCAATTGAAAGACACCCGTTGTATTACCCTCCCTTAGTAACTGATAGACTTTTTCATCATCGAGAGGAAGCCTTTGATACTCTATGTTTACACCTTTGTTACGGAGCACGTAATCTTTTATGGCTTTGAGCTCCGTAAGAGTTTTAAGACCAAGAAAGTCCATTTTAACCAAGCCCAACTCTTCGAGCTTGACCATATCAAACTGTGTAGCTATTTGTCCATCTTTATCGCAGTACAGAGGCACAATTTCACTAAGTGGTATGGGTGATATAACCACGCCTGCTGCATGTAAAGAGGTGTGACGTGTGAGACCCTCAAGCTTCAGTGAGATTTCAACAAGCTTTTTTATTTCAGGTGATTCTTGACACATTTTCCTAAACTTGTAAACACTGTCTTCTATGTCTGTTCTATGCTTGCCATACTTTTGCAAAAGCTCATCAATTGGAATCAAATACATTTCTTCCAAGGAAAGCCAAGTACCTTGAACATCACCTTGAGGTATAAGCTTAGCTAACTTGTCAGCTGTAGAGTAGGGAATGCCTAAAGCTCTTGCAACATCTCTAATGGTTTGTTTTGCTTTCATAACGTTGTATGTAACTATTTGAGCTACATTTTCTTCTCCATACTTTTGTTGGACATACTCTATGACCTTTTCTCTGTTTTCCATGCAAAAGTCCACATCTATATCTGGCATAGAAATACGCTCTGGGTTTAAAAATCTCTCAAATAGCAATTCGTGTTTCATTGGATCTACGTCTGTAATACCGAGCGCAAAAGCCAGAAGTGAACCCGCTGCTGACCCTCTACCTGGTCCAACTGGTATTTGATTGTTTTTAGCCCAGTTAATAAAATCTTGAACTATCAAAAAATACCCACCAAATCCCATTCTAGAAACAACATCCAATTCAAATTCGAGCCTGTTCCAGTATTCTTCTGAATCTCTGGCAAGTTGTTGCTCTATTCTTTGTCTCAGACCTTTGTATGCCAGGTCCTTTAGAAACTCTTCAACACTTTTATCCTGAGTATCATAGTGTGGTAAAAGGTAAGAATTGTTTTCAAGTAAAGAAAAACTGTCTGGCAAGCTTTCTGCAATCCTTACCGTATTAAGCAAAGCTTCCTCCCATCCATCAAACTTATTTCTGAACTTTTCCCAAACTTCCTCAGGACTAGCAAAATGTAGACCATCGTTAGCACATTTAAAACCGTTACCGCTCTGAATTTCCATAAGAGTTTTTTTCATCTGAATTGCCATTAGAACCTGATGTGCCAATTTATCATCTACATCAAGATAGTGAGAGTCATTAGTAGCCACAAGCTTCACACCTAGCTTCTTAGATATTTCTATGAGATTTTTATTTGCTATTTCCTGCTCGGCAAGATTATTGGATTGAAGTTCCAAGTACAAATCATCTCCAAAGACATCCTTAAACTTCTTCACCCATTCCGTTGCTTTTTCGTAATCATTTATACTTGCATAATACGTAGGTACCCCTTTTAGACATGCAGTAATGGCTATCAGACCTCTTGAGTATTTTTGGAGAAGCTCGTAATCGATACGTGGTTTATAGTAAAAGCCTTCTTTATAAGACAACGAAGAAAGTTTAGCAAGATTTCTAAGACCATCATCGTCTTTTGCTATAAGGATAATATGGTGGTTGAGTTTGTCCGTCATATTATCTTCTGAACCTTTGCCTTTTCTATCGAAACGTGAACCTGTAGTAAAGTATGCTTCCATACCAATTATAGGTTTTATACCTACAGCTTTCATACTTTTGTAAAAGTCCAACATACCAAATAAGTTTCCATGGTCTGTTATAGCTACAGCTTTGTAACCCAAAGAAACAGCCTTTTTAGCTAAGTCTTTTATCTTTATAGCTCCATCGAGAAGAGAATACTGCGTATGAAGATGTAAGTGCACAAACTCAACCATAAAGGAAAATTTTAACCCCAATTTAAATAAATCTTTGAGGAAACAGATTATATAGGAATCTCAAAAGCTTATAAATCAAATTATACGAACTACCTACGAGCTACTCATATGCTTTTCCAACAGAGCTTTTAAACTTCTTGATATCTCTCTTGTAACTGGCTCAATCTTACCTTTTATCTCTGTAAGGGTTTCATACAGTTCCTCTGGTGAAACTTCCCAAGTACTTATAAGCTTGTTCTTTAGGTTAGTCATCTTAAAGACATCCATGTAGTATTTTTGATCAATTATTCCCATTTCTATAAACTTTGAAAGACAGTCATCTCCAAACTTTTTTATACCAAACTTTGGAGCAAGATGCTTACAAATATCAAAAAGTGAATCGTAAGCTACCTGGTAAAAGTACTTTACTCTGTCGTAGTACATAGGCTTACTTTTGAATTCTTCAATACCTTGTGATAAAACAAAATCTATTTTACTTATCGAATCCTTTATGTGTTTGAGCTTCTCATTTAGGAGATCAAAGTCTATGAGAAGTGGATTATCTGTTTCTTTCTTTACGAACTCAATCACATACATGGCAAAGTCTTTAAAGGCTATCAAGTGTTTTTCGAGAAAATGGTATAAGTACTCTGGATCTACTTCTTTTTTTAAGTCTCTGTATTCAAAGTAAAATTCTATAACATCTTTTAAAAGATCCACATTTCTCATATTAACAAGGTCACCAAGTTTTACTAAACAATCCTTAGAGGTAGTCTTAAGATTGTAAACAACGGATAAGTGTCTACACGGTCTCATACAACTTTCAAAAGCCAAATTAAAGTCAACTCTTACCTTATCTTGAATGAGATTGTTTGCGATAAACTCATCCTTAGGAATAGATATATTTTTTTTAATATCTATATAAGACTTTTCTAAGTTTTTGAATGAATCCAATATCAAAGAAATATTTATCTTTTTTTTCTCACTCAATACTTTTTACCTCTTCTTTTGTTATAAACTTTTGAACTCTCTGTATATGCTTCGTTTTTCCTGTAGATTCATCTATTTCAACAAGTATGGCATTAAAAACAAGATCTTGAGTATCTTCGACACTAAATTTTCTAGGAAGACCTGTCAAAAACCTCTCTATTGCTTCTTTAGGCTTCATTCCTATTACTGAATACCAACAACCACTTAATCCAATATCAGATACATATCCCGTTCCTTTTTTCAAAATTATTTGGTCAGCGGTAGGAACGTGAGTGTGTGTGCCGTAAACTAGGCTAGCTCTTCCATCTGTGTGTATAGCAAAAGCCCATTTTTCAGAAGTAGCTTCTGCATGAAAATCCACTATTATTATGTCGCTCTCTTTGGATAATCTCTCATACAGAGTATCGAAGAGTATGAATGGATTATCCAAGTGAGCTTCTAAAAATATCCTTCCCATAAGATTTATGATGGCAAAGCGCACACCTTTTTTCTCAAAAATTGCATAACCTTTCCCAGGTGTACCGTTGGGGTAGTTAGCTGGTCTTAGCAAATTGGGAACAGAGTCTATAAAATCGAAAACTTCCCTTTTATCCCATATGTGGTTTCCCGATGTCATTACATCTACACCGTAAGACATCAATTCATCATACACGCTCTTGGTTATTCCAAAACCACCCGCTGCGTTTTCTACGTTAACTACCAATACATCGTAATTTAGATCCCATATGCCATACCTAAGAGCTTTCCTACCTGGACTGCCTATAATATCACCTACTATTAAAAATCTCATAGTAATATTTTAAATGCGGGTGGAGGGACTCGAACCCTCACGGGGTAATCCCACTGGATCCTGAGTCCAGCGCGTCTGCCAATTCCGCCACACCCGCTTAAATATAATATGTATTCAGGTATCTCCAAGTTGACTGATAAAAAACAAGGAAGGAGTAAGAGGCAAATATAGAAAAAAATATAAAGGGTTTACTTTGTAGTAGTTATTGGCTTTGTTTAAGGGTTTCCTCCACAGACTTTGCCCTTTCAACGATTTTTACAACTACCCATCTTTTTGTTTTTGACAAAGGTCTTGTTTCTCTTATAACTACGACATCACCTATATTGCATTGATTATTAGCATCATGTGCATGATACTTCTTACTCTTTATTATGTGCTTTTTATAAATAGGGTGTGGAACTCTTCTATCTACCTTAACTACTACCGTCTTATCCATTTTGTTGCTAACAACTACACCTACCAATTCCTTTCTTTTTTCACTCCACTTCCTTTCCATTAGTTTTCACCTCTCATTTCTTTTTCTCTAATTAGAGTTAAAACTCTCGCTAAATCTCTTTTTGCATTCCTTATTTCCATTGGATTAGGCAGTCCCTCGATTTTTCTTTTTATTCTAAGCTTTAGAATATTCTTTCTTAACTGCTCCTCTTTCTTTTTGAGATCTTCTATAGACAGGTTTCTTAATTCCTGAACTTTCATGTGGTTAAACCTCCTGCCTTTACAAGTCTTACCTTAATAGGTAGTTTTGCCTTTACATGCCTAAAGGCCTCTTGAGCTAAATCTTCGTTTACACCAGCAAATTCGAATAAGATCTTGCCTGGCCTTACAACTGCCACAAAGCCTTCTGGATCTCCTTTTCCACCACCCATACGAACCTCGTTAGGTTTTTTGGTATAAGGTTTATCTGGAAATACAGTTATCCAAACCTTTGCCCCTTTTCTGATAGCCCTTACAATTGCTATTCTTGCAGCCTCTATCTGTCTCTGTGTCAACCAACAGGATTCAAGAGCTTGTATTCCATATTCGCCAAAAGCAACCTTATTTCCCCTAAACGCCTTTCCTTTTAGCGTGCCCCTTTGGGTTTTTCTATGCTTTGTTTTCTTAGGCGCTAAAAATGACATTACTTATACCTCCTTTTCTGACTTTTTTAAGTCCTCTTCTATTTTCTTTATTATTTCTTCTTTACCACCTTTAAGGATATCTCCTCTATATATCCATACCTTCACACCCAAAATACCATATTTAGTTTGGGCAGTAGCATATCCGTAATCTATATCCGCTCTAAGTGTTTGAAGTGGCATCCTACCTACCAAAAACCATTCAGCTCTAGCTAGTTCAGCTCCACCTATTCTACCTTTTACTTGGACTTTTACACCTTTGGCACCTGCTTTGAAGGCATTATCTATAGCTCTTTTCATTGCTCTTCTATGAGATACACGTCTTTCTATTTGAAGAGCTATCTCCTCTGCTACGAGTTGAGCATCTAGTTCTGGGACCCTTACTTCATCTACAGTTATGGTAACGTCCTTGCCTATCGCTATGGATTCCATGTCTTTTTTAAGCTGTTCTACTTCTGCACCCTTTCTTCCTATTATTATTCCTGGTCTTGCAGCAAGCACTCTAACTTTTACCTTTTCGGCCATCCTTTCTACTACGACTCTGGACACACCAGCTGACTTATATCTCTCTTTTATGTACCTTTTTATAGCTAAGTCTTCATGAAGAAGAGATGTGTAATCTTTTTTGTCAGCAAACCATTTAGAATTCCACTCTCTTATAACACCAACTCTAAAACCTATAGGGTTTATTTTCTGACCCATTAGCTTTCCTCCTTGTGTTCAAGCACTATAGTTATATGGGAAGTTCTTTTTTTCATGATTGTAGCTCTGCCATGCGCTCTAGGTAACCACCTTCTAAAGATGGGTCCTTCATCAGCAACAGCTTTCTTTATGTAAAGCTTATCAAGATCCATACCTTTTTGTTCAGCATTTGCCAAAGCACTTTTGAGAACATTTTCTACTATACGGGCGGATTTTTTAGGAATCACCTTAAGTTGATAAAGAGCTTCCCCAGCATTCATACCTCTTATAACTCTTAGTACTTGTCTAGCTTTTAATGGGCTTATCCTTGCATACCTGAGTATAGCTCTTGCCTCCATATTATCACCTCACTTTTTCTTGGTAACTTTTGCAGACTTTTCTGGATGGCTCCTAAAAGTCCTAGTTGGAGCAAACTCACCTAGCTTATGCCCCAACATTTCAGAAGTTATATATATAGGTACAAAAGTTTTGCCATTGTGAACAGCAATAGTGTGTCCTACAAATTCTGGGATAATGGTAGTATCTCTACTGTAAGTTTTTACTACCTTTCTTTCACCACTTTCGTTCATCTTTTTTATACGCATCCACAACTTTGGATCTACCCAGGCTTTTTTATTTACCAATGCTCTGTATTCGTCCCAAACTTTTTTATACCTCTCTAGTGCTTTAACGTAAAGATCGTAAGTATGCTGGATTTTTCTAACTCTCTTATAAGCTTTTTGAACCCTCTTGTATGTTTTTAAAAATTCTTCCAAATTATCTATAAGCCTATTTCTTTTATTCCAAGCTCCTTTAAAGCTCATTTCCTACCTCCTGAAGCTTTACGTTTAGACACTATGAACTTGTCGGAATACTTTCTGCCTCTTCTGGTTTTGTAACCTTTTGTCTTCCAACCCCAAGGCGATTCTGGATGTTTACCTTTGGTTTTACCTTCTCCTCCACCGTGAGGGTGATCTACAGGGTTCATAGCAGTTCCTCTAACACGGGGTTTCCATCCATGCCATCTATACCTTCCAGCTTTACCATACTTTATAAGCTCGTGCTCTGCTAAACCTACAGTACCTACGGTTGCCATACACCTTTGATGGACTAATCTTATCTCCCCAGAAGGAAGTCTAATTTGCACGTAATCATCAACCTTACCCAAAATTTGAGCGGATAATCCTGCAGACCTAACTAACTGTCCACCTTTACCTGGATGTAGCTCCACATTGTGAATTATTGTACCTACGGGTATATACTTCAAGGGTAGGGCATTACCTGGTTTTATCTCTGGAAGTTCCTTCCCAGCTTCGGCATCTTCATAGGAAATTGAAACCACAGTATCTCCTACTTGAAGACCTTCTGGCCAGAGTATGTATCGCTTTTCACCATCTGCATACTGAAGAAGTGCTATCCTTGCGCTTCTAAAGGGATCGTACTCTACTGACACTACCCTTGCAGGCACTAAGCTTTTATCTCTTTTAAAATCTATTATCCTATACTTTTTCTTGTGTCCACCTCCTCTACCTCTAGCAGTTACTTTACCCTGCTGTCTTGATCTACCTTTAGCTCTGTGCCAGCTAACTGTCAACGATTTTTCTGGCTCTTTTTTTGTAATTTCTGAAAAGTCATACAAAACCGCATGCCTTTGACCATTTGTTACTGGCTTAAGTTTCCTAACACCCATTTTCTTTACCTCACAAACTTAATAAATCTAATTCTTTGTCCGCCGGAATAGTTACTATCGCTTTTTTATATCTTCTTGTATATCCGTATTGCCTGACTCTACCTACTATTCTTTTTTTCTTAGGTTTAACTATAACTGTATTAACCTTCACCACAGGCACTCCAAAAGCGCTTTCTATAGCATGCTTTATTTCGTGTTTGGTAGCATCCAAGGCTACTTCAAAAGTATATTTTTTGTATTCTTCCATCAACCTATTGCTTTTTTCAGTTATTATAGGTCTTATTATTACATCTTCAGGTCTCTTCATGTGGATAACCTCTCGTAGATTTTTTCTATTGCAGGCTTTTCAATTATCAATTTATCAGCCCAAAGTATATCGTATACATTTAGCCCTTCAACAGGCAACACCTTGGCATTGCACAAGTTCCTAAAGGATTTGAAAATCACCTCATCCTTATCCGGCACAACTACCAAGACCTTGTAACCATCAAGACCTAGAGATTTCAGAAGCTCAATAGCCTTTTTCGTCTTTGGTTTGTCACCTATCTGTATGGTTTCCACTATTTCCAAATTGCCCTTTTGTGCTTTGTCTGACAGAGCCATCTTTAGACCGAGTTTCCTAACCTTCTTTGGTAGACTGTAGTAATAGTCCCTAGGTTTTGGTCCGTGAGCTACTCCGCCACCAACTAAGATATTGGCACCTCTATCGCCGTGTCTTGCATTACCCGTACCCTTTTGGGGAAGCAATTTCCTTCCACTGTAGGCTACTTCTCCACGGGTCTTTGTACTATGCGTTCCCTGCCTTTTGGCTGCAAGTTGCCATTTTACAACTTCCCACAAAACGTGCTTTTTAACCTCTACGTTAAAAACATCATCTTTTAATTCTATGCCCTTCACCTTCATCAGGCTTCTCCTTTAATAATGCTCTTAGGTATATATTCCAACCTCTTTAATTTAAGAGTTTGGGACTTTCTATTGTTTATTTTGCTCTTTTCTATATAAACCACTCCTTTATTAGGTCCAGGTATAGATCCTTTAACTAGAATTACGTTTTGATCTGCTAAAACGTCAACCACCAACAGAGATTGAACACGAATTTTCTCAGCTCCGTAGTGCCCGGCCATTTTTTTGCCTTTCCATATACGACCTGGGTCTGATCTATTACCTATGGAACCTACTGCTCTGTGGTACCTGTGACCGTGAGATTTGGGAAATCCTCCAAAATCCCATCGCTTCATTGTACCAGTGAATCCTCTTCCTTTAGATATACCCACAACATCCACTAATTCCCCTGAGGTAAAAACATCTTCCACCTTTATCTCTTGGCCAAGCGTTAAGCCATCACAAGAAGCCACTCTAAATTCTTTTAAATACTTAAGTGGAGCGACTCCTGCTTTCTTGAACACACCTAAGAGTGGCTTATTTACATTCTTTTCCTTTGCTGGATATGCGCCAAGAACAACCCCAGAATACTTATCCTTCTCTGGAGTTCTTAAAGCTACTATATAGTTACTTGGAACCTGTATTACCGTCACAGGTATAGCTTCACCGTTGGTTAAATAAATACGTGTCATTCCTAATTTTTTGCCAATCATTCCTGTAAGCATCTCTAGCTCCCTATTTTAAGTTCAACATCTACACCAGCAGGCAAAGATAGAGACATCAAAGACTCCACCGTCTGTGGTGTTGTCCTTGTTATGTATATCACCCTCTTATGTTCTCTAATTTCAAAATGTTCCCTTGATTGTTCAAATTTGTGAGGTGATCTTAAGACAACCCATCTTTTTGTCCTAGTAGGTAGCGGTATGGGTCCTCTTACCATACCTCCTGTTCTCTTAACAGTATCCACTATATGTTTTACGGATTGATCGAGTAACCTATGATCGTATGCTCTCAATTTTATGCGTATTATTTCCTGATCCATTTCTTCACACCTCAGTCAAGTATTTTGGTAACAACACCAGCCCCTACTGTCCTTCCTCCTTCCCTTATTGCAAACCTAAGCCCCTCTTCCATCGCCACCGGCTTGACTAGCTCCACCTCAAACTCCACATTATCCCCTGGCATAACCATCTCTTGCCCCTCTGGTAACTTCACTACTGTACCTGTCACATCCGCTGTCCTAAAGTAAAACTGTGGCCTGTAATTGACAAAAAATGGTGTGTGCCTTCCTCCTTCTTCCTTCGACAAAACATACACCTGTGCCCTAAATCTCTTGTGTGGTGTCACACTGCCTGGCTTTGCCAACACTTGTCCCCTCTCTACATCGTCCTTGCCTACACCCCTTAGCAACACTCCTACGTTGTCACCTGGCAATGCCTCATCTAGTATCTTCCTAAACATCTCTATGGATGTGGCTACCGTCTTTATTGCCTCCTCTTTTATACCTACTATCTCTACTTCCTCACCTGGCTTGAGAACTCCTCTCTCTACTCTTCCTGTTACCACTGTCCCACGCCCTGATATGGTAAATACGTCCTCTACTGGCATCAAAAATGGTTTGTCTACTTCCCTCTGTGGTGTGGGTATGTAGTTGTCCATGGCGTTTATTAGCTCCACTATGGAGTTACACCACTTGTCAGCTTTGCCTGCACTTAGTTCCTCCAGTGCCCCTAGTGCTGATCCCCTTATTATAGGTACCTCGTCCCCAGGAAATTCGTACTTGGATAGTAGTTCCCTTACTTCTAGTTCTACTAGATCCAATAGCTCCTCATCGTCTACCATATCACATTTGTTCATAAACACTACTATGTATGGAACGTTTACTTGTCTTGCAAGCAGTACGTGCTCCCTTGTTTGTGGCATGGGTCCGTCTGCTGCTGACACTACCAGTATGGCTCCGTCCATCTGTGCTGCACCTGTGATCATGTTTTTTATGTAGTCTGCGTGCCCTGGACAGTCTACGTGTGCATAGTGTCTCTTGGCTGATTCGTATTCTACGTGTGTTATGTTTATGGTAATCCCTCTTTCTTTCTCTTCTGGTGCTTTATCTATTTCTTCGTATCTCATGCATTTGGCTTTTCCACCTGGTAGTATGCCTGCTCCTAGTACGCATGTTATAGCTGATGTTAATGTGGATTTCCCGTGGTCAACGTGACCTATGGTCCCTACATTAACGTGCTCTTTCTCTCTAACAAATTTCTCCTTCGCCATCTTCTTGACCTCCTAGCTTATTTTGTTGCTGCTGTGCGTTCCCCTATAATTTGTTCAGCTATGCTTTGGGGAACTTCATCGTAATGAGAAAATTTCATTATAAAGGTTCCTCTTCCTTGTGTCAAGCTTCTTAGCGTGGTAGCATAACCAAACATCTCAGCAAGGGGTACATATGCCTTAACAACGGTTATTACTCCTTTGTTTTCCATACCCATAATTTTGCCTCTTCTAGAGTTTAGGTCACCTATTACATCACCGACGTATTCATCTGGCGTTTCCACTTCTACTTCCATAATTGGTTCCAAAAGAACAGGGGTTGCTTTTTTAGCAGCTTCCTTAAAGGCTATAGATCCTGCTATCTTAAAAGCCATTTCTGATGAGTCTACTTCGTGATACGACCCATCAAACAACCTGACTTTTACATCCATTACAGGGTATCCTGCAAGAATACCGTTTTGCATAGCTTCTTTTACGCCTTCCTCTACTGCTGGAATAAATTCTTTGGGTATTATTCCACCTACTATAGCATTTTCAAACACAAAACCTTGACCTCTTTCTAAAGGCTCTACATCTATAACTACGTGACCGTACTGACCTCTTCCACCTGATTGTCTTATGAATTTACCTTCAGCTGTAGCTTTTTTCTTTATTGCTTCCTTGTAGGCAACTTGAGGTTTACCTACATTTACCTCTATCCCATACTCTCTCTTCATTCTATCTACCATTATTTCCAAGTGAAGCTCTCCCATACCGTGTATGAGGATTTGACCTGTTTCTGGATCTGTAGTTGCCTTAAAAGTAGGGTCCTCTTTCATGTATTTGTTGAGCACTTGTGATAGTTTTTCTTGATCCTTCTTAGTTTTGGGCTCTATAGCCATAGATATAACAGGTTCAGGAAATTCAAGCTTCTCGAGTATTATTGGAGCTTTTTCATCACATAAAGTGTCTCCAGTTGCAGCATCCACACCGACCGCTGCTACTATTTCTCCAGCTGCCGCTTCTTGCACGTCTTCTCTAGAATTTGCATGCATAAGAAGCAATCTTCCTATTCTTTCTTTCTTATCCTTGGTGGCATTGTATACGTAGGAACCCGCCGATACTTTACCCGAAAATACTCTAAAGTATGTAAGCTGACCAGCGTATGGGTCACTCATAACCTTGAAAACGTATGCACAGAAAGGCTCCTCGTCGAAAGGCTTTCTCGTTTCCTCTTCGTTGGTTTTTGGGTTGATACCTTTAACAGGTGGTACATCTAAAGGAGAAGGTAGATAATCGATAACAGAATCAAGAAGAGGTTGTATACCTTTGTTCTTAAAGGCTGATCCACAAAGAACTGGAACTAATTCTTTATCTATTGTCGCCTTCCTTAGCACTCTCTTTAAATCATCCGTACTTATCTCCTCTCCCTCTAAGTACTTCATCATGAGTTCATCGTCTTTTTCTACGATAGCTTCTACCATCTTAGCACGCCATTCTTGAGTCTTTTCTAAATATTCTTGAGGAATATCTACGATCTCGTATTTGGCACCTAAGGTTTCTTCTAGCCAAATTATGGCTTTCATTTCCATCAGGT
The DNA here is from genome assembly GCA_041640635.1 of Aquificaceae bacterium. Lineage (GTDB taxonomy): Bacteria > Aquificota > Aquificia > Aquificales > Aquificaceae > JBEPZA01. The sequence goes on from JBEPZX010000005.1 coordinate 20,821, forward strand.
CAACGACACCTTTGAACTGATCTTCCGCACCTATGGGTATCTGGACAGCTACAGGTTTTATAGTAAGTTTCTTCTCTATTTCGCCATAAACTCTGTAGAAGTCAGCGCCTAATCTATCCAATTTATTTATGAAAGCTATCCTAGGCACACCGAATCTGTCAGCCCATCTCCAGTTAGCTTCCGATTGGGGTTGCACACCTTCAACGGCGGAGAATATGAACACTATACCATCCAAAACCTTCATTGATCTGACTACTTCAACTGAAAAGTCTACGTGCCCTGGTGTATCTATTATGTTAATTTGGTGATCTTTCCAATAACATGCTGTAGTAGCCGCTGTTATGGTGATACCCCTTTCCTTTTCTTGGGGCATCCAGTCCATGGTTGCTGCACCTTCGTGCACTTCCCCAATCTTGTATGTTCTACCTGTATAATAAAGGACTCTTTCAGTTGTGGTAGTTTTACCAGCATCTATGTGTGCCACTATACCTATGTTTCTTAGTCTTTCTATTGGAACTGTTCTTGGCATGACAAGCTTACCTCCTTACCACCTAAAATGAGCAAAAACTCTGTTTGCCTCTGCCATTTTGTGGGTGTCTTCTTTTTTCTTTAGAGCTCCACCTTTACCGTTAACAACATCTATCAGCTCAGCCTTTAGTCTTTCAATCATAGTGTAACTTCCTCTGTGTCTGCCTCTAGCTCGTGCAGCCTCCACCAACCATTTTAGAGCCAAACTTATTTGCCTTCTTGAATCTACCTCAACTGGCACTTGATATGTAGCACCACCAACCCTTCTTGGTCTTACTTCGTACTCTGGTTTTAGAGTATCCACCACTTTGTGGAGTAGTTCTAGCGGTGTGGTTTTTAGTTCCTTCGCTGCTTCTTCCAATGCTGTGTAAACAATCCACTCTGCTACACTCTTTTTACCATCTTGCATAACCTTATTTATGAGTTTATTAACAATTACATCGCCATATTTTGGATCAGGTCCTACCTCTCTTGGTGTAACTGGTCCCTTTCTGGGCATTACTTCTTACCTCCCTTAGCTTGAGTTTGTTGACCAGGTTTAGGTCTCTTCGCACCATATTTGGAACGCGATTGTTTTCTGTTAGCAACACCTGCTGTATCCAAAGCACCCCTTATTACCTTATATCTAACACCGGGCAAGTCCTTTACCCTTCCACCTCTAACAAGAACTATTGAGTGCTCCTGGAGATTGTGCCCTTCACCTGGTATGTATGCTGTAACTTCCATACCATTGGAAAGTCTTACCCTTGTTACTTTACGTAATGCTGAGTTTGGTTTCTTAGGTGTAACAGTATAAACTCTTACGCAGACTCCTCTCTTTTGGGGATTACCCTGCAGAGCAGGGGATTTACTTCTCTTTTTCTTACTTTCTCTACCATATTTAACAAGCTGACTTATAGTAGGCATGCCAAAATCCTCCTAAAAAGGAACATTATAACATATTTTTAAATACCTTTGCCTTTTCTTCTTCTAACACATCAATTTGAGCGTACTCATTAATACCAGTACCAGCTGGAACTAAGTTTCCTATTATGACATTCTCCTTTATACCTCTAAGATCGTCTACTTTTCCTTCACATGAAACGTCAGTTAGCACCTTTGTAGTTTCTTGGAAAGATGCGGCGGATATCCAGCTTCTGGAAGATAGAGCGGCGTTTGATATACCAACCAATACGGGTTCTACCTTTGGAAGCTTTCCACCTTCTTCTTTTACTCTCTGAATTTCCTGCTCTAGTTCTTCCATGTCTACCTCGTCGTTGACCAAAAATCTTGTATCTCCCGGGTCCACTATTCTACGTCTACGAAGCATTTGTCTTATTATTATTTCAAAATGTTTATCGTTTATTTCGACACCTTGGAGTCTATAAACCATCTGAACTTCTTTCAGCAAGAATTGTTGCAGTTCGTCCATTCCTTTTATTTTTAGTATTTCCTCTGGAACTGGTGTACCAGCAGTTAATGGATCACCAGCTTTTACAGTATCACCATTTTTGACAATTATATACTTACCCTTTGGAACAAAGTACTCTCTCTGAAGACCTGTTTCTTTGTTGTATACGATGATTTTGCTACCTTTACCTGTTATCCTTGCATATCCATCTATGTCGCTTGTAACGCTGTCCGTTATCTTTGTACCCTTTTGTATGTATTGACCGTGGGATATTAGTATGTATTCGTCCCTTTTGATGTTGTACTTGCGCGTTTCTCCAGTTTTTGGATTGAATATTATGACTTCATCTGCATCTTCGTAGATTCTTACTATACCATCTATTTCGCTAATTACGGCTGGATCTTTAGGTCTTCTTGCTTCAAATAGTTCTTCAACCCTTGGAAGACCTCCTACTATATCTCTAACCTTTGCCATTTCCTTTGGCATACGAGCCAGTACATCTCCTGGTTCTACTTTGTAATCCCTGACTATATAGTATTTGTGTTGTACCTCTGCACCTTCTGATTCACTACATGTAGGACATACATACCACTCCAACTTGACTTTATCTTCAGGCATCTCAATTATAGCGTTAACTGGTAAGTCATAAGGCATTTCTATGCCATCTTTTGTTACTACCACTATACGAGGCGTGTGTAACATAGCATCCTTTGGTCTGGTGAAGGATACTACCGTAGAGGTTTTACCTGTAAGTGTATCTTTTTCTTCTTTTACCGTTACATCGGCTATTATGTCTCTGTATTCTACAATACCGCCTTCTTCGGCAATTATGTAGGTATTGAAAGGATCCCATTCTGCTAAAGTTGTGTCCTCTTTAACATAGCTTCCTTCCTCCACTAAGAGGAATGCTCCATAAGGTACAGCGTGCCTTTCTATCATTCTCCTTTCTTGGTCAAGAATTCCTATTGCACCATCCTTGGATATGTTTATGATTTTGCCTTCTCTATTCCTTATGGTCTTTATATTGTAAAACTTTACATAACCTTCAGACTCATTTTGCAGCCCTCTTTGTACTCTTTCTGCTGTAGCGGCACCACCTATGTGGAATGTTCTCATGGTTAGCTGAGTACCAGGTTCTCCTATGGACTGAGCCGCTATTATACCCACAGCTTCACCAACATCAACAGGTTTTCTTTGAGATAGATCCCATCCGTAACACATACTACATACACCAAACTTTGCTTCACATTTAAGCGGGGATCTCACTTTTACCTTTTCTATACCAGCTTTGACTATTTTGTCAGCGAGTTTTTCATCTATTATTGTATTTCTCTGAGCAACAATCTCTTTAGTGTATGGGTCTATGACATCTTCAGCTAAGGTTCTTCCTATAATTCTATCTCTTAGAGGGACTTTCTCTTCACCACCTACAACTATAGCGGTCATTTCTATCCCTTGCGTAGTACCACAATCCTTTTCCGTTATAGTTACATCTTGAGCTACATCAACGAGTCTTCTAGTTAAGTAACCTGCTACAGCTGTTTTTAGAGCTGTATCCGCAAGTCCTTTACGTGCACCGTAAGTGGATATGAAGTACTCTAAGACAGATAGCCCTTCTCTAAAGTTAGATATAATGGGAGTTTCTATAAACTCTCCCGAGTGTTTTGCCATAAGTCCTCTCATAGCAGCCAATTGTCTTATCTGATCTCTATTTCCACGTGCTCCTGAGTTAGCCATCATGTATATAGGGTTAAAAATTCCGCTGTAGACTTTTCCATTTTCTTCTCTCTTTGTATTTTCTATCTCATTAAACATCGCTTTTGATACCCTATCTGTTATTTCAGACCACAAGTCAATGATGCGATTGTACCTTTCTTTGGAGGTGAGTATACCTTTCATATATAAATCAGATATAACATCTGCTTCCTCAAAGGCTCTCTGAACTATGTCTTTTTTTACCTTTGGTATTTGAAGATCATATACACCAATGGATACAGCAGCTTTTGTAGCAGTATTAAAACCTAGCTCTTTTAAGTCATCTAAAAATTTAGCTGTAGTTTCTATGCCGTAGACGTTATAAACGTTCGTAATGAGCTTTGATAGCTTCTTCTTGTCCATTGGTTCATTTACAAATGGATGTCCTTTAGGTAGTATGCCGTTAAATAGAACTCTTCCTGGAGTAGTTTCTATCACTTTTCCGTCAATGTATAGTTTTATCTTTGCATGAATGTCAACTACCTTATTCTCAAGCGCAAGAAGTACATCTTCTTTACTATAAAAGACTTTCCCTTCTCCTTTTACATTTTCCAACTCTTGTGTTATGAAATAAACTCCAAGTATGATGTCTTGAGATGGCATGGTTACAGGTTTACCATGCGCGGGAGATAGGATATTTTGCGTAGATAACATTAAAATATAGGCTTCCAACTGAGCCACTATGCTTAAAGGAACGTGAACAGCCATCTGGTCACCGTCAAAGTCGGCATTGAAAGGTGGACATACCAATGGATGAAGTTGAATTGCTTTACCATCTACAAGCACAGGCTCAAAAGCTTGTATAGAAGGTCTGTGTAGCGTAGGAGCTCTGTTTAGCAGTACGGGGTGTTGCTTTACTACTTCTTCTAAACATTCCCATACTTCCTGGGTCTTTTGCTCCACCAACTTTTTAGCATTTTTGATGGATGTGGCGTAACCTTTTTCTTCGAGTCGTCTGTATACAAAGGGTTTAAACAGTTCCAATGCCATTATACGTGGAAGCCCACACTGATGCATTTTGAGTTGCGGTCCAACCACTATTACTGATCTTCCAGAGTAGTCAACTCTTTTACCAAGTAAGTTTTGCCTAAATCTACCTTGTTTGCCCTTTAGGTGGTCTGCTAGAGATTTCAGCACTCTTCCATTCTGTGTTACGGCTTTACCGCGTTTGCCATTATCGATAAGAGCGCTCACCACTTCTTGAAGCATTCTTTTTTCGTTCCTAACTATGATGTCGGGAGCATCGAGCTCTATTAATCTTTTTAATCTGTTGTTTCTGTTGATTATCCTTCTGTAAAGATCGTTTAGATCCGAAGCTGCAAACCTACCACCTTCCAACGCTACCAATGGTCTTAGCTCTGGTGGTAAAACGGGTAGAACTTCTAGTATCATATGCTCGGGCTTATTTTCACTCTTTATGAAGCTTTCCACAAGCTTTAGTATCCTTAGGAGTTTTTTAATTTTTTGTTCGGATACTTCCTTTAAGACGTTGGTTCTTATATCTTCTTTTATTTTCTCAAAGATAGGTAGGGATTTGTTTCTTTCCCTTAAGTTTTCATAGTAGGTTTTTATAGCGTCCCTTCCTGTTAGGCAGTCTTCTCCACAATCGGTATCGTATACTTCACCTGTAACTACGTTAAGATAGAGCTCCTCGTTTAAAATGCTAAGTATAACTTGCTTAAGGGAGAGGTTTTCTGGATGCTTTATTTGGACACCATAAAGCCTAAGATCTTCTGCTATTACCTCTACCATTTTATGGTATATTTTTTTGTAAGAAGATTCTAAGTGTTTGCCTAAATCCTCAAACCCCAAGCTGTAGGGCTTTATCTCTCTTCTAAGTTTTTGTGCGTATGTTTCTAGGTCAAGTCTTGATAAAACTTTTTTGAGTATCTCTGCACCCATACCGCCTTCGTATTTATGCTCCAGATCTACAGCATACTCCTTTATATACTTCTCCTCATCCACTATATGGAGCTTAACAAACTTCGTCTTCCCTATTTCATCCTTGATGGGTATAGTCTCTTCTAGTTCTTCAAATTTTTTCTCTTCTTCTTCGTTCATAGGGTACTCGATGACCAAGTAAGATTCAAAGTATGCTACCTTTTCTGCATCCCTGGGGGAGATATTCAGTAAAGTGGCAATTTTAGAAGGGGAGCTCTTTAAGAACCATATATGTGCCACTGGAGCAGCTAATTCTATGTGTCCAAAGCGCTTTCTCCTAACGTAGGATTTTGTTACTTCTACCCCACATTTGTCACAAATTGTCCCCTCAAACCTCTTGCCCTTATACTTACCGCACAAGCACTCGTAGTCCTTTATAGGACCAAATATCTTTGCACAGAATAAACCGTCCTTTTCCGGCTTGTGTGTTCTGTAGTTTATAGTTTCTGGCTTTTTTACCTCTCCGTAACTCCAGCTTCTTATTTCCTCCGGAGAGGCAAGCATCAACTTTATTTTCTCAAAGGGAAGAAGTCCCTTTTTCATTTTTCTTCCTCCTCAACTTCAATTTCATCACATGGCTTAGCTTCGCCATTTTCACACTTAACATTTAAACCAAGTGCCTTGAGCTCCCTTACTAATACCTTGAAGGATTCTGGTATACCTGATAGATAGGTGTACTTACCTTTTACAATGGCTTCGTAAGCTTTGGTTCTACCTTCTATATCGTCAGACTTAACTGTAAGCATTTCCTGTAGTGTATACGCTGCACCGTGAGCTTCTAAAGCCCAAGCTTCCATTTCTCCTAGTCTTTGACCACCAAATTGAGCCCTACCACCAAGAGGCTGTTGTGTAACCAATGAGTAAGGTCCTGTGCTTCTTGCATGAACTTTGTCATCAACCATATGGATAAGCTTGAGCATATGCATATAACCAACAGTTACTTTCATTTCGAATGGTTCACCCGTCATACCATCGTACAAAACAGTTTTACCGTCCTCAGGGAGTCCAGCAATTTTAAGAAATGCCTTAACATCATCCTCAGTAGCACCTTCAAAAACAGGTGTTCTTATAGGTATTCCTTTTTCTCCGTAATACTCTATCAAAGATTTGAATTCCTCATCACTTAAGCTAGAGAGGTAGTTTTGTAGTTTCTGAGAATCATCAAATCCTATAGAGTATATTTCCTTTAAAAATTCCTCTATTTCTTTCCTCTCTTTACCCATTCTCAAGAGCTCACTCAACTTTTTACCAAGTTCTTTACATGCCCATCCTAGGTGAGTTTCTAATATTTGTCCTACGTTCATACGAGATGGAACACCTAATGGATTAAGTACTATATCAACCGGTGTGCCATCCGCCAAGAAAGGCATGTCTTCCAGTGGAAGAACAATAGATATTACACCTTTGTTTCCGTGCCTACCAGCCATCTTATCGCCGACCTTTATCTTCCTTTTTTGAGCTATGTAGACTTTCACTAGAGTAGTAACACCGGAAGGTAAGTCACTCTTTTTACCTATGGCACTCTCCTTTTCTTTGTAAAGCTTTTCCAACATGTTTACCTGAGATCTTGTCTTTTCCCTTATCTCGTTAATAGCATCGCACAAATTAGGATCTTCAAAGAGATTTTCGGGTTTTGTTATTATGTAATTGAGGAAAACGTCAAGATTCTCTTCTGTTATGATAGTACCAGCTTTGTAAAGCTTTTTCTTTATAGTTATGTCTTTATCTATAGCTTTGCCTAAAACAATAGACTTAACTACGGCATTTCTTCCATCCACTATGAGTCTTTTCTTTTTCTCAAGTTCATTTAGAAGTTTTTCTTTCTCTTCCCTTTCTATAGCTTCTGCTAGATAATTGCGTCTTTCACCCAAACGTCTTGCAAACACTTGCACATCTACTACTACACCCTCTATACCTGGTGGGCACCTGAGGGATGTATCTTTAACATCTCTTGATTTATCTCCAAATATGGCTTGCAAAAGCTTTTCTTCTGGTGTTAACTGCTGTTCTCCTTTTGGTGTTACCTTACCTACCAAGATATCACCAGGCTTTACATACGTTCCTATTTTGACTATACCAAACTCATCTAAGTGACTTAAAAACTTATCAGGTATACCCGGGATGGACCTAGTTATTTCTTCAAATCCTAGCTTTGTTTCTCTTGCTTCAACACTTAGCTCCTCTATATGGATAGAAGTAAAAACGTCTTCTTTTACTAGCCTTTCTGAAATAACGATTGCGTCTTCAAAATTGTAACCTCTCCATGGCATAAAGGCAACTAAGACATCTCTTCCTAGTGCTAATTCACCTCTTTCTGTAGATTGACCATCAGCTATAACCTCTCCAGCTTTGACCTTTTGACCTTTAAAGACAAGGGGTCTTTCATTTATGCATGTGTTTTGGTTTGTTCTTTCGAACTTCCTGAGTTCATAAACATCTATTCCTATATCCATAGGATCAGAGAGATTTATTTCTTCAGGATTAACTCTGACTATTATGTGCTTACCATCAACCTCTTCTACTACACCGCCTCTTTTTGCTAAGATTACAGAACCACTGTCTTGAGCCACCTTTAATTCCATACCCGTTCCAATCAGCGAAGATTTGGGGAATATAAGAGGTACAGCTTGCCTTTGCATATTAGAACCCATCAATGCCCTGTTTGCATCGTCATGTTCTAAGAAAGGAATTAAAGATGCCGAAACTGATACAACTTGCTTTGGTGATATATCTATATAGTTCACTTGTTCTGGCTTTACTACAACGATATCCCCTTTGTAACGAGCCATTAACCTCTGTGATTTGAATTTACCATCTTGGTCCGCCGGTGTGTACTGAGCTATGACATAGTTTTCCTCTTCGTATGCTGCTAAGTATTCTATCTTATCCGTAACTCTTCCATTTTCTACCTTTTTGTAAGGAGTTATTATGAAACCATATTCGTTTAGCTGTGCATAAGTTGTAAGAGATGTTACCAAACCTATGTTTTGACCTTCAGGTGTTTCTATTGGACATATTCTTCCATAATGCGATGGATGAACGTCTCTTATTTCGAATTTGGCACTTTCTCTCGTCAATCCGCCAGGGCCTAAGGCAGAAAGTCTTCTCTTATGTGTAAGAGCGGAAAGTGGGTTCGTGTTATCCAAGTATTGAGAAAGCTGTCCACCTTTGAGAAATTCATATATGGTAGATGTTAGGTATCTAGGATTTAGCAAATCTTGAGGTTTTAGGTTTGGATCTTCTGGGTTTACAACAGTACACCTATCTCTAAAGAACTTTTCCATACGGGCTATACCAATACGTGCCTGATTCTCTAAAAGTTCTCCTACGGCTCTTACTCTTCTGTTACCAAGGTAAGCTATATCGTCTTTTTTTACCTTTCCATACCTTAAGTCTATTAGGTATTTAACCGCGTTAACTATATCTATAGGCATTAAAAAACGTGCATTAGAGTCTACATAGTCTTTTACCTTCACTTCATCTTTCACTTTGAGTATTTCCTCTGCTAATTCCTTTGTTACAAGTGTACCTTCTTTATAATCACCTACCTTTTCAGCAAGCGCCAAAGGAGGCATACTATCCAGAAGTTCTAAATCAAGAGGTTTGAGAACCTTAGGCAAGTTATGAAGTTTAGCATTTATCTTAATTCTACCAACACGGGATAGATCATATCTAGTAATGTCCTTAAAATACATTTCGAAGTGAAGTCTAGCACGCTGAACCAGGTTTTCAAGTTCCATCACCATAGGTTCAACAGGTCTCTGCTTTTTGTATATGTCAACGAGAGCTATATCTTTCAGGGAAAACCTAGAAGGAATTTTCATAGGGCTTCTGCGATCTGTGTCCTTCGGTGAAGTTTCAGATATCAAGGTGTCAAGCATTATTCTTCCATAGCTGCTTTTAACAGCGCTTTCCTTAGGAACAGCTGTGATACTTTCTACTTTTACTCTGTCATCCTTTAGAAGTCTTTCAAGCTGGTCAACATCCTCTATATACCTTTCTTCTATGAATTCTTCTTCTCTATCGGTACCTTCTACTATAGCTCTATACTTAAATATAGCAAACAGATGGTAATTATTTAGATCACCTAGAGCAAGTTCTTCACCCGTATCTGAGTCGAATAAGTAAGTTCCTCTGTTAAAAAGACGTCTAGTTCCAGCATAAAAGTGTCTTAGTATATCGTAAGCTGTCTCTAAGCCGTAAGCCCTAAATATAAAAGAGCCGTTTATCTTGTTTTTGTCAACCCTTGCACTTAATATATCGCTTGCACTTGAAATTTCAAACTCTATACGTGGGCCTTTGTCAGGAATTACACTGGACCTGTAAACAATTCTAACGATTGTGCTGTCCTTTTGCTTTTCGCTCTTTTCTTCAAAGAATATTCCAGGAGATCTTATGAGCTGGCTAACAATAATACGCTCACTACCATTTATAACAAAGGATCCATTATCTGTTATCATGGGTATGTCGCCAAAGTATACTTTCTTTGGCTCACTTACTTTCTCCCCTTTCTTTGTTTTAACCCTTAGTCTTACCAAAACTCTTATTGGAGCTGAATAAGTAAATCCTTTAATTTTGCATTCATCTACTGTAAACTTTTCTTTGTAGACTAATTTTGTGGAGCATTTGGGACAATCTACACCGTATCCACCCAAAAAAGACTGGTCTGTATGTGCTTTATATCCACACTTATTACACTCCCACTCACCAATTTCGTAGCCTAGATACTCAACACCTATTTTTTCATCTGAATCTTTAAAGGGAAAAGAAGACCTAAATATGTATTCCAACCCTTTCTCTTCTCTCTCATATGGACTTTTATAAAACTGGACAAAGCTTTCAAAAGAGTCCTTAGGCAGGAATAATAAATAGGGCGGTGATATAATATCTTTGTCCTTTCCAAAGGACTTTCTTAAAACGGGGATATTTTTTCTCATCTTTTAACCCTCTGCAAAGGTGTAAACTTATAAATTATATTTAAGTATGTATGAAATGTCAATAAAAAACAAAAAACCTCCTGTTTTTTACAGGAGGCTTGCATAGAAAGATCCTTCATAACAGGATCTGGTTTACTTTACCTCTACTTCTGCACCTGCTTCTTCAAGTTTTTTCTTTATTTGTTCAGCTTCTTCCTTCGATACTCCTTCTTTTATAGGTTTTGGAGCACCTTCAACTAGATCCTTAGCTTCTTTTAGACCTAGACCAGTAATTTCCCTTACTACTTTGATAACGTTTATCTTGTTAGCCCCAGCAGATTTGAGAATTACGTCAAATTCAGTCTTTTCCTCCGCAGGTGCGGCTGTAGGTGCTCCTGCTGCAGCAACAGCTGCTGGAGCTGCTACCATAGCGGTTGCAGAAACTCCAAATTTTTCCTCAAGCTTTTTTACAAGCTCTGCAACTTCAAGAAGCGTCATGTTGCCTATAGCTTCTACAATTTCATCAATAGTAAGTGCTGCCATATTTATACCTCCTTTAAGATTTCTTTTCTTCTATAGCTTTTAATGTAAGCACCAATTTTTGTGGTGCGTTCTTGAGTGCAAGTATAAAGTTAACAATAGGTGCTTGTATAACACCCATGAGCTTGGATATAAGCACCTCTTTAGGTGGAAGTTCAGCTAACGCTTGTACTTCCGCAGGTCTCAAAAATCTTCCTTGCATATATGCACCTTTTATTTTCTCCAAAGGCTTGTCTTTATTTAGCTCTTTCCCAAATTCGTATATTATCTTCGCTACTGCTACAGGATCACCATAAGCAAAAACAAGAGCGGTAGGACCGACCAAAACATCTCTATGATCTGCCATAGGTGTGTTCATAAAAGCTCTATAAAATAGAGTGTTTTTACCTATTAGCATTTCTCCACTCGAGTCTTTTATCTTCTCGCGAACACTAGTTAAGGTCTGTGCATCTACATAAGTAAAGTCCATAAATACAATTAAGGATGATTTTTGTATTCTATCGGTATAACCCTTGATAAGCTCAGCTTTTTGAGCCCAACTTCTCTTTTCCATGTTATCCTCCTTACGCCGCTAATTCCTGAAGTTTTTTAAGTGTAGAAGGCACATCTACCTTTACACCAGGTGTCATAGTAGCGGATACAGTTATGTTTTTTACATACTGACCCTTAGCTCCTGATGGCTTAGCTTTAACTATGGCATCTACAGCTGCATAAATATTTTCAATTAATTTTTGATTATCAAAGGAAATTTTACCTACCGGCATGTGCACATTACCAGTCTTATCAACTCTAAATTCAACTCTACCTTTTTTGGCTTCTTCTACAGCTTGTCTTATGTTTGTAGTAACAGTCCCAGTCTTTGGATTGGGCATTAAACCTCTTGGTCCTAAGATTTTGCCAAGCTTTGCTACCTTAGGCATCATATCGGGTGTAGCTATAACTACATCGTAATCAACCCATTCTTCTTTTTGTATTTTGTTTATAAGGTCCTCACCACCTACGTAGTCTGCACCTGCTTCTTGTGCAACCTTTTGGAATTCACCTTCGGCCAAAACTAATACCTTAATAGGTCTTCCTAATCCATGGGGTAAAATCACAGAACCTCTCACCATCTGGTCTGCATACTTAGGATCTACACCTAGTCTAAAGGCTACTTCGACTGTTTGGTCAAACTTCACTTCCATAACCTGGTGCAGACGTTTTAGAATATCCACAGCTTCTTCTAAAGAGTAAGGATTATTTTTCTCGTACACTTCTAAAGCTCTTAAATACTTCTTTCCTCTTTCCATGATCTCACTCCTTATATCCTTCTACTTCTATACCCATACTCTTGGCAGTTCCTACTATTTGCCTTACTATCATATTTATGTCCTTGGTATTCATATCCTTCATCTTGATCTTTGCAATTTCTTGAACCTGGTTAATTGTTACTTTTCCTACTTTATTACGCTTAGGGTCTCCAGATCCTTTTTGAACTTTTGCAGCTTTTTTGAGCAAGTAGGAAACTGGGGGAGTTTTCATTATAAATGAGAAGCTTCTATCTTGATAAATTGTTATAACTACTGGTACAACTGTACCAGGTTCAAAATCCTTGCTTGCAGCATTGAACTGTTTTACAAATTCCATTATATTTACACCATGTTGACCAAGAGCAGGACCCACTGGTGGTGCAGGGGTAGCCTGCTGAGCAGGCAACATAAGCTCAACCTTTGCACTAACTTTCTTTGCCATACTTTTCCTCCTACAACTTCTCTACCTGTGCAAAATCCAATTCCACAGGCGTTAATCTTCCAAATATGCTTATAAGGACTATCACCTTTTCCCTTTCTGGATGTACTTCTTCTACAGTTCCTGTAAAGTTCATAAACGGTCCTTCTATAACTCTAACTTGTTCTCCTTTTTCAAAGAGTGCCTTTACTGGTTTGACTCCTTTTTTGACTAAGGAAAGAATTCTCTCTATCTCCTTCTCATCTATAGGCGCAATTCTTCCACCTACGAGTACTGGCTTATATATGTGAGGTGTTTTTTCTATAGCCCTAAGCAATCTATCATTCATATTTGCTTTTATAAGAAGGTATCCAGGAAACATTTTGGAATCTAATACTATCTTCACCTCGACCTTATTTTCATTACACACTATCTTTTGTCCAGGTTTAGATATGGGCGGTGCTTCTATACAGTTGTCTCCTTCAGGACTTTCAACAATCTTAGCTTCTCCATTTTCTATTCTTACTGTGGTCACACCTTTTTTGCCAAGGACACTAATATCCCTATTATTAGTCTTGAGAGAAAGCCTGTACTTTTCTTTACCTTGAGCTCTGATAACTACTTTCTCTTCAGCCGGTACAACAACTTCCTCAACCAAGTCTTGAAGACCTTCTGTATTTATAACCATCAGCAAGTTTTCCCTTGCTGTGGCTTCTTTCCCTGCCTCAACTTGGAGTGCATACCATTTAAACTCGTTCATCAACTACCTCTCAAAGACAAAAGAAAGTGTATTATCCTAGTAAAAGCCAAATCAACAACCCATAAATAAATTCCAAAAAATAAAGAAAATATTATAACACTTATACTGGCTTTTTGCACTAATTTTTTATTTGGCCAAGAAACCTTATTTATTTCCTGCTTCAAATCTTTTAAAAAGTACCTAATTTTATCCATGTTTTTCTCCATACGGGGCACGGAGGACTCGAACCCCCAACCGCGGGATTTGGAGTCCCGCGCTCTGCCAATTGAGCTAGTGCCCCTTTACTTAACTTCCCTGTGAACAGTGTGTTTTTTACACCACTTACAGTATTTTTTCATCTCTACCCTTTGTGGGTGTTTTTGCTTATTCTTTGTGGTCGTATAGTTTCTTCTCTTACACTCCGTACATGCCAAAGTTATTATTTCCCTAGCTGCAGCCATTTCTTCACACCTCAGTCAAGTATTTTGGTAACAACACCAGCCCCTACTGTCCTTCCTCCTTCCCTTATTGCAAACCTAAGCCCCTCTTCCATCGCCACCGGCTTGACTAGCTCCACCTCAAACTCCACATTATCCCCTGGCATAACCATCTCTTGCCCCTCTGGTAACTTCACTACTGTACCTGTCACATCCGCTGTCCTAAAGTAAAACTGTGGCCTGTAATTGACAAAAAATGGTGTGTGCCTTCCTCCTTCTTCCTTCGACAAAACATACACCTGTGCCCTAAATCTCTTGTGTGGTGTCACACTGCCTGGCTTTGCCAACACTTGTCCCCTCTCTACATCGTCCTTGCCTACACCCCTTAGCAACACTCCTACGTTGTCACCTGGCAATGCCTCATCTAGTATCTTCCTAAACATCTCTATGGATGTGGCTACCGTCTTTATTGCCTCCTCTTTTATACCTACTATCTCTACTTCCTCACCTGGCTTGAGAACTCCTCTCTCTACTCTTCCTGTTACCACTGTCCCACGCCCTGATATGGTAAATACGTCCTCTACTGGCATCAAAAATGGTTTGTCTACTTCCCTCTGTGGTGTGGGTATGTAGTTGTCCATGGCGTTTATTAGCTCCACTATGGAGTTACACCACTTGTCAGCTTTGCCTGCACTTAGTTCCTCCAGTGCCCCTAGTGCTGATCCCCTTATTATAGGTACCTCGTCCCCAGGAAATTCGTACTTGGATAGTAGTTCCCTTACTTCTAGTTCTACTAGATCCAATAGCTCCTCATCGTCTACCATATCGCATTTGTTCATAAACACTACTATGTATGGAACGTTTACTTGTCTTGCAAGCAGTACGTGCTCCCTTGTTTGTGGCATGGGTCCGTCTGCTGCTGACACTACCAGTATGGCTCCGTCCATTTGGGCAGCACCTGTGATCATGTTCTTTATGTAGTCTGCGTGTCCTGGACAGTCTACGTGTGCGTAGTGTCTCTTGGCTGATTCGTATTCTACGTGTGTTATGTTTATGGTAATTCCTCTTTCTTTCTCTTCTGGTGCTTTATCTATTTCTTCGTATCTCATGCATTTGGCTTTTCCGCCTGGTAGTATACCTGCTCCTAGTACGCATGTTATAGCTGATGTTAATGTGGATTTCCCGTGGTCAACGTGACCTATGGTCCCTACATTAACGTGCTCTTTCTCTCTAACAAATTTCTCCTTCGCCATCTTCTGACCTCCTCTTTAAGCCCAGGACCGGACTTGAACCGGCGACCTCACCCTTACCAAGGGTGTGCTCTGCCGACTGAGCTACCTGGGCACAATTAAAATAAAAAAGCGGGCGATGGGACTCGAACCCACGACCTGCTGCTTGGAAGGCAGCTGCTCTACCACTGAGCTACGCCCGCTGGTGGAGGGGGCAGGATTCGAACCTGCGTAGGGCGGAGCCCGGGGGATTTACAGTCCCCTGCCTTTGTCCACTCGGCCACCCCTCCTAAACTCACAAGCTGGCGGTGGGACTTGAACCCACGACCGCGGGATTACAAATCCCGCGCTCTGCCGACTGAGCTACGCCAGCTAAATATATTATCATACACTATAAACTCTTGCAAGTCAATAACTTATTCCAAATTCTCAATTTGACTAAAATCACCACTTTTTGAAAGTATATCGTTTATTCTATTAATATGGAAAAGGTTAAAATAGTGGTAGATGGTAAAGAGCTAGAAGTAGAGAAAGGAAAAACTGTTTTAAAAGCAGCTCTAGAAAACGGAATAAATATACCTTACTTTTGCTACCACCCTAGACTCAAAATTATAGGTGCCTGCCGAATGTGCATAGCTTACAATGAAAAAACGGGTAGGCTCTTTACTACTTGCAACACGCCTGTAGAAGATGGGATGATTATCTCTACCAAACATCCTAGCGTTGTAGTCAATCAAAAATACTTACTTCAGGCTCTTATGACAAGGCATCCATTGGACTGTCCTATATGCGACAAGGCTGGTGAGTGTGACCTTCAAAATTACGGTGCCATGTTTGGTCCTCAGCAACAGATAGTTCCCATATCAGCCTTAGAGAAAGACAGGCACTATGTAGATTGGGAAAGTGATTTCTTGGAGTACTACACAAACAGATGTGTAGTTTGTTATAGATGTACACGTGCGTGTAGCGATGTAGTTGGGGCTAATGCCTTGTATGTAGAGGAAAGGGGCTTTCATGCAAATATAGCTCCTACGGTTAAACCTTTTGATACATCAAGTTGTGAAATGTGTGGGCTGTGCGTGCACGTTTGTCCGGTAGGTGCCATTATTTCCAAACCTTTCAAGTATTGGACCAGAAGCTGGTTACTACAAAAGGACAAAACAGCGTGTAATTTATGTCCAGTGGGATGTGAAATTCAAGTTGAGTATGGCATAGGAGACTGGAAATCCGAGCAAAAGGTGTATAGAACAAAGCCTACCGACGAACTAAACATATGTAGCAAAGCCTTTTTGGGTTACGATGCGATAAACTATGAGAGATTGTTAAAACCAATAGCTTATGGAAAAGAAGTAGGTATAGGTGAAGCCGTTAATTTCCTGTCTATATCTATCAGAGACGGCTTTGAAAAAACAGCCATAATACTTTCCAACTTTTTAAGCAATGAGGTTTTAGACGCTATTTACAGAGTATCCAAAGCTTCAGGATGTTATGTAACTTCAACCCTAACGCTGGATATGGCAGAATTCCTAGAAGGTTATGGCGAATACCAAGAACCCAGCATAGAAAACGTAAAGAATGCTTCAACATATGTGCTCTTAGGAGAAGACATAACTTCAACAAGTCCTGTTCTCTCTTACTACATTAAAGGGAATGTCTACACCTTAGACAATAAGAGAGTAAGAGATAAAAAGCTAAACCCTGAGTTAATTACATGGGAGAAATTGGAAGATTTAAAGGACTATATAGCAATTGTTAACACAACAGGTCTTGAAAATGCCAAAGAGTGGGGCAAAAAATTGAGAGGCAAGAAAGTTTTACTACTTCATTATGGCTCAAACAGTTTGGGTGTTTACAAAAGATTTAAAGACCACCTTTCACACCTAGACTCCGTATTAGATGCCATCGAAAAAGGAAAGGTGAAAAATCTCATAATTTTCGGAGAAGATATTTTGGATTACTACAACTACTTAGAAATCAAGAATACACTTAGCAAAGTTGAGAAGCTTATAGTGTTTAGCCCCTTCTTGGATGGTCTTTCTTCCATAGCACACATAAAAATACCTATGACTCTATATGGAGAAGCGGATGGAACTATAGATTCCCTAATGAAAGACAACAGGCTCAAGAGTTTTCTACCTTGGAGATTCGATGAAAAGACTTTTTATGAGTACCTTGTTTCTGATTTACCTGCACAAGATAAAGGAATACCTGTCATTAAAGGTTGGGCAAATGGGAAAAATTACACAAAACCAGAACTTCACATCTACAGAAGCAACTGGATATTAAAAAGAAGCAAAAACCTTGAAGCGCTCTACGATAAACAGGTAGAAATTAAGGTATGAAGGATAGATTAAATGAAGTAAGAGAAAAGTTGGAAAGTATGGGATACACAAACGTATACCAATGGTGTGATCCGCCCGGCACTTTTTACGATTGGCACACACATAGCGAAGATGAGATAAGATGGGTGTACAAAGGTTCTATCGTGATAGGAACGCAAGAAGGAGTTTTTTATCTAAAAGAGGGAGATATGTTGGAGATACCGGCAGGAACGAGACATTGGGCAAGAACGGAAGAAGGTGTTTGTTATTTGTGTGCAACAAAGAGAAAAAACTCTGCAAAAAAATAAAGAGATGAAAAGTATAATAAACCGATCTTAGCTTGCAATGCACAGAGTTGAGTAAGCTTTAAAACCGTAGTAAGTTAACTTTGTGATTTACAATACCAAAAAACTTTCAACGTGATTTTTTTATTGAAGGTTTGTCAATATTTTTCAAAACTTGGTAAAGCTTTTCAATGCACTAAATACAAGTTGGTACGCTTAAATAGCTTTTGCAATGAAGAAAGCGTGAACTTGCGAAGCACCAGCCATTAGCAAGAGTTTAGCAAGATAAGATACGGTAGTACCTGAGGTTATAAGGTCATCAAAGATGAGTATAACCTTGTTTTCTATAAGATCTAAACTTTCTTTTCTTAGATCAAATTCTCTAACCGCTTTTTCTCTTTCTTCCTTGCTCAAAAGAGCCATGGGTTTGGAGAAACCTCTTCTAATAAAAAGTTTAATAGGTGTTACACCAGCATGTTTTAGTATAAGTTCTGCATGGTTGAACCCTCTTTGCCAAATGCGTCTGTAGTTCAGAGGCGGAAAGGTTACGTAATCGGGCTTTACTTGGTGGATGTAATCCCACAGGTAAGGTTTTATAATCTCTCCTAGTATTCTCGCCAAAGGCTTATTTAGATGGAACTTTATAGACTTTATAGTATGCATTAATACACCTTCGTATATTCCAAAAATTCTGTAAGAGAATAAATACTCTATGTGCTCGTATTCTATTGGGTGATAGGGTTTTATGTTATTAATACACTCCTCACATATATAGCCTTGATCGATAAAATAGTTTTCCTTTTTACAAACGGCACATTCAGTATCAATTAATCCAAGCTTTTTTATTATATGTATTAAGTTCACATTAATCCCATTGATCTAAGAGAAACGTATCCCCATTCATTGATTATAAGATGGTCTATCAAATCAAAACCTAGTAAATTGCAAGCATCTTGTAATCTCTTGGTGAATTGTATATCTTCCTTTGATGGTTTTAGCTCACCTTTTGGGTGATTGTGTATCAGGATTATACCTTGGCATGCAAGCCTAACAGCCTTATACAGAATATCCTTTGGGTCTGCATGTAAACTGTTCATTCTTCCAATAGCTATTACTTCGTAGCTCAGTAACCTATTGGAAGGGCTAAGATACATAGCTATCAAATGCTCTCTTCTGTTGTCTACCTCTTTTCTTACAACTTTATAAACATCCTCTGGCGAAGATATTTTTACCTCACCAAGCGGGTTATTTATTCTTTTAGAAAGCTCTATAACCGCCTTTATTTGACAAGCCTTTGCTAAACCTATTCCTTTTATAAGTTCCTGAATCTCTTCAACTGACATTTTGGATATTTTTTCCCAACCAATACTTAGAACTTCTTTGGAAAGACTAATAACATCCATATCCTTACTTCCTGAACCTAGTATTAAGGCAAGAAGTTCTTCTTCCACCAAGATTTCTGGACCGAATCTCAAAAGTTTTTCCCTTGGTCTTAAGTCTTGAGGTATTTCTTTAATGGTTTTCTCCTTGTACACGTTCCAACATCACCTTTATTATTTTTTTGCTATCTGATTGTAATATTTTAAACCTTAAATCTCCATATTCAAATACCTCACCTTTTGTAGGAATTTTTTCTGAAATATGTAGTAAAAGTCCACCTATGGTGTTATATGGTCCATCAGGAAGTTTAATTTTTAAATAATTCTCCAGTTCATCCTTGGTTACTTCTGCAGATATCACCCATTTATCCTTTTCCACCTCTTTTATTTCCTCAGGTTCTTTAGTTTGCTCATCTCCAATGTAACCTATTACTTCTTTAAAAATATCATCTATCGTAAATATACCTAGCACTATACCTTTTTCATCTACGACTATTCCCATTTTCTCGTAAGATGTGGAAAAGCTTTTGAGAGCTGTATACAGGGTAGCAAATTCCGGAAGCACAATAACAGGTTTTACATAGTTCTTAACCTTGTCCAAATCTGGTTTATCAATTAAGTCAAAAAGCTCCACATAACCTACAATGTTATCTACACGTGACCTATAAACGGGTAACTTGGTATACTTGCTTTCCTTCATCCATTTTAAAACGTTGTAAACTACAGTATCTTCGCTAACCATAACTACTTGATACAAAGGTTTGAAAACTTCAGAAAGCCTTTTGTCTTTTAAAGAAAGCGTATTGTATACTATGTCAAACTCTGAATTTCCTACGTAGCTAATGAGTTGCAATAAGTCTTTCCTGTTTAACTTTTCTACAAATCTATCTTTTAGCTTATCTGTTATAGTTCTACTTACCAATCTAGATAATTTAAGAATCGGTGCTGTTATTGTCTTTAGCTTTTCAAGCAACCACAAACTGGGTATTATTAGTTTTTCCGCATGCTTCTGAAAAAGACTTTTAGGGATTATCTCTCCTAATACCAAAGTAAACAAAACAATAGTTGTAGAAAACAGGACTTCTAATCCAGATAAAAACCTAACATAAGGAACTAAACTCATTATTGTCAGAGTGTAAAAGGTAGAGGTAAAAACGATACTTACTGTATAGCCTAACATGGTCAAGGTTATATAATCCTCAGGATTGTCGTAAAAATCTTTAAGAAACTTATAGTTGAACCTCTTATAGTAAGACAGTATCTTGTTTCTATCCGTACTAACGAGTGCTATTTCTGAACCTGCAAAAAAACCTTCAAGAATTATAAAGAAAACAATACCTACTAAATAGCCTACAATTTCCATCCCAAAATTACCCTATCTTTTCCACTGTAATCCTTATAAACTTTAGTTTCAAATCCAACAGATGCAAAAATTTCTTGAACCACTTTACCTTGATCATGTCCTATTTCAAAAGCAAAAAAACCTTCTTTCTTAAGGTATATACTAATTTCCTTTGCTATTTTTTCGTAAAACTCGTAGCCTTTTTCTCCACCTATAAGAGATTGGTAACCTTCCAGTTTTACACCATCTTCCAGCTTATCCCAATAATCCTGAGGTATGTAAGGAGGATTAGAAATAATAAAATCGAAAAGCATACCCTCAACAGGCTCAAAAAGGCTTCCAAAATGGAGTATAAACCTTTCCTCCACCTTGTAGACCGTGGCGTTGATTTTGGAAAGCTCTATGGCTTTTGGATTTATGTCGCATGCATGCATTACTAAATTTGGTCTCTCTAAAAGCAAGGTTATACTGATGCATCCACTACCTACTCCTATCTCGTAACCTACTCTCTCTCTGTTGTCTATTTTTTCCAACACTCTTTCTACTAGCACTTCCGTTTCTGGTCTTGGTATCAAAACACCTTCTTGAACTCTAAAGGTACGTCCAAAAAAATCCCATTCTCCAATGGCGTATTGAAGAGGGTAACCTTGCTCTATCTTTGAGGAAAGCTCTAAGAATTTCTCCACTACTTGATGCGATACTTGCATATCTTGCTTTAGATATACTTCTCCAACTTTAAGGTTTATTAGGTGTGCTATTAGGAGGGTTTTGTCCCTTTGGCTTAGTTTGCTCAATCGGAGTAGCTCTCTTATCTTCATCTTTTATTAAGCTCCCCCTTTTGGATGGGTGCAAGAGTGCCATAGCCAGCGCTATAAACATAAGTGATATACCGAGCCAATAAGTTATTTTTGTAAGTATGGTATCTATACCTTCTGGACCAAACATTCCTTGACCCATACCACCAAAAGCTGATCCTACGTCTCCTTTACTTCTCTGCAAAAGTACGGATATTATGATAAGAATAGCTATTATTATGAAAACTACCAAAAGAAAATAGTACATAAAATTAAATTATAATCTAATTTCGGTACCTATACCTTCATCGGTAAAAATTTCCAAGAGTAAAGCGTGTGGCACTCTTCCATCTATTATATGAACCTTGTTTACACCTTCTTCCAATGCTTCCAAAGAGGAGTTTACCTTTGGTATCATGCCACCTTTTATTACGTCCTCCTTTACAAGCCTTAGTATCTCTTCTTTTGTCAGTGTAGGGATGAGTTTCCCTTCTCTGTCCTTGACACCTTCTGTATCCGTCATAAAGATTAGCTTTTGAGCCTTTAGCTTTGCAGCTATCTTGCTCGCTGCTATATCTGCATTTATGTTGTAAGCCTCTCCATCTGTTCCTACTCCCACCGGTGCTATTACTGGTATGTATCCCTTCTCCATTAATGTATTTAAAAGATCAACATTGATATCTATTACCTCTCCCACGTACCCAATGTCTTCTGGTGGCACTTCCAGCCCAAGTTTAGTAAAGTAGCGCTCCTTATCTATCTTTTTAGCCTTTATTAGCCATCCGTCCCTTCCAGAAAGTCCAACGGCGTAGATATTCTTTCCACTGTGCATGTTTATGAGCGCTACGATATCTTTGTTTATGTCACCAGAGAGAACCATCTCCACTACGTGCATCGTTTCTTTGTCTGTCTTTCTTATACCTCCAACAAAGTGAGTCCTTAAACCAAAGGTTTCTAATGTCTTGCTTATTTGGGGACCTCCTCCATGAACCACCACTATGCGTATGCCTACATACCTTAAAAGCACCACATCCTTGGCAAAACTTTCTCTTAGACCTTCTTCTATCATTGCCGATCCACCAAACTTTATAACAAAGGTCTTCCCGTAGAACTCTCTTATGTAAGGGAGTGCAGACTGAAGTACCTTTGCTTTGTCCACGTGGTTCATCTTAGCGCCCCCAAGACTTTTTCTATGTCGCTCACCTTTTCTACATTGAAAATCCTCACCTGTGGAACTATCTGCTGAACAAGCTTAGAGAGCACATTTTTTGGACCTATCTCTACAAAGGTGTCTACTTCTAACTTCTCCACCATGTAGATAACGCTCTGATACCACCTGACAGGTGAAAAAATCTGCTTGTACAGGTTTTCTCTAATTTCAGGCGCGCTTGTGTGTTCCTTTGCGGTAAAGTTTTGTACCAATGGTATGTTTATATTTTTTATGGGTGTTTGTGCCAGCTTTAGTCTAAAGGCGTTAGCCGCATCCTTCATTAAACTACAGTGAGAGGGGACGGATACCTTGAGAGGTATTACCTTTCCTCCCATTTCCTTGCATATCTGGCTAGCTTTTTCTACAGCTCCCTTTTCTCCCGATATAACTATCTGTTCATAAGAGTTATAGTTAGCCGGCTCTACAATTCCAACAGAACTCGCTTCCTGGCAAGCTTGCTCCACTTTTTCTGGCGGTAGCTTGAGAACCGCTGCCATTGCTCCTTTGCCTTCTGGCACTGCTTCTTGCATATACTTACCTCTCAAGTATGCAAGCCTTACAGCTTCGAAAAACTCCACACCTTTTGCTACAGCCAAAGCTGTATACTCTCCTAAAGAATGTCCTGCGACCACATGGGGCTCCGGAAGACCTAAACTTATCAGAGTGTTGTAAATGGCGTAAGAGACCGTAAGTATAGCTGGCTGCGTATTTATGGTTTTGTTCAATTCTTCTTCTGGACCTTTTAGGATAATGTCTGGCAAATTATACCTTAATGCCATTTCTGCTTGGTGAAATATATCGCTAGCTTCATAAAACTCTTTGTAAAAATCGTATCCCATACCTACATACTGAGAACCTTGCCCAGGGAAAATGTAAGCTATCTTAGCCATTTTTACCTCCTTTGAATTTAGGTTTAAAAGCTTTGGCATAGCTTATCAAGTTTTTCTCAACGAGCTTGTGAAATTGTTTAGGTTTTAAACTTGTTAAGAGTTCTATAGCATCATCAACATCATCCATCGTATAAATATGAAATTCTCCTTTTCTTACAGAATTTATAACCTCATCGTGTAAAACGAGATTGTCTAAGTTTTTGTATGGCACTAATACACCTTGAGTGCCAGTAAAGCCTAAGGTTTTACATACCTTGTAAAAGCCTTCCACTTTTTCCCTTATCCCTCCGACGGGTTGAACGTTTCCATGCTGATCCACTGATCCCGTAACGGCAATATCTTGTCTAAGTGGAACCTGAGCTATACTGGAAAGCAAGCACAAAAGCTCAGCAACGGATGCACTATCACCTTCCACTTCATCGTAACCTTGTTCAAATGTTATGCTACCAGATATGTGGAGAGGAACCTTACAACCATACTTCCACCCTAGATAATTTGATAGTATAAGCACTCCCTTGGAATGAATTGGACCACTTAGCTCTACTTCTCTTTCTATGTTTACAATTCCTTTTTCACCTATATAAACGACAGCACTTATCCTACTAGGTCTTCCAAAGCTTATATCTCCTAAATCTATGACGCTCAAACCGTTTATCTGACCAACGGAAAGTCCTTTTACGTTTACTATTATCTTACCTTCATGTATGGCTTCTCTTATTTTTTCCTCAATCAGGTTTGATCTAAATACCTTTTCTTCTAAAGCTTTTTTTATATCTTCAGCCTCTATATTATCCTTTGCAAATAGATCAGCCTCTCTTAAAAGATCGGTTATAGGACCAAATACAATGCTCGCTTTATTTTTATGTCTTGAAAGATATATGGAGTACTTTAGGAGCTCAGAAAGACCATCTGGACTTATTGGTTTTAGACCTTCGTCTTGAGATATCTTGAGGACAATCTTTGGAAAATCCTTTATAAACTCTTCAGTTAGCTTTACAACAGGGTCAAATTCTGCTTTTACTTTAAATAATCTATTAAAATCTGGATCATAAATTGCCAAAATTTGATAAGAGTAAGGGTCACCAAGTAGTATAACTTTTATATTTTCTAAGGGGACTGGATCGGGGGATATACCCACATAAGGATAAGAGAAGTCCTCAAATATACCTCCACCTACGTAAACTTTTTTGTGCATTATCATTCTTTTGATTGCATCCCATAAAAATGGCGTTTTAAAGATATCAGAAACTCTCAGGATGAGATATCCACCGTTTGCTTTGTGTACACTTCCCCCAATTATGCTCATGTGATCCGCGAATAAAAACCCCATTTCTGCCGTATAGAAAACTTTGCCAAAGAGTCTTTGGTAAGTGGGATTGTCTTCAAAAACGATAGGCGCTCCCTCTGTTTGAGAATTATCCACTATAACGTTTATTCTAAAGATATTGAAGTCTCTTTCTAAGGCTCTCAGCATTTGGGGGTTTGCTCTCATCGTATGCCATTGCATAAATAGATCTACATTACGAACTATCTCCTGTTTGAGCTTTTCAAAAAACTCTTCTAGAAAAGGGATATTTTTGTATTTTTCTTCAAGTTTGTTTAAAACCTTCTCGGTAGTGTACTTTGCCGTTTTTTCTCGTAGTTCCAATATTTTGTCTGAGAGCTCATGATCCAATTCTCTCAGCTTTCTCATATAGTCTCTAAAGGTATCTTCAAAGTCCATTAGTGCTTTCTCATAGTTTTCTTGAATTCTGGGATTTGAAAGCAACTCCTCCTCACTCACCAACCTTCTGCCTATTAAAGGCAAAAGTCGAATGCCTGTAGGTGTTAAAACAACTCCAAGCCCCTTTTCTTGAGCTAGCCTTGTAAGCTCATCTAACACCTCCCCTTTCTTCGTTTCTATACTTTTTGTTATATTTGCAACTTCCTCTTCGTATTCTTTGCTTTCAAATACCTTTGGAATTTCCACTTTTAAAATCTCAATTACTCTATCTATATCTTGAGACAGAGTTTTACCTAAACCCGCAGGAAGAAGTAAGCACTTAGGTCTTGATGGATTGTCAAAGTTATGTATGTAGCAGATATCTTTAGGTTTTTCCTGGCTTTGAGATACATCTTTTAATACGTTCAAAGTGTAAGTGAGTTTTCCTATACTTTCTGGACCTGATACGTAAATATTGTAGCCCTCTTTGTTAGTCTTTAGAGCTAGGTTGAATGCAGAATCTACTCTCCTTTGCCCAGGAAAGACATGCTCAGCTT
Organism: Aquificaceae bacterium; assembly: GCA_041640635.1. GTDB lineage: Bacteria > Aquificota > Aquificia > Aquificales > Aquificaceae > JBEPZA01. The sequence continues at coordinate 46,482 of JBEPZX010000005.1, forward strand.
TTACATCAAGATCTTGCTTACTATAGGTATAACCATAATCTAGATCTTTATCTATAAGCTTTCTAATCAATTAGGTTACCCTTTTTATATTTCTCCCAATTTTCTTTTCTACAGACTCCACTTTGCTTTTTAATCTTTCACTTTTCCCAGCTCTGTAATCTATTTTCATTGTTATAGATATACGTGGGCAGTCTTTCTTTAGCTCATGGAAGCCTTTCTTTAAAACATCCATAACTTGATCCCAGTCATCCCCTTCAATAATGGTTCCCATTGGTGTAAGGACATAATTTAAGCCCGATTTATCCACAACATCCACAACCCTAGCTACATACTCACTTACACTTTCACCCTTTCCTAGCGGAGTCATACTAACGAAGACTAAAAAGCTCATGAAAATATTTTAACCAAATCACAAAAACTTAAATACCAGAAAACTTTTGTCAGAAATGGAAAAATCATAAATCCTCAAGTAGTCCATAAGAGCTTCTTTCAAGGACCCCCTTTTTGTCAAAGAAATAGGAGGATGGAAGGTAGGTTAACGGATAAAAATCATTGAACTTTATGGGGGTATCTATTAGAGTTACGAACTTTGGACCTATTCCCAATTCTTTATAACTTTCCTTAACATCCTTTGGTTCCATGGCAACTGCGTAAGACACTATCCAGTAATTTGGATGTTTCTTCGCTAAATCATTTAAACGATTTAGATCCTTGGAATGCCCTGCACATGTTTTGCTCCAAACGTACAACAAAATAGGCTTTCCTTTTAGAGAAGTCAAACTTAACTCCTTCCCCTCTAGATCTCTTACTCTTATATCTGGTATCTCTTGCTTTTGAGTGCAGGAAGAGAGCAAAAGAGAGGCAAAGAAGAGAAATAGTAATTTAAGCATTACACGCTTGCCTTAGCTACTACCTTTGCCCTAAAGTCAGAAAGTGTTGGCTTTATGTGGATAGTTTGGTTTAGATGCCCTTCGAGTACTTCCATGGTTTTGTAGCCATTTCCAGTTATGTAAGCAACAACTATCTCATCCCTTCTAAAAGCTCCTTTCTGCGCTAATTTTTTCAAAACGGCTATAGTAGTCCCTCCTGCCGTTTCCGTAAATATTCCTTCCGTCTCTGCCAAAAGCTTCATACCTTCTATAATCTCTTCATCCGTTGCTACCTCCCAATTACCTTTGCTTTCCTTGGTTACCTGCAAAGCATATATTCCATCTGCGGGATTTCCAATGGCTATTGACTTGGCTATAGTGTTAGGTTTTACGGGTTTTATATAATCCCTGCCTTCTTTCCAAGCTTGAGCTATAGGTGAGCATCCCAAAGCTTGAGCACCGTAAATTCTCGTATTCAGCTCGTCTATAAGTCCTACTTTTAACATTTCCTTAAGTCCTTTCCATATCTTTGTAACAAGTGAGCCTGATGCAGCAGGAGCTACTACAGCATCTGGTGCTTTCCATCCTAGCTGTTCAACTACTTCAAAAGCTAACGTTTTTGAACCTTCTGCATAAAAAGGTCTTATGTTTATGTTAACAAAAGCCCATCCAAACTCGCTAGCTATTTCAGAACAAAGCCTATTAACATCGTCGTAAGTTCCCTCTACACCAACCACTGTGGGGTTAAAAACTAAGCTTCCGTATATTTTTTGAGATTCCAAATTTGCTGGTATAAAGACGTAGCAATTCATACCAGCTTGGGCAGCATGAGCAGCTACTGAGTTGGCGAGATTTCCAGTGGATGCACAAGCAGCTGTGTCATAACCAAACTCTTTTGCCTTGGACAAAGCAACAGACACAACTCTATCCTTAAAAGATAGCGTAGGGTGATTTACTGAATCATCCTTTATATAAAGGTTTTCCAAACCCAAAACTTCACCTAAGTTGGTTGCTTTCTTTAGAGGGGTAAAACCAGCTGTTAAACCCACAGAAGGTGTAGAAACAGGCAAGAGATCTATGTATCTCCATAGACTTTTAGGCCCTTGTTCTATTTTTTCCTTGCTCATACTTCTCTTTATATCTTCATAGTCGTAAATTACCTCCAAGGGACCAAAGCAAAAGTCACAAACGTGTATAGGTTCTACTTTATATTCTCTCCCACATTCTCTGCACTTTAGTCCAAGTACCTTTGCCATTTTATACCTCCTGCAGGTAATACTACTAATAGCTTAAAATATAAGAATTATATATCTTACTAATCCTTTGTGTATAATTCTTTCTTAATGGTTTTAGACTTCGAAAAAGACTTGCAGGACGCTTACAAAAAGATAGAGCAGCTTAAAAGGCTTTACAAATTAGGTGAAAAAGAAAAAGAACCAGAACTAAGAAGACTACAGAGAGAGTTTAAAAATAAAGTAAAACAGAGGTATGCTAAACTCTCACCATGGGAAAAAGTACTTCTTGCAAGACATCCTAACAGACCTCACACTGTAGACTATATAAGATTGATATTCAGAGATTTTATTGAACTACATGGTGATAGATGCTTTATGGATGATAAATCAATCATTGCAGGTTTTGGGTACTTTTACCAAATGCCCGTTGCTGTTATAGGACACGAGAAAGGCAGGACTACCAAAGAAAAAATGGAAAGAAACTTTGGAATGCCCCACCCAGAGGGATACAGAAAAGCCATAAGAGTTGCAAAGCTTGCGCAAAAATACAACATGCCAATTATTACTTTGATAGATACACCTGGAGCTTACCCAGGCATAGGTGCAGAGGAAAGGGGTCAATCGGAAGCTATAGCGCAGAGTATGCTAACTTTTGGTTTTTTAAAGGTGCCAACGATAGCCATAGTTATAGGAGAGGGTGGATCAGGTGGTGCTTTGGCACTAGGAGTTGCCAATAGGGTTCTTATGATGGAACACAGTATATATTCGGTAATATCTCCTGAAGGTTGTGCTGCTATCTTGTGGAAAGACCAAAGTAAAGTGGAACAAGCCTCTAAAGCTTTAAAGCTCACCGCTCTGGACGCTCTGTCCTTCAGGTTAATAGATGAGATTGTGCCAGAACCATGCGGGGGAGCTCACTATGACCATGAAAGAAGTGCCAGAATTCTAAAGTATTACATAAGAAAACACTTAAAGGACCTTCTGAAACTGACACCTGAAGAACTACTAAGACAACGAATAGAAAAGTTTGAAAAGATGGGAATATTTGAAATCAAATGAGAGCTTTTGTAATTCATGGTCATTTTTATCAACCTTTTAGAGAGTGCCCCTATGTAGGCGAAATACTTATAGAACCTAGCGCTTTTCCCTTTGAAAATTGGAACGAGAGAATTTACAGAGAGTGCTATCTTCCAAACGCGTATGCACACTACAGAGTAGAAGGTAAAACCATACAGATCGTTAACAACTATAAATACCTAAGCTTCAATATGGGATGGACTCTCCTTTATTGGATAAAGAACAAACATCCAGAACTGCTAAAAAAGATAATGGAAGGTTCAAAAAATGCTATAGCCACATCTTTCAATCACACCATACTTCCTTTAGATCCAGACGATGACAAACTCATACAGATAAAATGGGGTATAAGGGCATATAAGCACTTTTTTGGAAAGGAACCACAGGGATTTTGGCTTCCAGAGCTTGCTGTAGACAAAAAGACTCTTCAGTTGCTCTCAGATAATGGTATTAGATACACAATTTTGGCACCACATCAAGTAATAGCGAATAACAATTTTGTGCGAGTACCACTAGAAAAAAGTTACATAGACGTCTTTGTTTACGATTCTCACCTTTCCCATCAAATCGCATTTGAAAGAGCTTTAGAAGAGGCCAAAAGGCTGCTAGATACTCTTTACAAGAAAGAAGGTCTTACAGTTATAGCCTTAGATGGTGAAACCTTTGGACACCACAAAAAGTTTGGAGAAATGGGACTAGCCTATATGTTTTTGCATTCTTCTCACTTTACCACTTTAGAAGAGTATTATACTTTGCATAAACCGGAACATAAAGGAACAATAGTCGAAAATACCTCGTGGAGCTGTGCTCACGGTATCATGAGATGGCAAGATGATTGTGGTTGCAGCACAGGTGGAGAACCAGGCTGGCATCAGAAATGGAGAAAACCTCTAAGGGAAGGTCTAGAGTATGTGAGAAGCCAACTAAAAGAAAAAGTTTACAACCAGTTGGGAAAATACCTGACAGATCCATACCAAGCTGCGCTTGACTTTGTGGATGTTATACTTGGAAAGGATAAAGAAGAATTTATAAAAGAGCATGCCAAAAAAGACCTATCTTACGAAGAAAAGGTAGAAATATTTAGATACTTAAATGCTATAAAGTATATGCAACTGGCTTTTTCTTCCGATGGATGGTTCTTTGCGGAGGTGTCCGGATTAGAAACTATCAAAAACCTACTCTTTGTAAAGAGAGCCATAGATCTTGCCGAAATTGAGTATGCAGAAACTAGGCTTCTAGAGTATCTGCAAGAAGCACCTAGTAACATACCTCAGGTGGGAAATGGCAAGACAGTATGGGTTAAGTACGTTATCCCACAGGCTCACGAGCCTTACTCTATAGCAAAGGGTATTTACTTAATAAGCAGTTTGGATTCTATAGAAAGGAGTGGAAAACTCGGAAAATGGGAATACAGCTTCAACAAAGATAGTATAAAGCTAAAGGATACGGAAACTTTAGAGGAATTTATTTTTCAAGCCAGTTTTGACAAAAACACCAAAGATATACCAAGTATTTTTGCAAAAAGAGTACAAGAAGGTTACTTGAGAAGGTATATGGACGAGAGGGTAGCCCTTTTTGAAAATTACAAAAGTGTATATAAAGACATGTTAAAAAACTTGAAAAATATACCATCCATATTTGGGAATTACATAAGACTCGAGTATGCTAACTATTTAAGATTTAAGCTATACAAAACCATTGAGAAATGTAAGGATGTGCAGGAAATAAAAAGTATTGTAGAAGAAGCAAAAGATCTGAATATTGAATTGATAGATGAGTATATAGCTGATGCATTGAGTTATTATGTAATGGAAAAAATTAAAAAAAGCACAGAAAAGGAAATTTTTAGTATTATTGAGTATATTCAGGAGCTAAATGTACAAGCAAAGGATTACAAAAACGTTGTAAACTTGTGGGAAGTTCAAAATTACGTATGGGAAAATAGAAACAAATTTGCAGACAAAAACATTTTTAGACTGCTAAACCTTGCCTTATAATTTCCTAAATGCAAAGAACCTCCCTTATAACAGACCTTTATGAGCTTACAATGGCGCAGGTTTACTTAGAAGAAGGTAAAACAGGAAACGCCGTATTTAGCCTATTTGTTAGAAAACTACCTCCAAACAGGAACTTTTTGGTGGCTTGTGGTTTAGAAACTCTGATAAATTTTATCGAAGATTTCAAATTTGGAGATAAAGAATTAAAGTATCTCAAAGGTCTAAAGATTTTTAAACCGTCCTTTTTAGATTACCTAAAGGAATACAGATTCGAAGGTAGTATATATGCGGTGCCTGAAGGAACTATAGTGTTTCAAAACGAACCTATAGTACAAGTGGAAGCATCTTTGCCAGATGCACAGATCCTTGAAACCTTAGTTATAAATCTTATACACCTTGAGACATTAATAGCTTCAAAGGCTGCAAGGTGTTACTTATCGGCAAAGGGTAAAATTCTAGTAGATTTTGGTCTAAGGAGGGCACATTCACCACAGGCTGGAATATATGGTGCTAGAGCTTGCTATATTGCAGGCTTTAATGGGACATCCAACTTAGAAGCAGGGAAAAGATTCAACATTCCAGTTTATGGAACTATGGCGCACTCCTTTGTTATGGTGTTTGATGATGAAGAGGAAGCCTTTAGAGCTTTTTATAGACACTATCCAGATAGAACTTTACTCTTGGTTGATACTTACGATACTGTAGAAGGTGTAAAAAAAGCTATAAAGCTATTAAAAGAAGGTAAAAAAATTGTTGGTGTAAGAATAGATAGTGGAGATATAGCGAATCTTGCTTTTAAGGCAAGGGAATTGTTCGATAGCGAGGGATTTAATCATGTGAAGATTTTAGTGAGCGGAGGAGTAGATGAGTATGATATTCACACTTGGCTCGGTCAGGATTGCCCAATAGATGCCTTTGGTGTTGGCACAAAACTCTTAACATCTTCGGATAGTCCATACCTTGACATAGCTTACAAACTTGTTGAGTACGAAGGAAAACCCAAATTCAAGACGAGTCCAGGGAAAGCCACCTTCCCCTACAAAAGGCAAATAATTAGATATTACAAAGATGGAATTATGGATTATGATGAAGTAATAAAATACCAAGAAGAGGGACTTGTGGAAAAGGTAATTCAGGGCGGCACGCTAACAAAGAAGCTGCCAAGTCTCAACGAGATAAGGAATAGATTTATACACCAGTTGGAGAGCCTTCCCAATTTACTAAAAAGTCTTGAAAAAAAACAAGAATATGATGTAAGAGTTATGCAATGATTAAAGTTTTATTGCTTCTGTTTTTCTCTTTGCCAGCTATAGCCAAGGTAGAAATAATTTCCAATTTTCCATTGCAGAAAAGTAACATTGAGAAAATTCTAAATAGACAAAACTATACTTACATAGTGGAAATTCTAAAATCCTTAGATGTAATAAAAGGTGTACACGTTATGGAAACTGAAGAGGAAATAGTTATCTATCTGGAAAGATACCCAATCTTACAGAAGATAGACATAACCGGTAATAGGTCAATAGGGGACGATGATATAAAAGCTAGAGCTGGAATCTATGAAAGAATGCCATGGAAGGATATATCTTATGAAACTATAAAGCTACGAATAGAAGATGTTTATAGAGAGGAAGGTTTTCTAGATGCTAAAGTAAGTATTGAAGAAAAGGTATCAGATGATGGTTATGTAGATTTAATTATCACCATAAAGGAGGGTGATATCTATTTTTATAAGGGTAGTAAGTATGAAGGTATAACACTTGATATACAAGATCTTGAGAAAGCTAGCAAATTATTTGAGGGTAGAATAGCCAAAGAAGAGGATTTTATTTTAGGTAGTTATAACATACAGGATTATTACATAGATCAAGGTTTTTTTGATGCCGTAGTTCTCTTAAAAAATGTGGAAAAACAAGTCTATTCCAAACCTTACTTTAGAGTTCTGATGCCTAAACTTGAGCAAGTTAGTAAAAATCCATTAACCATTATGGGTTCTTTTTTTGAAGGCTTATCTAACCTCTTTAGACATCCTGTTGGAACCTTTAAAGCTCTGATAGGCAAAGGAAGATTTGCTATTCCTGTTTACAGCATTAAAGAGGGCACTTTTTACAATGTGATATTTGAGGGTAATACATTTTTTACTTACGCTGATCTTTTAAAAACTACAGAGTTTAAAGATAAGGGTATAGATCTTTTCACATTAGAGTCCGCCAAAACTAAAGTAATAGATTTATACAAGTCTAAGGGGTTTTTCGATGTAGAAGTAAGCTATGTATGGGATAGAGATACGGTAGTATTCGACATAAGAGAAGGACAGAGATATACGTACAAAAATGGCTTTTTTGATGAAGATTTGATTAAGAAGGAGATACAAGAGAGTCTAAATCAACTTAAGAAAGAAGGCTACACTTTAGCAAGTGCCAAGTATACAGTGCTACCTATTAAAGAAGAAAAGAAAGTGGATGTTGAAATTGTTTTGGATAAGGGGAAGAGACAAATACTCAACAAGTTTTTGTACAAAGGAGATGATAAAGAGATAAAAAAGATTTTTAGAGACATAAATGACACACTGCCTGCTATATACGACACCAACATAATAGAAAAGCTGAATACTGCTTTAAATGAGTTTTTCTTGAAAAAGGGTTATATGGATGGTGATTTCCAAATAGATGTTAGTATAAAGGAAGATCAAGACAGTACCACGTATACTTACTTTTACCAAATAGAGAAAGGGAATGTCTACCTACTCGGTGATGATGTGTACTTTGGATCTAAGCATACCACATTAAAGGAACTTTCTTATATGACTGTCAAATCTGAATTTTATTCTAAGGATTTAGACGATGAGACTTTATCAAACATGTTGAATACTGGTATATTTTCTGGTGTAAAAATAGATACATTTGTGGATAAGGAAAATAAAAGAGTTTTTAGATTAATACAAGTATCTGAAGATAAGAGAGGACACTTGGACTTTTCAGTAGGTTATAATACTGAGGAAAATATCACATTTGATATAACGCTTAGTTGGAATAATCTCTTTGGTAGTGGTATAAATACTTCTACTAAATATACAAGATCGCAAAAGAGGGAGTTATACAGTGTCAATATAATAGACAATTTCCTGTTTACTAGAAAGCTTTGGATAAAAGGATCTGCTTTCAAAAGTTTTGAGAACCATAAAAGCTACGATCTTGATACAAAAGGAATAGCTACAAGCCTTGGCTATAGAATAGGACGCTACACTTCTATAGGTCCTTCTTTTTACGTAGCAAGCAACAGGGTCCTTGGAAATACGTACAATATAAATAAAATCGGGGTTTTCCTCTTGAGGGACTACAGGAATGATTTATTCTTCCCTACAAGGGTACACTATGATAGTGTTCAGCTAAGCTTTGGTATGGGAGATGTCAATTACACAAAGTTTGAGCTGCAGACATACTATCTTATACCATTGAGGAAGAGCTTTAATTTCAGCTTTAAGCTCTCTGGAGGTTACGTGAGCAAAAAAGCACCTATATTTGAAAGGTTCTTTTTAGGTGGTTTTAGAGATTTACGGGGATACGATTACGAAGAGATAGGAAGTCCAAATGGTGGACGCTATTACAGTTTCGGCAGGTTGGAAATTGAGGCTCCTGTAAAACTTCCCATAATTGGTACATTATTTGTAGACGCAGGAAATGTAGCAGACAATTTTAAGGATGTAATAAGCAACATTAAGTGGGGCTACGGAGCAGGAATAGGAGCAAAAACGCCAATAGGACCGGTAAAACTTGAGGTGGCTTTTCCAGCTGAAGAAAGATTTTACAAAAAATTCAAGGTATATCTATCTGTAGGCTACTTCTATTAATAACCTCTTGCATATGTTTTAATATGGGTTCTTTCAAATCCTCCCTTTGGAGAGCAAAGTCTAAAAGAGTTTTGAGATAACCAAGCGGTGTACCTGTATCGTAAACCTTTGCATCTATCTTTATGGCATATACAACCTCTTCTTCAAGAAGAAGACGTATAGCGTCTGTTAACTGTATTTCTCCGCCTTTTCCTGGCGGTGTTAGTTTAATTTTTTCGAATATTGTAGGGGTAAAAAGGTATCTTCCAACAATCGCCAAGCTAGAAGGGGCTTCCTCAGGTTTTGGTTTTTCTATCAAATCATCTATTATGTATATGTCTTGCTCTATAAATCTTCCTGATATTACACCATACTTATTTATTTCTTCCTTTTCTACTTCAAAAACTGCTATAACACTCTTACCAAAGCGTTTGTAAATTTCAATCATTCTTTTTACTACATTAACATCACTCTCTATTATTATGTCTCCAAGAGCTACTACAAAAGGCTCGTTTCCTACAACAGGTTCCGCTACCAGGACGGCGTGACCTAAGCCTAACTGCTCCTTTTGTCTGATATATATGGGATTTATTAATCTGCTCATCTCCATTATGCTTTTGAGAATGTTATGTTTACCTGAGCTTTCTAGATGTTTTTCTAAATCTGTGTTTATATCAAAGTGATGCTCTATGGGTCTTTTATGCCTTCCTGTAACGAATACCATGTTTTCTATATCAGCATGCAAACATTCTTCCACAATAAACTGTATAACTGGCTTGTCTATTATAGGAAACATTTCTTTGGGCATGGCTTTAGTTGCTGGTAAGAATCTTGTTCCCCAACCCGCAACAGGAAGAACGGCTTTTCTTACTTGCATACTATTCCTCCTTTAGTATCTCACTCATAATTATTTTAGCAGACTCAGGATTGGCAAATTTTTTTATATTTTTTGAGTAAGAGTTTAAGTCACTCATAAGTTTTTCAAGGAACTTAACAACCTCTTCCACATTTGTATCTTTCTGCCTTAAAAGCAAAGCCCCTCCCATTTCCTGTATTTCCAAAGCATTATAGTATTGATGGTCTCTTGCAGAGTAAGGATAAGGAATAAATAAACTTGGTATGCCATAGAGAGACAGCTCAGTTATGGATGCAGCACCCGCTCGACTTATAGCTACATCACTCGCTTTATAAATAAGCTCCATATCTCTGCTAAAAGGGAAAACAATAACATTTAGTTTATTTTGTTCATAAAAATTCTTTACCTTCTGGTAATCCTTTTCTCCTGTGATATGGATACCTTGAAGTTCCATTTTTTTGAATAATTGCATTCCCAATTCATTTAAGAAGCTCGCCCCTTGACTTCCTCCCATAACAAGCAAAACAATATCATCCTTTAGTCCAAAAGCTTTTTTAATTTCCTTCTTATTTAAGCTTAAGCCATCCAAAAGTTTCTTTCTGACGGGTAGTCCTGTTTTAATTGTCTTTTCCTTTGGAAAGTACTTTTTTGAATACTCAAAAGTCACGAAAATCTTTTTGGCAAATCTGGAAAGTAAGGTATTTGTAAGGCTTGGTATGGAGTTTTGTTCATGTATAAAAAAAGGCGTGCGTTTTAGTATGCTAGCACATCCGAGAGATATACTTGCATACCCACCAAAAACTATACTAGTTCCTTTTTTCACCTTAGGGTAGAGATAGAAACAGTTATTAAACAAAGAAGCTATAGCTTTTACTTTGTAAAGTACTGACTTTCCTACAAAAGGATAAGCAGGTAAGAAAATTTTTTCACTTCTAATTTGGTCTTCCAGCTTGTATTCTATACCTCTCTTTGAGCCAACAAAGACAACGTCTGAATTTAGTTCCAAAACATACTCAAGTAAAGCAAGTGCCGGAAAAAAATGCCCACCTGTGCCACCACCTGAGATAAAAATTTTTCCCATTCTTTAATAGTTTAATAGTTATTGTTGACAAAAAAATTTTTGAGATTGTATATTAATATTAGTTTTAGGAGAAAAGGATGAAACTTGATCAAGTAAAAGAAGGGACAGTTGTTCAAATTACGAATATTGAAGGAGATGACCTAATTTTAAGAAAGGTAGAGGCTATGGGAATAAGAAAAGGTAAAAATGTTCAAGTGCTTTCTAAGCTTGGTAGGTCCATTTTACTTAAGCTTAATAACTCAAAGTTGGTCATTACAAAAGATATAGCTAAGTACATAAACGTACAGTAATAGTACTTAATTTTATACTAAGGTTTTCAATTTTAGAGGTCAAGTAAATGATAAAAATAAGAGTCGCTTTAGCAGGAAATCCAAATGTAGGCAAAACAAGCATACTCAATCATCTTGCAGGTATTAATTTAAAGGTTGGCAACTGGGCTGGTGTAACCGTTGAAAAGAGAGAAGGTAAAGTAATTTATGAAAACTATGAGATAGAGGTAATAGACCTTCCAGGTATATACACCTTAGAACCTATATCTGAAGATGAGTGGGTAGCATACAATTTTCTAACTCAGGAAAAACCAGATGTTGTCGTAAATGTTATAGAAACCTCCAATATGGAAAGAGACCTTTTACTCACTATCGAGCTGTTGGAGCAAGAGATTCCTATGGTAATAGCTCTAAATATGATAGATGAAGCTCAGAAGTTAGGAATAGAAATAGAAAAGGAAAGATTGGAAGAATTATTAGGTGTTCCCGTAGTAAAAGTAAACGGAAGAACAGGACAAGGTGTAAAAAATTTAGTCGAAGCAATTATTAAGGTATACGAAAATAAGGTAAAGCCAAAAGTCATAACCTACTCAGAACCCCTGGAAAGTTACATCTTAAGAGCTTCACAGAGCGGGAAGGAATCAAAAGGTGAATTGATAAGAAAATTATCCTATTCTAAAGATGCGGTAGAAGTGAGAAAAGACCTAGAAAGAACCATAGGAAGAAAGTTTGCAGATCTAATAAAGGAAGAAAGGTTCGCCTTGGCTCATGGATTGTACAATGAAGTGGTAAAAAGAAAACCTATTACATCGAAAGATATGACAGAGCTATTAGACAAATTTTTTTTACATCCATACATAGGAATTTTTTCATTTTTATCAGTTATGTTTGTTGTCTTTAAAATAGCCTTTGATTTTTCAACACCCTTAATAGATTGGTTGGACGGCTTTATAAATGATTTCTTAGGTCCACTAATGGATAAGGGTTTGGCTATTTTAGGTATAGGGGATTTATTAAGAAATTTCCTTGCACAAGCTTTTATTGGTGGTGTGGGATTTGTTTTGACCTTTGTCCCATTGATAGCAACTCTGTATGTATTGCTTATACTCTTGGAATTTTCTGGTTATCTCCCAAGGGTTGCCTTCATTATGGATAGATTTATGCACAAAATTGGGCTTCATGGGAAAAGTGTCATCCCTCTACTTTTGGGCTTTGGTTGCAATGTACCAGCTGTATTGGCAACCAGAACCATGGAAAGCAAGAGAGATAAACTCTTAGTTATATCCATGATACCCTTTATGAGTTGTCCGGCAAGGCTCGTTGTATTTTCCTTTTTTGCAGCTATCTTTTTTAAGAATCCAGCTATTGTCATATTTTTCTTATACCTACTTGGAATAGCAGCGGCTATAATAACTGCTATAATATTAAGAAATACTGTTCTCAAAGGTACAATATCCCATTTCATAATGGAACTACCACCCTATAGGTTACCAACTTTTAAGATCACGCTAAAATTAGTTTGGGCTTATCTTAAGGATTTCTTATACAGGGCTGGAACTCTTATTTTTGCTGCCAACATAGTTATATGGCTGTTACTAACCTTACCACCAGGAGTCGAAAATCCAAAAGATAGCCTAGCTGGAAAAATAGGACAAACTATCACACCCATTTTTAAACCAATAGGGATAGATGACTGGAAAATGTCTACCTCACTAATTCCAGCCTTTTTAGCAAGGGAAATTGTTTTGGGAAGCATGGCTACCATATACGCTACAGAAGAAGAGAAAAAAGACAAAGAAATAAACATTTCACAAACTTTCAGGGAACAAATAAACTCCTTAGTTAACGCCTTCAAAATTGCCCTTTTAAATACACTAAGTCCTACTCCTAAAGCCTTTGAGGTAGAAGAGGAAGAAGATGCTCAAACATTAAGAAGCGTAATATCCAAAACTATTAAACCTCCTACAGCGTTGTCTTTTATGGTGTTCTTGCTTATTTACACATCTTGTCTTGGAACCTTTGGGGTTATGTGGAAAGAGGTTGGTCGCAAGTTTGCTATACTCTTCTTGCTCTATAGCTTTGTTCTTGGTTGGATCTTATCCTTTATCGTTTATCATGTAAGTAAGCTATGGATTACTTAATAATCGTTGCCTTCCTCTTTATAATTTTAGGTATTTACTTACGTAGAAGAAAAAGGAAAAGATCTTGTTGTGATGTATAAAACAGAACATTCGGCAGGAGGAGTTCTCTTTAAGGAAAAGAGTGTGCTTCTGATATTGAATTTTTCAAGTAAATGGACATTTCCAAAGGGGTTAGTAGAAGAGGGTGAGAGCGCCCAAGATACAGCTATAAGAGAGGTTTACGAAGAAACGGGCATAAAAGGTAGAGTTATCGGGTATTTAGGGAAAATTCAATATTGGTATGTTTGGGAGGGGATTAAAATCAAAAAAACTGTCGACTATTTCCTAATGGAGTATGTAGAAGGTGAAATAAAACCTTCCTTTGAAGTAAAGGATGCTGCCTTTTTTCCTTTAGATAAAGCTAAAGAACTTTTAACATATAAAGGGGATAAGCAAGTTTTTCAAAAAGCTATATTAGCTCGGGGTGTCTAAAATAAGGTTTAACTTTATCCTCTTTTTTGCTCTTCTTCGTATTTTTGCTTTATTAATTCCCAACTCCAGCTTGTGGCTTCAGTTATGGGTTTTGTTTTGCCTATATCTTCTTCGGTTCCTTCAACCCATATGTATACCCCATCTGTGTACAGTTTAAAGTTCTTTGTCCTTGCTGACCAACGCCAAAAATTGTGAGGTCCTATTCCGAGAGCTTTCTTAAACATCTCAAGTTCATTAGGCAAAAGTGGTCTTCCTTTTGTCATTATCAAAACCTCAAAATCTTAATCTTATTTTGAATTTCCAAAAAGATCTTAGCATAGTATGCATTGGATATAAAGGATGCTATAGTCCCTATGGTAAGTGTTGTAGCAAAACCCTTTACAGGACCAGAACCAAACTGAAATAGTATGAGGGCCGCTACCAAAAGAGTTATGTGCGTATCCCATATGGCACTCAAAGCTCTCTTATACCCAAGCTCAATAGCCTTCCTTGAAGTATTTCCATATCTTAATTCCTCTTTTACTCTTTCGAAAATAAGAACATTTGAGTCTACAGCAATTCCCATGTTAAGAATTATACCCGCTATACCTGGCAATGTTAATGTACCTCCTAGCAAAGCCAAGCCAGCCCATAGTAACAGAGCATTGAACAAAACGGAAACTATAGCACCTATGCCTACAGTCTTGTACCTTGCTATAAGTATGATACAAAGAAAAACAAAACCTAGTATACCCGCTTTTATACCTTGGTCTATAGCATCTTTTCCTAAAGACGGTCCCACGATTGATTCTTGTAGGAATTCCACCTTTGTAGGTAAAGATCCAGACCTAAGAACCAAAGCGAGTTCCTTAGATTCATCCAAAGTAAAATTGCCAGTTATCTGACCCCTATCTGTTATCCTGCTTCTAATAACCGGTGCTGAAAATACTACTTTGTCAAGAACTATGGCTAAGCGTCTACCTATGTTATTTTGAGTAGCTTCTCCAAACAAATTTGAAGCCTCACTGCTTAGCTCAAAGGTTACGGAAGGTTGTCCAAAATCGTCTTGGCTTGTGTAAGCTGTTTTGAGATCACTACCTGTAATCACAGGTATTCTCTCAACTAAGAACCAAGATTTCTCGTCAACGCTTGGAAGAAGTTCTGTATCTTTTGTTACCTTAGATTCTAAAAACTCTTTAGGACCTTCATCTATAACAAGTTTTAGCTCAAGCAAAGCCGTTCTACCTATTACAGACTTTGCCTTGTTCACATCCATCATTCCAGGCAATTCTACTAATATTCTGTCCTTACCTGCTTTTGTTATAACAGGTTGAACTACACCAAGTTCATCTATTCTTTTCCTTAATATCTCTATAGTTTGAGATACTATGTTGCTTTTCAAATTCTCTATTTCAGTATTATTAAATGTTAAAAATAGTGTTCCCTTTTCCGATTTTCTTACATCAAACCTAGGAAAATTTTCATTAATAACCTTTATAGCCTTTGCCTCATCCTCTAGAACCTCAATCTTTATACCGTCCTTTTGGGAATAAACATCCAGAAGCTTCACATTTTCACTTTTAAGTTTGTTTTCTACATCCTTAGCTAATTTCTCATATTCAAGAGATAAAGCGTAATTTAAATCTGGTTGCAAAAGTATAGATATACCACCTTTCAGATCTAAACCTAAGTTAACAGGTTTTAAGTATATAACTGTAAAGGACAAGACAAGTAGTACCCAAAAACTTAAGATTTTTATATTAGCTTTCTGCATTGTTATTAATTATAATAGATGGTGTTGCGTATAATTTTTTTAGGTAACAAAAAAAGCAAAAATATCAAATTGCAAGTTTATATTGCATTTTGTGAAAACTTTCATCAATCTTTAAAAGAGCTTTAATCTTGATATAATCTACAAAGTTAGGAGCCATCCTAAAATCAACAGTGAAATATTAATTATTACTTTTATTTTATTTTAATCTGATTAGAACAACAAAAAAACTTTTTCAGGCTTTAAGTTGAGGATCTAGTATTTGGCTGTTAATTACCAATTATTAATGTTTTTTACAGAGAACGAAACTTTAGAAATAATAAGCTAAATTTACACTCTCCATTAATTTTCCAAAAGCCAAGACTAGGATAACCTAATAAAAATTCAAAGTAATTTTGTAAACGTAAATTCTATTAAATATCTTTTAAAAAGTATCCTGTGTTAGTATATAATTAAACATTGATTCACTATAAGGAGGGAAGTTATGGACAGATATACACAAGTTCTGCAAGAACTAATAAGAAATACTGGCCTAGAAGGTGCTAGTTTAGTCTCCTCTGATGGACTACCCGTTTCTTCCGTTTTAAAACCAGGGATGGAAGAAGATAGAATAGCGGCAATGAGTGCCGCAATACTTTCACTAAGTGAACGTGTAGCTGAGGAATTACGTAAAGGACTATTGGAACAGATAACGATAAAAGGTCATGAGGGTTATGTGGTTTTAACAGGTATAGGACAGGATGCTGTACTCGTTGTTTTAGCAGATAACAATGCAAAGCTTGGTTTAATTCTTATGGAAATAAGAAAAGCACAAGATAAACTAAAGTCAATGATATAAACAGAGGTATTAAATGGCATTAACAGGTGATTTAAGCACCTTTAATTTTGTAGATATACTCCAAGTTATAGCTAAAGATAGAAAAAGCGGTATTTTAGTAGTAGATTGGAAAGATATAATGATTGTGTATTACGTAAAGGATGGAGAAATTGTATTCGCTAGACCAGTAGATAGAATCTTCAGGGTTTACGCGGAAAGAAATTTTGAACAGATGCTCTCCAAACTGAGGATAAGCAAGGATGTCCTGCATAAGACAATAGAAAGATTCCTTCTTTCTAGGTTTGATAATAAGCAAGGGATTTTTTCTCTTACACCAGGGTTTATTGAGTATCCACAAGAAGTACCTGTTCATTATCCTATAGAAGAGCTCATATTTATTGCATCTAGGTCACTTACTCCTGAAGAAGTAGATAGACGTATATCTGATGACATGCTTCTTTTCGATAAAAGCTCAAATCTGGAAGAAAAAATAGAAAAGGCCAAGTTAACAAAGGAAGAAATGCAAGTTTTAGACTTAATAAATGGTGCCAGAACAGTTGGAGAAATAAGGCTCGCGTCTGGACTTGATAGATTGACGGTAGATAGAACTTTGTATGCCCTTCTGGCTATAGGTGTTATACACAGAAAGAAAAAGGAAAGGCAGCAAAAACCTCCAATCACCTTAGAACTTCTTACAAAAGTTATAGAAAAAATAAAGGGGCTTTAATATGGGAATAATAAAAAAAATAAAAATAGTAGTGGCTGGTCCCTTTGCAGCTGGAAAAACACAATTTATAAATACGGTAAGCGAGATAAAAACTGTACGCACAGAAAGGAAAACTCAATCTGCGGGTGAAAAGGCTGTCAAAGACTATACAACTGTAGCTATGGACTTTGGAAAAATAAAAATAGATGATGAACATGAGCTCTATTTGTTCGGTACACCAGGACAGTTAAGGTTTGATTTCATGTGGGAAATACTTGGAGAGGGGGCATTAGGTATCATAATCTTGGTAGATAGTACGAATCCTTCTACATTTCATGATGCGAGACGAATAATAAATTTTTTTCAGTCGCGTTTTCCAGTACCTATAGTTATAGGTGCCAACAAACAGGATCTTCCGAATGCTTGGTCTCCCACAGATGTAGCGACCGCTTTGGATATACAAGAAGACGAAGGCATACCCGTACTACCAGTATCAGCTGTGGATAAAGAATCCGTAAAAAGGACACTCATAGCATTGCTTGAAATTGTAAAAATGTATCTAAGGTCTTGATTAGTGGGGAAGGGTTTACGGGATTTCTATACCTTTCGAAGAAAGGAAGGAAGAGTAAAGCGCCTGAACTGATTTATAAGCAAGCATACTTTTAAACCTTCCTTCCAGACTTCTTTGGGGTTTTTTAACTTACAGCAGACGTGTATTTCTCTTTTACTTTTTTTATTCTCCAAAGAGCCCTGCTGTCATCTGGTGTTACCAAACTGTAAGCTTTTCCATACGTGCCTATTCTACCTGTTCGACCTATCCTGTGTATATAGACCTCAGGATCTTCAGGTATTTGGTAGTTGATAACCAAACTGACACCTTTTATATCCAATCCTCTGGATGCTACATCTGTGGCTACTATTATCTTTACTTTACCTTCCTTGAAAAGCTTTAGCGACGTCTCTCTTTGCCTTTGTGTCATATCACCATGCAAGGACACCACATTGAAACCCTTATTTTTTAGTTCTTGAGTCATTTCCTTTGCATCTTTTTTGGTTTTCACAAACACTATTACCTTGTCCAGTAAGTGTTGCTTCAATATCTTCTCTAGTTCTGACATTTTCTGCCTGTGGTTGGATAGTTTTATCAACCTTTCTTCTATCATAGGTTTCATCTCTTCACTTAGGACCTTTACGAATTTGTAACTATCCCTCAGGTGTTTTTGTGCCAACTTTTCCACTTCTTTTGGAATGGTGGCAGAAAAGAGAAAGGTTTGTTTGTCTTTGGGTGTATACGAAATGATTTCTTCTATATCTTCCAAAAATCCCATATCCAGCATTACATCCGCCTCATCTAGTACCAAGTAAGATACAGAACCAATATCAAGAGTTTTTCTATTAATCAAATCCTTTATGCGTCCAGGTGTGCCTATTACTATATTGGGTTTTTGTTTATAGAGAACATCAAGGTCCCTCCTTACAGGAGTTCCTCCATAAAAGGCAAAAACCTTCAATCCCTTATACTTGGAAAGGGCAAACAGCTGATCCTTTACCTGAACTGCTAATTCTCTGGTAGGTGTTAAGATTAAGGCTTTAAAGTGATCTTCCTTTTTTAACCTCTCGATTATAGGTATTCCAAAAGCTGCCGTTTTGCCTGTGCCAGTGGCCGCTTGACCTAAAAGGTCGTAACCTTTAATCGCCAAAGGAATGGCTTCCTTTTGAATAGGTGTCGGATTTTCAAAACCCAAGTCGTCAAGAGCTTTTCTTAATGGTTGGCTAAGTTGAGAAAAACTGAACTGCATTTATTCCTCCTTTTTATGTGTACCTCTTAATTATAGACCTTTTTGCTAATAAAGCGAGAAGAAGTTTTAAATAATAAAAACTTATGATAAATGTTATAAGCTTTCGTGTTATAATTACAATCTACTTTTTTAAAGCTTTGGAGGAAGAGCATGAAGTTACATGAGCATCAAGCAAAAGAGATACTGTCACGTTACAGTTTACCAATACCGGAAGGAAGGGTAGCATTCAGCTTAGACGAAGCTTTAGCGGTAGCGCAGGATCTTGGTGAGTTCCCTTTGGTAGTTAAAGCTCAGGTTCACTGTGGTGGAAGAGGAAAGGCAGGTGGTGTAAAGGTCGTTAAAAACATGCAAGAGCTCGAAGATGCCGTTAACTCCATGCTTGGAAAGGTTTTGAAGACCTTTCAGTGTCCCGATGGTAAACCTGTAAACAGAGTTTGGGTAGAGAAAGCAACAGCCATAGACAAAGAGTATTACTTAAGCATAACCTTGGACAGAGCTAACTCCAAACCGGTAGTTATGGCATCCGCCGAAGGTGGTATGGAGATAGAGGAAGTAGCAAAAGAAAAACCGGAAGCTATACTTATGATGCACATAGATCCCACATTGGGGCTTATGCCATCGCACGCCAGAAAGATAGCTTTTAAGCTTGGACTACCGGTGAATGAGTTTACCAAAATCCTTACCAACTTATACAGAGCTTACATGGATTTGGACGCTTCACTGGTTGAGATAAACCCATTAGTTTTGGACAAAAAGGGTAACCTGGTGCTCTTAGATGCAAAACTCGACATAGACGACAACGCTCTGATAAGACACAGAGACATACAGGAGATGGAGGACTTGAGTCAACTGGATCCTCTGGAGGTTGAAGCTAAGAAGTATAACCTTAACTACATAAAACTCGATGGAAACATAGGCTGTATGGTAAACGGCGCAGGATTGGCGATGACCACCATGGACATTATAAAGCTCGCCGGTGGAGAACCTGCAAACTTTTTGGATGTGGGTGGTGGTGCCAATGTGGAGCAGATAGCCAACGCCTTTAGAATTCTGATGGCGGACAAAAACGTAAAAGCGGTTTTTATAAACATATTTGGTGGGATACTGAGATGTGACAGGCTCGCCAACGGACTCATAGAAGCGGCTAAAATGGTGCAGATAAACGTGCCTGTAGTGGTAAGAATGGAAGGCACCAATGTGGAAGAAGGAAGGGAGATACTTTCAAGGTCTGGACTGAACTTTGTGAGTGCTGTGGACATGTGGGACGGTGCCCAAAAAGCTGTAGAACTTGCCAACAAACAATGAGGAGGCATAAATATGGCTATACTTGTAGATAAAAACACCAAAGTTGTAGTTCAAGGTATAACGGGTAAGGAAGGGTCTTTCCATGCCACACAATGCAAAGCTTACGGCACACAGGTAGTAGCTGGAGTCACACCAGGTAAAGCTGGGCAAGATGTAGAAGGTATACCTGTTTTCAATACCGTAGAGGAAGCGGTGAAGAACACAGGAGCTAACTGTTCGCTCATATTCGTTCCACCCGCTTTTGCTGCAGACGCCATAGTGGAAGCTTTAGACGCTGGTATAGAACTGATAGTTTGTATCACGGAAGGGATACCAGTCAGAGACATGATGATGGCAAAACACTATATGAAAAACAACTATCCCAACGCTAAACTGATAGGTCCCAACTGCCCGGGTGTTATAACACCAGGTGAGGCAAAGGTCGGAATAATGCCAGGTCACATATTCAAGAGAGGCAACATCGGGATAGTCTCAAGAAGTGGAACCTTAACTTACGAAGCTTCTTACCAATTGACCCAGTATGGGCTCGGTCAATCTACCGCTGTAGGAATAGGCGGAGACCCCGTTCATGGCTTGTCCCACAGAGACGTAATAGAGATGTTTAACAACGATCCAGAAACGCAAGCCATTTTGATGATAGGTGAGATAGGTGGGACCGCAGAAGAGGAAGCAGCGGAGTATATAAAGCACAACGTAAAAAAACCTGTATTTGCATACATAGCGGGAATCACAGCTCCACCTGGAAGGCGTATGGGACATGCGGGTGCCATAATAATGGGAGGAAAAGGAACAGCTCAGGCTAAGATGCAAGCTCTAAGGGATGCCAACGCACACGTTATAGAAAATCCCGCCTTCATAGGTAAAACTATTGCGGAGGTTCTTGGAAAGGTTTAGGCTTATAATTTTAAGATTATGCATCATTTAAGTTCGGAGCAGATAGAGAGACTAAAAAAGGAACTCTTAGACTTAAGAAGAAAGGTACTAGAAAATGCGTCGGTTCAGATAAAGGATCCTTCCAATGTGACCTTCGAAGGTGGAGATGAGATAGATAGGGCAAATATAGAAACGGAAAGGTATATCCAACTCCAGCGTATAAAAACAAGAGAACTGAAACTCCTTCATAAGATAGATTATGCTTTGAGCAAAATAGAAAACGGCACCTATGGAATATGCGAAATGTGTGGTGCGCTCATTCCCTTTGAAAGACTTATTGCCAGACCTGTTACCACTTTATGCATAGCTTGCAAGGAGAAGGAAGAAGAAAATGAGTGAAAGCTGGATGTTCCCAAGGGTTAGCAAGCTTCCCAAGTACGTTTTTGCGATGGTAAACGAGCTAAAGTATAAGCTAAGAAGGGAAGGAGAGGACATAATAGACCTAGGCATGGGAAATCCAGACATGCCACCTCACCCTAGGATTATAGATAAACTCTGTGAAGTAGCAAAAAGGGATAATGTTCACGGATACTCGGCATCCAAAGGAATACCAAGACTCAGGAAAGCCATATGTGATTTTTATGAAAGGCGCTACGGAGTTAAATTAGATCCAGAAACAGAGGTAACACTTACCATAGGTGCAAAGGAAGGGTATTCCCACTTTATGTTAGCTCTCTTGGAACCTGGCGACACAGTAATAGTTTCCAATCCCACCTATCCCATACACTACTATGCACCCATAATAGCAGGTGGTGATGCTGTATCCGTTCCCATAGTCCCCCAAGAAGGGCAAGAAGGATTTATCAAAAGAATATACGATACCGTTAAGTCTTCCTTTAGAAAACCGAAGGCTATAGTTCTCAGCTTTCCACACAACCCCACAACCATGTGTGTAGATCTAGAGTTCTTTAAAGAGATTATCAACATAGCCAAAAAAGAAAGCATTTGGGTATTGCACGATTTTGCTTATGCGGATCTGGGTTTTGATGGTTATGAGCCTCCATCCATCTTTCAAGTGGAAGGAGCAAAGGATGTGGCGGTGGAAATTTACTCCATGTCCAAAGGATTTTCTATGGCAGGCTGGCGTGTTGCCTTTATGCTGGGAAACGAAATACTGATAAAGAATCTCATACACTTAAAGAGTTACTTAGACTATGGAGTCTTTACACCCATACAGGTAGCATCTATCATAGCCTTAGAAAGCCCATACGAAGAGGTTGTAGAGAAAAATAGATTAATCTATCAAAAAAGAAGAGACGTTTTGGTAGAAGGTTTAAACAAAGTCGGGTGGGAACTGGAAAAGCCTAAAGGGAGCATGTTTGTATGGGCAAAAATACCAGAGTACGTAAATATGAACTCCTTAGATTTTTCCCTTTTCCTTCTGACAGAAGCTAAGGTGGCGGTATCGCCGGGTATAGGGTTTGGAGAGTACGGAGAAGGTTACGTAAGATTTGCATTGGTAGAAAACGAGCATAGAATAAAACAAGCTATAAGGGGTATCAAAAGAGCCTTTGAGTCTTTAAAGCAAAGAGCAAGCTAACATAGGTATTATATAGGATTTATATCAGATTGAAAGGATCGCTTTATGCTTTACATTTTAAATTATGCCAAGCTTTGAACTGAAAGAGGAACTTACACTAACACAGGATACTATAAAAAGCTTGCAAGAAGAGATAAAGAAACTGGCAAAAGAAAAAAACGCTGTAATTTTGGCTCATTACTACCAAAGACCAGAAGTGCAAGAGATAGCGGACTTTATAGGTGACTCTTTGGAACTATCCCAAAAAGCTAGTCAAACGGATGCTGACATCATCGTCTTTTGTGGTGTGAGATTTATGTGTGAAACAGCTAAGATACTCAACCCAAACAGAAAAGTCCTACACCCAAACCCCGAATCTGGGTGTCCTATGGCGGACATGGTTAGCGCTAAGGATGTTATAGCACTAAGAGAAAAGTATCCCGATGCTCTGGTAGTCTCTTACGTAAACACCACCGCAGAAGTGAAAGCTCTCTCCGATGTGTGTGTGACTTCTTCCAACGCCATAAAGATAGTTTCCAAACTGGACGCAAAAAGAATCATATTTTTGCCGGACCAAGCACTCGGTAACTGGGTCAAAAAACACGTGCCCGACAAGGAGTTCATCATATGGAAGGGTTTCTGTCCACCGCACTTTGAGTTTACAGTTAGAGAAGTTCAAAAACTAAAGGAACTCTACCCCGATGCAAAAGTGGCGGTCCATCCCGAATGCCACCCAGGTGTTATAGAGATAGCGGACTTTGTGGGATCCACTTCACAGATAGTGAACTATGCCACCACGTGCGACTCCAACAACGTAATCGTTATCACAGAAGTAGGGCTAAAGCACACACTCACGAAGAAAAACCCAAATAAAAACTATATCTTCCCAGAATCCATGAACTACTGCGGCACCGTTTACTGTTGCACCATGAAGGGTATAACGCTTCCAAAGGTTTACGAAACCCTCAAAAATGAAATAAATGAAGTTACCCTACCAGAGGACATAATCCAAAAAGCAAGAAAACCCATAGAGAGGATGCTGGAGCTCTCATGATCCAAAGAAGAAAAACCAGACAGATAAAGGTTGGATGGGTTAGTATAGGTGGAGATGCACCTGTAGTGGTTCAATCCATGACATCCACAAAAACCCACCAAGTGGATGAAACAGTAAAGCAAATAAGAGCTCTACACCAAGAGGGATGTGAGCTGGTAAGGGTTGCCGTTCCTCACCAAGAGGATGTGGAAGCTTTGCCGGACATAATCAAGAACTCACCTATACCCGTTATAGCGGATATCCACTTTGCACCTTCTTACGCCTTTCTCTCCATGGAAAAAGGAGCGCACGGTATACGCATAAACCCCGGTAACATAGGAAAAGAGGAAATTGTAAAGGAAATCGTAGAAGAAGCGAAGAGAAAAGATGTCGCCATAAGAATCGGTGTAAACTCAGGTTCTCTCGAAAAGGATCTTTTAAACAAATACGGATACCCTTGTGCCCAAGCTCTATTTGAGAGCGCCATCAGGTGGTGTGAAAAGTTCGAAAAGTGGGGATTTTACAACTACAAAGTGTCTATAAAAGGCTCAGACGTTTTGGAAAACATAAAAGCCAACGAGCTCTTTGCGCAACAAACAGATATTCCTTTGCACATAGGAATAACGGAAGCGGGAATGGGACTAAAAGGTATAGTGAAATCTTCCGTAGGAATAGGGATTTTGTTATACAGAGGCATAGGTGAAACGGTAAGGGTGTCTTTAACAGATGATCCAGTGGTGGAAGTTCAGACAGCCTACGCTATCCTCAACTCCTTGGGACTCAAAAGAAGAGGAATAGAGATCATCTCCTGTCCTACGTGTGGAAGGATAGAGGTGGACTTACCAAAGGTGGTGACGGAGGTGGAAAGCAAACTAAAGCACATCAAAAAACCTCTAAAGGTTGCCATAATGGGATGTGTGGTAAACGCTATAGGAGAAGCAAAGGAAGCGGACATTGGTCTTGCTTGCGGAAAAGGTTTTGCGTGGCTCTTTAAAAAAGGAGTTCCCATAAAGAAAGTGAGTGAACAAGAGATGGCGCAAGCGCTTCTTGATGAAATCGCAAAGGAGGAAACTCAATGACGGAGAGGGAAAAGTACGAGAGAATGCTTCAAAAGGCTAATCTCATAGGAAAGGTTCAGTTGGAATTTGTTATGTTAGACCTAAATCCCAAATGGATGAAGTGTAGAAGAACCACACGCTTGGTCTTTCAGTTTCATAAATTGGGAGAAGAAGAAGGAGTCACCAAGTGTGGTTTAAAGCTCGAGAAATACCAAGTGCTTCCCGAAAGACAGGAGAACTTAGTTATAACTCAGGTTAATATGATGCTTGGAGGGCTTGGTTTACTTGTGTTTTTTGATTTGTGTCCCACTTGCTTTGGAAATATAAATAAATGCAACCCTTTACAAGAGGGGGCATAGCCCCCTTGATTGGTTACTTGACGGATAGAACCCACTGAGCCAATTGTTTAGCTTCTGCGTCTGTTACGTTCTGAGGTGGCATAGGAACTTTTCCCCACACGCCAACACCACCGTTTTTGATCTTTTGTGCTAGATAATCAACAGCATCCGCTTTTCCAGCATACTTTTTAGCAACGTCTGCGTAGGATGGTCCTACTTTCTTTGCGTTTGTTGCGTGGCAAGCAATGCAGCCCTTTTGCTTTGCAAGTTGTTCGTTGGCTAAAGATACTCCTGTTAAGCTTGCAGCGAGTATGGCTAAAAAGGCTAGCTTTTTCATTTTCTACCTCCTTTACCTCTTAATGTCAAATATTATAATATAAGCTAATAAAATGAAGATAGGTATCTTTGATTCTGGTGTGGGTGGCTTAACCGTTTTAAAAGCTATTAAAGATATATTTGATAAAGTTGACATCGTATATCTTGGAGATACTGCTAGGGTTCCGTATGGGAATAAATCCAAAGAGACAGTGCAGAGATACAGCTTGGAGTGTGCCGATTTCTTAATAAAACAAAGTGTGGATTTTTTAGTTGTAGCTTGTAACACTGCAAGCTCTTATGCTTTAGATACGCTAAGAGAAAACCTAGATATACCTGTTATAGGTGTTGTAGAACCAGGTGTTAAGTTAGCTGTAGAAAAAACTAAAACAAAACACGTAGGTATAATCGGAACAAAGGGAACAATTCAAAGCGGTTCCTATCAAAGAGCTTTACAAGACTATGGAATAAATACCTATGCCAAAGCATGTCCTTTGTTTGTCCCCTTGATAGAAGAGGGTTTGATAGAAGGTGAGATAGTTGAGAGCGTGGTTGATTACTACCTAGAAGAGCTGAAAAAAACACCCATAGATGTTCTAATCTTGGGTTGTACTCACTACCCTTTAATAAAAAGCGTTATCCAAAATTACTTTGGAGATGGTGTGAAAGTCATAGATTCAGCCCATAGTGTAGCAAAAGCATTGGATCCATTAATTGTGAACGAAGGAAATTCCACCCTTGATCTTTACTTTACTGATAACTCCCCTATTATAGAAGACTTTATAAGGTTAATCTTTGGGGAGAGCATCAAACCTTATTTTATCCCCATTCTTTGCAGTCTTTAGTTGTTTTAGAAAATCCTTCCTCACTGTTTCAAAAAATTTGATAACCTCTTTATCTCTATAGTCAGCGTATGTCCAGTATAAAGGTCTAAAACTCCCGTAAACGTAAATATACTCAATCTCAGCATATATACCTTCACTTATAGCAACTCTTCCCCCTCTTTTTTTAGAAGAGGCCAGAACCATTTGACCAACATCTACATATCCCACATCTATATTTAAACGCCTTCTGCCATTAAAAGAATACTGTTTTTCCATCTCTATTGCCCAAAGCTTCATGTAGCTTAAATCTAAAGCATCAACAAGTCCACTTAAAGAAAGAAAAATCTTTTTTAGGTTTAGTCCCATCTCTCTTGAGTAGTAATTTTGAATACATGCAAACTCTCTTGGCTCACTTTTTCTTTCTATTTTTATTTTCTTTAAAAAATCTTCCAATATTTCCTGCATGTTAAAGGTTATTGCCATTACTGGCTTTACTATATGCATTGCTTTTGTAATTATAAGAAAAAACTTCACGGTAACTCTCTAAGTCAAGTACATACTATGGATTCAACCTGAATAAAAACTATAATAATTTTTGTCAAAAATTTAAGTATCTTTCACATTGAGTTTTCACCTCTGAATAACCTTATATTTCTCTCAAGGTGGTAAATAAAGTATAAACTCAATCTCTAATAAACAGAAATTCGTCATATGCTAGCAACAAGTCCTTACTAATTCAGCCAAAGCTTTTATAAAAAGGGGATCGTCTTGTAGTGTTGGAACTCGAACAAAATTTTCCACACCCAAGCTTTTGGCCAAATTTCCATAAAGATAATCTAGTTCATACAAAGTCTCCGAATGCTCACAAGTGAACGAAACTGGAATGAGTGCTATATTTTTTATACCTGAAGATATAATCTCTTGAAGAAGCTCATCAGTAAAAGGTCCAAGCCATTTGGTAGGTCCAACTTTGCTCTGATAACCTAAAGCGTGTTTTACTTTTGGAAAACTCTCCATTATAAGCCTTACAGTTTCTTCTACCTGTTTTTTATAGGGATCTCCTTCCTCTATTATGCTTATTGGCAAACTATGAGCAGTAAAGAGAAAGAAGTAGTTTTCGTAACCAGGTACGTTTTTTTTGATGTTTTCTACCATAGCTTGTATATACAAAGGGTGGTTATAGTAACAGTTTATTTTTTTGACTTTGGTTTGGATGGGATAGAAGTAAGGCTTTTCCTGACCTTTTAAAGTAGTTAAAGTAAAGTATTTGCCCCTTTCTATATACTTTCTTACAACTCTGTCAAACTCATTAAAAGAAGAACCAGTTGTCGTTCGGCTGTATTGGGGATAAAGGGGCAGAAGTATTACTTCTCTTATCCCCTCTTTTGTCAGCTCACTCACAGCTTCTTGTGTCATAGGATGCCAATACCTCAGTGCTACAACAACTTTATAATTGCTTCCCAACTCCTTAGATAATGCTTGAGCTTGTTTGATAGTTTGTTCCTTCTGTGGAGACTTTCCACCCATTATTTGATAATACTTTCTTGTTTTCTTAGCTCTGAAGTGAGAAATTAAAAAAGCGACAGGTTTTTGAATTGGTCTTGGTATGCGTATTATGTCATGATCGGAAAAAAGATTGTATAGAAAAGGCCTAATGGCATCTAAACTATCAGGTCCTCCCATATTCATCAAAACAACACCGATTTTCTCCATAATGTGATAAATTTAAATCTAAAATGGTTGTAGGGGTTTTAGAAAGCATAGTAGATTTGAAGACAAATAAGTTACACGGCTACAAAATAGTTACGCGTATTTTAAAACAAGGTTCAGAAATGACATATCCATACATTACCAGTAGAAATTTAAGGTTGGATGCTGAACGTAGTGTAATAGAACATGTATGTAAAAACTACAAGAATTACCGCTTATTTATCACAGTACCAGAAAGCATGAGTATTGATGAGTTAGCGCTTATAAACCCCAACGCCGTTGTTTGTATTCACACTCATATTGGCGTTAGTAATCTAGCTAAGCACTTTAGGGAGTTAAAAAATAAAGGCTTTATGGTTTGTTTGGATAATTTTTACACATCCACTTATGATTTAAAAGAAATAATTATAGGTAGTTTTGATTACGTATTTTTTAGAGATGATTTTTACAAAAATGCGAAAGGGAAAGATTTGGAAAAGGTCATAGCTTACTTTAAACAATTTGGTTGTAAAGTATGTTTTAAAAGAATGGAAAGTATGAAAGATGTGGAGTATGCAATAAAGCTAGGTGTAGATTTAGGTCACGGATACATCTTTGGTCAAGAGTATGTAAAAGTACCATGGAAAGGAAAATACTCTTAATCTGCCTATTGTTTTTACTTTTATCATCTTGCACATCACCATCCATAATACTTCTAAAAGACCCACTTAAGGATAAGGAGCATATAGATCTAGGTTACATCTACGAAAGACAAGGCAAACTTGAGCTAGCAGAAAAGGAGTACAAAAAGGCTATCGGAAAAAACAAGAAGCTTTGGCAAGCCTACTTTAACCTTGGTAACGTGTATGCCAAGATGTGGGAATTCGAAAAGGCAGAGGAAGCATACAGAAAAGCGCTATGCCTAAACAAAAACGATCCAGATATACTCAACAACTTGGCGTATGTGCTCTATAAACAAGGCAGAAAGGATGAAGGGCTAAAATACATAAACAAAGCTTTGAGCATACAAGCAAAACCAGAGTATTTGGAAACAAAGCAAGCTTTAGAATCTAAATGGTAGTTTAGGAAAGCCACCAAATCCTAGAGAACCTTTGAGTTTCTTTATCATCTTTTTCATCTCTTCGTAATCTTTCAAAACCTTATTTACATCCGAAACTGTCGTTCCGCTACCCTTTGCTATCCTTTGCTTTCTACTTAAGTTTATTATCTTTGGATTTCTTCTTTCTTCTCTGGTCATGGATAAGATTATAGCTTCCGTTTTCTTAAACTTTTTCTCATCTATTTTCACGTTCTTTAACTGCGCTCCCAAACCTGGAATCATCTGAAGAACCTTTTCTAGCGGTCCCATGTTTTTTATGAACCTTATCTGCTTTAGCATATCCTCCAATGAAAACTCCCCTGCCATTATTTTGGTAGCAAGGACCTGAGCTTCGTCCTCCGGAATAGCTTCTTGTGCCTTCTCTACCAAGCTCTGTATATCCCCAAGCCCCAATATTCTTTGTGCTATCCTATCTGGATAGAAAGGTTCTATATCCTCTATCTTTTCCCCAACACCTATAAACTTTATGTTTACACCCAGAGCCTCTTTTATGGATAGAGCCAGTCCACCCCTTGCGTCGCCATCCATTTTGGTAAGCACAGCACCCGTTAAGCCAAGCTCGGAGTTAAAGGTCTTTGCTACGTTCAAAGCTTCTTGCCCTTGCATAGCATCCGCTACATAAATAACCTCAGAAGGTCTTACCAATTCTTTTATCTGTTTTAGCTCCTGCATAAGCTCTTCGTCGATATGTAAACGTCCAGCTGTATCTAAAAGTAAGTAATCGTAATCCTTAGCTTTTTCCTTTGCTTTTTTGGCTATCTCCAAGGCACTTAAATTTTCACCAAAGTTTAGGTAATCCACCCCAACCCTTTCTGCAAGCTTTTGGAGTTGCAACATAGCTGCTGGTCTCCTTACGTCCGTAGATGTAACGGCTACTTTATGGTTTTCTTTACTTAACAGGCTGGCTATCTTTCCTATCGTGGTAGTTTTACCTGTTCCTTGAAGTCCAACAAATAGCACTATGCCTTTTTTTAGTTCAGATTTTTGACCACCTAGTACGTTAGTTAACTCCTCATAAACCGTCATTAGAACCATATCGGAAGGAGATAAATTGGACCTATTTATGTCTTCTTTTAGAGCTCTTTCTGTTATTCTCTTGGTAAAACTTTTCACTACATCGTAATCTACGTCTGCATCCAAAAGGGCAGTCCTTATGTCTCTAACTATGTCTTTGAGCTGTTTTTCATTTAATCTTTTGCTGGATTTTAATCGTTCCAAACTTTTTGAAAATTTCTCTGTCAGAAGTTCCAACATGTAAATCAATTATAATCTTAGTTATGGGCACTTACAACATAGCAGTCTTAGAAGGTGATGGAATAGGTCCAGAAATAGTCCAGGCTAGCTTGCAAGTTCTAAAACGCATTGGAGAGCTTTTTGGGCACACTTTCAACACGGAGAAAGCCTTAATCGGTGGCGCAGCTATCGATCAGTATGGTGTGCCTCTGCCTAAAGAAACCACAGATATCTGTCTCTCTTCAGATGCTGTGCTTCTGGGTGCCGTGGGTGGACCCAAGTGGGACGATCTGCCAACGGACAGAAGACCGGAAAAAGGACTGCTGGGAATAAGGAAAGCCTTAGACCTTTATGCAAACTTAAGACCCGCAAAAGTTTACGATTCTTTGATATCTTCCTCACCATTAAAAGAAGAAGTGGTAAAAGGCACAGACTTTGTAGTGATTAGAGAGCTGACGGGGGATGTTTACTACGGCGAACCGAGGGGCGTTTTTGTAGAGGGTGGCAAAAGAGTTGGTGTAAACACCATGAAGTATACGGAAGATGAGATAAGGAGAGTTGTAAAAAAAGCCTTTGAAATAGCAAGGACCAGAAGAAAGAAGTTAACCAGTGTGGACAAGTCCAACGTGTTGGAAGTTAGCAAACTCTGGAAAGACGTAGTCCAAGAAGAAGCTCAAAACTATCCTGATGTTGAACTGGAGCATCTTTACGTGGATAACTGTGCCATGCAGATAGTGAGAAGGCCTTCTTCTTTCGATGTGGTGGTAACGGGAAATATATTTGGTGATATTCTTTCAGATGAAGCAGCTGTTATAACAGGTAGTTTAGGCATGCTTCCATCGGCAAGTATAGGAGACAAGTACGCTCTGTATGAACCCGTTCACGGTTCGGCACCAGACATCGCAGGTAAAGGCATAGCCAACCCTATAGCCACTATTCTTTCTGTAGCTATGATGCTAAAGTACTCCTTTGGTCTACATCAGGAAGCTAAACTTATAGAGCAAGCTATAGAAAGTGTTTTAAACAAAGGTTATAGAACCCCAGATATACACTCTGAGGGATGCACAAAAGTTGGCACTCAAGAAATCACAAACCTTATAATAAAAGAGATAGAAAATAAGGAGTTAGAGTGATGGGTAAAGTAGCGTTTTTCCTTGTCTTAGTCGCCTTTTCCTTTTCCTTTTCGTGGGAAGAGGGCATAAAGAAGTTTTTCCAGAGGGATGGTTACGTAGTAAGCGTAGAAAAGGACAGAGCCATCATAGATATAGGTAAAGGAAACGTAAAGGAAGGTGAAGTTTTTGATGTATACAGGGAAGGGAAAGACATAGTACATCCTGTAACTGGAAAAGTGATAGGTAAAGAAACTCAAACTGTTGGAAAGATAAAGGTAATTAATGTTCAGGATGGTTTTTCGGTAGCTACAATCGAAAGTGGTACAGGCATAAAAACCGGTGATAGGATAAAGCTTTATAGGAGTTCAGTATGCTATCAAGGTAGTGATGAGGGATTTTTTAAGGTCTCTTCTGTTGTGGAAGGTCTTAAAAAAGGTTCAGGGTGTGATTACGTAATAAAGGAATTTCAAGATGGGTATGGCATTGAGTTTTTACAAAATCCCGTAGCCTTCTTCTCAAAACCTACCACCACGGTTGCTAACATTGGACGTGCCACTATAGAAGACCTAAACCTTTTAGCAAGATCAAAGTTGATCAAAGCTTTACCAAGTCTGCCACTATCGGCGGATATTGGAGACATCCTTGGAAACAAAAAAGACTTTTTAGTAGTTCTCTTTTCCGGTAAGCTAGAGGTCTATGAGGTACTAAAAAACGATATGGTTCTAAGAATGCGTTATAGTCTACCAGCAGGCGTTCCTGTTTCTGTAACCACAGGCAAAATAGGAAAAGAAGACAGAGATTACATCATAGTCAATATGGTTTCTGGAGATACCGCCTCTTCAGTTATACTAAAAGCCGTAGGTGACACACTCTTGCCTGTTAGAACAGGTATTCCTTACATAATGGGAGTTTTAGACAAAGCAAACCCAAAGGAAACCTTTGTTGGGCAAAGATTTGATTTTTCTAACAAGTTTGGTCAAGCTGTAAAGCTTACATTGGAAGATAATAACCTAAAAGAAACAGGAGTCTTTGTTGCTCCCAGAGGCTTTAGGATAGATTCGGCTTTTATGTATGGTGAGTATCTTGTATTTACAGATGCAAATGGAAGATTGAGAATTTACAAGGGCGGAAACGAAGTGTTTTCGAGCGAAGAAGGATTTGGTGGATCTTACACAAGCGTTCAAATTCCTGTATTGGACAGCGGTAAAATGAATTACATATTTAATCCAAAGGGAGCAAAGATAAACGTTGTTGGATTCGACGTGGCTCTCGTAGTGAAGAATACCTCAGGTTTTGTGCAAAAGTTCTTAGATATACTCAAGTACTCTCAAGGTGAGGTTTATATGATAGGTGAAAGGAGAAAGGACTTGGTATTTTTAAAACAAGTTAGAGGTTCTACTTTTGAAGAGTCTGTGCAGGCAATAGTTAGAACAAGCGATGGGCGTATATTGGTATTGACAGGCAAAACGGGCACCATACCTGTGCAAAACAAAGGTGACATTTACGAACTGGAATTTAGAGTGCTTTGAAATAGCACCTTAAAGCGTGGTCCCATACTCAAAAGCATGGTTTTTAGTCTAGAAAGTCTCTCTATCGAGTTTGCATCTTCTTTTGATGCCAAAGTTTGCAGTTCTTCACTAAAAAGCTGTGATTGTATTAGAAAATCTGTTAAGCTTTGAAAGACTAAAACTTGTAAACCAAAATCCTTTCCATACTCTATGAGAGCGGAAAAGTTTACGTGTGCCGTTATGTCAAAAACATCATCGCTTATTACGTTACTCACAACTTTATGCGATTTGTAACCAACAACAGAACCCTTAGGATATTCAGAGGGTGAGGTGTAACCGTAATCTATGATTAAGACGTAACCTTTCACTTTTTTCGATAGCTTTTCTATAAAATCTATACAATCTAGGCAGATCTCTAAAATTCCGTCAAAATCCCTGTAACCTAGCTTGCTCACAAACTCATAAATTCTCTTGTCTTCTGTCTCTTTCCAAACTTCCTTACCGTTTTCTATATACAGCTCCTTGCCATCCTTTATCACGTGCACGGGCAAACAATCAAAAAACTCGTTGGCTATTACCACACCTTCGATTGATGGTATTTCATCTACCCAATCTACTTTGTCTAAAAAAGGTGAGAGTATCCTTTTTTGGATCTGAATTAAAGGAGTACTAAAGTCGTATATTTTGTACGAGAGTTTAGCATACAAGCTTTTATTTTCTTCCTTCAAGTAAGAAAGTATATCGTAAGCGAGCTGTCCTGTGCCAGCTCCGAGTTCTAAGATAGTTGGGTTTTTGAGTTTCTCAATGTATGGAGCAATGAATTCCGCTAAGGTTTGACCAAAAACTTTATCCAGATAGGGGGCTGTGAAAAAATCCTGTCCTATTATCCTGCTACTATAATACTCCTTTACTTTGGAGTCCATATAATCTCTAAAGCTTATCATCCTGGTGGCCAGTTCATACTTCTTCCCCCAATTAGGTGAAGGTGAAGATGGAATACGGACTGTCCTGTGTCTTTTCCTACGTTGAATACCAATCTGTAGCCTTTGTTTAAATTCTCATCGGGTGCAAGTCCAAAATCTTGAGCTATCTTTTTTGCTACGTAGAACATATGCCCTACTATGGGTTTGTCCTCTTCCTCCATACTCTGAATGCCTAGGATGTGTTTTGTAGGAATAATGAGTATGTGAACTGGTGCCACTGGGTTAATGTCGTGAAAAGCGTAAACCAATTCGTCTTTGTACACACCTTTTGAAGGAATTTCTCCCCTTAGTATCTTACAAAAGATACAATCCTTTACATCCATAGGTTTAATTATATATGAAAATGTTTCTTATTTGATATTAATCATACATAACTCAGATTTTTAGAAACACATTTTGAAAATACAAAACAGCAAAGGAGGCCAAAATGAAAAGGAGGGACCTATTCAAAGTATTTGGTGTTCTAGCAAGTTTTCCTCTTCTCGGCAAATTTGCCAATGCTTCTAGCAAGGACCTAAAGTTTGAAAGCATTAGGAAGGAAACACCTGTAGGCGTGCTTTATCACTGCGATTTCGGGCAAATAGATAGATTTACAACAATGATGAGAAATATAGGAAATCACCTATCTGTATACAATTACGATCCATTTAAGATAAAGATTGTAGTCGTAGCCCATGGTCCAGGTGTTAAGTACTTCATGAAAGACTTAACCGGTAGTCCATGGGAAAATGAAAAGGCGGAATTAGATAAAGCTCATGAAGTTGTGAAGAATTTACTCCAATACGGAGCGTTGGATATATACATATGTAGAATCACACTTCAACGCCTAAAACTCAAAGACGAAAGCTTCTATGATTATGTAAAGTTTGTACCATCCGGCGTAGGTGCTGTAGGTGAAATGCAAGCAAAAGGTTACGCTTATATAAAAGTTGGTTAAACTATAAAGCAGACAAGGGCTTTGTGCCCTTGCAAAGTTTAAAAAATTGTCGTTAAAATTCCATACCTGCTTCTGCAAAAGATCTGTTAATTTTCATCTTAGAATCTATATCAAATTAATAAAGGACCAAAGGGCTTTACTCTCAATCTGCCTATAAGGTCGTAGTAACGATTAGAGCTATACGCAATGTCTCTTCTACCCCTAAAGAGAGTAGGGATATAGGTCTTAGTTGTATACCAGCCTAAACCATTGGAACTGGAATGGTAGCACTTTTAGATTCGCATATGTTATTTAATGATTGGCTAACTTTCAGCTTGGAAGCTATAACCCTTGCATTTGGCCCTAGCTCCATATTAAGCTTGCCACCAGTTAGAGTTTTAATTCCTGGAATACCATAGTAAAGCGCTACATCCAAATGGTCAAGTTGCACCGATGATGAAAATGGGACATTGGCACAGAATATTTCATACCCAAACTTAAAGGGTACATTCTTTACACCCTCTCCGCTAAATTTACTTTATGTGCCCATAATATAGATATTTGGGATTTATGTTAACTTGCTACCATTTCTATATGCCGACCATAACTCAAAATCTGTAGTGAAAGTTTTCATTGGAAAGGCAAGGAATAGTAGAGCTCTCAATAAAAGATTTTTTCATACTTAGTGCTCCATTTTTTATTTATTGCGAATAACAAACTTTCTTACTGTTAATAGGATTTTCTGACGTTACAATAAAAGTTAACGAGTTTTTAGTTATACTTTACTTTATGAAACTTCCAGAAGGCGAGCGTTTTTATTCTTTGGAGGACTCTAAGCGACTAAAGCAATTCATTGTCAAAGCTTTCGAGGTTTTTAACGATTATAGCTATATAAATTTACCAACCATAGAAGTTTACTATCCATCCAAAGATCCAGTTTATACTATAGGAGCATGTGGGGATGCCAACATATTGAGCCTTAGAAGGGATTTTACTGTAAGCACAGCCAGATTTTTATCTTCTTATAGAAACCTTGAAGTTCCTTGTAAGGTTTTTTATGCTGGTAATGTATTTTCTCCAATAGAGGGTGAGACTTTTCAGATCGGTTTGGAACTTTTGGGTTACTCATCTGTTGAGTCCGATGCCCAAGTTCTATTAGATATATGGAGCTACTTAAAATCGTGTGGTATAAATAAACTAAGTGTAAGCATAGGACATGCAAGCATAGTGAAAAAACTTCTAAATTCTTACGATAATTATAGAAATCTCTTCAGAGCATTTTTAGAAAAGAATTTCTACGAATTAAGAGAGTATCCTAAACTCTGTTACCTTCTTAGATATCAAGGACAGGAGGAATTTTTAAAAGACTGTCTAAAGCTTTATCCAGAAGTAGAAAAAGAAATATACGAACTTTTGGAAATATCCAAATACATAAAGAATATAGATTATGTATTTGACCTTTCGGAAGTAAGAGAACAAGATTACTACACAGGAGTCGTGTTCGAGTTTTTTGTGCAAGATTATGGGTATCCTATAGCAGGTGGTGGAAGGTATGACGATCTATACAAAAACTTTCAGTTGGATTTAAAAGCTGTTGGTTGTGCTGTGTATGTGGATAGGATGCTGGAACTTTGATTCTTTAGAATCTGTCTAAAAGAGTTGAGAGAGTTTATCGTATATTCTAGCGTCCCTACCTTTTTGGTTTAGGTAATTAATTACATACTTACCTATTACATCAAACTCTACGTTTACCAAATCTCCAGCTTTTCTAAACTTTAAATTGGTATTTTGGTAAGTGTGAGGAATGATGTTTATGGAAAAGCTTTTGCTATCTACATAGTTCACCGTTAAGCTTATACCATCTATGCCAATAGAACCTTTTTCAACCACATATACAGAAAACTCAGAAGGTAGATCTACCTTCAAAAACCAATGACCAGAA
The DNA here is from genome assembly GCA_041640635.1 of Aquificaceae bacterium. Taxonomy (GTDB): domain Bacteria; phylum Aquificota; class Aquificia; order Aquificales; family Aquificaceae; genus JBEPZA01. The sequence goes on from JBEPZX010000005.1 coordinate 83,207, forward strand.
GTTTGGTATAGTTCTAAAATTCTCAACGTTATGTCTACGTGCCCTTGAAGTATGTGCCCACCTAGACGTGAATTAAGACTCAAAGCTCTTTCCAAATTGACCCAATCCCCTTTTTTTAGGAACTTTAGGTTGGACCTTTTTAGCGTTTCTTCGGATACATCAAAGCTCAATTCATCGCGTTGTATGTTTGTCACCGTCAAGCACACACCATTTACGGCTATACTGTCTCCTACTTTGACATCATTCAACGGACAACTTACTACCAGAGGTCCATGCGGAGATTCCACTTTGCCAAGTGCTTCCACGATACCTGTAAACATTAAAGTATCACCTCCGTAGACTCAAAAACTGGACCTTCGTAACAAACTCTTACATACTTGCCTTGTGAGTTCTGAACTACACATCCAAGACAAACACCCCATCCGCACGCCATGGAAGATTCTAAGGAAAAAAACATCTTATGCCCCGTTTTTATGCTTTTTAAAGCTTTTAGCATACCTTTTGGACCGCATGCGGAAACGATCCAAGAAGTATCGAAATCCTTTAAAACATCTGTAATAAGTCCTTTTCTTCCTTTGCTTCCATCTTCTGTGTATAAAATGTAACTGAATCCCTCTTCCTTTAACCAACTTTCCATACCTAGCTGGTGTTGGCTCCTTCCAGCATATATAAAAACTACCTCTTTACCCATGCTTCTTAGCTCTTTGCCAAAAAGGGACAAACCAGACAAACCAATCCCACCACCTAGTAGAAGGTGTTTATTCCCTTCGTAACTAAAAAGACCTTTTCCCAAAGGCCCCAAAACTTTTACATTTTCTCCTTCCTTTAACTGACTCATAAGGTACGTCCCTTTTCCTACTACATCGTAAAATATGAGGATGTTTTCACCTCTTACATCACCTATTGCAAAAGCCCGTCTTCCCATAGGGTCTAAACCTTCCCAACCTTTTAGCATTAGAAAGTGCCCACCCTTTGCCTTTTGCACAATCTCAGGAGCGTGAATTTCTAGAAGATAAAGCCTTCCACCTAAAAAAAGATTTCTAATAACCTTTACTGTATAGTCCATCATCTTCTCCTCTTTAAAAGATTATCGCCAAGAAGGTTAAAGGCTATAACCAATAGGAAAATTGCCATACCTGGAGAAAGTATCCAAGGATAAGCGGAAACTAAATTTACGTTTCTAGCATCCGATAGCATATTTCCCCAGCTTGGATAAGGTTCCTGAATACCAAGACCTAAAAAGCTAAGCGAAGCTTCCGCTAGTATGTAACCAGGAAAAGATAAAGTAGCAGAAACGATAAGGTAGTAGTAAGTATTTGGGAGTATGTGCCTAAAGAGTATCCTTAGCGTTCCAGCTCCATAGGTTTTGGCAGCGTAAACAAACTCCTTCTCACGTAGAGAGAGGACCATTCCACGAATCACTCTTGCAAGTCCAGCCCAACCTATGAAAGAAAGTATAAAAACCACCATCAAAAACACTTCAAAACTTCCCATCGTGAGAGGAAAAACAGACCTAAGGGAAAGCATAAGGTAAAAGGTAGGTATAGCTAAAAGCACTTCTACTACTCTCATAATTACAGAATCTACCTTACCGCCAAACAGCCCAGATATACCACCTATAAGTGAACCCAAGAAAAAGGTCACAGCTATACCTACAAATCCAACAGTTAATGAAACTCTTGAAGCATAAACAATTCTTGAAAATATATCCCTCCCAAGTTTGTCAGAACCTAACAGATGTAGTTTACACGGCTCATCCACACTTATAAGCTTAAAACCATAACTCGTCTTAGTAAGAAATTTAATAGGACAAGATACATTTTTGTTTTCTTGGTAAACCTTAAAGAGTGGATCCTTCATTTCGTAAAGATTTACATAAGGGAATGTGAGCTTTCCGTCCTTAACTAAGTGTATGTGTGTAGGTGGATGAAAAGGAGTAGTCCTACTTTGCAGTTGGTAAGGGTATGGTGCTATAAAATCTGCAAACAGAGCAAAAATTAAGAAAATAGATATTATAGTTAACGAAAATTTCATGTATAAAATATTATATTGATGACAGGGTATTATGTGGTGTTTATAACAACGCCAATAGATAAAGGACAGGAAATTGCCAACTTCATAGTAGAAAATAAACTGGGTGCATGCGTAAACTTAATTAAAGAAATTCATTCCATTTACTGGTGGAAAGGAAACATAGAAAGAGATAAAGAAGAACTCTTAGTGGTAAAAACTTCAGCGCTGAAGTTTAAAGAACTGTTGAGCAAGGTAAAGTCTATACATCCATACACCGTTCCAGAAATTATAGCGCTTCCCATAGTGGCTGGGAACGAAGACTACATCAAGTGGATTGACCAATCCCTTGAGCTATACCAAGAAAGTTCCTAAGTATATCCATTCCTGAATCGGACAAAACGGATTCTGGATGAAACTGCACACCAAATATAGGATACTCCACATGCTGAATCCCCATTATCTCCCCATCGTCCGACTCTGCTGTGACTTTTAGCACATCAGGCAAACTATCCCTATCTATAACCAGAGAGTGATACCTCACAGCCGAAAAAGGGTTTTTTATACCTTGGAATATACCTTCACCGGTGTGATAGATGAGAGAAGTTTTACCGTGCATAAGGTTTTTGGCTCTGACTATGTTTGCCCCAAAGGCGAAACCAATGGATTGGTGACCAAGGCACACACCAAGTATGGGAAATTCTTTATAGTAAGTTTTTATGACATCTACAGACACGCCAGCTTCTTTTGGACTGCACGGTCCTGGAGAAATGACTATTGCATCTATGTCCATTCCTTTTATGTCTTGAACGGATATTTCATCATTTCTCTTTACTATCACGTCAGCACCAAGAATATAAAAATACTGAACCAAGTTATAGGTAAAGGAGTCATAGTTATCTATCATCAAAATCCTTAACATTTACCACCCTTTTCCATGAGTTCCTTTATGTCTTGCTCTATTTCCCTGTATATACCTAGTTTAACCTTGCAGACCTTACCTTCTTTATCCAAAAGGTAAGAGGTAGGAAAACCTGAAATTCCAAGGTTTCTTAGATCTTCTTGATTACCTTTGTATATATCAAAAGAGAAATTATTAGTTTTTATGTACTCTTTCAGGGCTGATTCGTTAGTATCCATGTTTATGGCTACTATTTGCACATTTTTATCTCTATACTTGTTTTGAATATTCTCAAAAAGCGGCATTTCTTCTCTACATGGTGGACACCAGGTAGCCCAGAAGTTTACTAAAACTACTTTCCCTTCGTATTTAGAAATACTAACTTTTCTACCGTCAAGGGATTCAAAGGTTAAGTTAAACTTTTCGGCACTCACCGGTTCAAAAGACAAACCCTCTCTTTTGTCCTTAATAGCAAAGTAACCAACTAAAATTAGAAGTATAGCTGCGAGAAAATAACTTATCCGCTTCATAACTAAAAATATATTCTCTGAAATTACTTTTTATACTGCCTGCTCTCCCCTTTCTGCTGTTCTTATTCTAATTACATCCTCTACAGGTATTACGAATATCTTTCCATCTCCTACTCTTCCCGTTTGAGCTGATTTTAAAATTGTTTCTATTACCTTTTCCACATCTTCATCCTTAACAATAACCTCAATTTTAATCTTTGGGAGGAAGTCTATAACATACTCTGTACCCCTATATATTTCCGTGTGTCCTTTTTGTTGCCCAAAACCTCTTACCTCCGTTACGGTCATACCACCTATGCCTATCTCTACTAGAGCATCCTTTACCTCATCAAGTTTAAAAGGCTTTATTATGGCTTCTATTTTTTTCATCCTTTTCCTCCTTACTATAATTTTATACAATTTTCCCAAACTCTTCGAAGGTAAATCTGTAAGCTCTTGGCAGCAGAGACTGGCTAGGATCTTTGTAACCAATAGCAACTATCATAACAATCTCTAGATGCTCAGGTATATTTAAAAAATTTCTTAGTTTTTGTTCATCGTAGCCTTCCATTGGGTGAGTTTCCAAACCGTAAGCTCTTGCTGTAATCATAAGGTTCATAGCAAAGAGTGCCGAATCCCTTAAGGCTTTCTTTTTAGCTCTATTTGTATCTTGCCAAGAGGATTGTATTTTGGTTTTCAGATCTTCCTTTGCTTCCTTTGGTATGTATCCAAGTTCTACCCAACTGTCCAATACTCTATCCACGTTTTCAAAACCAGCTCTTGTGTTTCCAAGAATAACTATGTTGGCGCTTGCATCCTCCACTTTTTGCTGGTTGTAGCATATCTCCTTTAGTTTGCTCTTTGCCTGTTTGTCCTTGACTACTATAACCTTCCAAGGTTGGATATTGTAACCCGAGGGAGCTGTTGCTGCGGTTTCCAAGACTTCTACCAAAAGCTCCTGCGGAATTTCTTTCGTTGGATCAAAAAAGGTTATGGATCTGCGTTCCGTTATTAGTTTTAGGCACTCGCTCATTTTACCTTACCTCATATACCAGTTTCTTTCCTAATATACTCCAGTATCTCCTTTTTTCCATCTACGTAGTATGCTACCCATTGGGCTAGTCTCCTGCCAAGTCTCATGCACGCTTTTATCTCCTCGTCCTTCCTTGGTTCACCTGCCACCACCGCGCCGTAGTGAAGAGTAAACTTTTCCCCCACGTAATCGGTCACACCAAATACCAAGAATCCAAAGTTCATGAGCACTGTAAGTATGGACATACAGGCTATCTCGTTTCCTCCTCCCCATCCACCTGATGAAGAGAAAGCACAACCTATTTTACCATCGATCTTTCCCCAAAGCTCACCAAGTTCCTCATCAAAGAACTTCTTTAGTTCCCACGAAAGAATCCCCATATTGGTGGGAGATCCAACGGCCAAACCATCGCACCACAAAACATCCTCTTTTGTAGCTTCCTTTACGTTCTTGATTCTTACCTCGATGCCTTCTATGGACTTTGCTCCTTCTGCCACATAGTGAGCCATCTTTTCTGTGTTACCTGTTAAACTGCTATACAAAACTAAAACCTTACCCATGATTTGCCCCTCCAAGTAGTATGTATATTAAGTATAGACTAATTAAAACCATTATTGTTGTAAGCAAGGCAAAAGGCGCATTTTTCTTAAAGTACTCCCAGTAGCCTATATGAATATCTTTATGCCTTAGCAGATGAAGCCAAAGCAAGGTAGCAAGTGAACCTATGGGTGTTATCTTCTGTCCTACGTTAGTGCCTACTATGTTGGCAAGTCCCAAGAACTTTTTAAGCGTTAGTCCAAAGCTCAGCTCATCTATTCCCAGATTGACCATAAGAACCGCAGGTAAGTTATTAAATACTGCCGAAAGTAAACTGGAAAGTATACCCACACCCAAGAAACCTACAAGCGCTCCTTTTGTGAGTGAAAGTTCTATAACTTCCTTTATGGCATCAACCAGACCCGCATACTTTAGACCGTAGACCACAATATACATACCTATGGCAAACACTACCACATGCCAAGGTGTCAGCTTAAAAACTTCCTTAAGATTTATAACACTGTGCCTGAGTGTAGAAAGAGAAACTATCAAACACGCTATAGCAAGGACAGAGGAAACAAAAACTGGTATATGAAGTATCTCAATTACCAAAAAGGACACACCTATGAAGACTATAGCTA
>JBEPZX010000006.1:0-80585 GCA_041640635.1 Aquificaceae bacterium
TCAGTTCTTTCAGATTTTTATTTGTAGCGGCTATTATTCTTATATTTGCTTTTCTAACTTTTGTATCACCTAATCGTTCAAACTCTCCACTTTGCACCAAGTTGAGTATTTTCGCTTGTAAATAAATAGGCATGTCTCCTATCTCATCCAGAAAAAGTGTTCCTTCGTTAGCTACTTCTACTTTACCAGGTTTATCTTTTATAGCTCCTGTGAATGCACCTTTTACATATCCAAATAGCTCAGCTTCCAAGAGATTTTCTGGTATTGCTGCACAATTCACCTTTACAAAAGGTCCATTCCTTCGTGGTGAATTGTAGTGTATGTATTTGGCTAAAAGACTCTTACCCGTTCCCGTTTCACCTTCTATCAACACATTTACGGGGTATTCGGATACTGTCTTAGCTTTTTCCAAAACTCTTTTAAATATGGTGTTTTTTGTTATAAGACTTTCATCCTGTCCTATGGTGCATGTGACAATTTCAGGAAGAATGTAAACAGATAAGACGTAACCACTGCCAGAACCTAAAGGGGACAAAAGTACAGAAGCCTTTTGTTTTCCACATGGCGTATTTACATACACATCAAACCTATTTCCTTCAGGTTTTAAGTCTTCTATAGACAAACCTATTAAATCCTTGATACTCAATCCGTCAATTTCTCTTTCTTCCATGCATAACATCCTCTTAGCTATGTTGTTGTAGCGTATTATGTTCCCTTCTGGAGAGAGTACTACAATAGCTTCAACTATGGAATTTAAAACTACTTCTGTGAACTCCTTTTGCTTCTTTACCTCTTCCATGTAGAAAATGACATTGCTTACATCTCTAAAAACTTCCAAAACACCTATAAATTCACCTTTCTCAAATACTGGGCTCATACTCCAGCAGACATGTTTACCATTATTTAATGTCACATCGTATATCTGCAGTCCTTCTCCCTCTTCTTCAACTAAGTAAAAAGGACAGGATTTGCATGAAGAGAAAAGGCCCTTACAGGTTTTACCTAACTTTAAATCCTCTCCAAGAATCTGCTTTGCACTTTTGTTAGCGTAAACGACTTTAAAGTCTTTATCTATAAACAAAACGGCATCAAAAATACTATCGAAAGCTTCCAAGTTCATAAGACTTAATTATAAGTTCCAATCGGTAAGCACTTTTGACATCATTCTCAAGCTTTCTTCAAAAGAAGACATGTATTTCATAGCGGTTATCATGGAACCTTTGAACTTTAAACGCTTTGTAAGCATAGCAGCCTTTGGTCCTATATCTCCAGTAGCTAGCTTCTTCCAATTTTCCAATGTAGCCCACAGCTCGAAGTCGTAATTCGCACCATTAGCTTTCGCTGCTTCCTTTGCTATACCATTTTCTACTACTATATGCACCGCTTCATCGCTTTTACCTTCCACGTAATACTTTATCGAAGCACTAAAGTCCCTTAAGCTGCTCTTTAGTCTCTCATTGCTATTCCATTCTTGCATGTAAGCTTTTATCCAATCTTCAGATAAGAATTTATACATCTCTTCCTCCACATTACAAAAAGGGTCCGCTACGGACCCCAACTTTCATGTTTTTATCACCTGTTGGCAACTTCTCTTAGCGCCTTGAATACTTCATTGAAGGAAACCTCGTCGTTGTTCACAAATACGCCTACGTTACCCATTACACATACTGAGTACTTCGGACCTGTGAGAGCCCAACCATGAAGTGGTGTCCATTCTTGTCCAGAAAAAGCCGTATACCCTTGCGTTTGCATTTCTGCCATCATTGTATTGGCAGCGCACATCATTGCTGCCATAGCAGCATGTTCTTCAGAGATGTTTCCTTTATAAGCTAAGAGCTTTCCATCCTGAGAAAACTCCCCAGCGGCCCAAACTCCTTTAACGGACATGAGCTTGTCTAAGTTTGCCATGATAAACACCTCCTTTTTAAATGTACTTGGATAAAGCTTCAAAGGTTCTATCAAAGTCAGCTTTGTCAAGCTCAACAAATACGCCAACATTACCCATAATGCATGCTGCATACCTACCACCCGCAACGGCAAACCCCAACACTGGGTAAAATCCACCCTGATTGGTATATGCACTCCAACCTTTCGCCTGCATATTCCCCATCAGCTTATTGGCGGCGCACATCATAGCCGCAATTTCTGCAGCTTTTTCATCAATGTCGCCATAGTAAGCTGTTAACCTTCCATCGTCTGTAAATTCACCAGCTGCAATAGCACCTGGTAAGGACATAAGTTCTTTGAGCTTGCTTAAAGTTGCCATAGCCTTCACCTCCTTAAAGAGTTTTTCATTTACTTATATGGCAAAAAACGTGCCAAACTTTTGTTTTTATAAAAGCCTTTCCAAGCAAAGATCTACTAAATGGGTATTTTTGTAAAAAATGTAGCGTGTTGCAACATTGTTGCATCCATATGCAACACATAAATAAAAACTTGAAAAGATATAGTATTCGTATAATTTCTTTTTTATGATTAGGAAAATTGTAAAATACCCAGATCCTGTATTGAAGACACCTACAAATAAAGTAGAAATCATAGATGAAAGTGTTAAAAATTTAGTTAAAGACATGTTTGAAACCATGTACCATGAGGAGGGCGTAGGTTTAGCAGCAAATCAAATAGGTGTATCTTTGAGCATAATGGTAATAGATACAACACCCAAAAAGGAATCACCACCAATAAAGGTTGTTCTTATAAATCCGGAAGTTTTAGATATGGAAGGAAAAATTACCTATAGGGAAGGCTGCCTATCTTTTCCAGGACTTACCGTAGAGGTACAAAGAAGTAGCAAAGTTTGGGTAAAGGCTCTGGATTTAGAAGGAAAAGAAAAAGAGTATATTTTTGAAGGATTTCCAGCTATCGTGTTTCAGCATGAATTTGACCATCTAAGTGGAATTACATTTGTAGATAGATTAAACGGTTTGAAGAAAAGATTAGCCCTGGAAAGATACTCTAAACTTCAAAAGGTATGAAGGTAGAAATCCTAAAGTTCTACCCCTTTGAGGTAAGTATTAAAAAACCTAAAATTGTTGCTTACGCAGATGTAGAAATTGAAGGGCTGATTGTTATAAAAGGGGTTAAACTTTTTGAAAACAAATACGGCGGTTACTTTATACAGGTTCCGGAATGTATCAGTGTAAAGTCAAAAGTCTTACTTGAAAGTATCCGAAGAGTAGTTGTAGACACGTTTAAGGAAAGTGTCCGTAGCTCAGCTGGATAGAGCGAGGGTCTCCGAAGCCCTAGGTCGGGGGTTCAAGTCCCCCCGGACACGCTTAATGCTATAATCCCCAAATCTATAAAAACATAACGCATCTTATATGTTGACAAGTTGATAGTAATGTACTAAATTTATATATATAAAACTTTATAAAGGAGGTGGAAGCCATGAGGAGAGGATTGATGCATTGGAACCCTTTTGCAGAACTTGAGAGAATAAGAAGGGAGTTTGACAAATTGTTAGAAGAGTTTACCCCTACGGTAGCAATTGAAAAGGTTTTTAGTCCAGCTATAGAAGTTTACGAAACGGACAAAGAAGTTGTAGTGAAAGCTGAATTACCTGGTATTAAGAAGGAAGATGTAGAAGTAACCATCAAAGATAATACACTACACATAAAAGGAGAAAAGAAAGAAGAAAGAGAGGAAAAAACAGAAACTGTACATATTGTAGAAAGGGCATATGGAAAGTTTGAAAGGACGATAAGTTTACCAAAGGACGTAAAACTAGAAGATATCAAAGCTGAATATAAAGATGGCGTGTTGGAAATAAAACTACCTAAGGCAGAAACTGCAAAAGAAACAAAGATAGAGATAAAGTAATTAAGGGAAGCCCTTCGGGGCTTTCCTTTCTATAAGTGCACCTAAGCGTTTTAGTTTATTTTCCATACCTTCATACCCTCTATCTAGATGGTATATGTCTCTTATTACCGTCGTGCCTTCTGCTACCAAACCAGCTAACACCAAGCTAGCAGAAGCTCTAAGATCCGTAGAAAAAACTTCTGCACCATATAGCTTTTCTACACCCTCTATTATAGCTGTTCTACCTTTTACAGTAATGTTAGCACCCATTCTTTGTAGTTCTGCTACATGCTGAAATCTGTTTTCGAATATATTTTCCGTTATTTGGGATACACCATTACCTAGGGTAAGCATTGCCATAAACTGAGCCTGCATATCCGTTGGAAAACCAGGATATTCAGATGTAGATATATTTAAGCTGTTTATCTTTCCAGATGATGCTATTCTGAGCTTATCACTCCCCATTATTTCCACTATTGCTCCTGCATCCTTTAGTTTCTCTATCACGCTACCCAAATGCTCGTATTTAACACCTTCCAGAATTACATCACCGTTGGTAATAAAAGCAGCTACCATAAAGGTTCCCGTTTCAATTCTATCAGGTATTACTATGTGATTAAAACCTTCAATATCCGGATTACCCCTTATTATTGCTGTTCTGTCGTATATCTCAATTTCAACACCCATTTTTTTTAGAACATGTACAAGATCTATAACTTCAGGTTCTAGGGCGATGTTTCTTAAAATGCTTCTGTTTGGACACCTACTCAAGAACATTAATGCATTTTCTGTCCCTGTAACCGTTATAACATCAAAGGTGTGTTCTATTGGTTTCACCTTATCGACAGTCAAGTGTATATAACCATGTTTTATGTTTATTCTCGCACCACCCTTTTCAAAAACCTTTAGATGTTGATCAATGCTTCTAACTCCGATTGAACAACCACCAGGCATAGCCACAACAGCTACACCAAACCTAGCCAGAAGTGGTCCTGCAGATAAAATAGATGCCCTCATCCTTCTTACAAGACTTTCTGGTGCATAAAAGTTGTTAACTTTAGATGTATCCACTACAACTCTGCTTCTTTCTTTTACCACAGAAGATCCAAAGTTCCTGAGGAGTTCTATCGTAGTCTTCACATCCAAAAGCTCAGGTACGTTATCTACAGTGCAAACTTTGTCTGTTAGTAACGTAGCCATTAATATAGGGAGTGCAGCATTCTTCGAACCTGATATATGGACTTTCCCCTTTAAAGGTCTGCCACCTTCTATAAGAAAGTAGTCAGAAGTATATAATGTTGTGTTTTTCATCTTTCTTTATTATTATCTTCACTATGCGCCCATCCCTATTGTAATACAGCACCACACCATCATCTTCTTCAATATCTACTGCAACTTCATCCGAGTATATAACAACTATTTTTTCTTGGTCTTCTAAAACCTTTGGATACATCATATTCTTACCACTACACAAGTTAATGCTTCTTTTACACCTTCTAAAGAATGTATTTTATTTATAACAAGCCTTCCAAGTTCATCCTGATTTTTAACTTCTGTAAATACTATAATGTCATAGGGTCCAGTTACTACATCAGCTGTCTTTACACCTTCGAATGTTGAGAGTGCAAGCATGATAGATGGTATCTCTCTCGGATCTGCCTTTATTAGGATATAGGCCTTTATTGAGTACTCAGACTCAAGCTCCATTATTTCTGTTATGGACATTGGATACCCTTCTTGTTTCGTTTCCATCTGTTACCTCCTGAAGGAATATTTTAAACAATGCTTTAGCCGACTCGGGATTTCTTTTTATTTCTTCGATTACCCTATGAATTGTATACCTAACTTTCCAACTTTTCTCCATCTCCTCTTTCCATTCTTGTCTGAGCTTTATAATTTGTTTTTCAATACCAACAAATTCAAGCCATCTCATAAACTTCTCTACTTCATCCCATATGATTATTTCCGCTTTCTCTTTTTCTTTAAGACGCTCCATTAAATTCTTTTGAGCTACTTCCTTCAAATCATCTACATCGTACAAAAATACATCCTCTATATCGTTTATCTTAGGATCAATATTTCTAGGTACGGATATATCCACTATAAAAACTGGTCTGTACTTTCTCTTTTTTATAGCTTTTTCGTATGAGTCTTTTGTAAGGATGTATTCTTTTGATGCAGTAGAACACAAAACCACATCGTATTCGTGTATGTAATCCAATAAATTTTCAAATCTGATAGCGTTACCCTCAAGTTTCTTAGCGATTTCTATAGCTTTTTCGTAGGTCCTGTTAGTTATGAAAATATGCGCTTGTAGTTTTTTTAAATAGCTTGCAGCTAGTTCTGCCATCTCACCTGCACCTATTAACAAGACCTTTATGCCCTTTAAATTTCCAAAAATCTTCTTTATAAGTTCCACAGCTGCGTAACTCACAGAAACTGCATTTTTGCTTATACCAGTTTCCGTTCTCACTCTTTTTGAACACCTGAGCGCCCTTTCAAAGATTCTGTTTAGTATCTTACCTAGCGTCCCTACCTCTTTGGCTACATAGAAAGCTTCTTTAAATTGGGATGTTATCTGGGGTTCACCAACTACCATTGAATCTAGGCTAGAAGCAACTCTAAATATATGAGCTACAGCTTCCTTTTCCTCTAAAAAGAAGGAGTATTTCTTTATGCTTGGAGTTAAACCTTTCAACTCTATAAGAGTATTTATCAATTTATAAACATTTTCATAATCATCTCCAATAGCATAAAGTTCAACCCTATTACATGTAGAAATCAGGACAAGCTCTTCTGCTCTGGAAGTAAATTTTAAGATAGGTAGTATGTGTCTTGCTTCATCTTTACTGCATGCTAGCTTCTCCCTATACTCTAAGGGAGCCTTTTTAAAATTTAGACCCCATACAAATATGTTTTTTATCATTCAGAAATAATATAATGCCTTTAAAAGCTTCTTTGCAAGAAGGTAATGTTTCTGTGTTATCTGAAAAGGGCTAATTTCTCAAAAATAGATTTTACGTAGTTCCAATTGTTCGCTCTAATACCATTGTATGCTTTTACAGCCATAGTCCAATCTTTAAAATTCTTATAATTTTCGTATAGTATTCTTGTCCCGATTTCTATATTAGTTTTTATGTCATAGAGTTGATTAGGATCCTGTATTCCATACTCCTTCATAAGTTTTATATTATGCTGATAGTTAACCTGCATAAGACCCCTGTCTTCCGTCCCATCTCTATTTTTGTTATAAGCCATTGGATTAAATGAACTTTCTTGTTGAATTATCGCAAGTATTAGTTCTTGTGGTACACCATACTTCTGGGCGCTTTTTCTAACTTCCTGTAAAATAGCCTCAGTTATGTGAGGCTTAGTTGTGCCCTTCATACTTGGTAAACTTGTTTCCTGACTATCCTTTATCGCGTCACTCAAAACTTCACTAAAGTTGTCACTTTGGCTATTAGGTATATGTTTACTGCGTGTCACTTTTAGAAAAAGATGTTGGTTATCTATTCTCATCCCTTTTACTCCTACAGTCAGAACATATCCCAAATATTTCTAATCTATGGTTAACAGGGGAAAAGTTGTATTCTTTACAAACTTCTTCTTGAAGCTCCTCTATTTTTTCTTTATTGAATTCAATGATTTTTCCACATTCTATACATACCAAATGCTCGTGGTGGGGCTTACCAGCAATGAACTCATAAATGGTGCGATTATTAAGCTTTATAACTTCTCTAATAGCACCAAACTCTTGTAAGAGTTTAACAGTTCTGTATACAGTGGACCTAGAAGCTATTTTTTTATCCTCCTGTGTTATCCAATTTACCAAATCTTCTATCTCAAAGTGAGAGCTATATCTGGCAATAATGTCTATAATATCAAACCTACTCTTTGTTATCTTACATCCTTTTTGTTTAAGATAAGATTCAAATTGGTTTTTTAGTGTTTCAAGTTGCATGATAGTTTTTTAATATAAAACAAATGAGTCTCATTTGCAATAACTTTTAATAAACGTCATACTAGTTTCCAAAAACTACTAGCTTTAAGCTAGAACTTTAAAATTCTTCTAAAGAATCTACCAGAGAGCATCAATAAAAAGATAAAAACCATGCTTATTACAATTGCACTACCAGGAGGTATATCAAAAGTGGATGCCACAATCACACCTAAGAAGGTAGACGAAAAAGAGAAAAACGCAGAAAATAGAATAGTTGAAAAGAAAGAATTGGCTACTAACAAAGAAGCCATCGGTGGTATGGATATGAAAGATGTGGAAAGTATGAGTCCCACAGCTTTTATAGAGAGTACTATGTTTGCAGAAGCCAAGGCTATTAAGGAATAGTTAATCAAGCTTACAGAAATACCCTTTAGCTTGGCTATCTCTTCGTTAAATAGCAAGGCAATTACTCTATTATAGTTGATTGCAAAGAATGCCAATGTTAGAAAAGAAACAAAAGCTGCACTTACAAATTCTATATCTGAAACCAACAATATACTACCAAAAAGATAAGAAAATATGTTTGTTCCTAGTGTATCCCAAACACTAAGAATTAGTATAGCTAGGGCTACACCAAAAGAATATACAAGCGCTATTAGAGTATCTGCCGGTAAGCCTTTCTTCTGTATTAAGTACTCTATAACTAAACCAAGCAGTATGGTATAGATGATTGTAAATGTATAGGGTTCTATCTCTAAAACTATGGATATAGCTATACTTCCAAATGCAGCATGTGCCAAGCCAGCACCTAACATGGATAACCTTCTTATAAGTAAATAAACACCTATGACTGAAGATGATAAACTGATTAGAAAGGCAGTTACAATTCCTTTCCACATAAAAGGGAAAAGCTCAGTGAAGCCCATAGATTTCCTTTATGATTCCTTTGAAGTTCTCAGTTGATGTGACCTGACACGTTTCCATCCCCATACATAAAACTCTATCTGCAATTCTCAAAACAAAACCTATATCGTGAGAGACAATTACTATGGTCTTTTTGCCCTTAAAATCTTTAAGAATGGTTTCTATGTGTTCTTGAGCATGTATATCTAAACCTGTAGTTGGCTCATCTAAAATTAAAACGTCTGGATTAGTCGAAAGGGCTAAAGCTAACAGAACTTTCTGTCTTTCGCCTCCTGAAAGCTTAATGAAAGGACGATTTAATAAACCTTCTAAATGAAGGTAAGTTATTGCCCAACCTATTTTTTCTCCTTTTGCAAAAGCCCTAAAAATTTCTTGCACACTTCCAGTAAAGAACTTATCCACACTGAGATACTGAGGAACATATCCTATCCTATCCCATTCCTTAAAAACTCGTAAATTTTTTCCAAATAGCATTATGTGCCCTAAAGTAGGCCTTAGAAATCCAAGTATTAATTTTAAGAGGGTTGTTTTACCACTACCATTTGGTCCCAATACAGCGAAGAGTTCACCTTCATCAACATAAAAGCTTAGATTTTTAATCAAAGGCTCATCCTTTCTGTAGTGAAAGCTCACGTTTTCTAACCTTATTACTGACATTGAAGGCCTTTCTTTAAGGATTCTAGATTCCTTTTCATTATACTAAAGTAATCATCATTCGGCTTTTCCGGATATAGGGAAGTGTTCAGCACAAGCACTTGAGCGTTTACTTCCTTTGCAATTTTCTCAGCTACCTTTTTATCTTGTCCTGGCTCAATAAATATTGCGCTGACTTTTTTGGTTTTTAATACATCTATTAGTTTTTTTAGCTGTGAAGGCTTTGGCTCTTCTTCCGCGTGCAAGCCTCTAAAACCTGCAGCCTCTAAATTATAGTCTCTAGCTAAATAACTAGCTGATAAATGTGTTGTTACAATAACCTTAGTTTTGCACTTTGCCAAAGTGCTTTTATATCCATTATCAAGTGCTTTTAGTTCGTTTATATATTGTTCAAATCTAGCTTTGTATATATGTTCATTTTGCTTATCTATGTTAATAAGAGCGTTGTATATGTTAGTTACTAAAGCTAAATACGTTCTCGGAGAGACCCATACGTGAGGATCTGGAATCCCTCTGAACTTTATAAGATCAATATCCTTATAAAGCGGAACAAGTTTTGCTTTATTAACTTGCCTTTCTATTTGCCTTTCCCATTTTTCCAAGCCAATTAGAAAAACATAATCAGCTTGTTTAAGTTTAACGAGATCTTTCGGTTTTATTTCGTGGTGATGAGGATCTGCTGGTGTGCTTATTAGAACATCCACTTGATGAATACCTTCAGTCATATACTTAAGAGGGTAGTAAATAGGATAAGTAGTAGGCATGATTTTTAGCTCTTGGCGTGCAAATCCCAAAATAGGCATTATTATTCCTAGGAGGAAGGTTATCATATTTATAAGCATTTTTGCCTCCTTTGCGTATTTAATTTTAACATAGTACTGTATTAAACTTAACTAAGATGGAAAAGTTTAAAAAAAGGCTTAAAGTAAAATTTACAAAGAAAAAAATAAAGAAAAGTCTACTGGAACACTACGAAAGAAAGTTTATAGAGCAGTTTAAATTGCTAACATTTCCGCTTTTTATGCTTCACGTTGCAATATTTGTAGGAACTCTTGGATACATGATAATTTCAGACATATACACAGGTACGGCAAATTTTATAGACGCTTTTTATATGACTATAATAACAATAGGCACTATAGGTTTTGGGGAAATAGCCCCAGCTACAGATACACCTTTAGGTAGGATATTTACCTCTTTCTTAGCTCTCTCTGGAATAGGTATATTTACCACTTCTGTTACAGTTGTGATAAGAACCATAGTAAGCGGAAATATAATAGAGCTATATAAAATTGTAGTTATGCTAAAAGATATACAGAACTTAAAGAATCACATTATAATATGCGGTTATAATAAGACATCAGCTTGGCTTGCAAGTACACTAAAAGAGAGAAAACTAAACTTTGTTGTTATCGATGATAGATCATCAGCTCTAGAGTATATGCATAAGCACAATATAAAGTACTTCATATCTGAAGATCCTATAAAAAGATCCACATTAGAGTCCTCTAACATAAGAAAAGCTAAGGTCTTGATTGCTAATCTTGAGGATGATGCCAGGAATATAGCATTGATAGTCACAGCTCGTTTAATAGTACCATCGAAAGAAGAACTTGCTATATACACTTTTGCTTCCACAGATGGAACTGCAGAAAAGATGGAAGAGCTTGGAGCAAATAAAGCCTTGGTTTCCAACAAAATTCTAGCTACAAGGTTAGCTTCTTACATATTCCATACTGGATCTGGCTATATTGCGGATCTTTTAGATAGGATAGCCTTTGGTGAAGTGAGCGATGTAGACATTTTAGAGTACAAGGTAGAAGAATCCTCTCCACTCGTAGGTAAAAAGCTTAAAGATATAGACTTACGTAGAATGTACCGTATTAGCGTTATAGCAATTAGAAGAAAAGATGGTTACGTAGATATAAACATAACAGGCGATACGCAAATTGAGGAAGGAGATACACTTATAATTTTTGGAAGTACAAAGAATTTAAGAAACTTAGAAAAAATATACAAAGAGGTAGTAAAATGAAATACAAAAAAATATTGACAGACTTTTTTATGCTCATGGCTTTTACCACCACTCTTAGCTTTGTATTTAATCCAAATCCCTACGAGCTCGTAATAGCTACCTTTGCTAACCTATCTGCGACAATTTTAAAGCTAGGGGAGGGAAGAATACTTTCTACAGAAATGACAGCTGCGAGTTTTGTTGCAGACGTACATTTATTGCCTGCAACATTCATTTACTTTTGGTTAGGTGATGTCCAAGAAAGTGTAAGTCTGGCAGTAGGAGCTGTAGCTGCAAACATAGTTTCAATAATTTTAGCAATAATAGAAGCTATACTTGCATCTTTTTACGAAGAAGAGTAAAAAGTTACTTAAATACCTTAAAGCTTGCTGTTTTTTCTCTAAAGCACTTTTTACAATATTATTAATTGATATTAATACTTGACATTAAAATGATCATTAAATAAATTTATTTACAAATTATAAAAGGAGGTATTATCATGAGGGAAAAATATAAATTTGCAAATCTCGCTCTTCCGTTATCAATAGTTTTAGGTTTATTTACCATTGGCACAGCATTTTCAGAAATTGGCAAAAAGGTGGATTATCCTGCAGGCTATAGGAACTGGACCCATGTAAAGTCCATGGTTATTCAGGAAGGACATCCACTTTACGAATCCTTCGGTGGGATTCACCACATTTATGCAAATGAGAAAGCTCTTAAAGCTTTGAAGGAAGGCAAACCTTTCCCGGATGGTGCGGTACTCGTTTTTGATTTGCTAGAAGCAAAAGCGGAAAATAACGCTATTGTAGAAGGTAAAAGGAAAGTCGTTGGTGTTATGCAAAAGGATTCTAAGAAGTTTGCTGAAACTGGAGGCTGGGGATTCGAAGGTTTTAAAGGTGATTCTAAAGAACGTATAGTCAAAGATCCTATTCAATCATGCTTTAACTGCCACGCAAGTCAGAAGTCCAACGATTTTGTTTTCACAAAATATAGACGATAGAATATTTTAAAAGCAATTGGAGCACGCTTATTTGCGTGCCCTTTTTTTAGAATAAAGGGGAAAGAGGTTAAACACTTACCTTCTGAGCTTCCTGAGTTTTTAGTTCTTCTTTTTTACAGTCATTTTTAATTTCTACACCATGAAGTTTTAAAACTTCTACAAATTCTTCACATGATATTGTTTCCTTTTCGAGTAATTTCTTAACCACAGATTTTATAGCATCCGTATGAGCGCTGATGATTGCTTTCGTTTCCTCGTAAGCACTTATCAATATTTTCTTAACCTCTTCATCTATGTCCCTAAGGAGATCTTCGCTCACATCAATAGACGTAGTCATTCCACCTAAGAAAGGATTTGCAGTTCTTCTTATAGCTACTGGACCTACTCTATCGCTCATTCCCCACATAGAGACCATTCTGTAAGCCAAATCTGTTGCTCTTTGTAAGTCATTTTCAGCTCCTGTTGTTATACCATCTCTACCATAAAACACCTCTTCTGCAACTCTTCCTCCCATTAAAACCATGATCTTTCCAAGAAGGTCTTGCTTATCGTACATGTGTTTATCATCTATAGGAAGCTGCTGTGTAACACCCAAGGCCATACCTCTAGGTATTATAGAGACCTTATGAAGCGCATCAGAACCAGGCACCATAAGACTCATTATTGCATGTCCTGCTTCGTGATAGGCTATTTTTTCTTTCTCTCTTGCTGATATTACCATACCTTTACGTTCAAGTCCCATAGTAACTCTATCTATTGCTTCCTCTATATCTTCCATCTCTATAAAAGACTTATTTTTCCTAGCAGCTAAGAGTGCGGCTTCGTTAAGTATGTTTTCGAGGTCTGCTCCTGTAAAACCTGGGGTAGCTCTAGCTACTATCTCCAAGTCCACATTAGGTCCAAGCTTTTTATCTTTGGCGTGTACTTTAAGTATTTGGTATCTTCCATTTATATCTGGTCTTGGTATGTATATCTGCCTATCAAACCTACCTGGTCTAAGCAAGGCTGGATCTAAAATGTCTGGTCTGTTGGTTGCCGCTATGATTATTATTCCTTCAGACGTATCAAAGCCGTCCATCTCAACAAGCAACTGGTTTAACGTCTGCTCTCTTTCGTCATGTCCACCACCCAAGTTTATGGCACCTCTAGACCTTCCTACTGCGTCTATTTCGTCTATAAACACTATGCAAGGAGCGTTCTTTTTTGCTGTTTCGAACAAGTCTCTAACTCTTGCAGCTCCAACACCTACAAACATCTCGACAAAATCTGAACCTGAAACAGATATAAAAGGAACGTGAGCTTCTCCTGCTATTGCCTTTGCTAGAAGCGTTTTACCAACACCGGGTTCACCGTAAAACATTACCCCCTTTGGAGGTCTCCCACCTAATTTTTGGAACTTTACAGGGTCTTTTAGATACTCTATTATTTCCTTAACTTCTTCTTTTACCTCTTCCATGCCAGCTACATCGTCAAGCTTAACCTTTGGTTTTTCATCTATGTAAACTTTAGCTCTACTCTTACCAAAGGAAAAAGCACCTCTGGAAGAACCCCCACCACTACCTATTTGTCGCATCATATATATCCATATACCTATGAAAAGTAGTATGGGTAACCAAGATATTAAGAAGGTAACAAGCCAGGTATTACCCTCTGGAACTGCAACATCAACCTTCACACCCTTTTCTAACATCTTATCCACTATGTTGGAACCTGTAGGTATACCTACTTCCACTTTTTGACCATCTGCTGTAACTGCTACTATAACATTATCTTTAATCCTAGCTTCCTTTACCTTACCTTCTTCTACTAACTGTATGAACGTATTTAAAGATGTTTTAACTGCCTTTTCACCTCTATCTCCACTAAACATATTAAAAGCTAAAATCATAAAACCTATAATAAGCAACCATATAAACACGTTTTTCATCCAATGCATAGCAACCTCCTTATTCTTACTCTAAGATATCCTGATTGTTAATCTTTTCAAGTGCAAATGATTTTCTTTTAACAATTTCTCTTCTTATTTGCTCTATTTTTTTGAAATTTCTTATGTTATAAAACCTATTGAGAATAAACCTTTGGTGATCCTCTGATAGCTTTATAAAGGTGTCTCTATCTATGCTTTTGAGATTTTCGCCAATCAGGCTATCCAAGAGTTTTTTCTCCGATTTTAAAATCCCTCTCATTCTTAGGACTGTGTCTTCTAAATTTGGGTTTATCATTTTCAACTGTGGCACTACCGTATGCCTTATTCTGTTTCTTGCTATGCTCAAATCGTAGTTAGATGAGTCTTCAATCCAAGGGTAACCACACTCTCTTAAGAACTGAACAATTTCTTCACGCTTCACAGTATACAAAGGCCTTACAATATCCCCTTCTTTCTCTTCGAACCCTAGGAGTCCCTCTATGCCACAACCACGCGTTATCCACAGGAGTATAGTTTCCAGTAAATCGTTTAGGTGATGAGCTGTAGCTATTAGGTTGTACCCTTGTTTTTGTTTGATATTTCTTAAGATTTGGTATCTTTTATTTCTAGCCACGAGCTCTATATTGTCTTTTTGTGCCAAAGCTTTTATATCTATCCTTTCTATATGGATAGGCAAACCTACAGCTTTTGCAAAATCAATACAAAAATTTTCATCTCTGAAAGATTCTTCTCCTCTTAACATATGGTTTACATGAACCAGCAAAATCTCTTTTATCTTTAAAAACTCTTTCAATTCCAATAAACTCATAGTAAGGGCAACAGAATCTGCACCACCGGAGAAAGCCACAACTATAGAAGCATTGGGAGGGATGAGATTTTTCTCTCTTTGCAGTCTTACAATCTTTCTAGTAACCTTATACTTTGCTTTGCAGTCTTTTTTTAACATCTTCGTAAAAGTTTACCTCTACACCTCTTTGTTTATAATCCTCAAGAACTTCCAAAGCTTGTTCAAATTTCCCTTCTCTTTCTAAGATATAAAGGTATACTTCTAACGAGTTAATGTATAGTTTTTCGTTTTTTTTCTTTAGGTCTTCTTTGTAGTCTTCAAACATCTGCAAGTCCATTAGAGCATACTCTTTTGCTTTTTGCAAGTCCTTTATATTTTGCGCTAGCAAGACCAAGTCGTTGAGTATTAGGTGCGCTTCGTAAGGCGTTCCTTCTTGGTTAAGAGCCTCTAAGTATAACCAATGGGCAAAATCGTAATCTTTTTCCAAAAGAGCCATCTGTGCTATCGAACCCAAAAAAGTCCTTTTAGTGTAGAGAGGCTTTTCTATACTGCCAGAATCAAAGGTTTTAGCTCTAAAGGGAAAGTTTATGTTTTTTATACTTTTTAGTGAAAAGTAATATCTGACCTTTTTTTGCTTGTCGTATGGGATGTTTTCAAACCAATCCCAAAGGTCTAATGCTTTCAGTAGACCTCCCTTTTCTCTAAATATTCTAAAAACTTTGCCAATCATACTGAGCAACTATATCTCTTTTTACATCAATTATTCTATTTTTCTCATCTACGTATACCAACTGAAGCTTAAATCTATTTAGGTCTTCATCTTTTACGAGCGTGTAAGAGGCGATTATGATTATGTCCGTAGGCATACCCATGCGAGCTGCCGCACCATTTAGCCTAACTTCTCCAGATCCTGATGGTGCTGGTATCACATATGTGCTGAAGCGATTCCCATTGCTTACATTGTAAACTTCTATTTTCTCAAAGGGCAAAAGATTTGCAGCTTCCATTAGGGTTTCATCCAAAGATAAACTTCCTTCGTAATGAAGTTCTGAGCCTGTTATCCTTGCTCTGTGTATTTTGGATTTCAAAAGAAATCTGTACATAATTTTAAAAATAATAGAAATATCTTAATTGTGCAATATAATCGGTTTACAAAGGCTAGATTAATCGAGTTTTTCTATAACAAACTTATCGTTTGTGTATATGCATATCTCACTCGCAATCTTTAGTGACTCTCTTACAATTTCTTCTGCAGAAAGATCTGTGTTTCTGTAAAGGGCTAGTGCACTGGCTCTTGCATAATCCCCTCCTGAGCCTATGGCTAAGACTGGCTCATCTGGCTCTATAACGTCTCCAGTACCAGAAATTAACAGAATTCTCTCTACATCAGCTGTCAAGAGCATAGCTTCTAATCTTCTGAGGTATTTATCCATTCTCCACTCTTTTGCGAGCTCTACACAAGCTCTGAGTATATTCCCTCTGTACTCTTCAATTTTTGCTTCCAGTCTTTCCATCAAAGCCAATCCGTCCGCTGCTGAACCTGCAAAACCAATTAATATGTTTCCATCGTATATCTTTCTTATCTTTTTAGCTTTGTGCTTTATGACAGAGTGTCCAAGTGTCACCTGTCCATCACCACCCATTACCGTTTGACCATTTTTTCTAACAACTAGAATAGTTGTTGCTTTTGCTCTCATCATCTACTAAGATTTTATCATGAAGGATTTTATTATCCCCGCAATAGATATAAAGGATGGTAAAGTAGTTAGATTATTCAAAGGCGATTTTGAAAGAGTAAAAACATACGACAAAGATCCTGCGGATTTGGCAAAACTCTATCAGTATTTAGGTTTTAAAAAGTTGCATCTTGTGGATCTTGATGGTGCACTCAAGGGTCGTATTTTGAATCTAGAAGCCATAAGAAAGGTCAGGTCCAACTTCAAGGGTATACTCCAGGTAGGCGGGGGAATAAGAAGCATAGAAAGCTGCAAAATTTTGGATTCGGAAGGTGTAGATTTGATGGTTGTAGGAACAATTGCAATAAAGAGTCCAGAAGAGTTTGAAAAAATACTTACAGAGTTTCCCAATAGAGTTGTGCTTTCTGTGGATAGCAAGAGTGGAAAGGTAGCCGTTGGAGGCTGGAAAGAAGATAGCAAAATAAGTCCAGAAGAATTAGCGAACATGTTTGACGAAAAAGATATATGGGGATATCTGTATACAGATATAGACAGGGACGGAACTCTGGAAGGTGTGGATATACAAAAATACATGGACTTTAAAAAACACGTAAAAAAGCCGGTGCTTGCTTCTGGAGGAGTAAAAAGTCTTGAAGATGTAAGAGCTTTAATGTGTTGTGTAAATGGCGTCGTTGTAGGCAAAGCTATATACGAAGGGTATATTGATATACTAAAGCTTGAGTAAAGTTTTTATCCCTATGAGAAAACTCTAAACTCTGAATTAAAGGATAGTCTTACATCCAATTAAGATGGAGAGATGCAAAAATAAAGTTGTTATAATTTTCTTAGGAGGTTTATATATGACACTTATGTCTTATGATGAAGCCATAAAGATAGTTTTGGAGAATGTAGAAAAAATTGGCTGGGAAAGGGTAACATTCACGCAAGCTCTGGGCAGGCTTTTGGCGAAGGATGTGGTTTCTGACGTTGACCTTCCACTGTTTGATAACTCTGCTATGGATGGGTATGCCGTTAGGTATGAAGACCTCAAAGCTCCGGAAACTAAATTAAAGGTAATAGGTGAGGTTAGCACTGGAAATGTAGCACATATAAAAGTAGAAAAAGGCACGGCAATAAAGATATTCACTGGTGCTCCCATTCCTCCAGGATGCAATTGCGTAGTTCCCGTAGAATTTACATCCTTTGATGGAGAATACATAACTGTGAAAGGAGCATTCAAAGAAGGAGCAAATATAAGAAGAAAAGGAGAGGAACTAAAAAAGGGAGATGTGGTTTTGGAAGCTGGAACTCTTATTAGAGGTTATGAGCTTGGTATTTTAGCTTTTTTAAACAAAGTAGTCGTGGATGTCTACAAAAAGCCAGTTATTGGAATACTAGCAACGGGTGATGAAATTGTGGATGTAGGAGAACCAATTACACGAGACTCTCAGATAAGAACTTCCAACAATTACACACTTTATGGACTTGCTTCTAGCTTACCTGTACACGTAGTTAATTTGGGAATAGCTAAGGACGATCCTCAGCAGATAAAGAGTGCATTATCACAAATTTACAATTTCGATGTATTCATAACAACTGGTGGCGTATCCATGGGAGACAGAGACTATGTTCAGTATCTGGTAAGAGAAATTGGTATAGATGTTAAGTTTCACAAATTAAGAATTAAACCAGCAAAACCAGTCCTGTTTGGAACATACGAGGGTAACAAGCTGTTTTTTGGTCTTCCAGGAAATCCAGTTTCTTGTGCTATGGCATTTGATCTCTTAGTAAAACCTGCTATTAAAAAAATGGTAGGTATGAAAGGTTACATGCCCAAACCTTTTAAGGCTATTCTCAAGAAGGACTTCAAAAGAAAAGACGCAGAGAGAAGAGAATTTGTCAGAAGTTATGTAGAATTTGCAGATAAAGCATATTGCACGTATTCAGAAAAGCTACAATCGCATATGTTAAGTTCCTATGTTGGAATGAACGCATATATGGTTGTTTACGAAGGTGTAAATGAAATTGCAGCTGGAAGTCAAGTAGATATTATAATAATGTAATAGCCGGAGTGGCGGAATTGGCAGACGCAGGGGATTCAAAATCCCCCGGGGACACCCCCGTGCGGGTTCGACTCCCGCCTCCGGCATTTAAGTATGAAAAGCGTTTTAGTTTTACTTTCAGGCGGTATGGATAGTGCCACACTTTTGTGGCTGTGTAAAGGAGAATTTTCAAAAGTTTATGCCATATCCTTTGACTATGGGCAAAAACACAGAATAGAGTTAGAGTATGCTAAGGAGTTGGCATCCACAGCTAAAGTTGAAAAGCACTTTTTGGCGTTCATCCCTTTTTATAAAGAGTTGGGGAGTAGCGCTCTTCTTGACAAAGATATAGAAGTCCCAAAAGGTGAGTATCCAGAGGATGAGCCACCTATAACCACTGTTCCTATGAGGAATCTTTTATTCCTTTCCATAGCTGCATCATTTGCCGATGTTTACCAAATAGACCACATAGCCATAGGTGTTCACTCTTTGGACTCACCATACCCTGACTGTAGACCAGAGTTTATAACCTCTGCAGAAGCTGCTATAAACGCTAGCTCTGTATATGTGGCTAAAACAAAGAAACGCATTCACATATACGCTCCTTTTTTAGGAATTACAAAAAGAGACATAGCGTTACTAGGCAAAAGTTTAGGTGTTCCATTTGAAAAAACTTATTCTTGCTATATTGGAACAGAGCCTCCATGCGGTCAATGTCCCACTTGCATACAAAGGCAGCAAGCATTGAAAGGAATTATTTATTAAATCTTGAATAAGCTTATAATTTTTCTTTTATTATGAGATCTAAGGTACCGGACAAAAAAGGATATTTTGGAGAGTTTGGTGGAAAGTTTGTACCAGAAACCTTGATGCACGCACTAGAAGAGCTTGAGCAGCAATACCAAAAAATAAAGGAAGATTCGAGCTTTTGGAGAGAACTTGATTATTACCTAAAGACTTTTGCAGGTAGACCTACACCACTCTATTACGCTAAAAACTTAACGGAATATATTGGGGGAGCCAAGATATACATAAAAAGGGAAGATTTACTTCATACCGGTGCTCACAAAATAAACAACACCCTTGGTCAAGCAATCCTTACAAAACGAATGGGGAAAAAAAGGGTTATAGCAGAAACTGGTGCAGGACAGCACGGTGTAGCTACTGCTACAGCATGTGCTCTCTTAGGACTGGATTGTGTAGTTTACATGGGAGAGGAAGATGCACAAAGGCAGAGGCTAAACGTGTTTAGAATGAAACTTTTGGGAGCAAAGGTAGAAATAGTAAAAAGTGGGAGCAAAACGTTAAAGGATGCAATAAACGAAGCTTTAAGAGACTGGGTAACTAACGTAGAAACTACACACTACATAATAGGTTCTGTAGTGGGACCGCATCCCTTTCCAATGATGGTTAGGGATTTCCAGAGTGTAATAGGGAATGAGGTTAAGGAACAGATTATGGGGATTGAAGGAAGATTGCCCGATGCAATAGTAGCTTGTGTAGGTGGCGGTTCAAATGCGATGGGGATATTCTATCCTTTCGTTGAGGAGGAAAATGTAAGACTTATAGGTGTAGAAGCTGGCGGACTTGGCATAAATACAGGTAAACATGCAGCTTCCATAAATGCAGGCTCTGTGGGTGTACTTCATGGAATGATATCTTTCTTTTTACAAGATGAGGAGGGGCAAATTCTTACAACCCACTCTATATCAGCAGGATTGGACTATCCAGGCGTTGGTCCGGAGCACGCTTATCTATTCAAAAGCGGGAGAGCAAATTATGTTTATGCTACGGATGAAGAAGCTTTGGAAGGATTTAAATTGCTATCTAAGTTAGAAGGTATTATTCCAGCGCTCGAACCAGCACACGCAGTACCAAGGCTCGTGGAAATTGCAAAAGAATTGGGTAAAGATGGATTAGTCGTGTTTAACCTCTCTGGGCGTGGCGATAAGGATATGTACCAGGTAATGGAGTATTTGAAAGATATGTTATAATTTTTGCTATGCCAAAACTATCACCTAGAGATATAAGAAGAAAGATTCAGGGAATAAAGAATACAAGAAGAATAACCAACGCTATGAAAGTTGTATCTGCTGCCAAACTCAGGCGTGCACAAGAACTTACATACGCAAGTAGACCTTACTCTGAAGGTTTATATAAAGTTATAAAATCCCTTATATCACACATAGATCAAGAGAGCCATCCAGTATTCCAGATTAGAGAAGAAACATCCTGTGATCTTATTTTAATAACCGCCGATAGAGGATTGGCAGGTGCTTTTAATTCTGGAATAATAAAGCGTGCAGATGAGTTCATCCAGGAGAAAAAAACTCAAGGAGTAAAAGTTAATTTATTTCTAATAGGGCGTAAGGGCTTTCAATACTATGCAAAAAGGGAAATTCCGGTTATAAAGGGTTACGACGAGGTCTTTAGGAAAGAGGTAAACTTCGGCGTAGCAAAGGAAGTAGCACAGATGGTTAAAGACAGGTACGTAAACAGAGAAACGGATAGAGTGTATTTGCTAAACAATGAAATGGTTACAAAAGTTCAGTATAAGCCTGTAATTAGAACATTCCTACCATCGGAAACGATAGAATCTGATGGAGACTTTAGTACGTATGAGTTTGAAGTGGACAAAGAAACACTTATTGAAAGCTTAATAGATAGATATTTGAATTTCCAAATTTATCGTGCAATGCTTGAGTCTAATGCTGCTGAACATTTTGCCCGTATGGTGGCAATGGATAACGCCACAAGAAATGCTGATGATCTTGTAAAAACATGGACTTTGATATTTAACAAAGCAAGACAAGAATCTATAACAACGGAATTAATTGATATAGTTAGTGCTGCAGAAGCTATGAAATAAAGGAGGTTGCATAATGCAAGGTAAAATAGTTCAGATCATAGGTGCAGTTGTTGACGTTGAATTTGACAGTAAAGACCTACCACCTGTTAAGCATGGTCTTAGCACTATTCGTAAATTCATAGATGATAGAGGTAATTGGGCACAGGAAGATCTTTTTATGGAAGTTGCACAGCATATTGGGGAAAGAAGAGTAAGAGCCATAGCGATGGGAGCCACGGATGGACTTACAAGAGGACAAGAGGTAAAATACCTAGGAGGTCCAATAAAGGTTCCTGTAGGAAGACCTACACTTGGAAGAATATTTAACGTTGTAGGACAACCTATAGACGAAGCTGGTCCTGTGGAGGCACAAGAGTATTGGCCAATGTTTAAGGAACCACCCGCTTTAGAAGAGCAATCTACAAAAGTTGAAGTTTTGGAAACAGGTATTAAGGTAGTTGACCTGTTGGAACCTTACGTAAAAGGTGGTAAAGTAGGACTCTTTGGTGGAGCCGGTGTTGGGAAAACGGTCTTGATGCAAGAGTTAATCCACAACATAGCTAAGTTCCACAAAGGATTCTCAGTAGTTATTGGCGTTGGAGAAAGAACACGCGAAGGAAACGACCTCTGGCACGAGATGAAGGACTCGGGCGTTCTACCTTATACCGTTATGGTTTACGGACAGATGAATGAACCTCCAGGTGTTCGCTTTAGAGTTGCACAAACTGGCATAACTATGGCTGAGTATTTCAGAGACGTAGAAGGGCAAGACGTTTTGGTATTTATAGATAATATATTTAGATTCGTTCAAGCAGGTTCCGAAGTCTCTACACTTTTAGGACGTCTCCCATCCGCTGTTGGATACCAACCTACACTGAACACTGACGTTGGAGAAGTACAAGAAAGAATAACCTCTACAAAGAAAGGATCGCTTACATCCATACAAGCGGTTTACGTTCCTGCCGACGACATTACAGACCCTGCACCTTACTCTGTATTTGCTCACTTAGATGCCACAACCGTTCTTGCACGTAGGCTCGCAGAGCTCGGTATATACCCTGCTGTTGACCCGCTGGAGTCCACATCCAAGTACTTGGCCCCTGAGTTTGTAGGAGAAGAGCACTACAGTGTAGCCATGGAAGTAAAGAGAGTTCTTCAGAGGTACAAAGAGCTTCAAGAGATTATAGCCATACTAGGAATGGAAGAGCTCTCCGAAGAAGACAAAGCCATAGTCAACAGAGCAAGAAGAATACAGAGATTTTTAGCACAACCCTTCCACGTAGCTGAACAGTTCACAGGTATGCCAGGTAAGTATGTAAAACTCGAAGATAACATAAGAAGCTTTAAGGAAATCCTAACAGGAAAGTATGACCATCTGCCAGAAATGGCTTTCTATATGGTTGGTACTATAGAAGAGGTTATAGAGAAAGCAAAAGCTCTCGGAGCCAAAGTTTGAGAAAAGACGGAAGAAAAGCGGAAGAACTAAGACCTATCAAAATCACCAGGGACTATCTAAAGTTTGCCGAGGGTTCTGTTTTAGTTGAATTTGGTAACACTAAGGTAATATGTGCAGTATCTGTGCAAGATGGGGTTCCTCCTTTTTTGAAAGGTAAGGGACAGGGTTGGATAACAGCTGAATACTCCATGATACCAAGGGCAACCCAAACCAGAAACGTAAGAGAGTCTGTGCTTGGAAAGATTGGTGGAAGAACTCACGAAATCCAGAGAATGATAGGAAGAGCGATGAGAACAGCTTTGGACTTAACAAAGGTAGGAGAAAGAACTTTTTGGGTAGACTGTGATGTTGTCCAAGCTGATGGTGGAACTAGAACAGCAGCTATTACAGGAGCTTTTGTAGCATTAGCTGATGCCGTTATAAAGCTATACAATGAAGGAATTTTAACAAGCACACCTATAAAAGATTTCGTAGCTGCGGTTAGTGTGGGCATATTAAACGACAAAATAATTCTGGATTTAGATTTTGAAGAGGATTCAGCTGCAAAGGTTGATATGAACGTAATATCGACGGGTTCTGGAAAAATATCAGAAATACAAGCTCTTGGTGAAGAACATAGCTTCACACGTCAAGAGTTTAACAAGATGTTAGACTTGGCATTAGGTGGTATAGCACAACTTATAGAGCTTCAAAAGGCATTCTTTGATATAAAGGATAGCCTTTGGTCTAGAAGAAGTGTCAAGGAGGGAAGGTTGTGAAAAAGGCTACCTTATTTGCTTTAACCTTTTTGGTAAGTTGTGCCAGTGTAACTACTGAAGATCTGAATAAGAAAATTTCTAAAATAGAAGAAAGGCTAAATGTCATAGAGGAAAGGCAGAAGAATTTGGAAATGCAAAACTTGAAGACAGAAACTAGATTGGACAGCACTGTAGAAACATTAACAAAACTTAGATTAGACGTAGA
This sequence comes from Aquificaceae bacterium, assembly GCA_041640635.1. Classification (GTDB taxonomy): domain Bacteria; phylum Aquificota; class Aquificia; order Aquificales; family Aquificaceae; genus JBEPZA01. The sequence continues at coordinate 24,033 of JBEPZX010000006.1, forward strand.
AAAATTGAGAACTTCTGAAAAGGAAACAAAGGAAATACCTGCCCTTTCTTCTTTACCCGAACCTACACAGATCCGTCAAACGTTGCAAGATGTAAAAGTGGATCAAAAGCCAGATTTTCAGAAAGAGTATGAGGACATTCTTAAGCTTTACGATTTGAGACAGTTAAATCAGGCAAGGGAAGGGTTCATAAACTACATAAGAAAGTATCCAAATACACCTCTTACAGATAATGCTTACCTATGGCTAGGTGTAACTTATAGAGATTTAGGGGAACTTAACAAAGCAGAAGCTGTGTGGTTAACATTGGTTGAAAAATGCAAAAGGAGAGAGTTAATAGATTGCAATAAAGCACCATCGGCGTTGCTTCAATTAGCGAGGCTTTATGAGCAAAAGGGTGATCAATCAAAGGCGAATGAGTACTACGATTTAATACTGAAAGAGTATCCTCTCTCGGAAGAGGCTGATACAGCTAAAAAGAAGCTAGGAAGATGAGTATGAAAATACCTAAACATGTTGCTGTTATAATGGATGGAAACGGTCGATGGGCACAAAGTAGGAGTCTGCCAAGAGTGGCAGGTCATTATGAGGGAGTGAAGAGAGCCGAGGAGCTTGTTTATACATGTATGGAGTATGGAATAAGCTATTTAACCTTATACGCTTTTTCCACAGAAAACTGGAAGAGACCAAAGGAAGAAGTGAGAGCTCTTTTTAGTCTCTTTGAGTCTTATATGAAAAGCAAAAGGGAAGAGTTTATTGAACACCAAATAAGCGTTAACTTTATTGGGAGACGTGACAGATTACCCAAAAGTCTTGTAAAAATCATGCAAGAAACAGAGACTATAACACAAAACCTAAATAAAATAAAAGTTTACATTGCCATAGACTACGGTGGTAGAGATGAAATACTTAGAGCAGTCAATAAGATCCTAAAGTCTGGAGCAAAGGAAGTAGATGAGATATCCTTTTCATCCTTCTTAGATTTGTGCAATGTACCAGATCCAGATATACTTATACGCACAGCTGGAGAAAAAAGGCTTTCTAACTTCTTACTTTGGAACTTAGCTTATACCGAACTTTACTTTACGGATGTATATTGGCCTGACTTTACCAAAGAAGAGTTTTTAAGAGCTTTGGAAGATTACGCCAAAAGGAAAAGAAAGTTTGGAGCACTTACATAAAAGCAGGGAGTTAGTAGGTTTTTTAATAGGTACCTTTACCATTCTAATTTTTCTATCACCAAAGTTTATCTTTATTTTATTTCTTACTCTTCTTTCTTTTTTTATATCTTACGAAATTTCCAAAGCCATTGATGTTAAAGGCTTTTTCTTTTTGTCTCATTTTATAACTCTCTTAGCATCTTACGATAAGGGTTTGGGTATTGTAGCTCTTCTACTCTTTACTTTACTTCAAGGATGGAAATTCTGGAGCTTGGATGTCTTTAATAAATCTCTCTTGATCTTTCTATACGCTGGGTTTTTGCCTTCTTTTCTCTGGGATTTGAAGGATCTTGGAAATCTATACCTTCTAGAGCTTTTATTTTTCGTTTGGGTTGTGGATGTTAGTGCTTACTACGTAGGGAAAAACTTTGGAAAAACAAAAATAGCAAAGCGTATATCTCCACACAAAACGTGGGAAGGGTTTATAGGTAGCTTAATTTTTGGATCCTTGTATTCTGTATTTGTTTTTAAAAATCTTGCATTCGGTCCTATTCTTGTAATTTTTGCCTTTTATGGTGACTTATTTAAAAGCTTTATAAAACGACAAGTAGGAATTAAAGATTTTTCTAATTTTCTTGGTTCCCATGGAGGTTTTGTAGATAGATTTGATTCCCTTATCCTTTGTGCTCCTGTTTATTTTTACCTTTTAACTAACTCTTAAAACCACCTTTCCAAAGTGCTTTGAAGATTCTAAGTATTCATGGGCTTGAGGAGCTTCCACTAAACTAAAAACTCTGTCCACCATGGGCTTTAAAAGTCCTCTTTCCATTAGTTCAGTTATCTTAAAAAGGTGGGCTCTGCTTCCCATGTAAACACCAAGGAGCTCTATTTCCCTTACAAATACGTATCTTATATCGATATTGGCTTGGTCTCCTGTAGTAGTTCCAAAGAAAACGATCTTTCCACCTTTTCTAAGACACTCTATACTTTTGGTAAAGGTTTTCTCTCCTACGTGATCCATCACTATATCGACGCCATCTTTAAAAATCTCACGAACCTTTTTAGGCACGTCCTCTGTGTAGTGATTTATAACCACATCCGCTCCCAACTGCTTACACTTGTTTGCCTTCTCCTCTGAACCCGCTGTCGCTATAACAAAAGCTCCCATAAGTTTGGCAAGTTGTATAGCGGCAACTCCCACACCAGAGGATCCAGCCCATACAAGAAGTCTTGAATAAGGCTTCATCTGTCCCTTTTCCACCAAAGCATTCCATACGGTAAGGTAGGTAAGGGGGTAACTGGCTGCCTCTTCAAAGCTCAGATTCTTAGGCTTTTTTATAACGTTCCTTGAAGGAACCTTTACAAACTCTGCGTATCCCCCCTTTGTTTTAAGCCCTAGTATATCATAATCTTTGCACAGGTTATCCCTTCCCCTTTGACAGTCATAACATACACCACAGGAAAGTCCAGGAGCTACAACAACTTCGTCTCCTTCCTTTACGTTATTCACCAAAGATCCTACTCTTTCCACCACACCGCTTACATCTGAACCAAGAATGTGTGGAAGCTCAGGTTTTACAGCAAGAGCTCCTAGCCTTACCCATATGTCCAAGTGATTTAGTGCTACAGCTTTTACCCTTATTAAAACTTCATTATCTTTTATTTGCGGCTCTGGAAAGTCCTCTACATACTCTAAGTTTTCCACACCACCGAAGTTTTTTAAAATTACTGCCTTCATGGTTTTATAATTCTAACATGCTAAAGGCTACCAATATTAAAAAGTTTTTTAAAAAAAGAGAAATACTAAAAGGTGTATATATAGAGATAAACAAAGGGGAAGTAGTTGGACTTTTGGGTCCAAATGGAGCGGGTAAAACTACCCTCTTTAATTGCTTAGTGGGTTTTTTACCTGTGGATGAGGGACAGATAATTTTAGATGGTGAAGATATAACCCATATGCCGGCTCATAAAAGAGCACAAAAAGGAATAACCTTCTTACCTCAAGAACACACCTTATTTGAAGACTTGTCTGTATTGGAAAACCTTTTGATGTTCTTGGAATTTTTTGAAGAGACAAAAGAAGCTCAAATTCAAAAAGCTCAATCTCTGCTGACGGATTTTGGTTTATGGGAAGTAAGAAACCTAAAAGCTTACCAAATATCAGGTGGACAAAAAAGACGATTAGAAATAGCAAGGGCTTTGATAACCAATCCTAAGTACTTATTTTTAGATGAGCCTTTTACAGGCATTGATCCCATTCTTATTTCAGAAATAAAGGAAATGATAATTGGTTTAAAAAATCAAAGTATGGGCATACTTATAACGGACCATAACGTAAGGGAAACTATAAGAATAGTTGATAGAGTTTACATACTATCAGAAGGGAAAATTCTGGCGCATGGTAGCGCTCATGAGGTTGCAAACAGAGAGGATGTAAAAAAAGCATACTTAGGAAAAAATTTTGTTCTATAAGAGAAAGAACCTATAATTATTTGTATGAGAAGTGATAAAGTCAAAAAGGGAATAGAAAGGGCTCCACATAGATCATTACTTAGAGCTTGCGGTTTGTCTGATGAAGACTTTGACAAACCATTAATTGGTATAGCTAACTCTTATATAGACATAATTCCAGGACATGTTCACCTACGAGAGTTTGTCAAACCTATCAAGGAAGAAGTAAGAAAAGCCGGCGGTGTTCCCATAGAGTTCAATGTAATAGGTGTGGACGATGGTATAGCAATGGGACACTATGGAATGAAGTATTCTCTTCCTTCCAGGGAGTTAATAGCGGACTGTATAGAAACGGTAGTAGAGGCTCACCAACTGGACGCTCTGATATGCATACCCAACTGTGACAAGATAGTTCCCGGTATGTTGATGGCTGCAGCTCGGATAAACATACCTACCATCTTTATAAGCGGTGGTCCCATGCTCGCTGGTGAAGTGAACGGAAAAAAAGTGGATCTCATATCGGTGTTCGAGGGGATTGGAAAGGTTAAATCGGGAGAGATGACCCAAGAGCAGTTAAAAGTCATAGAAGAGTCAGCATGTCCAACCTGTGGTAGTTGCTCGGGTATGTTTACCGCAAACTCTATGAACTGCATAACGGAAGTTTTAGGTCTTGGGTTACCTGGCAATGGTACCATTCCTGCCGTAGATCCACGAAGAGAAATCTTGGCAAGACAGGCAGCAAGGCAAATAATGGAACTTCTAAAGAGAGACATAAAGCCCAGAGATATTCTAACTATAGAAGCCTTCGATAACGCCTTTGCCGTGGATATAGCCATGGGTGGCTCCAGTAATACCATACTTCACCTCTTGGCGATAGCAAGAGAGGCTGGAATAGAATATGACTTAAATAGGATTAACCAGATATCCAAAAACATACCTACACTTTGTAAGATATCGCCTTCTTCACACTACCACATTCAAGACTTGGACAGTGTAGGCGGTATACCTACCATAGTAAAAGAACTCATAAAAGCCAATAAGTTCCCAAATCCCGATAAGTTAACCGTGTCGTTAAAGACACTCAAAGAAATCGCCCAAGAAGCACCTGATGCAGATGGTGAGGTAGTAAGGACAATGGATAAGGCTTACTCACAAGACGGTGGCATTGCTATATTGTTTGGTAACTTGGCACCAGAGGGAGGTGTTATAAAAACGGCTGGTGTAGATCCAAAAATGATGGTATTTAGAGGAAGAGCCATATGCTTCGATTCTGAAGAAGACGCCATAGATGGCATACTGGGCGGAAAGGTGAAACCTGGACACGTGGTGGTGATCAGGTATGAGGGTCCAAAGGGTGGACCTGGCATGAGAGAGATGCTTTCGCCAACATCCGCTATAATGGGTATGGGACTTGGAGATAAGGTGGCACTGATAACCGACGGAAGATTCTCTGGTGGAACAAGGGGCGCATGCATAGGGCACGTTTCTCCAGAAGCGGCAAGCGGAGGACCTATAGGAATAGTCCAGAACGGAGACGAAATACTTATAGACATACCAAACAGAAGGTTGGAACTACTAATTGATGATCAAGAGTTCAAAAGGAGAATGGAAAGTTTTGTCCCAAAACAAAAACCCATAAACAGCCCATGGCTCAGAAGGTATGCCAAATTTGTCACTTCTGCATCTAAGGGAGCGGTTTTAGAATCCTGATATGCACATACTCCTTATAGGTCTTGGGAATATGGGTCAAAAATACATGAGCAAACTCGAAGAAATGGGGGAGTCTACCATTCTGTGTGACATAGATCCCTCAAAAGCCAATGGCAAAAGTCCCTTTTACTGCCACTACGGCGATGTGAAAGAACCTATAAAAAACGCTATTATAGCCATAGATCCCAAGGACCACGTAAAAACAGCCAAATTTTTTTTAGACAAAGGTATCCCCGTTCTTTTGGAAAAACCACCAGCCACAGATCCTAGTGAGTTTGAACTCATCGAAGGCTACCCAAACCTTTACGTATCGGAAATAGAGTCCTACTCCATATGCTTAGAACACTTTCCCAGAAATGTTAAAAGCCTGGAAATATACCGATTGGGTAGAGGTAGAGGTTACATTTCCCCACTTTGGGATTTGGCATGGCATGACCTTTACCTTATGTATAGGTTTTTTGAGAATATACAAGTGTTCAATGTAAAAAAGAATGATGTGTGGTGTATAGAAGGTGTAGCGGATGGCACAGAATTTAAACTATGTGTAGCTTGGGAGCATCCCAATCCTGAGAGAAAATGGATAATAAACAATAGCGAATGGGTACTGGATTTCGCACAAGAGTCCGTTTACAAAGATGGAAACCTAGTTGTGCACAGAAAAAGAGACAAACTTAGGTGGATGATTGAGGACTTTATACTTGGCAAATACGATAGAAAGTCCGTAAAGAGAGCAAAGAGAATTCTTCAATTACTTTCAAACTCTCTTTAATTTTAATAGAGATATAAGCAACACTAATATAATCTTTAGTAATTGTTATTTTTTGCTGAAAATGAAGTGGGTATTATTTTAGAATAAAACAGCACAGAGGAGGAGAAAAATGAAAAAACTAATCTTAGCAACAGCTATCTTTGGCATGGTGGGCTTTTCTTTTGCCACAAATGGCGACAACCTCATAGGTGTTTCGCCAGCATCGAGGGGTATGGGTGGCATAGGCGTAGGTATGCCTGTAGGCGCAACGGATGCCATCTTCAGAAACCCCGCTTGGATGAGCTACTACAAAGGCTTTAATGTAAGCTTTGGTGGAATATTATTTTTGCCAGATGTTAAAGCCAAATTTGAAGCTGGGAATCCAGTGAACCAAAAAGCTTCAGCTTCCAGTGAAGCAAAGGTCTTTGTTGTGCCAGAGGTTGGTATAGTTAATCAGATAAATGATAAATTGACCTTTGGTATAGGTGCTTTCGGTGTATCTGGAATGGGTGTGGACTATAGAAATAAACATCAATTCTTCGGCAATATGCATACGACCTTCCAGTTTATGAGAATTATTCCTACAATATCCTATAAGGTAAACGATGCGTTCTCTATAGCTGGCGCTCTGCATTTGGCATACGGCTCTTTGGATATGGGAGCGATTTTAGACCCTGATGGTCCTTTTAATCCTCAACCGCCATTCAACGCAGGTGGTGGTCAATCTCAAACCTACGGCTTGGGCTTCCAATTAGGTCTGGCTTACAACATGGGCGACTTTGTATACGCAGGTCTAACTTACCAAAGCCCAGTGAATATGAAGTATAAGAGGGTCTTTAACAGTGACAACCAAAATGGTTTTGAAGACCTTAAGCTCACTCAACCCCAAGAAGTGGCACTGGGTTTGGGTGTAAAACCCATGAACAACCTAAAACTCGGTTTTGACATAAGGTGGATAAACTGGAGTGATGCAGACGGATACAAGCACTTCCAATGGAAAGACCAGTGGGTATTTGGAGTAGGTGGTGAGTATAAACCTACACAAAAATTAGCCTTAAGAGCTGGTTACAACTATGGAAAATCTCCCATAAAGGGTGGTTATAAAGATAATCAGAATTGCAGAAATATACCTGACTTTAAACAATGCTTTAGCGATTTTCGAATTGCCTACTTTAACTTAGTAGGTTTTCCTGCAATTACAGAGCACCACGTAACGCTTGGACTTGGTTATGAGTTCACCAAAAACTTCTCCGTAGACCTTGCATACAAGCATGCCTTTGAAAAGAAGGTAAGAGCAAATTCAGTAGATCCTCAATTGATGAATGCACCTGTTGCTGTTGAAGCCAAAAACGCACAGGACGCTATTGCTGTAGGTATAAACTGGAAGTTCTAAATTTTGCCAGCCCCCATACGTGGGCTTTATATTTTGCTAATTGATCTAAATTAGGACTTTATGTACTCTAAAATACGACTTGCTATCTTTTCATCTGTAAATCCAAAGTAATCCATAACTACATCGCCAGGTGCGGATCGACCGTAAGACTCTTGTGAAATAACCAAGCCTTTTAAACCTACATACTTGTACCAAAAGTCACCTTTTGCAGACTCTATGGCTACCCTCTTTTCTACCTCACTTGGAAGCACATACTCTTTGTATGCTTCACCTTGCATATCAAAAACTTGTGTGCACACCATATTTACAAGCCTTACCTTAATTCCTTTAGAAGACAGCAATTCACAAGCTTTTAAAGATGGATGTATTTCTGAACCGCTGGATATGAGTATCACATCAGGTGTGCCTTCACAGTCGTAAAGTATGTAAGCTCCCTTTCTTGCTTCCTTGTGGCTTGGATATCTGTTTCTATCTATAATTCCAAGTTTTTGTCTGCTTAAGATTATAGCCGTTGGTCCGTCCTTTCTCTCTATCGCCATCTCCCATGCTACGCTTACCTCGTTGGCATCAGCGGGTCTAATTACCCAGAGATTAGGTATAAGCCTCAAGGAAGAAAGTTGTTCCACCGGTTGATGAGTTGGTCCATCTTCCCCAAGCCCGATAGAATCGTGAGTAAATAGGTAAATTACTTGCAAATGAGACATGGCAGCCATTCTGATGGATGGTCTCATGTAATCGGAAAACACTAAAAAGGTTCCACCGTAAGGAAGTATACCACCATGGTAAGCCATGCCGTTTAGTATTGTCCCCATTGCGTGTTCCCTTACACCAAAGTGTATGTTTCTTGCACTTGGGTTTTCACCTGAGAAATCCCCTTTACCATGTAGATACGTATTGTTGGATTCTGAAAGGTCTGCTGAACCACCAAAGAGCACAGGTATGGCATCCGCTATAGCATTTAGAACCTTACCACTTGCTTGTCTGGTAGCCATAGCTTCGCTAAACACAGGAATTAGTTCTTTGTAGCTTTCCCCAAAGTTTTTATTGAAAGCTTTCATTAATTTTTCTGCTAGCTGAGGGTATTTTTGAGAGTATCTTTTAAACAGCTCGTCCCACTCCTTTTGAATTCTTTGACCTTTTTCTATAACGGAGTTCCTATACTCTATAACCTCTTGAGGAACGTAAAATTCCTCTTCCGACCAGTTGCTGTTTCTCTTTGTTTTTAAAGCGTTCTCTTTCCCCAAAGGTGCACCGTGAGCACTGGCATCGTCCTGCTTAGGACTGCCATAGGCTAGATGAGTTCTTACGGATATAAAGGATGGCTTTTCCTTTTGTTCCAAGGCTCTTTGTATAGCCTTCTCTATAGCTTCCAAGTTGTAACCATCTTCTACGTGTTGCACATACCACCCAAAAGCCTCAAAACGCTTTAAAACATCTTCCGACCAAGCCAAAGATGTAGGTCCATCTATGGATACTCCGTTGTTGTCCCATATAACTATAAGCTTGTTTAGTTTCCAGTGTCCTGCCAATTGAGCCACTTCACACGAAACACCTTCCATCAAATCCCCATCGCTCACCAAAGCAAAGGTATAGTGGTCTATTATCTGAAACTCTTCTCTGTTAAAGAGAGAAGCCAAATATTTCTCTGCCAAAGCCATACCAACTGCGTTACCTATTCCCTGTCCCAGAGGACCCGTAGTTGCTTCTACACCCGGTGTCAAGCCAAACTCTGGATGACCAGGTGTTATGCTATTTAGCTGTCTAAAGTTCTTGATATCATCTAAGCTTATATCGTATCCCATTACGAAAAGCAAGGAGTAAAGCATTGCGCTTGCGTGTCCTGCAGACAGAACAAATCTGTCCCTGTTTATCCAATTGGGATTTTTTGGATTAAAGCGCAAAAACCTGTCAAAAATGATATAAGGAATATGGGAAGCGCCCAAAGGCATTCCTGGATGTCCCGATTTTGCCCTTTCTACAGCATCCAAACTTAAAAATCTTATAGTATTTACTATCATCCAATCTCTTTCTTTGTTCATACCTTTACGATCTCCTTTCTGAGATCTTTAGTCATCTCTACCATATTCTTAAGAGATGGAATTACTTCTTCCCACTTTCTTGTCTTTAGTCCACAATCGGGATTTACCCAAAGAATCTCTACTGGTAAAACACGCATACATCTTTCTATAACCATCTTCATCTCTTCCTTTTCTGGTATAGCTGGTGAGTGTATATCGTAAACACCTATACCTATTTGTCTGTCCCACTCCTTAAAGCTTTCAAAAGCTGATATGATTTCCCCTTTGCTTCTGGAAGCTTCTATAGAAATTACATCAAAGTCCATTTGGTATATATGCGCTATTATTTCGTTAAACTCCGAGTAACACATATGCGTGTGTATCTGTGTTTTTGCATCCGCTTTTGAGCAAAGCCTAAAAGCTTTTACAGCCCAAGAGAAGTAGTTTTCCCAGTCTCTTTTCTTTATAGGAGCACCCTCTCTAAAGGCTGGCTCATCTATTTGCACAATCTTTATACCTGCCTTTTCTAAATCTTTTACCTCGTCCAGTATAGCTAAAGCTATTTGGTATGCTATTTCGTCTTTTGGAACATCATCCCTGTAGTAACTCCAGTTGAGTATGGTAACTGGTCCAGTAAGCATTCCTTTAACTGGTTTTTGTGTGAGAGATTGAGCGTAAAGTATTTCCTTTAGAGTCATAGGTTCTACCCTAGAAACATCTCCATATATTATGGGTGGTCTGTATACTCTGGAACCATAAGAAAGTACCCAGCCGTGCTTCGTTGTTGCAATTCCATCCAGTTTTTCTGCAAAGAACTCTACCATATCAGTTCTTTCAAACTCACCATGTACCAAAACATCAAGTCCTATTTCTTCCTGTATCTGTATAACCTTTTGTATTTGTTCTCTTATAAAAGCTTCGTACTCTTCTTGCGAAATCTTTTGATTTCTATAGTCAGTTCTTTTTTTCCTAACTTCTTCAGTTTGAGGGAAAGATCCAATAGTGGTTGTAGGAAGAAGAGGGAGTTGAAGAATTTCTTGCTGAAGCTTAATCCTTTCTTGATAAGGAACGTCTCTTTGGAAATCCTTTTCTGTTAGAGCCTTGACCCTTTCCCTTACAACTGGATTTACTCCTATGTCTGCTTTAGAGAGCTTGTAACTCTCTTCTACGAGCCTTAAAGCGTTAGTATTTCCCTCAAAAGCTTCTTTTAACGTTGCCAGTTCTTGAAGCTTCTCTTTGGCAAAAGATAGTCTTTCTTTTAGTCCTTCAGGCAAAGCGTCTTCCACTTCTGCGGTTATTGGTAAATGGAACAATGGACACGAATTAGATATTACCAAGTCCTGAGTTACCTTAGCAAGCTCTTCCAAGAGATCCAACTTTTCTCTTAAGTTTGCCTTCCATACCTGCCTACCGTTTACAATACCTGCTATGAGAGCTTTACCTTTTGGAAAACCATGTTGCATTATATTTTTTAGGTTTTCTTGGTTGGACACAAGGTCAAAGCACAGCCCTTTTACTGGAAGTTCTACATACCTTTGGTAATTGGAAACGCTGTCATAATAGGTAAGCACATAAATATCCAAAGCTGAGCTTAATTTTTTGTATATTTCAGAAACCAAGTCCCACTCCCAATGGTTGAGTTCCATAACTAAAGCAGGGTCTTCCATTATAACGCTTTGCGCACCAGCTTCAGCTAGTTCTCCAAGCACACGTTGGTACACAGGCAAAAGTTTTTCTATTATACTTTCCATATCCTCTTTGCTCTCTACTTTAGACATCTCAAAAATAGGTAATCCAGAACCATTTACCTTCTTGTAAGCCTTGGATAGTTTCAAAAAGGTAAAGGGAGCCACTAATTTAGGAAAGGTCTCAAATCCTTTTTCTTTGAGTCTTTTGTAAGATTGATGAGGGAAGTTTTCAAGAAGTTTAAAGTCTACCTTCTCTATTTCTGGAACTAAGTAATGGTAATTGGTGTTGAAGTATTTAGTCATTTCTAAAGCATTTTTTCCTCTTGCCATTTGGAAGTATGTGTTCAATCCCTGGTATTCCCCGAATCTAGAAGGGATGGCACCAACCATTACAGCGGCATCTAACATAAAATCGTAAAAGGATAGTTCATTGGAAGGTTTCATATCTATGTAATTGGAATAAGTTTGTACAATTTGAGTTTCTAAGTTATACATACCTTCCAAGAATTCCTCTTGTGAAATTTTACCTTTCCAAAAGTTTTCAAGCAGACTTTTGAACTCTCTCTTTTCTCCTAATTTTGGATAACCATAGGCAAGTGTTTTCATGGAGAACCTCCTTGCAATTAAGGTAATCTATATTTTAATTCAATCCAAGGAGTTTTCAAAAACAAAGTACTTCCTATTCTATAAAAAACACTTTTAGCGTGCTCTCTGCCTGTTTCAAGCTTTTCCTGTAAATTTGTTTGGCCATTTGCATACTCTCTTTCGAAGAACCTTTGGGTAAATTGCGCTCAAGTAGCCATTTTAAAAACTCACTTCTTGCTATCATGCTTGCTACAGAAACACTTACATGTTCTTCTGCCTTATGCTCAAAAATTACAAAAGAACCAAAAGGGTTTGTGTGAGAATAAGCATCTACATATATTTTTGCCTTTTCGTAATCTTTCCTTAGCTCTTTTATAAGCTCCAAGTAAAGTTTATCCAATATTCTGTTGAGGTTAGGTATAGACTTATATAACTCATTTAGTTCTTTTGGTGGAATTATTTTGCATCTGTGATCTACTAACATTTGTAGTTGCTGAGCTTTCTTCAGCAGAACATTGTCGGCTAATTTTTTGGAGTCCTTTGGAGCTATTTCCAGCACTTTTACATAATTTTCTGGTTTAATAACTGCGCAACAAACCACCAAAGGTCCAAAAACATCTCCTTTGCCTGCTTCATCACATCCTATCTCTATTTCATCAATAGGTTTTATCAATTCCAGTATTTTTTGATAAACCTCTTTTGTGTCTTTTTTATCAACAGCCAATATACCTGAAGGATAGAGCGTGACTATTGTTCCACCTTTTTCGAAAGACCAAATGGAGTTTTTTATTTGTCTTGGGATGAATCCCATACCTTTTAGGGTGCTATATATGTTTTCCCAATCTTTTTTAGGTATTCTTAAGTGCTTCGACATCTATTCAATTCTACCTTGATTAAGTATCTTATGATTATTTCCTCTCTATCCAGACACAGACAAGGATCTTCAAAGGGAATTGCATATGGAGATATTTCCAGTTTCTGTAACTCCTGAGAAGGCAAATTATCTGAGCCCCCTAGTTTAGCCAATGTTCCACTTCTCTTTCTTCCTAATGCTAAAGTGGTTGACAAACCAAAACCTAAAAGCTTTAGGGCTTTTCTCACAGGCAAGGCACTTGTATAAGAAACCCAAATACCACTCTCATGCATAAGGTTTTTAATCCTTTCTAAAAAGTGGTAAGTCCAAAGCTCAGGATTTCTATAAGGAGAAAAACCATCGTGAAAAACCACGTGAGCACCGAAATTCTCAAGCTTTTGAATAGTCTCCCTTGCATCTCCCAAAAGCAGGTTAAAGTTTACACCATCCCAAGAAAAGGAAGGAAGAGAATCCAGTATTTTTTTATGTATCTCTGAAAAAGGCTCGGGAAGTATAGGTATACTTTCCAATACGTGTTTTTCAAATGAGTAAATTTCCACCTCACAGTTGGGATTTTCTTTTTTTATAAACCCCAAGGCAACTGCTACGTTGTAACCAAGACCAAAACCTACATCGATTATATTTATAACCTTTTTCCTTTTCGCAAGCTCTTCTATACCAGAAGGTTTGATAAACTTTTCTATGGTTTCTTTAAGAGCTCCAGCGGTTATACTGTGATAAGGTTCCTTATACTCCTTGCTAACAATAGTCCAACTTCCATCAAAGGTTAGCACTTTACCTTCCAGATTTACGGATGGTGCCGTTTTAGCAATAAACTCCTTTACTACTCTTTGCACCTGCTTTTCCTCCAACTTCACACCCAGCTTCTTGGATACCCTTTCCAAAACCTCTATCATTAGATTTTTTAAATTATGCTCCTTTTCTACAGACGTGGAGGACTTGGAGATACTTTGTTAACCTTTCCCATCCTTGAAAACTTAAAAAAGCTAAACAAAGAGATATTAGCAGTAGGAAATACAGATTACTTGGAAATTGCAAAAGAAATAGGATGGGCTGACCAGATAGCAAGTGAAATTCCCCCTAATTGGCAAGGTGAAAAAATTATCGTATCCTTAGATGGAAATGTAAAACCTTTTCCAGAAAAAAGGGAATGGATTGTGGAGTATTACCTAAAAGGTCTTGGGCTCAGTCTTTCCTTTTCTTACACGTTACCTATAAAAGGTCTAAACAAAAGTCCTGTTGAAAACAAAGTGGTCTTACATCCAAGCAGTGGTTCAAAGAATAAGAATCCAAACCTTGAGCTTTTTTATAGAATAGAAAGTTTTTTAAAAAAAGAAGGACTAGACTACGTATACTTTATAGGTCCTGCAGATGAACACCTCAAAGGCTTGGTAAAACCTTACTGGGAAAGCTGTAAACCTTTAGAAGTTGCCAAAGCTTTGGTTAGTGCAAAACTATTTATTGGTTTAGATAGTGGCATTTCTCATCTGGCTTCTTACTGTGGTGTTCCTTGTTTTCTCTTTTACGGTCCCACAGATCATGTAGTTTGGAAACCCATAGGTAAGAAAACAAAAATTATTAGATTAAACCTGAGTTGTTCTCCCTGCTTTCCAAAGGTCTGCCAAGAAAAACATTGCCTTGACGTAGATGCGCTTTTTAAAGGATTTCTATCAGTTTATAAAAATTCATAGAGACTATATTTATTAGTCATGTTAGGAATATTAAGAAAGACAGCATTAGATAAACTTATAGAGGTTTTAGGTAAAAATAAAGTCAATACTTCCCTTGTAGAAAGAAAACTTTACTCTTACGATGCAACACCTATACCTATTCATAGAGAGGTCCCTATGGCTGTTGTTTTTCCGGAAACACACGAAGATGTAGAAAAGCTCGTTAAAGTTTGTTACCAAGAGGACATAGCCATGTTTCCCAGAGGAGCTGGTTCTGGACTTACGGGTGGAGCCGTTCCCACTACAAGCAAAGGCATAATTGTCTCTTTTGAAAAAATGACCAAGTTTCACATAGATGTAGATAACGCCACTGCTATAGTAGAACCTGGAGTTGTTACTTACGAACTCCAGCAGCATGTGGAAAAGTTGGGCTTGTTCTACCCACCAGATCCATCCTCCTTTAAATACTCCACAATTGGTGGAAATATAGCGGAAAATGCAGGAGGCCCCAGATGTTTAAAGTATGGTGTCACACGTGAGTACGTTTTAGGGCTGACAGCGGTTATAAAAGAAGGCAAGACCTTAAAGACAGGTAATCCCGTTATAAAGGATGTGGCTGGATACGACATAACAAGACTTTTAGTAGGTTCAGAAGGCACGTTAGGTTTGGTAACGTCAGCTGTTCTGAAGCTTATACCCAAACCTAAAGCTAGACTAACGGCGCTTGCAATTTTTAATGACTTAAAAAAAGTCGGAGAAGCTGTAACAAAAATTATGACCTCTGGTATATTCCCTTCCGCTTTGGAGTTTATGGACAAGGATGCTATAGCTGCTGTAGAAAAATACAAATCTGTAGGTCTTCCCAACGCTGAGGCTTTACTTCTCATAGAAGTGGATGGCTCACCGGAAAGCGTAAAGAGTGATATCGCCTCCTTAGAATCTCTGCTAAAAGCTATGGGAGTTGAGATAAAACTTTCAAATACTCAAGAGGAAGCAGAAAAGCTTTGGACAGCACGTAAAAATCTTGGTCCAGCTTTAGGTAACCTCAAATCTGGCAAAATAAACGAAGATATAGTTATACCAAGAACTTATCTTGCAGAAGCTATACCAAAAATAAGAGAAATTGCAAAGGAATATGACCTTACTATGGTGATATTTGGTCACATCGGTGATGGCAATTTGCATGTGAACTTCTTATACGATAAGAAAAACAAAGACGAAGAGCACAGAGCGGAAATGGCAGTGGATAAGGTTTTTGAACTTGCACTCTATTATCACGGTTCTATAACAGGAGAGCATGGCGTAGGACTCACCAAGAAGAAGTTTTTAAGTTGGCAATTAAGAGATGTTGGTATGGATATTCTGAGAGGAATAAAGCAGGTATTTGACCCCAAAAACCTGTTCAATCCTGGTAAAGTATTGTAAAATTATTGTTGGGAGGTGAAAAAATGGAATTTTTAGGAAAAAGTGATTCTCCTCTTACCTTTGACGAATGGGGATCTTTGGAATCAGCTATTATAGAAGTAGCAAAAAAGAGCTTAGTATGTAGAAGATTTATACCAGTTACTGGTCCTATAGGCGTAGGTCATCAGGTGGTAGCTTACGATGTTTATTACGGTGTAGAGCCCGGAAGTTGCGAAGTAAAACCTGGTGAAGAAGCTCAAAGTTGCGAACCTGTAAGAGTTGGAACAAGAAAGTATGTAACTATGCCCACAATATATAAACCCTTTGCTATAACTTGGCGGGACTTAGAGTACTATAGACAATTTAACCTTCCTATAGATACATCTACAGCGGCAGCAGCAGCCTTTGCAACTGCCGTAGCGGAAGATAGCCTCATAATTCATGGTGACAAAAGATTGGAGATAGAAGGTCTATTAAGTGTGGATGGTCACCAAAGTATGTCTATGAGCGATTGGGATGTTGTAGGTAACGCTTTTGGGGATATATCTTTAGGTATAGCTAAATTATCGGAAGCAGGGTTCTTTGGTCCTTATTACTTACTGTTAAATCCAAAGGACTACTTTAAATTAAATAGAGCCTACCATAATACTGGACTCTTGGAAATTGAGCAAATAAAAAAGGTGGTTTCTGATGTTTTATACACACCAATAATGCCTCAAGGTCAGGCTGTACTACTTTCCTCTGGGCCTCAGAATATAGATATAGTAGTTGGTCTAGACATAAGCTTGGCTTATGTGGAAAGCTCCAATATGGTTCATTACTTTAGGGTGATGGAAATCGTTGTCCCACGGATAAAGCGCCCTGGCAGTATTTTGGTGATTGGCAAATAAATATGTTATAATTTAAATCATACTTTTTTCAAAAACCTTACGGGGGTAAGCATGAATTTATACGAGTATGAAGCCTACGAAAAGATATTCAAAAAGTATGGGATACCTACACCGCGTTTTATGTTTGCAGATCACGTGAATGACGAAATAGTAAACTTTGTAAATCAATTGGGAACATGTGTTGTTAAATCGCAAGTTTTGGTCGGCAAAAGAGGAAAGGCAGGAGCAGTAAAAGTTTGCAAAACACCAGAAGAAGCAGTAGAAACTATTGAATCTCTTCTCCATTACCCCGTATACGGCGAAATGCCTGTAGGTGTTATAGTATCTGAAAAAGCGAACATACAAAAAGAGCTTTACGCTTCTATTACTTACTCTACAGAGGTAAGGGCTCCAGTTTTGACACTAAGTTTAGAGGGTGGAATGGATATAGAAGAAGTTCCACCTGAAAAAGTACGTTCATGGACTATAGATCCTCTCAAGGGTTTATATCCTCATATGGTTAGGAATTATCTTCTTGAGCTAAGTTTCCCCCAAGAATACATGGGTGTTCTTAGGGAATTATCCGAAGTTGTATCTAATATGTACAAAGCTTTCTGGGAAGCCGAAGCTAGGCTTTTAGAAATTAACCCTTTGGCTATATGTGACGTAAATGGTAAACAAAAGGTAATGGCTCTCGATGCCGTTGTAACTATAGATGACGATGCTTCTGTACCCCCTGCTAAGATATACGGTGTAAGAACGGCAATGAAGAGACCACCAACAGAAAGGGAAATTGAAGCTTCGCTTATAGACAGAGATGACCACAGAGGAAAGGCAGGTTCCTATGTAGAGGTTGATGGTGATATAGCTATGATGACTTTTGGAGGAGGAGGTTCTACTGTTACTATAGAAACTACCTATGCTATGGGACTAAAACCTGCCAACTTCACAGATATAGGAGGAAACCCTCCCGCTGAAAAGATGTATAAAATTACAAAAATTATTCTTTCTAAACCTGGTATAAGAGGAGTGCTCGTTTGCGGAGGTACAGCAAACAATACACGTATAGATGTTACATTAGGTGAAGGTGTAGCCAATGCCATAAGGGATCTGTACAAAGAAGGAAAGCTAAACCCTGATTGGATATGGGTTGTAAGGAGAAATGGACCTGAAGCAGAAAAAGGGTTATACATGCTGTATCAAGCGATGAAGGAATGCAATGTAAAAGCAGAAATATACGATTCTTCTTTGCCATTAACTGAAGCACCCATCAGACTAAAGGAGATTTTAGATAGGTGTGAATCAATAAAGGAGAAAGCTAGGGAAGATAGGCCTCTAACAGAAGAGCAAGCTAAAGACCTTGGCATATAGGAGGAAAGTATGGTTGGTACTGTTTATTTGAATGATAAAACAAGAGTTTTAGTTATAGGTATAACTGGAAGAGAAGCATCCCAAGTAGTTACAGAATCTGAATCGCTTTATCCAGGTTTTGTGGTAGCTGGTGTGACTCCTGGTAAAGGTGGTTCACAGGTGGCGGGCAAACCCGTTTACAATACGGTTAAAGAAGCTCTGTCAAAACATCCGGAAATAAACACAGGTCTAATATATGTACCTCCTTCTTCGGTAAGAGATGCCGTTATAGAGCTAATCGATAATAACATAAAACTAATCTATATAGTTACAGAACATGTCCCTATAAGGGATACTGTTTACTTCTATCATTACGCAAAGGAAAAAGGGGCCATAATAGTAGGTCCTACATCTTTGGGATGTATAGTACCTAGAATTCCAGCAAGGATTGGTGCGGTAGGTGGGAAAAATCCTTCTATAGCTTACGCTAATGGTGGTTTAGTTATACTTTCTAAGTCTGGTGGACTTACAACTACAACTGCGGAGATGTTCAAAAGAAGAGGATGGGGAGTTTATATGGCTTTAGCTTTAGGTGGAGATGTTATATCGTGTACTACTTTTGCCGATGTTTTGGAAAATATAGCGGATGATAGCAACGTAAAGGGTGTGATCATACAAGGAGAGGTTGGTGGCTCTTACGAAGAGAAGGCGGCAGAAACTATACTTAGATTATACAAAGAAGGCAGATGGAACAAGCCAGTAGCCGCTTTTGTGGCAGGTAAGTTTCAAGAAAAGCTAGAAGGTGTATCTTTTGGGCATGCAGGAGCAATAGTAGAAAGAGGTAAAGGCAAAGCTACAGATAAAATAAGAATGTTTAACGAGGTAGGAAAAGAAACTGGGCTTGTAAAAGTGGCAGAATTTTACCATGACCTCGTTCATTGTATAGAGGAGTTGGGAGTGCCTAGGGACTTTGAAGACACTACCCCAGAAGGAAGAGTAAAACCTCTGTATTCTACCATAGATACACAAACATGCATGTTTAATCCTTCTGCTTAAATTCAGGAAAGCCAGGTGCCTGGCTTTCTTCTTTAAGTTCTAATTCAAAAGTATTCTCATGAAGAATTGAGATTATAAGATGCCTATATTATTTCAAATGTGGCGCTAGTTCCTAGTCTTTGAGCTCCAAGGTTTATAAATTCTATAGCTTGCTCCTTTGTCCTTATGCCCCCTGCCGCTTTAATTTTTATTCTACCCTTACCAGCTCTCTTTAAAAGGATAATATCCTCCTCTGTAGCTCCTCTTGGAGCATATCCTGTAGATGTCTTTACAAACTCCACACCAGCATCTATTAATATTTCTAAAACCCTTATCTTCTCTTCATCAGTAAGGTATGCCGTTTCTATTATGAACTTTCTTGTAAAGCCTTGGGTGTTTCTTGTTATGGTGTTTACTTCCTCCTTTACGTAATCCCATAAACCGCTTTTTAAAGCGGATATGTTTATTACTATATCTAACTCTGAGGCACCATCCTCCAAGGCTTTTAAAGCAGTATAAAGCTTTTTTTCCTTTCCTTCAGCTCCAAATGGAAAGGATATGACGGAACAAACAATTAGCTTTCTTTCAGAAATCCTTGCAACTTCTTTGACCCAAAAGCTATTTACACAAACAGCGTAAACTCCCTTTTCTAAGCATTTAACTACCTGTTCCTCTAAATCTTTAAACGTATGGTTTGGTTTAAGTATAGAGTGATCAATGTACTTTGCTAAATCCACGAGGATACACCGTAAGTCATATCATGATAAAGAGAAAGTAAGGCTTTGGCTCCTTCTCCAGCTGCACTTATAATTTGTTTAGCAAATACGCTAGTACAGTCTCCTGCAGCATAGATACCTTTTTCTGATGTCCTATTGTTACAATCTATGACAATTTCCTCTCTTGTATTTACTAAAACACCAAGCTTTTTAGCTATTTCTGTGTTTGGTTTTAATCCTACTTCTACAAATACTCCCTCTACAGGTATCGTATAAACTTTAGAACTTGACATATCTTCTACAACTATCTCCTTTACTGTTTGATTTCCCCTCACTTCTATTACCTTATGTCTAAGCAAAGGTATGACCTTTGGGTTACTTAATACCTTTCTCTGCAAAATTTCATCCGCCTTGAACTTATCAAGAAATTCCAAAAGGTAAATTTTATTAGCATAGTTTATTAGTTGTTCAGCAGCTTCAAAACCAGAATTTCCCCCACCTACTACGGCTACATCCTTCCCTTTGAAAAAGGGTGAATCGCATGTATAGCAGTAAGAAACACCTCTTCCAATAAACTCCTTTTCACCAGGCACATTGAGTTTTTTGTGCTCTGCCCCTGTACAAAACATAAGATATTCGGACTCATAAACCTTTCCAGAAATGCCAATGAGTCTAAAACCACCTTCTATTTTCTCAGCATCAACAATTTGGTCATATATGGGCTCAATACCAAGCTTTTGCATATGTTGTATCATCTTTTCAACGAAAGAAACGCCATCTACTATAGCGTAACCTAAGTAATTTTCTATGTCTCCTGCCTTCATAACCTGCCCGCCTATTTCTGAAGTTATTAAAAGAAAATCCATCATTTTTCTTGAGGCGTATATGGCAGCAGATATCCCAGCAGGACCACCACCTAAAATAATTAGCTTTCTCATATCTGTATACGAGCAAATTTAGCTCTTCCCTCTTCAAATATGTCTCCACCGTATATATCGTTAGCAACTATCACAGGAAAATCTTCTACATAAAGCCTTCTTACAGCTTCTGTACCCAGGTCTTCGTAAGCTATGATTTCAGAAGATTTTATACACTTAGCAAGAAGAGTTGCTACTCCTCCTACCGCTGCAAAGTAAACCGCTTTGTATTGTTTTAACAGTTCTTTCACTTGAGGAGATCTATAACCTTTACCTATCATACCTTTTAGACCAAGTTTTAGGAGCGGCTCTACATACTTATCCATTCTTATAGCTGTAGTTGGACCTGCAGAGCCTATAACTTGTCCAGGCTTTGGTGGTGTTGGACCTACGTAATAAATTACTTGCCCATGCATATCAAAGGGTAAGCTTTCACCTCTTTGTAGAGCTTCAACCATCCTTTTATGAGCCGCATCTCTAGCTGTATATATATATCCTGTTATAAAAACTTTGTCTCCCGCTCTTAGATTTTCTATAACCTCATCTGTAAGAGGCGTAATAATGTGTTTTCCCATAATGTAAAAATTATATACCTAAATCTTTTTTCAAACTAAGTTACCAAATTATTTACATTAACTGTTTTTTATCAGATTAATATTGTGTATGTTATATAAATAAAATAAATATCATTTGACTTATGATAAGTGATTATTATCAATCGGTCTAAATACCTAAGCATATAAAATAGAAAAAGCAAACTCAGTAGGAGGTAAAAAAAATGACTGAACACGGAGGACACCATCTGGGAGAACACGAAACTAGTTTTTGGCCATTCCCTGTTGGCTTGGGGATATTGCTTACACCCATCTCTCTTGTTACATACTTTGGATGGAAAATGCAAATGCCCGGTTTAATTTTGGGCGCGGTAGGAGTCCTTTTGATTATATTTGGATTGATAGGTTGGGCAAATGAAGTCTTTAGTAAAGGACATGAAGAAGGTTTAGGTACACTGGCTATAGCCATGTTTATATCAACAGAAGTAATAATTTTCGGCACCATGTTTGCAGCTTTTTGGGCAGCAAGAGTAGGTAAATCCGATATATGGAAACAATGGGTCCCAGAGATAAATTTTATCCTCCCAATAATTCTTACTCTAATACTGTGGGCATCCAGTATTAGTATTTTGATATCTGAAAAAGCAATGGAAGAAGGGAAAAGAAGTAAATCTGCTGCTTTCTTGATAGTTACTATAGCTTTAGGGGCTGCATTTACTATTATTCACGTTCAAGAGTGGATCCACTTATGGCACGCTGGATTTACGTTAAGTTCCAATATGTACGGTACAGGATTTTATGCTTTAACTGGAATCCACACCTCTCACGTTATAGTTGGTATAATAGCTCAGTTATACGTGTTGTGGTTAGTTCTTGCCAATAAGATGACGCATCACAAGACAACACTCTTTAGGGCAGTAAGTATGTACTGGCATTTTGTAGATTTAATGTGGCTTCTAGTTGCAAGTACAGCTTATGTAATAGGCGGTCTAATATGATGCTACTGTTATCTTTGCTATTACCCTTTGTTTTGCTAGCATACAACAACCCTATGGATAAGGTAGGTACTTTTGATCCTTCTAGTTTGCAAATCAATCAAGAATACTACTTAGGTAAAAAGATAGGAGAGTACGCACTACTTACAGAAAGTGGCTTTACAAATTTATATCGTGTTATCGATGGTAAAGCCACCATCCTTCAATTTGCTTATTACACCTGTGATGCAGCATGTCCATTGATAACGGAAAATACTCTAAAAAGCCTTAATGAATTGAAGGACAATAATTACAACGTATTGGTTGTATCCTTTGATAAAAGAGATAATATGGATACTTTGAAGTCATATAAAGCAAAACTTGAAGAAAAATACGGAAACATCCCACCAAATTGGACTTTTGCACTACTAAGTCAAGAAGATATAAATAAACTCACTCAAGATGTGGGCTTTAAGTTTTTTTACTCTGAAAAGGATAAGACTTTTGTACATACTAATGTACTGATTTTTATCTCACCTAGTGGTTTGATTACAAGATATCTTTTCGGTGTAGATCCCAATAGCAAAGACATAAGATTAGCTTTAGCAAATGCTAGGATAGAGAAGCCATCAATAACTACAATACTTGATGCTGCTCTTTTGGCCTGCTATCGCTATGACCCGGTTCGTAGCAGGTATGTTCTAGATCCAGCAATAATTTTCCCAATAGCAGGTGTAATTTTACTAATAACCACAGGTGTTTTATCTGTAACTTTTAAAAGAAAGGAGGTATAAACATGCGTAAAGTTCTAGGTGTTCTTGGCTTTGTTGGCCTTGCAAATGCAGAACCTTTGGCCTATCCTGCTCCTCTTTGGAACAATATATACCTCATATGGTTGTTTATAGCGGTTGTTATTTATCTGGTTGTGTCCATTCCTATGTTGTACTTTATGTTTAAGTATAGGTACAAAAAAGGAGTAAATGAAGTTGGGGAACATATTCATGGTAACAATGCTTTAGAAATACTTTGGACTTTGATACCACTTCTTGTCGTTATATACCTAGCAACACAATCTTTTGCATACTACAGAGATCAAAGAAAACCTCCCGAGAATGCTATGGAACTAAAGATTACAGCATTCATGTGGGGGTGGGAAGTGGAATATCCAAATGGTAAAAAAGTGTATGCCTTCTTCAATGAACAATACAAAATTCCCGAAGAACAAAAGATAGTACTTCCTGAAAAAACCCCTATAAAGGTACTTTTAACCTCAAGAGATGTAGTACATGCCTTCTATGTACATCCTGCGAAAGTAATGGAAGATGCTGTACCTGGAAGAATTACACATCTTTGGTTTCAAATAAACAAACCAGGTGAGTATTGGTCCTTTTGTAGAGAATACTGTGGAACTCAACACTCAAGAATGGTTGCTATACTAAAGGTTGTTCCTAAAGAAGAGTTTACAGCTTGGGCAAATGGAGATAATTCTAAGCAAGCTAACGTAAGTAATAACTTTTAAAGGAGGTGTACTATGGCAGTAACTGCCCCATACCGTCCGTGGTATAGCGCAGGTATTAAAGAGTGGATCCTTACCACGGACCATAAGAAAATAGGTTTATTTTATGCTGTAACTACTGTTTTGTTTTTTGCCGTAGCCGGTTTAATGGGTCTAGGTATAAGATTAGAACTTTGGCAACCTGGAGAACAGTTCATATCTCCAGATACTTACAACTACTTTTTAACAGCTCATGGTGTTGTAGCATTGCTCTGGTGGGCAATAGGTGTATGGGGAGCTTTTGGTAATTTCCTCATACCTTTAATGGTAGGGGCAAGAGATGTTGCCTTTCCTAGGCTTAACGCCTTAGGCTGGTGGACATTTTTTGCAGCTAGCGTGCTTGTAATACTTACCTTCATACCCAGTAATCAAATAAGAATGATGTGGACAGGATATCCGCCTTTTTCCATAAATGAGAATGCAGGTCAAGCTATCATTTACATATTGGTAGTTCATTTGACGGGAGCCGCATCCATAATGGGTGCTATAAACTTTTTGGTGACTACTCTGAGAATGAGAGCTCCTGGAATAACCTTAAAAAATATGAACTTGATGCTTCATGGTATAGCAGCTGCAAATACCATACAGTTATTAGGTGTTCCATCTTTTGCTGGTGCAGTAACTATGCTCTTCATGGATAAGTATATAGGCACAAACTTCTTCAACCCAGAACTTGGTGGGGACCCAGTTTTATATCAAAACGTTTTTTGGTTTTACTCTCACCCAGCTGTTTATGTAATGGTATTGCCTGCCTTTGGTGTGTTTTCTGAAGTTATATCTACATTCTCTAGAAAACCCATATTTGGCCAAACTGCAATGATATTTGCTATCTGGGGTATAGCTATCTTGGGTTTTATGGTATGGATACATCACATGTTCACTTCGGGTGTTCCTGATTGGATAAGAATAGTTATGTCATATACAACTGTTCTTATAGGTGTTCCTACAGGTGTCAAGATATTCAACTGGGTAGGTACATTATATAAAGGCTCTATAAGATACACAGTGCCTATGTTATTTACGTTAGGTGGCATATTTATGTTTCTCATTGGCGGTCTTACAGGTATACCTCTTGCTCTTCCAGCTTTTGATATAAATGTACATGACTCACACTTTGTAGTTGCTCACTTTCATTATGTATTAGGTATGGCTGTAACTTTTGGTGCTGTAAGCGGTATTTATTACTGGTACCCTAAGGTAACAGGAAGGTTCTTTAATGAAACCTTAGGAAAGCTTAGTTTTTGGATATCTATGATAGGATCTAACCTATTCTACTTCTTCCAATTTATAGTGGGATTGGAAGGTATGCCAAGAAGATATGCTGACTACCCACCTATACCTGAGTGGATATCTCTTCATCAAATACAAACTATTGGAGCTTTTATATTAGCTTTTGGTTTACTATTGACTTTCATAAACTGGATTATTTCTGCATTCCTGGGTAAGAAAGCACCAGCTAATCCTTGGGATTCTAACTCTCTTGAATGGAGTATACCATCGCCTCCACCCCCACATAACTTTGATAAAATACCAGAACTTCCTTCTGACTGGTCACCTTATGATTATCACAAAAAACATCATTAAAAACTTAAGGGGCTTTTGCCCCTTTTAAATCAAGGAGTAAAGATGTCTAAATATGTACTTACCATAATCATTCTTATATTTGTAGTTCTATCATATGTATTAGGTATCTTAGCTTTTTCTTCTAAAGAAGCAAGAGAAAAAAGATGGCAAGAATATTACAAAAAGTATGAAAGTAAATTCAAGAAAAAAGTCGAGAAAAAAGATATATAATTCTTTAGTTGATACTCCTCATTCTATAATAGTTTGGAGGATATACATATGTGGAGGCTATTTCTATTTTTAGCGGTAGTGTTTACCTATTTAACCTTAATATGGGGTGGCTTAGTAAGATCTACAGATTCTGGTCTAGCTTGCCCTGAATGGCCACTTTGCTATGGAAACTTTACACCTCCTAAAGAATTCTCTGCAAAACTAGAAATGGGACACAGAACCATTAGTGGTCTCGCAGGGATATTTGTTCTTCTTACTTTTGTATACACATGGAAATACTTCAAAGGATTACCTAGAATAGCTGTTCTTTTCTCCTTAATATTCACAGCTAGTGCGGCTCTTACAGGAATGAAAATGATACGATTAGAAGCTCCTGAATTAAAATATGTATCTCACATGCTATTGGAATCTTTTCATATATACGAATCTATGATTGTGCTAGGATCGTTAGTTTTAACCTATAGGTTAGCATCCAATTACAAACCGGAAGGTGGTATTCCTTTATGGGCATATGCTTTAGCACTTACCACCATGATAACTGGTGTTTTAGTTAGATATACAGGTTCAGGTCATGTATGTGGTTCTGAGTGGCCAACATGTAATGGTTTATTGATTCCAAATATTACAGACTGGCAAGTAGCTCTTCATTTCGCACATAGGAATATAGCATACTTAACCTGGATTGCCTTTTTACTAAACCTTTTGATTAATAAAAATAAATTAGCAGCTCTATCTTTTGTATTTATAAATATGCAATTTGTATTTGCTGTTGGTATGGTTTTGACAGATTTCTTCTTACCTATAGTATTCTTGGACATTGCCATGGGATTTTTCCTGTTTGGATGGTTAACCTACAATTTACAAATTGGTAGAACTTACGTTTACCAGCTAAGAACGGTGTAAAGATATGGTAGGGAAAAGTGTAGCTAAAGCCATGAACATATCGCATACTATTAAAGATTACATAATACTTACAAAGCCAGGAATAGTTATACTTGTCTTAATCACAACTCTTACAGGTATGTACTTTGCTAAACGAGGCATGCCTGATGGACTTTTGGTATTTTGGACTTTGTTGGGTACAGGTCTGTCTTCGGCAGGAGCCGCTACTCTAAATCAGTACTTTGAAAGAGATATAGATAGCTTAATGACAAGAACTAAGAACAGACCACTTCCCCTTGGAAATATAAGCCCTAACAATGCTTTAATATTTGGTATATTCCTGACAATAGGTGGAATCATCATCCACTTAACTTTTGTAAATGAACTATCGGCCTTCTTAACAGCTATAGCAAGCTTTGTATACGTTGTTATTTATACCATAGCCCTGAAAAGAAGGAGTCCTGTAGCTACAGAAATAGGTGGGATTTCAGGAGCTTTACCGCCAGTAATAGGTTATGCAGCAGTTCTGAACAATATTAATATAGAAGCCCTTATCCTCTTTATTATCATGTTTCTTTGGCAGCCTCCGCATTTTTGGGTTTTGGCTATAAAGTACTATCAGGATTACAAATTAGCTGGGATTCCTACTTTACCTGTTGCTAAAGGAATAAGTGAGGCAAAGATGAAAACCTTGGTTTATACTGCATCCTTGTTTCCTGTAAGCATAATGCCTGCAATTTTAGGAATGGCTGGGTCCATGTATTTTTATTCTGCAGTTGTTTTAAGTATGGTTTACATTGTCTTGACACTTAGGTTTTTCTTTTCAAAAAAACCTAATGGAATGTTTCTCTTCTTTTACTCTATACTTTATTTGGCGTTACTGTTTTCCGTAATGGTGTTTGATATGAGGAGATAAGAATGGAAAAAATGGAAAAAGAATGGTTCTTGCTTTCAATAATCTCGTTAGGTATTGGTGGTTTCTTTGCTTTTGTGATAGCAATGGCAAGAACACCTGGTGTTTACGAATACTTTCCACCTAACTATTTTTATCATGCCCTTACTGGACATGTAGACTTAGCTATAGTAGTATTTCTTCTGAGTTTTACCATACTTATATGGAATAGAACATTTAGCTTGAGGCTTAAAGCAAGTTTTTACTTGGCTCTTTTAGGTTTTTTAGGAATAGCTCTAGCTTCCCTTTTAGGCAGAGGTCAGGCTGTATCTAACAATTACTTTCCAACAATAGTTCATCCTATATTTTTCCTTGGAGCTTTATCTTTTTTTGTAGCTTTTTGGATAGAAACTATAAGATTTCTGAAAATATCACTGAAAAAAATGCTTTCATCTGATCCTTTAGAAAACTCTGCTGCAATTAGTGTAATTCTGGGATTTCTTATTTTAATTTCTACTATTTTTTCATCCTTCCGAGTGGGTACTCATGATGAGCTTTATAAATTTTATGAAAGACTTTATTGGGCGCCTGGACATATTCATCAATTCTTGAACGGGGCTATTTTGCTTTATGTTTGGTATTTCCTTTTAAAAATAGATGGAAAAGATATTAAACTCAACAAATTGAGGTATTTAAACTCAGTATTTTTAATTTTTGGTATTCTTTTAAGTGTCGTTCCTATTATCTTTTCTGATCCTATTTCCTACAATGCTAAGTTGTTTACGGAAATTGCTTATGCAACAGGTCTTGGAATTCCTATGTTCATACATGCATTTAATGTTATTAGAAACTTAAAGATAAATTGGCGAAATATTTATTCTTTTGGTATGTTTCTATCTTTGGTTCTTTACTTTTTGGGAGTCGTTATCGCTTATCTTGGAATAAAATCAGATTTAAGAGTACCAGCACACTATCATGGTACTGTTACGAGCTTAACATTGGCTTTAATGGTATTCTCATACTATCTAGTTATGGAGTATGGATGGAAAAATAAACTTAGCAAATTAACCAACTTTCAAGCTTATTTATACGGCATAGGAATGATTCTTTTTATACTTGGGCTTTACTTTGCAGGTAAAGGTGGTGCACCAAGAAAAACGTATGGGACAGAGTATACAGATAGCTTATTTGTTCTTTCTTCTCTTGTCCTAATGGGTATTGGAACTCTGATGGCTGTTATAGGTGGAATTATTTTTGTGATGTATATTTTAAAAAGCTGGCATGAGAAGGAAAAGGGATGACAAAAATTTAGCTATAGCCGTATCCTTGATAGTTATAGTAATAATTACGTATTTGATGACAATAGCAGCAGCTTACATCCTAACTAATAAGTAGTTTATACTAGCTATTATGGAAAAAGCGTGGGAAGGCAGATTCAAAGAACCCATAGACAAGTTTGTAGAAGACTTTACACAATCTGTAAGCTTTGACAAGAGATTAGCCATCTACGATATAGATGGCAGTATAGCTCACGTTAAAGCACTTCAGAATGGAGACATTCTTACACAGGAAGAAGCGGATAGCATAATAAAGGGGTTAACTTCCATAAAAGAGGATATTCAGAAGGGGGTTTTTGAATTCAAAAAAGAGTATGAAGACGTTCACATGAACATAGAAAAGGAGCTTATAAAGAGAGTTGGTGATGTAGGTGGCAAGCTTCATACAGGAAGATCAAGAAATGATCAAGTAGCTACAGATGAAAAGCTTTACATAAAAGATGAGATTGGTCAAATTATCGAGCTCTTAAGGAACTTAAGGAAAACCCTTACAGAACTTGCCATAAAAAGCATAGATATCTTAGCACCGTCCTATACACACCTTCAGAAGGCACAGCCTATTAGGCTTGCTCACTACTTTTTGGCTTACAGGGAAATGTTTGTTTCAGATACAGAGAGATTCTTCTTTGCATACAGGATGGCAGACAGGCTTCCTTTGGGGGCAGGTGCTGTAGCGGGTGTTGACTTTCCAATAGATAGGTTCTTTACCTCTCATGAACTAAACTTTAGCAGGCTTGTTAGAAACTCCATTTACGCAACATCGGATAGGGATTTTATAGCGGATACCATTTACGCTTGTGGTGTCACCATGATGCACCTTTCCAGATTGGCAGAGGATTTGATAATATGGGCAACGGAGGAGTTTGGATTTGTAGACTTGCCAGATAAACTGTGCACAGGAAGTTCCATAATGCCCCAAAAGAAAAACCCAGATGTATTGGAGCTTATACGTGGAAAGAGCGCAAGAGTTTTTGGCAACTTGATTGGCATTCTCTCACTTCAAAAGGGACTCCCTATGGCATACAACAGAGACCTTCAAGAGGATAAAGAGTTTCTGTTTGACAGTATAGACACATTAAAAAGCTCATTGGAAGGGATGGCTTTGGTTTTGCAGAATATGAAAATAATGGAAAACAAAGTAAGCTCACGGGCTGGCGGTTTTAGTTTGATGACGGACTTGGCTAACTATCTTGTAACAAAAGGTGTCCCTTTTAGGGAAGCTCACAAAATTGCAGGACAGATTACATCGCACCTGTTAGCAACAAATAGAAATCCCGAATCTTTGACGCTTGAGGAGTTAAAGAGATTCTCACCTTTGTATGAAGAGGATGTCCTGGACCTTTTAAATCCTCAGTGCGTAGCCGACAGGAGAAAGACCTTTGGAGGAACATCTAAAGAGGATATCCTAAAACGTATAGAAGTAGCAAAGAGAGAGGATGGTTTATAATCTTTAAAGATGAAGATAAGAGTTTTAATAATGCCTAAGGAAGGACTACTCGATCCAGAAGGAAGAGCTGTGAAGGAAATGCTAATAGACAACGGATATAGTGTAAAGGATGTAAAGGTGGGAAAAGTGGTAGAACTTGAGCTGGATGAGACAGCACCTGTGAAAGAAATTGTAGAAAAGTATATTGTTAACCCGTTGATACAAGATTACTTTATACAAGAGTAATGGAAGAACAAAGAAATTTGGACCATCACATTCGTCAAATAGCAAAGACACTGGGCTTTGCTGAGCCTGTAGGCTTCATGCTCTCTTACGAGATAGGAGACATATGGATAGACATCTATTTAGACAAAGGGGATGAAGGTTGGAACAACAGGACGTATACCATAAGCGTGCCAAAAAGTAAAGAAAAACAACTCAGAGATTTCATAAAAGATATAGGCAGTGAAGGTCAAAACATCATATCTGACTCAGAGAGAGTTTACGCAAGTTTAACTCAGGAAGACTGGGAGCTTTTAAGCCCCTCTATAACAAATTTGCTTTAGGAGTGTAAAATGAAGGTGGGTTTTATAGGGCTGGGAACCTTAGGCAAAGAGATAGCAAGTAGACTCATTTCTGAAGGTGTAGACCTCATAGTCTGGAACAGAAGCAAAGAAAAGACAAAGGACCTAAAATGCATTATTGCTGACTCACCGGCAGAGCTTATAAAGCATGTAGACAGAGTCTTTGTGATGGTTTTTGATAGCAAAGCCTCGGAAGAGGTAATATTTGGCAAAAATGGATTGGCTCAAGGTCCTATAGAAGGGAAAACCATAATAGATATGACTACCAATCATCATGATTACGTTGCTTTTGCCTACGAGGAAGTAAAAAGTAGAGGTGGTTTTTATCTCGATGCTCCTGTATTGGGGAGTGTAGTTCCAGCAAGAAAAGGTGAACTGACCATCTTGGTAGCTGGTGATGAAGGGAAGTTCAATGAGAGTAAACCTTTGTTTGAAAAGTTCTGCAAAGCTATATTTTACGTAGGTAAGGCGGGAAACGCTACAAAGTTAAAACTCATAAACAACTTGGTGCTGGGGAGCTTTATGTTAGCTTTGGCAGAAGCTATAGCGCTTGGAGAAAAGGCAGGCTTTCCTAAGGAGCTCGTTGTGGATATGCTTCAAAATGGAGCGGGAAAGTCTGCAATACTGGATGTAAAGAGAGAAAAACTCCTAAAGGAAGACTTTGAAACCCATTTTTCCGTAGATCTCATCCACAAAGACCTGCATTACTTGGACGATTTTATATACGGTGTAGATGCTTTTAGTTTCTTGACTTCAAATGTAAAAAACGCTTATGCAATAGCTAAAAACATGGGTTTGGATCATCTGGACTTTTCCGCTGTATACAAGATATTTAAATTACATGTATCCGGAGATTGAGTTTGTAAAAGGTATAAAGCACACAGCTCACGGGCTTAACTTTTATCTCTCCTTTTTTGATGATATAGCCAAGCTTATTCCAAGAGAAGATTACTGCTTCATAGTTGGTGGATGGGTAAGGGATAGAATCTTAGGTGAACCTGTAGGTTATAACATAGATGTTGATCTTTTGGTTACGTGTGATCCAAGGGAGGTAGCCCAAAAGTTTGCACAAGTAATTGGAGGCTCTTACTTTGAGTTTGAAAAGAAAGGTCTAATAATAAAAAGACCTACCATAGCCACTGTGATTTTGCGCGTTAGCCCTTACAAGTACAGGTTTGACTTTGCCCAGATAAAGGGTAAAGATATAGAAAAAGCCTTGGTGGAAGACCTAAAATCTCGTGATTTTACATGCAATGCAATAGCTGTAAGTATAGACGATGTTTTGAGCATAGGTTCAAAGCAAACCATACTCTACGACCCAACAGGCGGCATAGATGACCTGGAGAAGGGAATACTTAGACCCCTATCTTTGAAAAATCTTGAAGAGGACCCAGTGAGACTAATACGAGGTTTTAGACTTTCCATAGAGAAGGATCTGGAGCTCACTCAGGACTTTTTGGAATTCACAAAAACCAAAGGCTATATTATCAAAAAAGCTCCACCTGAGAGGGTGAGTCTTGAACTTTTCAAGATACTTAAAAATAACAGATCTGGAAATATCATAAGAAAGTTATACGAAAGCAAGCTTTTAGAGTATATATTCCCAGAGGTAAGCGATTTTCGAAAGATACAAAATCAGGGTGAAAACCACGTATATCCCTTGGATGAACACGTGCTTAGAGTTTTAGAAGCTCTAGATGAGGTCATACAAAATAGGCAAGCTTACATAAGCGGGGAGTTTTTAGAAGACTTTGGGCATATGCACTTTATGGGTGAGTTTTCGGATATAGAAGCGCTCAAGCTTGGTGCTTTGTTTCACGATATAGCCAAACCCGCAACCTTTGAGATCAGAGATGGAAAAGTTACCTTCTACAATCACGATAAACTAGGAAGCCATATGGTAAGAGAAATAGGCAAGAGAATGAGATGGGGGAGCGATGTCACCAACTTTGTCTCAAAAATTGTGGAACACCACCTTAGACCCTTTTATCTAAGAGAGTCTTTAGTTAAGGAACAATTAACCGATAAAGGACGAGCCAAATTCTGGAGAGAGTGCGGAGATATCGCTACACACCTATTTTTGCACGCCATAGCAGATGCTATAGCAAGTAAAGACACTCAAAAGCAGTTAAAAGCCCTCTTAGAAGTTATACATGACCTTTACCAATACAAAAAAAGTAAGTATTCTCAAGTGCCTGTAGAGCCTCTACTTAATGGAAAGGAGATTATGGATATACTAGGCATTCCGGAAGGACCTATGATAGGAAAGATTAAAAAGGAACTGGAAACGGCTCAGATAGAGGGCGTAGTTAAAACCAAAGAGGAGGCGATAGAGTTTATTAAGAGTCTGCTAAATAAAAATCGAGCCTAAATATGGTATAATATCTACACAAACATTGCAGAGGAGGTTTTAGGATATGGACCTTGAACAAAGAGTAAAGGAAATAATCATGGACCAATTGGGTGTAGAAATGGATAAACTTAGCAACGAAGCTAAATTTGTAGAAGATTTAGGGGCTGATTCCTTGGATGTAGTTGAACTGATAATGGCTTTTGAAGAGGAGTTTGGAATAGAAATACCTGATGAAGATGCAGAGAAGATAAGAACAGTAGGTGACGTGTTAAATTACTTAAAGGAAAAAGTAAAAGCTTGATGAGAAGGGTAGTTGTTACGGGTCTTGGTGTTGTATCCCCTATAGGAACTGGCATAAATAAATTTTGGGATAACTTAGTTGCAGGCGTAAGCGGTGTAGACATAATAAAGAGGTTTGACCCCATAGAGATAGGCTTACCTGTGCATATAGCCGCTGAGGTAAAGGACTTTCAGCCTGAGTTATACTTTGACAAAAAGGAGATTCAAAAGGTATCCGATTTCATAAAGTTTGCCGTCGCTGCTGCGGATGAAGCGATAAAGGATAGTGGTTTAGATAACTCAAAATTTGACCCGTATAGAGTAGGCGTTATAGTAGGCACAGGTATAGGTGGACTTAGAGATATAGAAGAGCAACAAAAGATTTTGATGGAAAAAGGTCCAAGGAGGGTTTCACCTTTTTTCATACCTTACGGTATCTCCAACATGGCAAGTGGATTAATAGCTATTAGGCATGGTTTTAAGGGTCCCAATTACTGTGTAGTTTCCGCCTGTGCTACAGGAAACCACGCCATCGGCGATGCCATGCGACTAATACAGAAAGGAGATATAGATATTGCAGTAGCTGGTGGGTGTGAAAGCGCCATAACTCCACTAGGTATAGCTGGATTTGCTTCCATGAAGGCACTGTCCACCCGTAACGATAACCCAAAGGCAGCCTCTAGACCCTTTGACAAAGACAGAGATGGCTTTGTTATGGGAGAAGGAGCAGGAGTTTTGGTGTTGGAAGAGTATGAGCACGCAAAAGCTAGAGGAGCCAAAATATACGCCGAACTCGCTGGTTATGGAGCTACAGACGATGCCTATCACATAACAGCTCCATGCGCCGATGGTGAAGGTGCGTATATGTGTATGAAGCTAGCTTTGAACGATGCTGGTATAAAACCAGAAGAGGTGGATTATATAAACGCGCATGGAACGTCTACGCCACTAAACGATAAATCGGAAACTTTGGCTATAAAGAGTCTCTTCGGAGAGCATGCATACAAATTAAAAGTAAGCTCCAACAAATCCATGATAGGGCACCTTCTTGGTGCAGCCGGAGCAGTAGAAGCAATTGCTAGCGTGTTAACAATACACTTTGGAAATATACCACCTACTATAAATTTAGAGAATCCAGATCCTGAATGTGATCTTGATTATGTGCCAAATAAAGCTATACAAAAACAAGTTAACGTAGCTCTCTCCAATTCTTTTGGCTTCGGTGGAACTAATGCCTGTATTGTCTTCAGAAAGCTTTGATGATTTAGAAAGTCGTCTCGGATACAAATTCAGAGATAAAAATATACTCATTCAGGCCTTAACTCATAAATCGCATACATCAGATGATAAGAAAAGGAATTACGAGCTTCTAGAATTTCTAGGAGATTCTATTATAAATCTCTTCGTAGTTGAAATACTAGTTTCAGAATTTGGCAATTTAAGAGAGGGAGATCTAGCTCCAATGAAAGCTTTTTTTGTGAGTGAGGATTTTTTAGCAAGCCTTGCTCAAGAACTTAATTTAGCTTCTTACATACTGGCAAACGGTGGAAAGTCTGACATAAGAAGTAATTCATCAATTATGGCTGATGTATTTGAAGCTTTGTGGGCCAGCATATACATAGATTCTAACAAAGACCTAAACTATGTGAAGGATCTGTTCAATAAATTATATAGAGATGTGATTATCCAGAAGATTAAATCTCACGAATATAAGAGAGATTACAAAACTATTCTTCAAGAGATCACACAAAAGAAATGGAAAGAAAGACCTTCATATAGAGTAATAAGTGTAACTGGCCCTCAACATAACAAAACCTTCCAAGTAGAATGTAGTATAAAAGACTACAGAACCATAGGTTTAGGTAAAAGTAAAAAGGAGGCGGAGCAGGATTCTGCTAAAAAATTGCTTGAGATACTCCAACCACTATCCACAGTGAAAAAGTGAAACGACAACAGAATTAATACAATCCTTGAACAAGTAATCTGAAAGACACCTATTTACTTTTACACTACGAGTATAGGAAATTCATCAGCTCTAAAAGATTTTTACATGCACCTATATGCAACTCACAAGATTTAAAATTTTCTATCATCCTAGTTCCATAGAACTCAGAAAAATGCTACTTTCCATGTGTGAAGATTAATAGCTTAACCTACAAAATAGCTATAAAAACTGACGAATTTAAAAAATGACAAAATTACGCATTGGATCTATATTAAGGAGCTTATAAATCTCCTATCTTGATTATCCTTTGCTCTCCTGATTGCATGTTTTTGATGGTAACCACTTGTTTTTCTTTCTCATCCTCACCTATTATCACAACGTAAGATGCACCTAGCTTGTTAGCCAACTCCAATTGCTTTTTTAAGCTTCCCTTCTTGTAAGAAAACTCTACTTTTTTCCTCTTTTCTCTAAGTACATTGCTTACATTAAGAGCATAATCTACAACATTTCCAAACGGAATAACAACATAAAGTTCATCATCTTTTGGAGTTTCTCTTAGGAGCATAGAAAGTCTTTCTATACCTACTGCAAAGCCTATTGCCGGTGTAGGTGGTCCACCTAGTTCTTCTACCAAATAGTCGTACCTTCCACCGGCTATGACTGTGATATCCTCTTCTTCGGAAACAGCTTCAAACACCGTCTTTGTATAGTAATCAAGTCCTCTTACGAGATTGTAGTTTTCTACGTAAGGAATGTTCAACGTATACAATAAAGATTTCAATGATTCATAATGTGTTTTACATTCGTCACACAAAAACTGAATCATTTTGGGTGCATCTTTTACAGCTTCTTTACAAGTTGGAACCTTACAATCCAATACTCTTAAAGGGTTTTTGTCCTTCCTTTCTAGACACACGTGACAAAGCTCACCAGATACAGAATTCAAATACTCTACTAATGTCTGTCTGTATCTAGGCCTACAAACTTTACATCCTATGGAATTTATCTCTATGTGTGCATCTATTCCCAGCTTTTTTAGAGTTTTGTACACAATGCTTATTATCTCAGCATCTGCTACAGGGTCCAGTGTACCAAAAATTTCAGCTCCTATTTGATGGAATTGCCTATATCTACCTGCTTGAGGTCTTTCGTATCTAAACATAGGACCTTCGTAAAACAACTTTTGGTAGGGTCTAAAAGCGTAAAGCTTATTATTTATGTAAGCTCTCACTGCACTTGCTGTACCCTCTGGTCTAAGAGCTAACAATCTGCCTTTTTTGTCTTCAAATACAAACATCTCCTTTTGAACGATATCCGTAACTTCACCTATGCTCCTTTGAAATAGTTCTGCAAACTCCACCACGGGAAGAATGATTTCTTGAAAATTATACTGATGGAGTAAATCCCTTATAGTGTTTGAAACCCTTCTAAACTTAGATAGATCTTCTCCAAAAATATCATGAAAACCTCTAACTGTATTTATTGTTTCCATAAGTGATAAAATTATAATAACTCCTGCTATGTTTTGTAGAATAAAAAGTGGAGGAATTTTGGGGATAGATGGATTCTTAGTAAACGTTGAAGTGGATATATCTCCAGGGCTACCGCAGTTTAACATTGTAGGACTCCCAGATAAAGCTATAAATGAGTCAAAAGAAAGAGTGAGATCTAGTCTTAAGAACTTAAATATTAATCTACCCTCTAAGCGCATCACTGTAAACCTTTCACCTTCTCACGTAAAAAAACAAGGTACTTTATATGATCTTCCAATAGCTTTGGGAATACTGAACCTTTTAGGCATAGCAGATATTCCAGAGAATACTATCTTTTTAGGCGAACTTTCTTTGGATGGTAAGATAAATAGCGTTCGAGGAGTTCTACCTATAGTTGCGTCTTTGGTATCCCAAGGTTTCGATACTTTTTTCGTTCCTAAAGATAACGAGTTAGAAGGCAGTATAGTAAAAGGCGCTAAGGTTTATGGCTTTGATTCAATACAGGAAGTAATTGAATTTTTGAAGGGTAACTTAAACAGGAAACCTGCAAGCGTTAATATAGATGAGTTATTGAGTGAAGGTTTGGATTTTGCAATAGATATTTCTGATGTCTACGGGCAGACTTTGGCAAAACGAGCTTTGGAAGTAGCAGCTGCAGGGTTTCACAATCTTTTACTTGTTGGTCCTCCTGGATCTGGTAAAAGTATGCTTGCCAAGCGTATAGTTACTATACTGCCAGCACCAGATTTTCAGGAAGCGCTAGAAGTTACAAAAATATACAGTGTGGCGGGTCTACTAAATGAGCCTATGATAACTCAAAGACCTTTTAGATCTGTACATCATACCACTTCAGATATTGCCTTGATTGGTGGAGGAAGTGTTCCTATGCCTGGTGAGATAAGCTTAGCCCATAGAGGAGTTCTTTTCTTAGATGAAATGGTAGAGTTCAGTAGAAAAGCTTTGGAAGCTTTGAGACAACCAATGGAAGATGGCAAGATAACAGTCACTAGAGCTATGGGGAGGATTACGTACCCAGCTGAATTTTTACTAATAGCTGCTACAAATCCATGTGCATGTGGAAATTACGGAAATCCATACAAACCTTGTGTTTGTTCTCCCAATCAACTAAAGACTTTTCACTCTAAGCTTTCCGGACCTATTATGGATAGAATAGATATCAAAGTTTGGGTGGATCCGGTAGATAAAGAGGAGTTAATTAGTATGCAGAAAGGAGAAAGTTCCAAAAACATAAGAGAACGGGTAACCAGAGCCATAAACATCCAGAAGGAAAGATTCAAGGGGAGGTTTAAATTCAATTCGAGAATGACAGAAAAGGAAATAGAAAAGTACTGTATTTTGAAAGATGAGGCAAAATCCATACTCAAGATGGCTGTTGAAAAGTTTCACCTAAGTGGTAGAGGTTACGCAAAGGTTTTAAAAGTGGCTAGAACAATATCCGATTTGGATCAAGAAGAAATTATTCAAGCGGAGCATATTGTGCAAGCCTTACAGTTTAGAATAGATGAAAAATTCACACTATAGATAAATTTAATAATTCTAGAGGATAAGTGTTTGGCACCAAATTTTAGGCATACTTAATTAAGACTTTTGAGATGTCTTCTTTTATTTGATTTATTAGATCCAAACTGGAAGAGAATTTTTTTTCTTCTCTTAAAAACTCTAAGAATTCTACCTTTATTTTTTTCCCATATAAATTCAAACTTTTATGTATAATATGAACCTCTAACACCCTTTTTTTCCCTCCAAAGGTTGGTCGGTAACCGTAGTTTGCTATCGCTATATGCTCATCATTTACCCTGACTGCATAAACACCTTCCTTTAAACACAGGTTTTCGCTTCCTTCTAAATTTGCTGTTGGAAAGCCTATTTTTGATCCTCTTCCATCTCCCTTAACTACTTTCCTTAGCAAGTAATACCTTCTCTTTAAGTATTTTGTTACTTCTTCTACTCTACCAGTATGCAGTAATCGTCTGATCAGTGTACTACTTACTATGTGGCCATCTACCTTGAAAGGTTCAGAAAGTTTTACATCGAAACCTAACTCCCTACCTAACTCTTTGGCAAGCTCTATTTCACCTTCCCTTCTGTATCCAAAACGCCAATCATAACCTACTAAAAGAAACTTGCATTTTAGTTTTCTGTGGACTATATCTTTTAAAAAATCCTCCGCTTTCATTAGGGAAAATTCTTTAGTGAACTTTATAAATAAGCACGCGTATACATTTAAGGAAGCTAATATATCTGCCCTTTCGTATACACTGCTTAGCTCGCAAGGTGCTTGATCAGGAGATAAGACTTTTAGAGGATGTGGGTAAAAGCTCAATATTACAGGTTTAAGACCTCTTAATTTAGCCTCTTCTACTAACCTGTTAACGAGATACTGATGTCCAATATGAACACCGTCAAAATTACCTATGGCTATGGCAGTTTCGTAATCTAGAGAATCTATACAACTAAGACCTTTAAGACATTCATCTTTTATCTTTAAACTGTAGATATTCATTTTCTTTTCCAAAGACTTATTATTCTCTCCCAGAAGCTCAACTCTTGTGAAACTACAATCTGCTCTTGCACTACAAACCTGTCCATATAATCATCCAGCAGAATAAACTTATCGCAAACCTTTCTTAATTGGTAAGAACTAGTTTTCTTAAAAGATGCATTTTCTATACGTTTCCCTATCCTTTGAATCTCTTCTACCGTATACGAAAAATCACTATCTCCCGTAACAAGAATACCAGTATCGTAATTATCCATATAAGCCATACTAAGCATATCTGTAGCAAGCATTATGTCCACTTCCTTTTCTACAAACTCCCCGGATGGTAACTTTTTTAGGTTCGCTACCTTTACTTTTATTCCTTGCAAGGAAAGTTCTTCTAAAAACCTTCTTTGTCTTAGGTAACTATCCCATTCTGGAGAGTTCTTCTTTATATCTTTTTCCTTAGGTACAGCGCCATAAAAGTATGTCCTTATGTGGTATCTGTCACTAGCCAAAAAGCTAACTAGTTTCTGATAATCAATTTTTATGTTCAAATACCTAATAGCGTGAAATAAATTGGATCCATCTATGAACACAATTACACGGTCTCTGCTCATATACTAAATCTAAGTATGGCACAAAGTTCTTTCATCTCCTTCTGTAGATTAGGATCTACTATAACCCTTACCTTTGCTCTTTCTTCCAGTGCCACTTCTACTGCTTCATTTACTATATCAGCTACTGGTATGGGCTTATCATCTTCCATAGGGCAAGTAGGTTCAACACTCGGAGTATGAGACTTAGAGCACAGATAACCTTCTATTGAGTAATCCATTGGAATAAGCAGTTCTCTTACATTTCCTATTTGAAGCATCTTTAAAACTTGTTGTGTACCACAAACTGATAATCTTCCTAACAGATCTTTGCATCTTTCTATAGCTAGCTTGTCTTCTTCTCTATCTTTTTGTATGAGAAGATCCAATACTTTATTCTTGAGATCACCTAAATCTACATAAGCCGGATTTACATTTATATAACCTACAAGCCTTTCCAAGATATAAGTGTGTAAAAAGTTTTCTATTTCTTTAATGTCTTCTCTTTCACTACCTATTACGAGTTTATCGAATTTGAGTTCCTTCCACATTTCCATAAGAGCATCGTTTACAGCTTTAAACAATCTATGTCTTTCTTCAACCAGCCTAGTGTTAAATCTGTATTCACCTATGCCATGTTGTACTACATTCGGCGCTCCTTTTCTTGAAGGTATAGAGAATTTCATAGTTCCCTGAGCTCCTTTTAAAGTAGCTCCTCCTGTATGAAACTTATGAGCCCTTGTAGCCAAAACTTCAAATATATCTTCCACCTCTTTTATTTCTTCAATATCCATCAAGAAAAATCTTGCATGTTTTCTATCCAAGACAACTATGGCAACTCTTCCAAATTCTTCGTCTATGGCTGCTATTTCCTTTATCAAAGGCACGTTAGATACCATAAGTCTATTTCTGTAAACATAGGGTAGTTTTAATACTTCAAAGACATTTTTTTCACTACAAGAAAATATAGCTACGCCTCTACCATTTTTGAGATTGTCAACATCAGAAAGAAAGTTTTCTATCTTCCTAAAGTCCTCTTCTAAGTTTTCATCATGAGATCCAGATTTTTCCAATGCTGTCTTTTGAGCTTTTACTAGATCTTTGTAGACTTTTATGTATTTCCTATCTGCTCTATCTTCAGGAAATAGTCTTAGATATAGACTTATTACATTTTCTCTTTGGGAATGTAGCTTTTCAAGGTTTTTTAATGACTCGATAATTTGTGCCATATACTTCCTCCTTAGTATATATTTTAAATCAACCTACGGTAAAGCTTGTCTCTTACATACCTCTCCTTTTCTTTATCATCCTCCGTATCTATGGAACCAATAACTCTCCACCTTTTGTTTGTGCCGTAGGTAAAGTATATTCTACCACCCTTTGGTCTTAGCTTAAAAATACCATCTAAACCTTTCATAGGTTGTAGTTTTTCTGTAACATCTTTAACATTTAGAATTAAAAGCTCTTTTATAAATTCTCTTTTCTTTTCGTGAGCTAACCTTATGAACTCTTCGATAAAATCTTCGCTGAATTCTATGTTTTCAAA
Organism: Aquificaceae bacterium; assembly: GCA_041640635.1. Classification (GTDB taxonomy): domain Bacteria; phylum Aquificota; class Aquificia; order Aquificales; family Aquificaceae; genus JBEPZA01. Next base: position 65,329 of record JBEPZX010000006.1, read on the forward strand.
GGTGAAATTAAGGAACTCCTTATAGTAATCCATCTTATTTTGCACACCTTTTTCTAGTTCTTCTAACTTAACCTTTAGCACACTCAGTTCCATTTCTCTACGTTCAGCTAACTTCTTTAGCTCTTTGTTCTCTTCCTCAAGACTCTCCTTTTTCCTATACAAATCATCAAGTACCTCTTGAAGCTCCAGGATTTCCTTCAAAAGTTTTTTACGCTCACTTCTTAGTTTTGAGAGCTCACTGGGGTCTTTTTTTTCATACTTGTTTATTGAAGAATCTATCATGGAAAAAAGCCTCTTGTTTGCTTCCACCAAAGCATCCAATCTGTTTTTGTATTCTTTAAGCTTATTTTCAGATTCTTTTATCTTCCTTAAAAGCTCATTGTACTCCTCTTTTAGTCTGTCCTTTTCCTCGCTTTCCTTTTCTAAATGACCTATTCTATTGAGAAGTTCATCCTTTTCCTGAGACAAGAGGGATATGTATTCTTGTCTAATATTTATACTATCCGTTAGTTTTTTTATTTCTTCCTGATTTTGCATAAATTGCTTTTCGATCTTCTCCTTTTCTCTAATAAGCTCTTTGATTCTTTTTTCAGTTGGTGATTCAAATAACCATATGATAGAAAGAGTTAAAACCAAGGAAGGCAATGTATTTATAAAGATGAGAAAGTCTTGGGTAAATACGCTGAAGAAAGCTAGTTGAGATACAAAAAGGTAAGCTATCCAGCCTACTGTAGTTTTTCTTTCACCAAACAACCAGGAAAGGTATAAAGCGGAGTTATACGAAAAAAGTATTATGTATCCCCATTTGTCATTTGGGAAAAGTGGTAAACCATACTCCTTCGAAAAAAAGTAAAGAAGAAAGTTATACGATATCACAAGAAAAGAGAGAGTAAAAATGTCCTTCATTGAAGTTAAAATTTAATACATATTCTTGCCTTTTTCATTTATATTATGTAAAATATTTAAAAATCCGGGGTAGCTCAACGGGCAGAGCGGGTGGCTGTTAACCACCAGGTTGGGGGTTCGAGTCCCTCCCCCGGAGCCAAATGAAAAGATGATTGAAATAAAAGGTGTTACCTTACCAGTTGTATTGATAAAGATAAAAGAAAGGGGGGATTTTGATACCCTTTCAAAGGAGATAAAGGAAAAACTGTCATCTAAACTGTTTAACAACAGCTACTTTCTTATAGATGGAAAGGAATACTTAACAGAAGATGAATTAAAAAAATTAGAAGAGTCCTTATCTGATAAGATGCAAAACGTTAGAACACTCCAATCCAAAAAATCTCAAATAAAGGGCAGGCTTCTTGTTGTAAGAAAGCATTTGAGATCTGGTCAAAAGATTGAACATAACGGTGACATTTTGGTGCTTGGAGATGTGAATAAAGACGCTCAAGTAGTAGCTTCTGGTAATATTATTGTTATGGGAAAGTTGAGAGGTATGGCTTTTGCCGGAGCACTCGGAGATGAGTCGTGTGTCGTTGTGGCATTAGAAATGCTACCCCAACAAATTAGAATAGGCAAAAAGGTAGCTATCATGAGCGATGAAGATAGAAAATCTTTGGGCTCTCCTGAGATCGCAAAAGTTGAAGATGGTAATATAATCCTGGAACAGATCTGATGTGTAATCAGTGTATCAGGCGAGGTGCCGGAGTGGTCGAACGGGGCGGTCTCGAAAATCGCTGTGGGGTTTCATGCCCCACCGGGGGTTCGAATCCCTCCCTCGCCGTCTGCAAAAGCCATGAGTGAAATAGTAAAGGAGCTAAAACCTTACCTTGAAAGAGGATTAGATCCCATTGTTTCCCTCTTACATCAGTTTAAAATTCATCCTAACTTTATAACTGTATTAGGTTTCTTTCTAGTAATCGTTGGTTCATACTTTTTATATATAAATCAAGATTTGATGGCACTGCTATTTCTTACTTTAGGTGCATTAGCCGATGCTTGTGATGGTAGTTTGGCCCGCAAGTATAACAAAAATACTACCTTTGGAGCTTTTTTAGACTCTGTATTGGACAGATTTTCCGATGCGTTCCCCTTTATAGCTCTAACCTTCAGGTTTGAGGGGATAATGTCCCTTATGTGTATTTTGGCTATTCTTTTTTCATTCAGTGTAAGCTACACAAGAGCTAGAGCAGAAGGTTTAGGATACGATCTAAAAGTAGGCATTTTTGAAAGACCTGAAAGATGGATAATTCTTTTAATAAGTGTGCTTTTAGGTGCTGTGGAGTTAGGAGTTTTGATAATTTTTATAGGCTCTTTTGTAACCACTATTCAAAGGGTTTATACTTTTATGAAAATAAGTGATAGGAGGTAAAAAAATGTTACCAAGAGACCTTATAGATCTTATGAGAGATATGAATGTTTTTCCAGTAGTTTTAGGAAGTGTTTCCCAAGATAATGAAGTGCATTTAGCATTTGTGTCTTGGGTTTATCCTATAGATGAAAGAAGGATAAGAGTAGCTGTTAGCTCAAACTCTACGAGCGATAAGAATTTACGCGAAACCAAGAAGGCTAGTCTTATGCTTTTCGCTCCCGACAAGGCGCTTTCTTGTTATGGATCTGCAGAGCTTCTCATTGAGAAGATAGAATCGGTGAAGTTTCCCGTTTCGGTTTTTGAGATTGGAATAGACCGTGTAGAGAATAACCTATTCCCAGGAGCTACAATTGTAGGAACTATCCCATTTGTTCATACAGGAGATCTAAGGAAAGCCGTAGATCTTGATTTAGCTGTGCTTGAGGCTCTCAAATCCGCATGAATACAGCTGTCATTAAAATTACCAACTTATATAAGGAAATACTTGGAAGGAAAATACTGGAAGATATAAATTTAGAAGTTTACAAAGGTGAAATATTCAGTATAGTGGGTGGTAGTGGGAGTGGTAAAACATCAATAACTAAGTGTATTGTAGGATTATGGCAACCTAGTAGTGGCAGTGTAGAGGTCTTTGGAAAGGATCTTTCAAAACTCAGCTTTAAAGAGTTGGATCAATTGAGAAAAAAAATAGGTTACGTATTCCAGGAATCAGCCTTATTTGATAGTTTAACTGTATGGGAAAATGTAGTTTTTTATTACTTGGAAAAGACTAGCATGCGCTATAGTGAGCTTAGGTCTCTGGCTATTGAGAAACTAAGATTAGTAGGTTTGGAGGAAGATGTTTTAGATCTCTATCCTTCTGAGCTTTCTGGTGGTATGAAAAAACGTGTTGGTGTAGCTAGAGCCATAGCTACTGACCCAGAATTGATAATATATGACGAACCAACATCAGGACTTGACCCTGTGACTAGTAGACTTATAGATGGACTCATACTAAACCTAAGGGGAAAAGTAGGCACTACATCTATAGTAGTTACTCATGACTTAATAACAGCTTTTACGATATCGGACAGGATTGCCATTGTGGATAGTGGGAAAATATTGCAGATAGGAACACCTAGGGAAATTATGGAATCTACCAATCCAAAAGTATCAGATTTTGTAAGTAAGGGCATTTTACACAACTACGTAAGATGAGAATTTTGTTCAAAGTAGGATCAAACCTCATACAAACTGATGAAGGTGATATAGACTTTGGTTTTTTGTCTAACCTAGCCAGGGCTATAAAGGTACTTAAAAGCAAGGGTGATGAAATTTTAATTGTCTCTTCGGGAGCAGTACTATGCGGTGTGAAAAAATTAAACCTAAAAGAGAAACCTAAAGATATTTCTTTAAAGCAAGCTATTGCTGGCGTAGGGCAAGCTTACCTTATGCACATATACGATACCATATTTACCAATTACGGGTTAATACCCTCTCAAGTTCTTTTAACTTCTGATGTTTTCAGGGAAAACTTCAAGTTCCAAACGGCAAAATCTACCATGGAGCGTATGCTGAGCATGGGAATAGTTCCCGTTATAAACGAAAACGATGCAGTAGCCGTATCTGAGCTAATTTTTGGAGATAATGACTTTTTAGCTATTCATACGGCTTTTATGATGGATGTAGAGCTCGTAGTCTTTTTATCTACAGCAGGTGGTTTAAGAGATGATAATGGAAATATAGTGAATCACGTAAAAAACATAGACGACGCTTTTAAGCTAGTTAAAAAAGAAAGCTCCTTGTTTGGTACTGGCGGAATGTATAGTAAACTTTTGGCAAGCAAAATAGCAAGTAGTATTGGAATTAACGTGATAATAACGGGTAAGGATGAAGAATTTATCCACATAAGGGATCTAACAACTAAGGGGACGTTAATAGAAGCTAAAAAAGATCCATTAAAACAAAAAAAGAGAGCCATAGCTATGATGGAAGAGACAAAAGGAGCTCTTTACATCGATGACGGAGCGTGTAAAGCTTTAAAGTCTGGTAAAAGTCTTTTACCAGCGGGTGTGGTAAGAGTAGAAGGCTACTTTGGCAAAGGTGATACGGTAAGTATACTAAGTGAGGATGGATTCCTAATCGGAAAGGGTAAAGTGAACTTCTCTTCAGAAGAAATAAAAAAGATATTAAGAAAACGGGGAGAAGAAGTTAAGAGCATACTAAAAACAAATAAAGAAGAAGTAATACACCGTGACTATTTAGTGGTATTTTAGATAGGCGACAATGTTATCCAATTGACGAAAGGCTCAAACATCCCATATATTTCCACAATAAAAACCTTCTCAGTATAAGTTTAAGGTTCAGCTTATTAAAAAAGGTTTTGTGTTAGATTGACAGTAAATTATTAAGTAGCATATATTCAAATAGACCATGTTATAATTGCCTTTATGAAATTTGGTGTATGCGTGTTTCCCGGATCCAATTGCGATTACGATACCTATTACGTCATAAGAGACATACTAGGCAAACCCGTTAGATTCATAGATTACAGAGAGAGAAACATAAAAGATGTAGATTGCGTAATTATCCCAGGTGGTTTTTCTTTTGGAGATTACTTAAGAGCTGGAGCTTTAGCAAGCAAGACGCCACTTGCATACGCTATTTATGAATTTGCACAAAAAGGTAAGTATGTGATAGGAATATGCAACGGTTTTCAAATTTTAACAGAACTTCATTTGCTACCTGGTGCTTTGCTGAGAAATGATAACTTAAAATTTGTTTGTAAGGATGTGTATTTGAGAGTAGAAAGTACCAAGACACCCTTTACAGAAGATTTGGAAATAGGTGAAGTTTTAACTCTTCCTATAGCTCATGGAGAGGGTAGATATCATGTAAACGAAGAGGTACTAAGAACCTTGGAAGAAAATAACCAGATTGTATTAAGGTACTGCACTAAGGACGGAGAAATTACACAAGAAGCCAACCCCAATGGTTCCGTATCCAACATAGCAGGTGTTTGCAACAAAGAGGGCAATGTGTTTGGTCTTATGCCGCATCCAGAGAGAGCTTGTGAAGATATACTTGGCTATCATCACGGATTACTTTTATGGAATTCTCTTTTAAGTTCTTCTACGTAATGTCTTATCCTTCTTATGCCTTCAAGTAAAACTTTTTCATCCTTTGTGTAAGCAAGTCTAATATGCTTTTTTGTATTGTTTTTTCCAAAATCTATACCAGGGGTTATAGCCACCTTAGTTTTTTCTAACAAATCCATACAAAAAGCGTAAGAATTTTCTGAATACTTCTCTATTGATGCCCATATATAGAAAGCCCCTTCAGGTTTTGCCTTTATGTCAAAGACTTCCTTTATGCCCTGATAGAGGGTATCTCTCCTTCTTTTAAATACGCTTTTCACATTTTTTAAGTGTTCGTAATCAAAGGCATGAATGGCTGCGTACTGACTGAGTGTAGGTGCAGAAATGTAAAGATTTTGCAAGACTATTTCAGCCTTTCTTACTAGCTCTTGAGGCAAAACCATCCACCCTAAGCGAAATCCTGGCATGCAGAAAAACTTAGAAAATCCATTTATAACTATAGCTTTGTCAAAAAATTCAAGAACTGTTCTCTCCCTTTTTTCATAAACAAGACCGTGGTATATTTCATCTGATATAAGATAAATCCCTCTGCTTTCGCAAAAATCACACAAATCTCTGAGTGTTTTATCATCATACAAAGTTCCTGTTGGATTTGATGGTGAAGATATATGAAGAGCTTTTATGTTATCCAAATCTCTCAGCATATCAAATGTTATTTGGTAATTGGTAGATTCGTCCACTGGCACAAAAACTGGCTCAATACCTAACATATAGGCAAAGTTTTTGTAACATGGATACGATGGATCTGCTAGTGCTACTTTATCTCCAAAATCCATAACAATGCTATAAGCCACCAAAAAAGCTCCAGAAGTTCCCACGGTAATTGCTATTCTTTCCGGTGACACATCAATTCCATAGTAATTCCAGTAATGTTGAGATATTGCTTCTCGTAACTCTGGCAAACCAAGCGATGAAGTGTAATAGAATTTTTTATCTTTTATCGCTTTTTCTAACGCTTGAATTACTTTTGGTGATGGCTCCAAATCAGGTTCACCAATTTCCATATGCACTACATCATCGAGCAAACTTGCTTTTTGTAGAATATCCATAACTATGAAAGAAGAAAAATTACTTAGCCTTTTCATCCTTCCAGTTATCCAATATGAATTTTGCTATTCCTACACCTCCAGCTTCAGCAAGTTTTTTACTTATGTTTTCTAAGAAGGTGTCATAGTAAAGTTTACTCTGAAAGGATTTGTTTTCCAAAATAGGTTTAAAAGCTTCTTTTAGGAACTCTTTAATTAATATAGCTTCAAACTCCTTAGCTGCTTCCTTTTTATCCTTTTTAAGTGTTTCTTGATATCCAAGGGAGTTTATCAAGTAATCAATTTTTTTTGGCTCCATAGTATTAAAGTATAATCAAATTAATGTTTTACATTCTCTTGATAAGCATGGTTCTGTCCATAACTGTTTACGAAGCTTTCTTAATACTTTTTCTGCTGTTTTATTCTTACAGAGCATTAAAAGAAAGAAGAGTAAACTTAGGTAACTTAAGTATTCCTCTTATTCTATATGCCGTGCCAACTTTACTTTCCACAGTTATTTATGCATTTAAGGATCTTGGAAAAGGTGTAGAGAGAAGTTTATTACCTTTTTTGTCTTATGTCCTAGGTGAAAGATTTAAGGTGGATTTCTACAAGGCTAACAAGCTTTTAGTTGTCTTGGGTCTTTTGGTGTTGCCTGTTGTTATGTATAAGATGAACAAATTTGGCTTGCCAGCTCCTATTTGGGGTGGTGTTTTCGAAGTAGGCAATCTTTACATTCTTTTTGCTTTCTCAAGTCTTGCTCTATATTTGTATACAAGAAAAAAATTTTATCTTGTTTTGTTCTTCCTTTTTTCGTTTGTTATTTTTTTAAGCTTTAGGAGAAGCGCTTACCTTGTTTTTATGGCTAATTCAATAATTACTCTGTGGCTTTTTAGAAATAGAGTTAGTAAGAAATTGGTAATTTTTCTATTAGGTGTGTTTTTTCTTAGTGCCTCCATATTGACAGTTTTTCTTATAGAAAAAGATTATAGATTCCAAGCGGTTTACCAAGTTATAAAAGGAGAAAAGGTTCTAGACGATGAGACGTTAGATAAAATGTCTAGTGGAAGATGGGGACTTTTCAAGCAAGGCCTTCATATTATAAAGGAGGACATAAAAGAAGGTAACTTTTTAACCTTACTAATCGGACATGGCATAGAACCGAAGAAAAGGTTTGAAACTAATCCCGTTATAAACCAATATGAATCCATATTTATAGTTAGCGAACTGGTGGAAAAAGGTCTTCTAGGAACTTTGGGGATAATTTGGATTATGATTTCTTATTATTTGAACTTATTCAGATGCAAGCTTGAAAACCCTCTCGTATTGTCCTTTTTACTTGCCCTTAACATACAAGTTATCGGCGGGATATTTACATTCTTTTGGGATGCTATGCTTCCCACCTTTTTGATAATGTATAAGTTAGCCCAGCAGCAAATAGAGTATGAAAAGATTAACTCAAATACTTTTTGAGATACATACCTGTGTATGAGTTTGGATTTTTGGCAATATCTTCTGGAGTGCCTTGCGCTACTATGTAACCTCCATCCTTCCCACCTTCTGGTCCAAGGTCTATAATCCAATCAGCACACTTTATAACATCCAAGTTGTGTTCTATAACAACTACTGTGTTACCTTTCTCTACAAGTCTCTGAAGCACATCTATTAACTTTTTTACATCGTCCATATGTAGACCTGTGGTTGGTTCATCCAAAAGGTAAAGGGTCTTACCTGTTTCCTTTTTAGAGAGCTCCCTGGCTAATTTTATCCTCTGCGCTTCGCCACCTGAAAGGGTCGTAGCTGGCTGTCCTAGTTTTATGTAACCTAGTCCTACATCTTTTAAGAATTCCAGTTTCCGTCTTATAGGAGTGTGGTGATAAAAGAATTCGTAAGCCTCGTCTACTGTCAGTTCTAAAATATCGGATATGTTTTTCCCTTTGTATGTTACGTCTAAGGTCTCTTTATTGTATCGCTTTCCTTTGCAAACGTCGCAAGTAACGTAAACTGGAGGTAAAAAGTGCATCTCTACCTTTATCACACCTTCACCTTGGCATGCTTCGCATCTTCCTCCTTTTACATTAAAGGAAAACCTACCCGCTGTGTATCCCCTAGCTTTCGCTTCTGGTGTAGAGGCAAAGAGCTCCCTTATGTAGTCGAAAACCTTTATGTAGGTTGCAGGATTGCTGCGCGGTGTTCTACCTATGGGAGATTGGTCCACATTTATGACCTTCTCAAAGTGTTCGAGCCCTTCTATGGAGTCAAATCCTTCTATAGAAACACCGCTTCCGTAAAAGAGAGCTCTTGCATAGTTCCAAAGTATGTCGTATATGAGTGTGGATTTTCCACTTCCAGACACACCTGTTATACAAACAAACAAGCCTAATGGTATGTTTACATCTACGTTCTTTAAGTTGTGTAGTCTCGCTCGCTTTACCTTTAGGAAGAGGTTGCCAAGGGATCTTCTCTTCTTTGGAACTTCTATGTAAAGCTTCTTGGAAAGGTACATGCCAGTTAATGAATTTTTGGAGTTTTTAATATCTTCAACAGTTCCTTGAGCTATCACTTGACCACCGTTTTTTCCAGCTCCAGGACCCATATCTATAATCCAGTCAGCTGCCATTATGGTTTCTGGATCGTGCTCCACTACTATTACGGTATTTCCAAGGTCTCTCAGGCTTTTGAGTGTATTTATGAGTTTTTCCGTATCTCTTGGATGGAGACCTATGGAAGGTTCATCTAGGACATACAAAACACCTGTGAGTTTGGAACCTATCTGAGTGGCAAGTCTTATACGCTGCATCTCGCCACCTGAGAGGGTTGTGGCGCTTCTCGAAAGTTCTAGATAATCTAAACCTACATTTAAGAGAAATCCTAGTCTATCCAAGATTTCCTTTATGAGTCTCTCTCCTATGATCAGATCCTTCCCAGATAGATTCTTAAGCAAGCTTTCAAAAAAATCTACCTCTTGCTTTATAGGTAGTTGTACTATATCCCATATACTTTTCTCCATAACCTTGACAGCGAGCGCTTCTTCTCTTAAGCGTGAACCTCTGCAGGTAGGGCACACCTTCTCCCGTATAAACTCTTCTATTTCTTCTCTTATCTTCTCTGAATCTATCTCTTCCATGAATCTTCTCTCTAAGTGCGGAATTATACCTTCGAACTCTGATCCCTCCAAAGTGCCTCCATAAAGAATAAAGCTCTTTACGCTCTGTGGTAGTTCTTTAAATAGAGTCCTTGGATCGTAACCCAGTCTCCTGAGAGTGTTCAAGATGGGATACTTAAGGTAATTAAAGTAAGTTGAGTCTGTTATCTTTATAGCGTCTACCGCTCTCTCTGATTCGTCTACAAGAAGCTTTATATCTATCTCCCACTTTATTCCTAAACCCTTACATGTAGGGCATGCACCATAAGGGGAGTTGAAAGAAAATAGGCGAGGTGAAATTTCGGGTATGGAAAAGCCGTGATCTGGACACGTGAGTTTTTCGCTAAATACTTCCTCTTTGGAGCTCTCTACATCTTCGATTTTGACAAGCCCACCGGAAAGTTCTAAGGCTTTCTCTATGGCATTGAGGCATCTGGCTCTCTCCTCTTCTTCCAAAACTAGCCTATCTATAACTACATCTATGTTGTGCTTTTTATTCTTTTCTAAAGGTGGAACTTCCAAAACCCTCTTGTACTGACCGTCCACCTTGACTCTAGAAAATCCCATTCTATCTAAGTCTCTAAAGGTGTCTCTAAACTCTCCCTTTTTCCCTCTCACTAAAGGGGACAGAATAACTATGCGCCTGTCTTTGTAATGCTCCCACAGCTTCTGGAGTATTTCGTGTGCTGACAGTCCTTCCAGTGGTCTGGAGCATATGGGACATTGGGATTTTCCTATGTTTGCCCACAGAACCCTCATATAGTCGTATATTTCGGTGACTGTTCCTACGGTGGATCGGGGATTTTTGGATGTGGTTTTTTGGTCTATGGCTATGGCGGGGGATAGTCCTTCTATCACATCCACATCAGGCTTTTCCATCATACCCAAAAACTGTCTTGCGTAAGAAGATAGGGACTCTACATACCTTCTGTGACCTTCTGCGTATATGGTATCAAAAGCTAGTGTGGACTTTCCAGAACCTGAAGGACCTGTTATAACCACAAGTTTATACTTAGGTATTTCTAATTCAATGTTTTTGAGGTTGTGTTGCCTTGCACCTTTTATGACTATTTTACCCATAAACTGATTGTTATACATTGACCTGATCAATTCCATACTTATAAACAAAGTGTAAGTTTAAATTTTAAAACAAAAAGGAGGAAAAACCAATGAGCAAAATATTTAATAAAGAGGATCTTAAGAATAAAGCTATATTAACAAAGAGTGGAGATTTACCTGAAAAAATAGAAATCGATGATAATTCAATAAAAATCTACAAACCAGATGGCGTAGAAGAAATACCTGCTAATAGTATGCGAGGTAAGGCAATTAAAGACAGGTTGGAGTTTTCAGGCGAGCTTACGCAAGAAATATACGTATAGCTTATAATTATAATTAATTGTGGATATTTAGGAGAGGTGACCGAGTGGCCGAAGGTGCAGCACTGGAAATGCTGTGTACGGGTAATCCCCGTACCGCGGGTTCGAATCCCGCCCTCTCCGCCAAGCTTTAAAAATGCCAAAAATAAAGGACTATTATGAAGTTTTAGGTGTAGATAGGAAATCCACACAAGAAGAAGTAAAAAAAGCATACAGAAGACTTGCCAAGGAGTGGCATCCTGATGTAAATCCAGACCCAAAGGCAAAGGAAATTTTTAGAGAGATAAACGAAGCTTATTATGTTCTGTCTGATGAAACAAGGAGACAAGAATACGATAACATACTCAGCAGTGGTGATGAAAAGAAGTATAAGGACTTTTTAGAGTACATAAATGAATTTGTAGAGAGCATACTTCATGGAGTTAGAAGACAACCTAAACCAAGAAAAGGAGGCGATATAAGATTAAAACTTGAAATTTCCCTGGAAGAAGGTGCATTCGGTTGTGAAAAAGAATTAGAGTATGAAAGATGGATAGACTGCCCTACGTGTAGTGGAAGGGGTTTTTATGGAGAATTACAAAAAGAGCAGTGCCAAGCTTGCAACGGTACAGGAAGACGTGTAAGCGGTATCTTCAGTTTTCCAAGACCTTGTTCTGTATGCAAAGGAAGAGGATACATTATAAAAAATCCTTGTCCTACATGTGGTGGAAGAGGAAGAATAGCAAAACACAGCGCTGTAAAGATAAGTGTTCCACCTGGGACTGACGATGGTGATGTTTTAAAAGTTTTGGGCTTTGGACATTACGGAGAAAGGGGAGGCGAAAGTGGAGATCTCTACGTGAGGATAATGCTAAAACCTCACCAAGTATTTAAAAAAGTTGGCAAAGATTTACATTTGGAAAAACTCATATCTTTCCCATTAGCTGTCTTAGGTGGGACTTTAAAAGTCCCTACATTGGAGGGTAAAGAAGTTGAAATATTTATCCAACCAGGTACAGAAAGCGGTTCGACTAAGACTTTACCAGGGCTTGGATACCCTACAGGTAATACAAGGGGGAACTTGGTTGTAAACCTTCGTATACAAGTGCCAAAAGATATAAATTCCAAGACAAGAGACTTACTCTTAAAGTTAGCAAAAGAACTTGGAGAAGAAGGAGTATCTTATGGTCCTTCCTTGTCCGAAAAAATAAGGTCTATTCTTCGTTTTTAGAATCTGTTTCTAGTCTCTCCCCTAGATAATCGGCTAAATGCATAACTCTTTGACCAGTTTTGAACTTTTTGGCTCCATCTCGTAAGTTTAGAACACATCCAGGACATGCTGTTAAAACAATATCAGCTTCCGTCTTTTTTAGATCTTCGATTTTTTCCTTTTGTATTTGGTTAGCCAGATCTGGTTGTGTTACAGAAAACAAGCCAGCGAATCCACAACAAGACTGAGCTTTTTCCGCTTCGATTAGAGTATCATTATCAACTTTCTTAATAGTGCCGTAAAAAACATCCGGTTTAACTTTCATAGCAGAATAAGAGTGGCAAGGTACATGAAAAGTAACCCTTTCCTTGTTTCCTTTAAACTTTAGTGAACTATCAAAGATCAATTCTGCAAATTCATAAACTTTTTTATCTAAACAGTAATCTTCCTGTAGAGCACCACCACATGTAGGACATACTACAACTACAGCATCGTAATGGTATTTTGCCATCTCCTTTATGTTGTGATTCTTTAATTTCTCAAAAGCGTCTGTATTTCCAGAGTAGTAGTGTGGCGCTCCACAACACCTTATATCTTCAGGAACTATAACTGTATAACCTGCTTTATTTAGAACCTTTATAGCATTCTCTCCAGTTTTACCATAAAAGGCATCTACCATGCAACCTGTGAAAAAAAGAAGTTTCGCTTTCTCTTCCTCTGCCTTAAACACTTTCCCTCTAAGTCCAAATGCTTTTGCAGATGGTTTTGGCATAAACTTTACGGCACCTGTTGGGAAAGGAACTTTTATTTCTTTGTTAGGTAACAAAGATAAAGCTTTACCCATAAGGGTAGTTACTTTTCTCCCTACATTGGACTGAAGTAGTTCTAAGCTTTTTAACCCTATATTCTTTACAAGGGATGAACCAAGTTTTTCTTTCTGAAGTTCTTTAGCCTTGACCATTATGTCTTTATAATGCACATCGTTTGGGCAAATCCACTCGCATCTTCTACACATAGCACACTGGTCCCACTGCTCGGCTATTTCTTTATCGAGGACCAATTCACCGTTTATAACCATTTCAGCAAGAGCTAATCTTCCACGCGCATAACCCCGTTCTTCTTCTATGATTGGATATGTTGGACAGACTGACTTACAAAGACCACATTTTACACACTTCTGAGCCAGTTCCAAAGGAATTTCTACCATAGCTATATGTTTAAAGCTAATAGGTTTGTCAATAAATAAAATGATTTTAAACATCCAAATAGATAAAGGATAAGAAAAACTTATATTTGTCATAAGTAAGTCTTATATTTTATAATTAGATTCGTATGATTGACATTAGCAAGCTAAAAACTTTTGTAGCTGTAGCAGATCTTGGTAGCTTTTCAAGAGCATCGGAAATACTCTATATAACTCAACCTGCCGTTACTCAGCAAATAAAAGCTTTAGAAAAAATAGTAGGTGCCAGGTTGTTTCAAAGACAAGGCGGAAAGATCGTTCTAACCGACGAAGGGCATAGGATATATCAGGCTGCTAAGGCTTTACTGGGTGACTACGAAAGTCTAATGGAAGAAATGGCAAAGATAAAAAAGGATTTTAAAGATTTGCTCTTCATAGGTATAAGTACAACGCTGAGTGAGTTCCTAATTCCAGAACTTATAGTGGAGTTTCATCTACAGATGCCCAATATAAACATTAAGGTTTTTGTGGAAAATTCACAACAAATAGAGGAAGGTTTGACATCGGGTGTTTTAAATGTGGGTATCATAGAAAGAGAGCCATCCGATAAGTTTGCTTCCGTAAAATGGTTCAGCGACGATGTTATTTTCTTTACTTATCCTGAGCATCCCTTTGCAAAAAAGGGTGTCATAGAGCCAGAAGAACTCTACGAAGTGGACCTAATATTTAGAGAACCAAGTTCTGGAACACGCAGAGTAGTTAAAGAAAAACTTGATGAGCTGGGCATAATCTTTGAAAAGCTCAGAATTAAAGTAGAAATAAACTGCGGAAGGTCTATACTTAGTATGGTTAAATTAGGATACGGTGCAAGCTTTTTATCAAAAGGCATACTACAAAAGGATCTCGATGCTGGGAATATTGTCGAGGTAAAAATTAAAGGATTCAATGCCAGCAGGTGGTATTACATAATCCATCCAGAAGGTTCTAGACCCACATTTCTTGCAAGTAAGTTTATGAAGTTTTTACTTTCCAAGTCTAGCCAACTATGCACCTAGGTGTAATATTCGACGTAGACGGTGTAATAATAGATGTCAGCAACTCTTACCATTATTGCATAAAGGAAACTGCGCAATTTTTCCTAAATAAAGAGCTGGATATAAATGAAGTTAGAAGATTAAAATTTGAGAGTGGTATAAACAACGACTATCTGGCAACACTTCACGTAATAAGACACTTTGGTAAGGACGCTAATCTAGAGGACGTTATACGAACCTTTGACAACACATACAAAAGCCTGAGGGATAAGGAAAGACTTATCCTGAACCACGACTTTTTCAAAAGCTTAAAGGAAAAAAACTTAAAACTTGGTATTCTTACGGGTAGACCAAGGCAAGATCTCACATACGCCTTCGAAAGATTTGATCTGTTTAAATACTTTGATTGCATAGTGGATGATGATACCATAGAGGATCCCAATCTTAGAAAACCGCATCCATATGCTCTTTATTTCTGCATTAGCTCCATGAATCTCTCAAAGGCGGTTTACATAGGTGATAGTCTATCAGACTATAAAATGTGGATTGAGTATAAAAATCTACACGAGCGACCTATGGTAACTTACATACACTTTGGATCCAATACGGATATACAAGGTGTTGTAAAGGCAAAGAACCAAGAAGAGCTCACTCAAGCTCTGCAAGAGGTTTTGCATACTCCTTAGTTAGGAGTGGTATACCCTCTTCTATTGGGTAAAATACCTTACAGTTTTGGCATACCAAGACATCCTTTTCCTGGATATAATCTAAACTACCTTTACATATAGGACATGCAAGGATAGACAAAAGTTCATTATCAATCATTTCTCCTTTTCATACTCCCAAAG
>JBEPZX010000007.1:0-75797 GCA_041640635.1 Aquificaceae bacterium
TAATACTAGTATCTCATTTAGGGAGACCAAAGGGTGTAAAAAGTCCAGAATACAGCCTTTTACCTGTGGCTAAAAGATTGTCTAGATTAATAAACAGGGAAATCAAGTTTGTAAAAGATTGTATAGGGCCTGAAGTGCATTCTGCTATAGAAAATCTAAAAGAGGGTGAAATCCTATTGCTTGAAAATGTTAGATTTTATCCTGAAGAAGAAAAGGGGGATGAGAGCTTTGCTAGGGAACTCGCCAAACTGGGAGATGTTTATGTGAATGATGCTTTTGGTACGTCTCACAGAAAGCATGCATCGGTTTATCACGTAGCCAAATTCCTAAAACCAGCAGTTATGGGATTTCTGTTAGAAAAGGAAGTTTCCTTTTTTGAAAAAGCTTTGCTTAATCCTCAAAGACCTGTGGTTGCAATCCTTGGTGGAGCAAAGGTTTCCACAAAGCTTGGTGTGATAAGAAACCTTTTAGATCGCGTAGACAAAATTTTCATAGGTGGTGCAATGGCTTTTACTTTTATAAAGTCTATGGGTTACCATGTGGGCAGTTCCCTAATAGAGGATGATTTGTGCCATACCGCAAAAGAAATAACGAATCTAGCTAAGGAAAAGAAAGTAAAGTTTTACATGCCTGTAGATTTTGTCATAGGTAGGGATCTATCAGACAGTACGCCTACAAAAGTTGTAGCTTGGCAAGAAATACCTCAAGATTGGATGGGGTTGGATATTGGACCGGCATCCGTTGTGCTCGTAAAAGAGGTATTATCAGATGCCCAAACTATAATTTGGAACGGTCCTATGGGCGCTTTTGAGTATGATAGATTCAAAGATGGCACGTTTCATGTAGCAAAGTTAATAGCAGAATCTCCAGCTTTATCGATAGCTGGTGGTGGAGATACAGACCATGCAATACACAAAGCTGGTGTATACAGTGCCATAGACTTTGTATCTACAGGAGGAGGAGCCTTTTTAGAACTTTTGGAAAAAAATATGTTGCCGGGAATAGAGGTTTTAGATGATAGGGATTGAGCGTATAGTTAAAGTAGCAAAAGAAGCTTCACTTTTAGGTGGGCTGGTTTTAAGAGAAAACTTCAAAAAAGTAGACCAATGTGGTATTCAAGAGAAAGCGGAAAAAGATATAGTGAGTTACGTTGACAAAACATCGGAAGACATAATTCGTGATTATATACTTAAGAACTTCCCAGATCATGATGTAGTAGGAGAAGAACACGGTGGAAAAGATGAAGGTGATTACGTATGGTATATAGATCCATTAGATGGTACTAAAAACTACATATCTGGTTTTCCAATCTTCGGAACATCGGTAGGATTTGCTTACAAAGGAGAGCCTTTAGCAGGGGCTGTATATCTTCCTTACTTTAACACTCTGTACTGGGCAGGTAAAGGTTTAGGTGCTTGGAAGGATGGAACACAGATTCATGTAGGTAAGAATGATCAATTAAAAAGATGCAGCGTTGCTTATGGCTTTCCTTCTAGAGCAAACAGGAATTTAGATATATACTGGAATGTATTTAAATCAATATTTGATAAAGTTGGTTCTATGAGAAGGCCTGGGGCTGCTGCTGTTGATTTATGCTTTTTAGCAGAAGGTATATTCGATGGTGTTGTAGAGTTTGAGTTAAATCCTTGGGATGTATGTGCGGGCATAATTATAGTAAAAGAGGCTGGTGGATTAGTTGACTTGACAAATGGCCTAAAAAAGGGGACAGATATACTTTCGGCTACACCTTACCTGTACTCTTTCCTTGAAAAACTACTAAACTTGCATCTAAAGGGGGTTATAACTAAATGAAGATTCTGGTTGCTGTAGATTTCACGGAGGTTACAAATCCATTAATAAGACTTGCCAAGCTTATAGCTCAGGCTCATAGTGCTCAGTTAACCATAATCAATACTGTATCTCCTGTGCTTTATATTCCATATCCCGAAAGCTTTGGAATGAATGTGGTAGATCTCGAACTAATATCTCAAATGCAAAAAAATAAACTAGAAGAGGCAAAAGCAAAGTTAGAAGCATTAAAAACTTATCTAAAACCCATAGATGCTCAAATTATTGCAGAAGTTGGTGATGCTGCCGAAATTTTACTTGCAAAGGAAGCTGAATTTGATCTGCTTCTATTAGCTGCTCACAAGAAGAGTCTGGTGGAAAAAATATTGATAGGATCCACTACAGAAAAGGTAGCTAAGTATACCAAAAAGCCTCTTTTAATTTTGAAAGGAAAGGAGATAGAGAACATTAAGAAAGTTTGTATTGCTTACGACTTTTCCAAAAACTCCTATCAAGCCTTTAAGTTCTCTTTAGAATTCTTAAAACCTTTCTCTCCGCAAGTAGTAATAGTTCATATAGAAGAAACTATTGATTTACCTTTAATAGACAGTATAAAAGATGCAATAACAGAACAATATAGGCAAGAAAAACAACAGCATCTGGAAAAACTTATTCAAGAGCTAAAGGAAGTGGGTATGGATGCAAGCTACATTATTCAAGCTTCCGAAAGTCCAGCAAAAGGCATAATAAATTATGTAGATAAGGAAAATCCAGATTTAGTCATTCTCGGTTCTCGTGGACTTTCTAGCTTAGAAAGGGTCCTAATGGGGAGCACTACTTCCGAGCTCCTAAAAATGCTGCAGGTGCCTGTACTTATACATAGGAGCCTCTAATGAATTTGATTTTATTCTTACTGATTCCATTTTTATCTTTTGCTTCTAACGTTTACTTGGATTACCTTATGTGTGCATACCACAAAGACTCTCAACCTAACATTGCAAGAGATTACTGTTTAAAAGCTTTAAAAAAAACTCCAGATCCTATTCTTTATTCAGATACCATAAGAGTTTACATATCAATTAACGATTTGAACAATGCTTTATTAATAGCACAGGAGTTTAAAAATAGATATTCAAATATGGCACAACCTTACATATACCTTTATCATATATACTCCCTGAAAAAAAGTAACGACATAGCATTAAACATTTTGGAAGAGGGAGCATATGTAAATCCACAATCAAAGGAAATTTTGTTTCTTTT
Source organism: Aquificaceae bacterium (assembly GCA_041640635.1). Taxonomy (GTDB): domain Bacteria; phylum Aquificota; class Aquificia; order Aquificales; family Aquificaceae; genus JBEPZA01. The sequence goes on from JBEPZX010000007.1 coordinate 3,052, forward strand.
GTCTGAAGAGTATGGTAAGAGAGGTAATGTAGAAAAAGCTAAAGATGTACTATTAAAGTTAGTACAGCTAGCACCAGATAACCCATTGCCTTACTTTTTAGTGGCAAAACTTTATCTAAACCAGGGAGATCAAAATTCTGCAATAGAATACTTAGAAAGATCATTAAAGGTTAGACCATCCTTCGAAGCAAGCTTTATTACTCTTGGGCTCATATATGAGCAGAAAAGCGAGTATAGTAAAGCAGAAGATGTCTATAAAACCGTACTGAAAAATGATCCATCCAATAAGATAGCTCTGGAGAAACTTGTAAATCTTTACATACTAACAAAAAGAAACCAACTAGCTAAAGAAACATTAGAGCATCTTATAAAATACTATCCAGAAGATGATAAGTACAAGCTCCAATACGCCATTATCCTAATAGATGAAAAAAATTATAAAGAAGCCAAAGGAATACTGGAAAAAATTTACCAAAAAAACAAGGAAGATATAGAAGTATCCTTCACTTACGGCTTTGTGTTAGAAATGTTAGACGAAAAAGACAACGCACTTTCTGTATATGAGAATCTGTATCAAATTAACACAAACAATCTTAAAGTATTGGAGCGTATGGGATTTATATATACAGAAAAGGGGGAATACAAGAAGGCAAGCGAAATTTTAAATCGTGCTATGAGTATTGATCCTAACAGTGTATCTGTAAATTTGATGATGGCAAACTTACTTTATGAGCAAGATAAGGTAGAGGATGCTCTAATATATGTAGATAAGGCTATTTCATTAAATCCTAACAATAGTAGATCCTACTTTTTAAGAGCTATTATCTACGATAAGGCGGGAAAGATAATAGATTCAGAAAGAGACTTAAAGAGAGCTTTAAGTTTGAATCCAGAAGATCCTGATCTATTAAATCATCTTGGATACTCACTTTTGCTTTGGTATGAGTCAGCAAGAGTAAAAGAAGCGATGGATTTAATATTAAAAGCTTTAGAAAAAGATCCAAACAACCCAGCTTACTTGGATAGTTATGGATGGGCGCTATACTTTAGTGGTAAGTATGAAGAAGCCTACGAGTATTTGATGAAAGCTTATCAATTGCAGCAAGATGACCCAGTCATAAACGAACATCTAGGTGATGTTATGATGAAACTAGGTAAGAAAGAACAAGCTTTGGAATTCTTCACTAAGTCACTAAAACTCCTAGAAAGTGGCAAAAGGGGAGAACCAAACCAAAAGGAACGCTTATTAAAAAAGTTGAAAAATTAGATGTTGGTAAAGTATATCTCATGGAAAATACTAAAGCTTTCCCTTCTTGTTAGTTTAGTTTTAGCCTTTTCTGTATTTTTTACTCAGCTTTTACGGTTCGTAGATGTTGTATCTTCGCTTCCTATAAAAGAATCACTGCTCTTAGTCTTTGCTTGGTTTTTCTACTTGTTTGTATACTTTTTCCCTAATTCCTTATTGTTATCTCTTACTTATATATTCTTTGAGCTAAAAGAAAATAAAAAGCTCTTAATCATTGAGTCCTTTGGTATACACAAAAACAAGTTAATATTGAAAGTATTTGCTATATTGCTTTTGGCAGTATTTGGCTGTTTTTTAAGTGGCTTTTTTGTGGACCGGGAAGATATACAGTTTTTAAGAAGGTATGGTGTATACAAGTACTACAGTTCACTTATAGCTTCTGTACCGGAAAAAACCTTTTATAAACTTCCAGAGATGAGCATATATTTAGAAGAACGAAGTGGTAATAAGGCAAGAGATGTGTTCTTTAACTCAAGAGATATGGTTATATTTGCAGAGACTGTAAACTTTGAACAAGGAAAATTGGTTTTCGAAAAAGGTTCAGTATTGCACCAACAGGAAGGCAAGAGCTTTGTAGCTACATTTGACCAATACATTTTGAATCTTCAAAAAATAGTAGGTCTGGATAAGAATCAGGAGAAAAAGGATAATATAGTTCATATGGTAAATTTTGGGATGTTATTTTTGTATGTACCTATTGCATCTTACCTTTCTTTAAAGGTCTTTTATCATACTTCTTCTCTTTACTACTTTTTAGCAATTCTCTCTCTAGTTTACCAGTTTACTTTAATCCTTGTTAGAAATCTTATTTAGCGTATATTATGAAAACTAAGAAGAATTAATTACGGAGGAATTTATGGTGCTAAAACCCCTAAGACTTAGGAACAAAGTAATCCCTATACCTATCATACAAGGTGGAATGGGAGTAGGTATCTCCTGGGAAAGGCTTGCTGGAGCTGTAGCAAGAGAAGGAGCTATGGGGGTAGTTTCAGCAGTTGGTACAGGCTACAGGTTTCCAGAACTGGTAAAAAGGGACAAGTTTGGAAGGCCTATAGGTTCAATCTATGCTCATAGTAAAGAAGCTTTGACTCTAATAATAAAGGAAGCTAAAAGAATATCTGAAGGCAATGGAGCTATAGGCGTAAACATATTACATGCTATAACAGACTATGAACGTGTTGTAAAGGATGCTATAGAAGCGGGGGCTGATGCCATTATATCTGGAGCAGGATTGCCTTTGAGGCTTCCAGAGTATGCACAAGATGCAGACGTGGCGCTAATTCCTATTGTGTCTTCAGCGAGAGCATTAAATTTGATTTGCAGAACTTGGGAGAGAAAGTATAAACGTTTGCCAGATGCTGTAATCCTGGAAGGTCCTAAGTCAGGTGGCCACCAAGGGTTTAAATACGAAGAATGCTTTATGCCAGATTATCAATTGGAAAATCTTTTCCCTTCTGTTTTGGAAGAAGCCAAGACATGGGGAAACATACCTCTAATAGTAGCAGGTGGTGTCTGGAGTTATGAAGACATAAAGTATTACATAGAAAGGGGGGCAAGTGGTGTACAAATGGCAACACGCTTTGTAGCCACCTACGAATCAGATGCACCTCCTATATATAAGGAAATACTTCTAAACGCCAAGGAAGAAGACATCATCCTTCTAAAATCTCCTGTCGGTTACCCGCTCAGAGTTGTAAAAACACCCTTCATAGAAAGGTTGTTGGCAGGTCTTAACGGTTGGAATGGATGTGTTTCACACTGTATAACACCTTGTAACAAAGGAGAAGAAGCAAAAAAGGTTGGTTTCTGCATAGCTGATAGACTTGGCGCCGCATGGTTAGGAAATTACGAAGAGGGAATATTTATAAGTGGAGCAAATGGCCATCTTCTTAAAAAGCAAGGTATAATATCAGTAAGTGAGCTTATAAAGATGCTAACAGGTCAAATTCCAGATGTAACTATGGAGGTAGATAAGCTAGAATATAAATGGGGAGGTATGTCATGATTAGAGCTTTGTGGACTTCTGCATCAGGTATGAATGCACAACAGACTAATTTGGATGTTATATCCAATAACATGGCTAATGTAAACACTGTAGGCTTTAAAAAAATGAGGGCAACATTTCAAGACCTAGTATACCAAACTGTGAGAGACCCAGGAGCACCAACATCGCCAACAACTAGAACGCCTTCTGGTTTCCAAATAGGATTAGGTGTTTTTGTGTCAGATACTTACGGAATCTTCTTGCAAGGAAATATATTCCAAACAGGTAATCAATTTGATATAGCAATACAGGGAGATGGTTTTTTCAAGGTAATATTACCAGATGGCACGATAGCATATACAAGAAATGGACAATTTAGGCTAGATGCGAATGGTCGTATTGTTAACCCAGATGGATATCCATTGGATCCTGAAATAACTATACCGCAAGATGCTATAAGTGTTGGCATTGGCGCAGATGGTACAGTAAGTGTTTTAAGGCAAGGTGCAAATGCGGTTGAAGAGGTAGGAAGAATAGAGCTTGCCAAATTTATAAATCCGGCTGGTCTTAGACGTATGGGTAATAACCTTTTTATACAAACTGACGCTTCTGGGGAAGCATTAATAGACAATCCTGGTAATCAGGGACTTGGTACACTACTCCAAGGCTTTCTAGAAGCATCTAATGTAAATGTTGTAGAGGAGATGATAAATCTTATAATAGCTCAAAGGTCTTTTGAATTTAATACAAAGGGTGTAACAGCAGCTGATGAAATGCTCGGTCAAACTGCAAATCTGAGGAGGTAGTTAAAGCTTAATGAATACCCTACAGGAGAATATTCATGGACAGCTCCTGAATTATCTTGATCCTGTAGTTAAAGAAGTACTCCAAGTAGGCAAATATATACTTTCTTCCAGTGGGAAGTACGTAAGACCTTCTCTTCTTATATATACGGCAAATATGTTCGATGTAGACATAGAGAAAGTTGTGCCATTAGCTGTAGGCTTGGAATACATCCACGTAGCTTCTTTGCTTCACGATGATGTAGTAGATAATGCTCAAATGCGTAGAGGTAAACCATCAGCCCATACCATATTTGGTAATCAGGTGTGTATACTTACGGGGGATTATATGTACGCAAAAGCTCTTAATCTTTACTCTACGTATGGGAACATGGAGTCAATAAATGTTCTAAGTCAAGCGGTTATGCAAATGTCTCAGGCCCAAGTATTAGAACTCAAAAGCTTAGGTGACATACTACCAGAAGAAACCTATTACCAAATAATAGATGGGAAAACAGGAGCACTCATTGGAGCTGCAATGGCTATAGGTGCTATACTTGGAGGTAGAAAGGATTACATGGATTTTTACAAAATTGGTATATTAGCCGGAAGGGCTTTTCAAATGGTGGATGACGCTTTGGATTACGTAGGAAATGAGGAAAAGTTAGGCAAACCGGTTGGAAATGATATAAAAGAAGGCAAATGCACTTACCCGTTAATAAGTGTAATCGATAAATTAGATAAAGAAATGGTAAAAAAGAGCTTGTTAACAGGAGATGTCGGAGACTTGATACAGACAGTAATCAATCTCGGTGGCGTATCCAACACATTTTCAAAGGCCAAAGGTTACATAGAAGAAGTCAAGAGTTTTCTTAAGGAATTTAAAAACTCAGAGGATGTAGTATCTCTCATAGAACTTTTCATAAATAGGGATAAGTGATGAAAAGACCTGTAATGTTAATAGATCTAGATAGGTGTATAGGCTGTCTTTCCTGTGAGGTTGCTTGTAAGCAAGAGAAAGGTTTGGAAACTTTTGGTATCAGACCTATGAAGGTGTTTAGAGTAGACGGTATAATGGATTTTCCAGACACTTTTTTCCTCCCAATGAATTGTTTTCATTGCGAAAAAGCCCCCTGTGTTTTAGCATGTCCCACATCTGCAATGAGAAAAAGGGAAAAAGACGGGATAGTGTACGTAGAAGCGAGTTTTTGTATAGGCTGTAAGGCATGTATAATTGCATGCCCCTATGGAGCAATTGCATTTAATCCCACCACTATGAAGGTGGAAAAGTGCGATTACTGTTACAAAAGAGTAGATCAGAAGCTCCTTCCTTCGTGTGTATCCAAATGCGTTACAAACTGCTTGTATTTTGTGGAAGTTGAAGATCCTCCAAAGCACAGACACATAAAAAACAGGATAGATTCCCAAACTTACTCAGCACTTTTTGATTGGACAGAAATGGTCTAAGAAATGATACCAAAGCTTCTTTAAGCAAAGTTTTCGAGAAATTGGGAATGCTCAACAGAATATGATTCTGGCTTAAGATAATTTTCTTACAAAACCTGAAGATCTTGTATTTAGGTAAGTATGGAATGAAAACTAGAGTCTTTTAGTTGATGGTTAAGTATTAAAGTATATTCCTGAATTTATTTTTGTATGGTTGTGCTATAATTTTAAATTCTGTTAAAAACAGGAGGTGTAAAGCAATGAGCAGTTTAATAGAGAGCATAGAAAAAGTTTACACACTCAAAAAGGATTACCCTCCCTTTAAAGTAGGCGATACTGTCAAGGTCCATTACAAGATAGTTGAAGGTGAAAAGGAAAGAATTCAGCCCTTCGAGGGAGTTGTTATACGCATAAGAGGTAGCGGAGTGAATAAAACCTTTACCGTTAGAAAAGAATCTTACGGTGTAGGAATCGAGAGAATATTTCCCTATTACAGTCCTAACATAGAAAAGATTGAAATTACAAAGATAGGTAAGGTAAGAAGGGCTAAACTTTACTTCCTTAGAAAATACAAAGGCAAAGAAGCCCAAGGTAAGATTAAAGAAATCAAACCTTGGGAAGTAAAGAAGAAATGACAGAATATGAGAGTAAGTTTTGGGAAAAGGGCTTTTTGGTAGCTGGTGTAGATGAGGCAGGCAGAGGTTCTCTGGCAGGTCCTGTAGTAGTTGCGGCGGTTATACTCCAACCCTTCTCCCCCGTTCTTATAGATAGAGATTCAAAAAAAATGTCTCCAAAGGAAAGAGAAGAAGCTTATGAACTCATAAGGTCTCATGCTTTAGCTATAGGTACGTCTGTTGTTGACAATATAGTTGTAGATAGAGTTAACATCCTTAAAGCTACTAAGCTGGCTATGAAAAGAGCCTTGGAAGATCTTAACCATAGATTTGATATTGTGATAACAGATTATGTAAAGCTTGAAAACTATAATTGTATTCCTTTGGTTAAAGGAGATGAGATAAGTATTAGTTGCGCTTGTGCAAGCGTGGTGGCAAAAGTTTTAAGAGATAAAATAATGGAAAAGTATCATCAAATACTCCCTCAGTACGGCTTTTTTAAACATAAGGGATACGCTACAAAGGAACACATTGAGAATCTAAGAAAGGCAGGAAAGAGTTTCATACATAGAAGTAGTTTTTCTCCTGTTAATATGCTCTTTTGATGCACAAAAGTGTTTTATTAGAAGAATCTACAAATCTTTTGCTTGGTAACGGCGGAAATCTTTACGTAGATTGCACGGTAGGTCTAGGTGGGCATACTAAAGCTATACTCGAAAGAAATCCAAAAGCCTTTGTAATAGGTATAGATAGAGATCCATACGCATTAGAGATAGCAAAGAAGAACTTATACAAGTTTGAAGGTCGTTTTGTCCTGTACCATGCCAATTACAGAGATTTAGATATTGTATTAAGTGAGGAAGGTATAGATAAAGTGGATGGATTCCTGTTTGATTTAGGCGTATCTATGCTTCAAATAAGATCTTCTAGAGGCTTCTCCTTTCAGAGGGATGATCCATTGGATATGCGCATGAATCCAGAAGACAGTAAGACTGCATACCAAGTTGTCAATTACTACACCCAAAAAGATCTAGAAAAAATTATTAGAGAGTATGGAGAGGAAAGGCAAGCAAAGAAAATAGCTCAAGCCATATTACTCTATAGATCAAAAAAACCTATAGAAACTACAGCAGAACTGGCAAATATTGTACTTTCTATAGTTCCAAAAAAGCACTCAAAAATTCATCCAGCCACTAAGACTTTTCAAGCAATAAGGATAGAGGTAAATGATGAACTAAAATCCTTAGAGTTAGCTCTAGAAAAAACTATTCCCTTTTTAAAAAGCTCATCACGTATAGTAGTTATAAGCTTTCACTCATTAGAGGATAGAATAGTAAAGAGCTTTTTTAAAAGACACGCTAAAACACTAAAAAGTTTGACAAAAAAACCGATAGTACCTACAATGAAAGAAATAAAGGAGAATCCAGCTAGTAGAAGTGCAAAACTCAGAGCAGGAGAGAAAATATGAAGTATTTGGTATTAAGCGCCTTTTTGCTTTTGATAAATCTTGTATATTCTTCATGGTCAACGCATGTTTCTAAAGAGTATGTGAAAGGTTTAAAAACTTACAAAAATGAGGTAGAAAAGAATCTTAAATTGAAGTCACAGATTGAGAGCAAAATTAATTATACCAATACTAAGGAGTATGCTCGAAAAGCTGGATTCATATCCATAAACTGGGACAAAGTAGTCATACTAAAATAGAGAATCTATTAAGTTTAGGTGTTATATCTATCAACCCATTTAATTTTGCCTTACATCGCAATCAAGCAAAAAGAAGGTTATCTTGACAGGGTATCCCTTTTAAGTTATTGTTTTTATTACGTGTGTTGTTACACGTTTAAGGTAAGGGGGTGGTTTTATGGTTAATTGTATAAACTGTGATATAGTGAATTTTATAACTGAAAAAGCTGTTGATGTTTATGTATCTGCCAGTGAACAATGGTTATTGGAGAAGATATTTAACTTAATTAAGAAAGACTTTAAGGATATTAATGAATTACCAAATCTACTAGCTATTAAAAGATTAAATTTCCTTTCATTCATAAATTCGCTTTATAACAACCCTGAATTTACTGAAGCTGAAAAGAAGATAATTTATATTCTCCCATTACCTGAAGGCGAAGAATTAAAACCTCAACACTTTTTCTCAGCAAGAAGGTTGTCAGAATGGCATGAGTTAATATATGCAACTGATCTACTCTACGTCATAAAAAACCGGTCAATAAGAACGTTTTTTCAACCAATATTTACTGCAGATAAATTGGATTTGTATGGTTTTGAAGCTCTCTCGAGGGGAGTTTCGGAAAGTGGTAACTTAATTCCACCTGTCGAGCTTTTTAAAAAGGCGAAGATCTTAAATCTTCAGTTTTCTCTTGACAGATTAACTAGAGAAAAAGCTATAGAAAGTGCTAAATCTCAAAAAGTAGACAATTATCGAATTTTTATTAACTTTACACCTACTTCTATTTACAATCCTAAAGAATGTCTAAGTACAACAGTTGCTATAGCAAATAAGCTTAATTTTGATCCTAAGAATTTAGTTTTCGAAGTTGTGGAGTCAGAAAAGGTAGATGACTTGGATCACCTAGCTTCAATTCTCAATTATTACAGGTCTAAAGGATTTAAAACCGCATTGGATGATTTTGGAGAAGGCTACTCTTCGCTTAAAATGCTTGAAGCCTTATCTCCAGATTATATAAAAATTGATATGCACTTTGTAAGGAACATACATAACGAAAGTTTTAAGAGAACAATAGTGAGCTCCATTGTCTCCGCAGCCAAAAGAATGGGAATTAATACAATTGCTGAAGGAATAGAAACAAAGGAGGAGTATCTGACTGTTGTTGAGTTAGGTGTGGATTTTGTTCAAGGATACTTGTTTGCAAAGCCAACTGAAGACATAAATATAGAAGCATATAAACTTACATCGGTTAATCTCAGACCATTTTAGTAAAAACCTTTTAGTGCGCAAATAGATACACTTAAGCACTTGTAATTTTGAAGAAACCTTTCCTAAAAAGCTAATTAAACGGAAAAAGCCGGTATTTATGCAAATATGTTCAGGAGCCTATTAAGTATCTCTTCCGCTGCTCTTAGCTTGTTCTGATTTTTAATTTCGAAAATTCCATCACTCTTTGTTACCACATAGCCTTTGTAACTTCCGGATCCCATAACTTGTATAGGATTTACAACTATAGCATCTAGATTTTTTCTCTTTAGCTTTTCCCTACCCAGTTGCAACATCCGATCTTCTTCTTCCAGGGCAAAACCTATAAGTACCTTTTCTCCTTTTAACTTTCCCAAGGATTCTAGTATATCTATGTTTTTTACGAGTTCCAAAGTTAAAGTATCCTTTTTTTTCATCTTGCCTTTGTAGGTTTCTATAGGTCTATAATCTGCAACAGCTGCATTCATAATCACTATATCTGCCCATTGTAAATTATCCAGTACCTTTTGATACATCTCCATAGCGGATGAGGCTTTGATTATTTCCACATTTTGCGGTTCCAAAGCAGTAGTAAAACCTGCTATCACTCTAACATTGGCACCGTACCATCTAAAAACCCTTGCCAAAGAAAATCCCATCTCACCTGTAGAATAATTAGATATAAATCTTACGCTGTCTATAAACTCTCTAGTAGATCCACATGTTAATAAAACATTTTTTCCTTCTAAGACTTTTGGTCTTATAGCATACTCTATCCAGTCAATGAGTTTTTCTTTGCTGGCAAGCTTTCCTTGCCCATAATCTTGACAAGCCAGTAGCCCTTCATCTGGCTCTATTATTATGTGTCCAAGTTCTTTTAGGTGTTTTACGTGTTTTTGAACTGTAGGATTTTTGTACATGTTGGTATTAGCCGCAGGTGCTATGAGCAGATTTTTGGGGTAAGCCAATACGGTTGTGGTCAATAAGTTATCTGCCAAACCCAAAGCTATCTTTGAAAGTGTATTTATGCTACATGGTGCAATCATAAATACATCAGCCCACTTAGCAATATTTATGTGAATTAATGGATCATCTTCCCAATCTTTATATGTCTTATATCCTGTTAGGGTATCAAAAGTTAAAGAGCTTACAAACCTTTCCGCAAAAGGTGTCATTATCACTTTAACATCATGATTTGCAAGCTTTAATTCTCTAACCACATCGCACATTTTATAGACTGAAATGCTGGATGAAATACCCAATAACACTCTAGCCATAAACATATCTTAACCAAATCTTCATCAAAACTTAATGAAAGTTTAACACAAGAGTTTTAACCTTAAAAATGAGATGTTAGCTATAGTAGAAGTACACGATGTTAGTCCTTACTACTACGATGAGTTTTGTAAGTGTCTGGAATTGCTGAGTTTAACTGGAATAAGCAAGTTTAGTTTACTCGTAATTCCAAACTTTAGGGATAGTTATCCTATATACAGGTATCCAGGTTTTGTTAATACCTTACATTACTCTAAGCAAGAAATAATAATGCATGGATACAATCATACATCCAGGTTCAAGTTAAAAGAAGCCCTTTATACCTATGGGGAGGGAGAGATGGGAGGGCTAACATTACAAGAAGTTTATAAGAAAATAGAAAGCGCTATAGATATTTTCCAAATAGCTAAACTAAACACAAGTTTTTTTGTATCCCCCGCTTGGATATCTAATCCTTTTTTAGAGGATGTTCTTTCTTCATTTGGTTTTTTGGGTGTAGGTTACAGAAAGTACTTAAAAAATATTGAAAACAATCATACTGTACCATCGCGTGTTATAACTTTTTCCAGCAGAAAGGTACTTTCTTACTTAAGTACTAAAGTTCTATTGACTGTTTACAAGCTGATTAAAGATGATCCAGTTTTGAGGTTAGCTCTGCATATGAAGGATTTTTCAAGTAAAAAGAAAATAGCCCTTTGGAGGCTTCTATTGAAAGAGATAAAAAACAGTAGGAGGTTAGTAAGCTATGGAGAGTTACTTGGCAAAAGCGGATCTTCACCTTCACTCCAAGGCTTCCAATCAGCCAGGTGGATGGTTTAGTAAGCTCATAGGATGTCCTGAGAGTTACGCAGAGCCAAAAGAAATATATAACAGGTTAAAAGAGAGAGGAATGAGCTTTGTGACCATAACGGATCATAACACAATAGACGGGGTTTTAGAAATAGCCCATCACAACGATGTATTTGTAAGTTGTGAATACACAGTTGAGTTCCCTAAAGAGGAGTTGAGTATTCATATACTAGCATACGGGATAGATGAAAACATTCATAGAGATCTTCTTATGCTGAGAGATAATGTATACGATTTTGTACAATACTTAAGAAGCAAAAATGTGGCTTACAGTTTAGCCCATCCTCTATACTCTGTGAAAAGTTCTAAGATTACAAAGAGTGTAATAGAAAGATTCGTCTTGTTATTTGACAATTGGGAAGTCATAAACGGTACTAGGGGAGACCAAGTAAGATACATAGAGGAATCCATAGCACGTATGTACGACGGATGGGACAAGATTCACGAGCTCGAGAATAAGTACAATATAAAATCTCTGAGGACAAGACCCTTTATATCCTTTACCGCTGGTTCAGATGATCATGGTGGTATGGATGTAGGAAGAACATGGACATCAGCACCTGCAAGAAGTGTCGGAGAATATCTAAAGGCACTAAAGGAAGGTAAAACGCAAGTTGACACAGAGAACTTAGGAGATGAAAGACTTATAAACATGATTTCTAGAGTAGCATACGCTCATATAAACACTAGATATAAACTTCCCAAAGATTTAAAGGAAGTATTGGATTATGTGTTTATGTACTCTAACAGTTTAAAAAGCGAAGTGATAATAAGGCACTTACTTAACATAAACGGAGAAAGGCATATTATACCCAAAGAAATTCTAAAAAAATTACCTTTCTTAAGTATGCAGAGACTAATCGATTCTCCTTCTACATCTACTTTTGGTGAAGCTCTTATATCTCTGATTCTACAACTTGTGCCCCTCGGTATAACTTATATGAAACATCAAGAACAGTCAAAAGTAGAAGATATAGCTAAATCTATGAACATAAAGGTAACCAAGGGATACAGGCTTGCTTACATAACAGACACATACTACGAAATAAACGGAGTAGCAAGAACAGCTCGTATAGTAAGGCAAATTTCTCAAGAGTATGGACTACCTGTTGATGTAATTATTTCCGATAAAGAATCTTACAAAGAGGAAAATCTTATTGCTATAAAATCCCATTTAGAATTTGGACTTCCCTATTACCCTGAATTTAAAGTAAGAATCCCTTCCATATTGGATCTTTTGGAATTAATTCAGGATGGAAAATACACCCATATTCATGTATCTACACCTTCAGCTCTTGGAATAATGGCATTAATTGTTGCAAAACTACTAAATTTAAAGGTAAGTTTCACATTCCATACAGATATACCATCTTACGCCTTGGTTTATACTCAGAGCAAAGATATGGAAGATATTCTATGGAAAGCATTTAGCATTATATGCCATGCTTGCGATAAGGTTTTCGTTCCATCAATGCATTACGCAAGAATCATTATGATGAATACAAATTTAGATTACTCAAAAGTAAAAATCTTCAAAAGAGGTGTAAATATAGAAACCTTTAACTCAGCAAAAAAAGATCCCATGTTTTGGAACGAACTTTTGGGAATTAAGCCGAACAAAAAAGTTGTCCTTTACGTAGGAAGAGTTTCCAAAGAGAAGAATCTAGATGTTTTTCTTTATCTTGCAAAAATATTCCCAGAAGAAGCATTTGTTGTTGTAGGCGACGGACCATATAGAAGAGAGCTAGAACAAAACAAACCTAAGAATGTATTCTTCACTGGATTTTTGGAAGGGGAAAAACTAGCAAAGGCTTATGCTTCGTCTTACGTATTTGTGTTCCCATCGGAAACCGATACCTATGCGCAGGTAGTTTTGGAAGCTATGGCTAGTGGACTTCCAGTTATTGTTAGTTCGAAAGGAGCCTCACACGAACACGTGGAAGATGGGCTAAACGGTTTTATAGCAAACTCAAAAGAAGAGTTTGCTTACAAGCTAGCTTATATATTGGAAAATGAACCTTTGAGAGATACAATGGCAAAGGAAGCCAACTTTTATGCAAACTCACTAGAAATAAAGACCACTTATTTAGAATATCTAAGCAAAATTATGGATGGTATGTTAAATTATGAAACTGCTTGATCTAACACCGTATTTTCACAAAAAAAGCGGTGGGATAAAAAGCTTCATACTAAAAAAGGTAGATTATCTTCCAAAATACGAAGTGCAACACGTAGTAGTAATACCGGGCAAAGAAAGAAAAAAGTACATGTATGGTTCTACAGTGTTTTACGAAGTTCCGTCTTTTCATATTCCTTTTTCGGGTGGGTATAGATTTTTTAGTGGACTAAAGGAAATAAAGGAAATTATACGACAAGAAAAACCCGACATTGTGGAGCTTGGGGGGACCTACACCATAGCTCCTTTTTTTGCCGATAAAGATTACCTGCTCTCTATATTCTACCACTCGGATGCAAAAAAAGAGTTGGGTTTCATACCATCAACAAAGTATATGAAAGAGAGGTTTTTCAGTCTCTTGATAGACAGATGCATATCCAAAGCAGACTTAGTTATCAGCCCTTCTGAAAAGTATTCGCAATCTTTAATGGAAAAGATAAATAAAGTTTATACGTGTCCACTAGGGGTAGACACCAAGATATTTAATCCTAGCAAAAGGGATGAAAGTTCTTTTAGAAAGAAATTTAATATACAAGAAGAAACTATACTTCTATACGTAGGCAGGCTAACAGTAGAAAAAAGGATAGATATACTAATGAGCGCCATTGAACAATTGGATAAGAAACTTTACCATCTTTTAATAGTTGGATCTGGACCTCTAAAACTCTATGTAAAAGCTAAATCCAAAATACTTAAAAATGTAACATTTATTGATTACGTGACTTCCCAAGAAGAGCTATCCTATATATACTCCAATTGTCATATGTTTGTCAGCGCTTCTAAGTATGAAACCTTTGGACTAGCTTTCCTAGAAGCTCAATCTAGTGGCTTGCCTGTAGTAGCTTTTGATTTAAACCTAGAAACTCAACTCCTAAAGGATTTCTTGGCTAAGGATTTTACCGTAGAAGCACTGGCACATGCTATATCCATTGCTAGGGAAAAACTTAATCCTACTATAAGAGAGTACTTACACACAAAAGTAAGAAGCTTATTTTCTTGGGAGAGCAGTTTCGATACGTATATGAGTATATATATGCAACATATGAGTTTAGTTTGATTCAAAAGTTAGTCAATCTTTGCAAAAGTTAATTCTTTCTAATGTTTAAGCAGTGTTTTAATAAAGTTTAGATATATACGTAACGGATAAAATTGGCTTACAAAACTTATATAATTAAAGTTTATGCAAGAGTATAATCCAAAACACATAGAAGGAAAATGGCAAAAACACTGGGAAGAGCAAGGTGTTTTTAAAACACAAGAAGGTGACAGCACACAAAAAATGTACGTGCTAGAGATGTTTCCTTATCCATCTGGCAGGATACATATGGGGCATGTGAGAAACTATACCATAGGGGATGCATTATCTAGATACCTAAGACTAAAAGGTTACAATGTTCTTCATCCTATGGGTTGGGATGCTTTCGGTCTCCCAGCAGAGAATGCTGCTATAAAGCACGGTGTACATCCAGCTGAATGGACATATGAAAACATAACGTATATGAAAAAACAACTAAAACTACTAGGTTTATCCTACGATTGGGATAGGGAGATAGCAACCTGTAATCCAGAATACTACAAATTCAACCAATGGATATTTTTGAGGATGTACGAAAAAGGGCTTGTCTATAGAAAAACAGCAGAGGTTAATTGGTGTCCCAACGACCAGACAGTCTTAGCTAACGAACAAGTTATAGATGGAAAGTGCTGGAGATGTTCCACGCCAATAGTTAGAAAAGAAGTCCCTTCTTGGTATATACGCATAACTGCTTATGCGGAAAGGTTGCTTGAGGACTTAAAGAAACTCGAAGGACACTGGCCAGAAAGAGTTATTGCTCAACAAAGAAACTGGATAGGAAAGTCAGAAGGTGCCACCATAGTGTTTTATGTAGATGATATACCCATAGAGGTTTTTACGACTAGACCTGACACTGTTTTTGGGGCTACCTTCTTGGCTTTGGCTCCAGAGCATCCTTTAACCTTAGAACTTGCGAAAAAGGGAACTAATTACCAAGCTGTAGCTGAATTTGTAGATAAGATAAAATCAATGTCAACACGTGAACGGGGAACTCTTGCGGAGAAAGAAGGTGTATTCTTAGGTGTGTATGCTAAAAATCCAGCTAATGGGGAACTGATTCCTGTTTGGACAGTAAACTACGTGCTCTACGAGTATGGAACAGGCGCCATAATGGCTGTACCAGCTCATGACCAAAGGGATATGGAATTTGCAAAAAAGTACAATCTTCCAATAAGAGTAGTAATAAAACCTTACTCAGAACACGATTGGAACTTAGCTTATGAGGGTGATGGCACTTTAATGAACTCTCATCCTTTTGATAACATGGATTCCAAGAGCGCAAAAAAAGCTATAACTCAGTGGTTAAAAGATAAAGGTTTTGGGAACTTTAAGGTGAGCTATAAACTCAGAGATTGGAATATATCAAGACAGAGATACTGGGGAACTCCAATACCTATAATCCATTGTCCAAACTGTGGCATAGTTCCCGTACCGGAAGAGGACCTTCCCGTCTTGCTTCCTTCCAATGTAAGTATAACTGGGCATGGAAATCCACTTGGAAGTGTTCCAGAATTTGTGAATGTTAAATGTCCAAAATGTGGAAGTGATGCAAAAAGAGAAACAGATACAATGGACACATTTTTTGACTCTTCTTGGTATTTTCTACGCTTTTGTGATCCAAAAAACGAAAAACTACCTTTTTCAGAAGAAAAGGTAAATTATTGGATGCCTGTGGATACCTATATAGGTGGTATAGAGCACGCTGTTTTGCACCTTCTGTATGCAAGATTTTTCCAAAAATTTTTATATGATTTAGGCTTAGTAAAGTATGATGAGCCTTTTAAAAACTTGGTAACCCAAGGTATGTTACTAAAGAGATGGGTAAGCATAGGGAATTTCATGTCTTATATGAATTTGATATTAGACGATAATATAGAAAAACTCATCCATATTATAGAGGAGGTATCCAATGACAAAGGAATTCGAAATAGGCCTTAACCTCATACGTACCGTATCAGGTCAGATGAGTTCCATAATAGAAACTCAAGATAGTTCTTCTGTAAAGAAGGTTGTTAAATCTATATTTAATCCTATAGTGGCTGCTGCTTATCAAATAAGAGTAGGAGAAGGTCCGAAAAAGGAAGAAATTTTGAATACTCTAATAAGTTTAGTCAAATTAATGAGAGATTTGGAAGACATAAATGGTATAAAGGTGAAAGCAAAAGATCTACTAAATTTAGTAAAAGATGTAGAAATGGAGCTAAACAATGCTACAAAAGGAAATGCAACCAGTTAATATAAAGACTCTTTTGAAAAAGAAAAGAGAAAGGAAGAAGATAACCATGGTTTCTACTTACGACTATATATCTGCTAAACTTTGCGATGAAGTGGGAATAGATTGTGTCTTGGTAGGTGATTCTTTAGGTATGGTTTTTCAAGGAATGAATACCACTCTTCATGTTACTTTGGATGAGATGATATACCATACCAAGATTGTTAAAAAAGCTTGTAATAGAGCTTTCGTTATAGCAGATATGCCTTTTATGAGCTATCAAGTTAGTATAGAAAAATCTATAGAGAATTGTGGAAAGGTGATAAAAGAAACAGGTGCTAACGCAGTAAAGCTTGAAGGTGGTGAAGAAATCGCAGAACTCGTTTATAAACTAGTAAATATTGGAATACCAATTGTTGGGCATGTAGGTATGACTCCACAAAGTGTAAATGTGTTAGGAGGCTTTAGGGTAGTAGGAAAAGTAGAAGAGGAGAAAGAAAGAGTTATTAAAGATTATAAGGCCTTGGAAGAAGCTGGAGCTTTTATGATAGTATTGGAAAGTGTACCAAGAGATCTTTGCAGCCAGATAAATAGTTCTTCAAAAAGCATAACCATAGGTATAGGTGCAGGTCCAGATTGCGATGGACAAGTGCTGGTATTTCACGATTTGGTAGGTCTAACACAGGATAAAAAACCAAAGTTTGTCAAAAGGTATGCTGATGGATACAGCTTATTTAAATCAGCTTTACTAGAATATAAAAGGGAAGTGGAAGAGGGTATTTTCCCTTCTGAAGGGGAGAGTTATGGATGAAACAAAGCTCTTAGAACTTTTTGTTAGGGTTGGTTACATAACCAAGGAGCAGTCTAAAGAAGCACTAACAAAGAAAGAAAAGAATGAGAGTATTATAAACACGCTCATAAGACTAGGGTTTTTAGACGAGGAGAAATTAATAGAGTTCTATTCGGCTTTCATGCCCAACAAGGTGTGGAAAGGTAAACTAGAGGATGTATCGCTTCCTGATAATATTCTAAGAAAAATACCAGAAAGCTTTATAAAAGAGAAGTTGGCTGTTCCTGTTAAGTATCACGAAGACGGAAAGCTGGAAGTTATTATGCTTAACCCCTATGATCAGTCAATTGTAAACGAAATAAGATTCAGAACAAAGATAAATACAATACTGGCTTATGCAGCACCAAAGAGTACTATAGAAGCAGCTATTAATAAGCTTTATCCAGAAACAGAAAAAATTCTTGAAGAAATTAACTTAGAAGAAGAGGTAGAAATAGAGTCTCCAGACTCCGAAATAAGTGTGGACATAGCACTAAGAGAAAGTGGTGAGGCTCCTATAGTAAAGCTAGGAAATGGTATCATATTTGAAGCCGTTAACTTAGGAGCATCAGACATTCATATAGAACCGCAAGAGAAAGAAGTTTTAGTAAGATATAGGGTAGATGGGATTTTAAAAGTATATCATAGATTGCCTTTGCGTGTAAAGGATGCCTTAATAGCAAGATTTAAAATAATGGCTAATGTGAAAATAGAGGAGAAGAGGTTACCTCAAGATGGAAGGATACGCATAAGAATTTCCGGCAGGAAGATAGATCTGAGATTTTCCACAGTGCCGACTGTATATGGAGAAAAGATTGTTATGAGGATCCAGGAAGCAGAAAAGTACTTAGGTGTAAAGTTGGAAGACTTAGGTTTTGAGTTAGATGATTTAGAGAAGTTTAGAAAAGCCATATGGACACCTTGGGGAATGGTCTTGGTTACTGGACCTACAGGAAGTGGAAAAACTACTACTCTTTACTCTGCATTAATGGAGAGAAATAGCCCAGATGTCAACATAATGACAGCGGAAGATCCAGTAGAAGTATCCATTCCAGGTTTAAATCAGGTTCATGTTAGAGAGGATATAGGTCTCACATTTGCTAGCGTCTTGAGAGCATTCCTAAGACAAGATCCAGACATAATCCTCATAGGTGAGATAAGGGATAAAGAAACAGCTGAAATTGGAATAAAGGCTGCTTTAACTGGGCACTTGGTATTCTCCACTCTGCACACAAACGATGCTCCATCTAGCATAACAAGATTAGTCGATATGGGTGTAGAACCTTTCTTAGTTGGATCATCAGTGATACTTATAGTAGCACAAAGGTTAGTTAGAAAGCTGTGTCCCAAATGTAAAAAGCCTGCTGACATACCAAAAGAAGCACTTTTTAGATTAGGTGTTATAAACAATCTGGACGAAGATATAACCATATATACTCATAGTCCTGAAGGATGTGATTTTTGCAAAGGCAGTGGTTACAAGGGTAGAACAGCTGTTCATGAGTTGCTCGAAGTTGATGAAGACATGAGGAGATTGATAGTTAAAGGTGCTACGGCGGAAGATATTAGAGACTTGGCAAAAAAACAGGGCATGAGAACATTGTATCAGTCTGGTATTCTAAAAGTTAGAAAAGGTTTGACTTCTCTTGAAGAGGTAGAGAGAGTTTTAGCCAAGTGAAATCGCGTAGAAAATGAGAATGCTCATAAACCATGGTTTTCATTGTAAATAATAATTAAATAATGGCATTTTGGAATAAACTACTATCTTTTAGCAAAAAAGAAAAACAATCCGCTCAGTTCATCATCAAAGCAGGCAATAAAGATTTAATGCTTTGGCTACTGCAAGAAATGGAGCCAAGCTTAGATGAGCGTATAGAAGAGTTTTGGATAGAAACTGTAGGCATATCTGACGATGGTTATTGGATATTAGTTGGAAGAAGACATGGTATCATTCAACTTTATGATTGGAAAGGACGCCTGCATAAGCTTCCATCAAGGCCCCCAGCTCAGGTTATTTCAGACGTGGTATTTAACAAACGATTTCTTGGACTTTTGACACCTCCATACTTGGTTGTTTACTTCATGGAAGACCCAAGAAAGCCAAACACATGGCGAAGCTTTAAGCTTTCTCAGGAAGGTATTAGACCTTCCGTAGGTTTAGACATAAAAGATGGAATCTTAGCTTTTGGTGTTGTGGGGGAACGCATATACACTATAGACCTAAATTCAGATTTAACATTGCAAACGGTAGATTTTAAAAGCACCTTTAGCTACAAGGACGCGGATATAGGGGAGCTCAAAACTTTAAAGATCCTCGACGCTTCGAGAATGTTTCTCTCTGGGACGAGGGGATGCGCCATATATAGCTTTTCGGGAAACCTTCAAAATGTGTTACCAATAGAAGCTATGAAAGCCGTATGCTTAAAAGGTGATAACCTTTACCTTGGCAATGGCAATCAACTTGTTATTTATAACCACCATCTTGGTACGGACCTTCAAAAAATAGAAACACCCATAAATATTTCCTACATTGATATAGATCCATCCGAAAGTTTTGCCTTCCTGGCGGATGCCGAAAGTAACAGAATGGGAATAGTTGATCTTAAGAGTTCTAGTTTCTTAGAAACAATAGAAGGTTTCGGCAATTCCATTGTAAGAATTAGTCCTGATGGAACTCTATACACGTCTTACTATATAGAAAACCAGGACATAAAGCTTTACTATCTTGCAAAACTCAATAGTAATTTAATAGACTTTTGGTATCCTAAAGATAGACAAAACCAAATTTTAAAAAATGCAAAAGAATTATACAAGAACTTACTAAAGAAACTCAAAGCCTCAAAAGATTTAAAAGATCTGGAAAATATACAAGAATATCAAACCCTACTATCCATGGATCTACCCATAAGGGAGTTAAGAGAAATTATTGAGGAAACTCATAGTGCACTTGAGAACAGGCGACTAGAAATATTCATAGAATCCGTAAGAGAGAAAATAAATCAAGGTAATGTAACTAAAGAGGATTTAAGAGAGGTTGAAAATAAACTAAAGATTAAACCAATAAAAGAGCTTGAAGACTTAAAAGCAGATTTAATAAATTTCTTCGAAAAAAGTCTTGAAGAAAAGTTAAAAGACATGGAAAATATGCTATCAAACACACAAATATTATCTTTCCAAGAAGCCGAAACCTTGCCTGAAATAAGAAAGTTACGCGAGTTTATAGCTTCTTTACCTAAAGAGATATACCAAAGAGGTCAGGAAAGATTGTCTAAGATCTTGAGTGAAAAACTAATAAAGTACAGATTTGAAAGATTCAAAATAACTCTGGACAAAGACAGAATTGTTTTTGGTGAGGTAGATTTTCCAAGATTCTCTGGAGAGAGAAAGAAGCTAAAGTGGAGGATAAGAACGGAAGATAGAATGATCGTAGACAACAAAGAATATGTAAGGCTAGGTTTTGAAAGAGAAGATGGCATAATACTAGAACCCAAAAGGTACCCTTCCATTCTAACCGTAGGAGATTTAAAACATACACCAAAATGGTTGAAGAGATACCTTAGACACTTAAACAATCTCTACCCTTACCAGGTGTACAAAATGCCTATTATGGTTTCTTACGAGGAGACACCTTGGTTTGTTCAAAACTTGGAGAAGTTTGCTTATCTAATAAAAGAACAGCTAATTTACAGGGATGGGATAGTTATATTGGAAGGTGATGCCGGAGTAGGTAAAAATTTCTTAGTAGAAGTGTTTGCCATATTGACCAATAGACCTCTCTATATAATACCTTGCAACTCCAAAATGGAAAAAGAAGACCTTACATTTGTTTACGAGTTTGACCCTCAAAGAGGCACACGTAAAGTGTATTCCGATTTGGTAAAAGCTCTTCAGACACCAGGAGCAATAGTCTACTTTGATGAAATAAACACCTTACCAGCCTCCTTAGTAAAAATGTTTAATCCACTATTTGACTACCGAAGGTATCTAGTTCTATCTTCTGGGGAAGTTGTTAAGGCAGAAAAGGATGTAATTTTTGTAGGAGGTATGAATCCACAAAACTATCTTGGTGTTTCTGAACTTCCACAGGACATAAAATCAAGATCAGATATGCTATTTATAGATTATCCTCCCTTTGAAGACGAAGGAAATATATATCACACAGATGAAGCTCTTATATTGAGAGACTATGTACCCTCTTTGTCATCTCTGAGCAAAGAAGAGTTTGTTTATGTGTGGCACTACATAATAAACAATATACCTCTGGATATACCAAGTAATCTTTTAACAGAAGATGTGAAATATTATGTGCATTTGCTTTTTGAACTCATATCTATAGCTAACGCTATAAGGAAGGCTTATAGATCATACCAGATGCAACAATCAGAAGAACCTGTAGAGTTTGTTTTTTCTATTAGAGATACTATTAGATGTGCACGGAGATTACAAAAGTATAAGAATAGTAAAAATGTTGTGTTAGATACAATACTGCCAAAGGTCAGTTCACCATTGGAAAAGGAAATAATTAAGTCTATAGTAGAAAGAGTATGATTTAATATTTAGTTAATGGGAAAAACGCTCCTTATTATCAGTTGCAGTGATTTGTTGATTTCCTTCCTATTTTATGGTTTGGATCTCATAAAATTGAGAGTGGACAGGAAAAACATGCTTAAGCTACCTGGAGCAATCTTTAAAGGAAAGGTAAAGCGGTTGGCAAAAGGTATGGGAGGAGTATTTGTAGATATAGGACTAGAAAAAGACGCTTACCTTCAAATAAAAGGAGGTTCACTTCCTAAAGTAGGGGAAAGCGTTATTGTTCAAGTAGCCAGAGAACCTATTGGGGATAAGGGAGCCAAACTTTCAGATCACATTAAGTTAATTGGTAAATACATGGTTTATATACCTCAATGTTACGATATAAAATGCTCTTCTAAAATAGAAAAAGACATCAAAGACAAGCTCATAGAAATGATAAGACCTTATATAACAGAAGGAGGTACTATTCTTAGAACGGTATCTGCATCTGCTACAGAGGATGAACTTATAAAAGACATTAACAACCTAGTAAAAGTTTGGGGAAATATAAAGGAGCTATACCAAAAGAAAAGTGGTATTGGTCTACTTAAACAAGGTTTTAGTGAGTACTTGGATATAATAACTAATCATTGGCATGAAATTGATGCTATAGTTGTGGATGACATAGATATATGGAACGAAATAAATACATATCTTGAATCTTTTCATCCACAATTGATGGAAAAAGTAATATATGCAAAAGACACTGTTACATACATAAAAAGATACGATATACACAATCACATAAATAAAGTGTTAGGTAAGCATGTATGGCTAAGAGGAGGAGGTTATTTGGTAATAGAAGAAACAGAAGCCCTTACGGTAATAGATGTAAACAGCGGTGAACCTTGTGGGGAGTCTCAGGAAGAAAATGCCGTTGAAACTAATATAGAAGCAGCCAAAGAAGTGGCTAAACAAATCGTTCTTAGGGATTTAGGTGGTATAATCATTGTGGATTTTATAGACATGAAAAAACAAGAAAACAAAGAGAAAGTTTTAAAGGTGTTTCAGGAATCCCTCGGAAGTGAATCTTGCAATGTTCATATTTATGGATTTACAAAGTTGGGACTTCTAGAATTGGTAAGGCGTAGAAGTTCCAAAAGCACGCCTAGAAAACTTTCAAAAACATGCCCATACTGTAAGGGCAAGGGTAGGCTAAAAAGTGAAGAACTTCTGCTTCTCGAACTTGAAAGCGATTTAAAAACCATCAGAGCTCGTAAATTAGAAATAGATGTGAACCCACAGCTAGTGAAGTTCGTAAAAGCGTATGTAAAAAAGCTAAGTTTGGAAAATGTAGAAGTCAAATCAAGAGAAGATATAGAGGTAGGTAAGTATGAGATACACTATTAAGCTTAGTATATTACTTTTAGTGTTCTTAATTGGTTGTGCTAAGGTTACAGAAGAAAAGAGGGCTAAACTTGCTCAAGAGCTGTATACTGAAGGTATGTCGGCTTATACCAATAGAGACTACAAAAAATCCGCCGAACGATTAAAAGAATCCCTAAAGTATATGGAAAACTTAACACCTGAACAAATAAAGGAAGCAAAATACGCTATAGCTGAGAGTTATTACCTAAGAAAGGACTATATAAATGCCGCCGTATATCTTGAAGACTTTATAGGTTCATACCCCGAATCTATGGAAACAGAAAGAGCATACTTTATGTTGGTTGATAGCTATATGAAAGTAGCACCTGATGCTTACAGAGATCAAACCTATACATTAAAGGCTATAGAAAGAGCGAAGGACTTTATCACTAGGTATCCAGAAAGCTCTTACACGGATAGAGTAATAGAATTAATAGATAAAGCTAATACAAAGATAGCCCAGCATGAATACTTAATAGCAAGATTTTACGAAGACTTTGGCTATTACTACTCAGCTTCTTCTAGATATAGGGATATTATGCTCAATTATCAAGGTCAAATATCCGATGTCGATATATCGTACAGATACATAAAATCTTTGCTTCTCACAAAGAAACAGGCAAAAAGGCAGCAAGATAAATACACAAAGTGGGTAAAAGAAGCCGAAAATGCTCTAAAGAAGGCTAAGAGTCAAGATGAAAAAGAAGCTATAATAAAGAGAATAGAATTCTTTAAATCAGAAATTGATAGATGGGGGAAAATAGCTGAGGATAGTTACAGGAAGGGTTTAGATGCGTTGGAAAAGTATAGGCAGTTATATGGAGAGAACAACTACTACAAAGAATTACAAAGATATGCAAAATAGTATGAATGAAAAGCTTAGTTTGATAAAAAAATTGCTCGAAGACAAAAAAGCTGAGAATATAGTTGTGTTGGATGTTTCTAAATACACCAATATAGCTGATTACTTTGTTATATCTACTGCAACATCACCTATACACGCTCGAGCTTTGGCAGATTATTTAAGGGATGAACTCGAAAAACACGGATATCTGGTAGACCATACAGAAGGTTTTGATAGCGCCAATTGGATTCTCGTAGATCTTGTAGATGTGATTGTTCATATTTTCCAAGAAGATTATCGTAATTATTACGATCTGGAATGGCTTTACTCTGGAGCACAGAGGATAGAATTATGAGATTAATAAAAGTTATTTTATTGGTGGCTTTAATTCTTTTCTTTTCCCTTTTTGTAACTCAAAATTACTCAATGATAAGTCTTCAGTTGCTCAGCTTTACATTTACATTACCTGCCTTTTTGTTGGTATTGATTTCACTATTTATTGGATTCATAATACCTAGCTTTTATTTTTCCGTAAAGCTTATTTCCAAAACGAAGAAATTAAATCAAATAAGTAAAGCACTAAGATACTTTTACAAAGGTTATCCTTCAGTAGCTTTACACGTATCTGAACAATTAGCAAAGATTTGGGAACCTGCAGGCGTTATCTATATAGAATCTAACTTTGCTACCAAGAATTATTCAACAAGCTTAAACAAACTGGAGAGAAGTGAGGGTTTAGTTGAAGGTTATCTTGGAAGCCAGTTATTAAAAATTGGTCATATTCAATTAGCAAAAGAATACTTAATATCGGCAATAAACAAGGACGAAAATAACTTAACGGCACTAAAAGCGTATAGGGACCTATGTTATATAGAGTCCAATATGGACGAATGTATAAAGTATCAAGAAAAAATACTTAATAAATGCGAAAGGTGGGAAAAAGAGGAACAAAAATCTATACTGGCTGAATTGCTATGTATATACGCGGAATCAATGAGTGACCTAAACGAGAAAGAACAGCTTTTAGAAAAAGCTTACGATACTTACAAAACTCCTTTTACGTATTATCATTATTTAGCTTATCTGCTAGAAATAGATAATTTAAAGAATGCGAGAAAGGTTATAGATAAAGTATTTAAAGAAGGTATTCAAGATGAGGTCCTTTTAATGGCGTCTAATAAAGAAATTCTCTTAACTAAACTTTTGGATACTATAGAGCAATACAGAGATGTAATAAATCTAGAAGTATTGGCAAGAATTTACATAAAGTTGAATATGATAAGTAAACTACAACAAATAGAATCGAATTTGAAAGAACCATTACAAACCATAGTTAAAATGCATATAAATCACTCGAAAGAAGCCAAAACTTGCAAGGATACTCTCTTAGAACTTTACAAGCCTTGGGAATGTGTATGTGGTATAAATTATAATTTGTATATGCCCCTTTGCAAGAATTGCTATAGATGGAGGGAGATTAAATTGAGGAGGTCATAAAATGATTGTAGACGCAAGTAATAAACTTATAAGATTGAAAGTTGTATACTATGGCCCAGCTATGTCAGGGAAAACCACAAATTTGGAATACTTAGCAAAAAAAGAAGGTATGGATATGTTAAAGATAGACACAGCTGGGGATAGAACATTGGTATTCGATTTTGCGTATAAGAAGGTTCACCTAGATAGCTTTACAGTTTCTTTCGCTTTTTATACAGTTCCCGGGCAAGAAATTTACAAAGATATAAGGTTGACTGTTTTAAAGGGTGTAGATGCTATTGTTATGGTATATGATGCACAAAGAGAAAGACTAGATGAAAATATACGTTTTAAGCATTTGGCAATCTCGGACATTAAAAAGGTAGGAAAAACTATAGAATCCATACCTGTAGTTTTTCAGTACAACAAAATGGATCTACCAAATGCGTTAGATTTTGAATCTTTAGAAGAAGAACTTAACCAAGAGGGTTATCAATCTATATGTGCATCGGCTATAAAAGGTGAAGGGGTTTTAGAAACAGCGTCCTTGATTACAGAAATGCTAATATCTAAATTGTCAAAATTGGTGTAAAACTATGTTATCTGGATATACAAAGAGTCAGCAAGAGCTCATAGATATAGTAAATGGATGTCTCCTCAACAAAGTGGGTGTTCTGGATCTTTTTTCTATGAGAACTTCTTTATCTATTTATATAGAGCATGGATACGTCTTAGGTTTTTTTGTAGAAGGCATGAGAGACTTACAAGATCAGACTATAAATAGCGAAGCTTTGTTATTTTTCTACATGGCAGATTTTCTAAATTCACCTTCTGCATTCTTTAGTTTCAGAGATAGAGTAAAAAGTGATATATTCGTATATTTAAGTAGACAAATCCATGTAGAAGAGCTCATATTACAAGCTCAATTAGCTTCGTCAGAACTCATCTCTCTTCTTGAAAGAATCATTACACCTTATGCCGTCTTAAAGGCTCAGCAGCCATTTTCTGAAATGAACTTTTTCGATGGAAAAAGTGTTTATGAAATAATTGCAACTTCAAAAGACAGCTTTATAGATACAATAAGAAAACTAAAGTCCCTAATTTCCAAAGGATTCTTAGATATACATCAATTTTATCACCCTGCAAATGAAAAAAGTGAGCCTCACGTTAGCGTAATAATGCAGGGGGTAGAAGCTAACAAAATAAAGCTCATATCAATAATGGAAAACTTAGTGCTTGGTAGATTTTCAGGTTTCCTAAGGATAAACATTCATGGAGATTCTGTATATATCTATTATATCAAGGGCAAACCCATAGCTTTACATCCTATTAACTATCCAATTTTTGATTTTTTAATTGATGTAAAAGGAGATGCAAAAGTAAGCGCAGTTGAATTAGACGATAGGACTACAAAGTTGCTTATATTGAGGCACTTTGGTAATAGGGTTATTTCAGGTATTACGGATAATTTCTTGGAGTTGGGTAAAATACTAATGGGCATTAATATAGAGAGCAAAAGCGGTATAATTGTTATAAGATCCTCAGGGAACGAAAATTATATACTATACGAAGGTGGAAGGGTTTTAACATTTCTTAAGAAGGGTGAGGAGGGTATTATAGAAATAATCTCAGATTTGGACATAAAGCACCCATATTGGATAGATGTTATCTTTTTTGACAGTGTGGAAAACATGGATAAAGTCGTTTACCTTTCTTTAATAAATATAACTTACGGTATCCTTCTAAGAAGTGGAAATGAGCATATTATAAATAGCGTAAAAAATTATATCGCAGGGTCAGAAAATTTTAAGTATGAGGAAGGACAAATAAAGTATAGAGGCTTACCTCAAAATACGGACGATGTTGTCGCTTTTCTTTCATTCTTACTGGATATGAGTTATAGGATCTTAGGTGAGAAAAATCTCGAGGAGGAACTTCACCAATCTTTACAGCCTTACAAAGATGTATTTAATGTTTTAGGCGTTCAAGACTATACAAAATCATTTGTGGAAGGGTACTAACTTTTTAACAAATTTCTCTTATAAACCTATTATTTTTATGATAGCCTTCTTGTTTCTGCATCCATCAAACTCTACATAAAAAACTTCCTGCCATGGTCCCAAATCTAAACTTCCCTTTGTTATTGGTAGTATTACCTGAAGGTGAGCTATTAGGTTTTTTAGATGTGCATCAGCGTTATCTTCACCCGTTTTATGATGATTGTAGTCTTCCTTAAAAGGTGCTATATGTTCTAACCATTCCCATATATCTTTGTGGAGACCTTCTTCATCGTCTTGAACTATTACAGAAGCTGTGAGATGCATAGAAGAAACCAGGCACAAACCTTCCTTTATACCTGATTCCTGCACTGCCTTTCTTACCTGGTCGGTAATTCTAATTATGTCTTTCCTCTTTTCCGTTTTAAAAGTTAGATACTTGGTATAAGATTTCATCCTACTCTTATAAAACTTCTCTTTTTCAATTTTTCCAATAGATCTTTTCTTGCAGATTCAAGCTTCCTCTGAAGTAACTCTTCCTTTAGAATTTCCGTGTTTACGCCTTCTAAAACTTCTTTTTGCCCCAATATTTGTGCAATGTAGATATGATTCTCATCTTCCGCAAATACAATCTCTCCCTTACCAGCTTTCCATACCTCTCTGTCTAATGCATCTATTAGCTCACCTTTTCCTACTTCTAAATGTTCCATCTTAATTCCTAGGCTTTGTGCTATTTTGTCCACATCCTTCTCTTTTTCCACCAACTGGGAGAGTTTTTGAGAGTCCTTTTTATCAACCACTAGTAGCTTTATCTCCTTTACGAATTTCAAGTTGCCTCTCTTTAGTTTCTCTATCTCAGTTTCTATATCAGAAACCCTTATTTCCTTGAGTAAAAGAATGTCTAAAGCTTGCGTGGAGAGTATGAGTTTTCTTAAAAAATTTTTCAAATCCTGGGCACTTATGTTTTGTTTATGCAAATCTTCTATTAACTTATCTAAGCTTTTATTGTTTGCCTTTGCTATATCAAGAAGCATATTATCCACGTATTCGTCGCTTACGTAGGCACCTTTGCTTTCTACATACTGCGATAAAATCCAAGTATCTATAAGTCGTTGTACAACCGCTTTTTCATCGTCAGTATTGTAAAAGGACATACCGATAATTACGTCTGTCATTAGTATAGGTTCTCCATTTACCGAAGCCACTACCTTGTCTAGTAGAACTTGTGAGAAAGAGCTGTATAACGTTGCTAGAAAGAGTATAATTCCAATTGATAGTTTCTTAAGACTCTCTGAAACCATTGTGTAAACACCTCCTGTCTTTTCTCCTTTAGAAGTTTTTCTCTAACTAAAGGTTTAGCTTCATCCAATGGGATTATACCACTACCTCTCTTGTTTATAACTTTTAATATAAGATATCCTGATCCGGTATCTATTGGCTTAGATACTTTTCCAATATCGTAAGGATGAAGCTGATTTCTTATGATCTCTGGAAGGGTCTGTATAGAGTACCACATGGGCGCACCTTCTCTATAATTGGCATTAGTAGGTAATCTGTTATTTATTAATGCGCTGTAAACCTCATTTGCGTTGTCTAAATCGTCAGTAAATATTCTTTGAAGTAATACTTGTGATGGTCTTTTGAAGTCTCTCAAATTTAAGTAATAATAAGCAACGATTTGTTCATCGTTAACTACAATGTTTTTCGCTATTCTGTCTACTATTTTCTGAGATAGTAATTCTGATCTGACCATGTAAGTTACAATAGGGCTTAAGTTACGTCTACCTATTGTTCTATCTACATACTCCTGAAGCTCTGATTCAGATACAGAAATATTCATACTTTTTGCTTCTCTCTCTATTATCCTTGCACGTATGTATTCAAGCAAAAAATTTCTCATATCTTCTTTGGTAGCTTGGGTTATAGGTAAATGGACAATTTCACGCCAGTATGTACTAAAGTAACTTTGAAATTGATCTTTAGTTATAACTTCTTTGTTTATCTTGGCTACAACTTGACCATAGCATAGATTCACAAAGAAAAAAAATAAGATGGATAAGAATACCATAACAGAAAAATAATACCATAAATATTATGGCCCAGGGCGGAATCGAACCGCCGACACCACGGTTTTCAGCCGTGTGCTCTACCAACTGAGCTACCGGGCCTTACTATATCTATTATAACCAATTGTTTACTTCTTCCAAGAGGTTATTTGGCACATAGAAGTTATCTCTTACTTGACCGTTTCCAAGCGCAACGAACTTTTGTATGGTGAGTTCTTCCAAAGCCATAGGACCTCTTGCGTGTATCTTGTCGGTAGATATTCCCATTTCTGCACCTAGCCCAAATTCGTTACCATCCGTAAATCTTGTAGAAGCGTTGACGTAAACAGCTGCAGAATCGACGAGTTTTAAAAATTTCATTGCTTTTGTGTAATTTTCTGTTACTATGGCATCTGAGTGTTTCGAACCGTACCTTTCTATGAACTCTATAGCTTCATTCAAACTGTCCACCGTCTTTACAGCCAAAATTAAGTCCAAAAATTCTTCGTAGTAATCTTCTTCCGTAGCTAGACGTGCTTGTATGAAACTTAGTCTACTATCCTGCTTTATAACTTCCAAACTGCTTTCGTCACATCTAAGCTCAACACCCGCTTTTCCAAGCACATAAGCTATCTTCTTCCACAAATCATTAAGATGCTTTCTGTGTATTATTAGGTTTTCTACAGCGTTGCACACAGATGGTCTTTGAACCTTTGCGTTGTAAACTATGTGAATAGTTTTCATAGGATCGGCTTCGTCATCAACGTATATATTACAAACTCCTTTGTAGTGTTTAATGACTGGAATTTTCGCATTCTCTGCAACAGCCTTAATCAAACTCTCTCCACCCCTAGGTATGGCAACATCCACTTGTCCTTCCATCTTTAAGATTTCCCAAACTATTTCTCTTTCCGGTTTATCTATAAACTGTATTGCCTCTTCCGGAAATCCCTCTTCCTTGCATGCCTGTCTTAATATGTTTACCAGAGCCTTGTTGGAATTTATGGTTTCTTTCCCGCCTCTTAAGATGACAGCATTGGAAGACTTCATACACAGAGATGCTGCTTCTATTGTTACGTTGGGTCTCGATTCATAAATGATAAATATGACACCTAGTGGAACTCTCATCCTACCAACTTGTAAACCATTTGGCAAAGTCCACATACGGGTTATCTCCCCTACAGGATCAGAGAGCTTTGCCACATCTTGTAAAACTTTTGCCATAGACTCTATTCTTTTGTCATTTAATAGTAACCTATCTATCAAAGCATTTGAAAGTCCCAAGCTTTTTGCATATTCTACGTCTTTAACATTCTCTTCTTTTATGTAGTCTTTATTCTGTATTAAAAGCTCCGATGCTCTAAGAAGGGTTTTATTTTTTACGTCTGTAGTAATACTCAACAAGTTGGACAAAACACTCCTTGCTTTTTTTACCTTTTCTTGTGCATATTCTAACGGGTTCATAAATTTATAATTTATCACATTTTGAATTGTATCTCTTTATTGAAATCGTAGTATAATTTCAAAAAACTTAAAGAGGTGTAAATAGAGATGATGGATGTTCTATTTATCGAGAGAGACCCTTATGCACCTATAAGGCATTGTTACCCTGTATCTAAAATACTCTACCAAACAAAAAGTGAGTATCAAGAAATAATGGTAATTGAGTCTCCTCATTTTGGAAGAGTTTTAGTCCTTGACGGCGTTGCTCAGTGTGATGAAAAGTTCGAGTACATTTATCACGAGTTTATGGCCCATGTTCCACTATGTGCTCATCCAAATCCTGAAGATGTGCTGATTATAGGCGGTGGTGATGGTGGTGTGCTTAGAGAAGTTCTCAAACATCCTAGTGTAAAACGTGCAGTTCTGGTAGATATTGATAAGGAAGTGATTGAAACATCAAAAAAGTTTTTCCCTACTATGTCGGTGGCTTTTGATGACCCAAGGGCAATAATCTTAAACGAAGATGGCTATAAATACATTCAGGATTACCAAAATGAGTTCGATGTAATAATAGTAGATTCTACAGACCCTGTCGGCTTTGCTCACGTATTGACAACTGAGGAGTTTTTTAAGTATGTATTTAGAGCTTTGAAGGAAGACGGTATATACGTGGGTCAAACAGAGTCGCTACACTATCACTTGGAAATAGTAAAAAGAATACAAAAATCGCTAAAAAAAGTTTTTCCTATAGTTGATCTATACACTGCAGTTATTCCTGGGTATGCAGGCTATTGGTGGACCATGTCCATAGCATCCAAAAAGTACAACGTTAGAGAACCAGTTAAAGAGTTGAATGAAAAGACTAAGCTATATAGTTCAGACATGCACAAGCATGCCTTTTTACCAATGAGCTTCTACCAAAAAATTCTATCTGATGAATACAATCCATAATAGCTTGTGTTATAATTAGAATTTTATGAAAATTTGAAGGAGAGGTAGTATGAAGACATACAGAGTAAGACCTCAAGATGTAGTAAGAGAGTGGTATTTGGTTGATGCGAAAAATAAAACTTTAGGAAGGTTGGCTTCCGAGATTGCCAAAATTTTAAGAGGTAAGCACAAACCATACTATCAGCCAGATGTGGATTGCGGGGATTTTGTAATTGTTATAAATGCAAAGGATGTACGAGTTACGGGCAATAAGCTAGAGGATAAAAAGTACCAGTTTCATAGTAACTATCCGGGCGGTCTAAAAGAAAAAACTCTTAGGTGGATGTTAGAAAATAAACCAGAGGAGGTTATAACTTTAGCTGTAAAAAGAATGCTCCCTAAAAATAGATTGGGGCACAGAATGTTGAAAAGGTTGAAAGTTTACAGTGGGAATGAGCATTCTCACCAAGCTCAACAGCCAAAGATTTTGGAGGTTAAGGCATGATGGAAACTTTGAAGGATTTCAAAATAGGTTTTGACAATTCTCTCTACGGTACAGGAAGAAGAAAGGAGAGCATAGCTCGTGTATGGTTAATAAAAAATACAAGCAAACAAATAGTAAAGCCTAAGGGTAGTGGTAAAGAGTACTCATTAAAGGATTTCGTACAGAGAGAATCCTTATACTATAAAGTTCTGCATCCTTTGAAACTTACTGGTTTAGAAGGTAAATTTGGAATATACGCCACAGTTGAAGGTGGTGGTATAACGGGTCAAGCTGAGGCTATAATGTACGGGATAGCAAAAGCACTCCTCAAATACAACCCTGATCTTAGATCCACATTGAAAAAGGCGGGTCTTTTAACCAGAGACGCAAGGGAAAAGGAAAGGAAGAAGTACGGTCTCATGAAGGCACGTAAAGGTTATAGATGGAGCAAACGCTAAAGGTTTGCGTTTTTGGTTCCACAGGCTACACCGGCATTGAGCTTTTAAGGATATTAAGAAATCACCCATATGTAAAGCTAACGTCCCTCATATCACAAAGCTATAAGGGTAAAAGAGCAAGGGATGTTTTGCCCTTCTTAGATTTAGATTTGTCTTTCGAAGAAGAACCTAAAGAAGATTTTGATATCGCCTTTTTGTGCCTTCCACACGAAGCATCGCTAGAAATGGTTCCCAAACTGTTAAATCAGGGAAAACGTGTAATAGATTTATCGGGTGCCTACAGGATAAAAAACCCAAAAGTATACCCAGATTTTTATGGATTTGAACATACACATTTGCAAGAACTACAAATGGCAGTGTACGGTCTTACTGAGCTATTTAGAGATGATATGTCAAGCGCCAAACTTGTAGCCAATCCAGGGTGTTACCCTACAGCTACTTTGTTGGGATTATATCCAGTGCTTAAGGAGGGCATTCATATAAAAAAAATCTTTGTAGAAGGCATATCTGGTGTATCTGGTGCAGGCAGAAAAACAAACCAGAAGTTTCATTTCCCAGAGATGACAGAAAACGCATTCGCTTACTCTGTAGAGAAACATAGGCATACACCAGAGATTGAGGATGTAATAAAGAGGGTAAGTGGGAAAGACATTTACGTGAGGTTTACACCAAAGGTTGTACCTATGTCTAGAGGTATGATATGCACCATAGTTTTTGAGTGTGAAAAAATAGACTTGTTTGATGTATTTATGGAAACTTATAGAAAGGAACCTTTTATTAAAGTTGTAAAGGAACCACCTATGACAAAATACTTAGTTGGAACCAATAATTGTCTTTTGTATCCGTACTACGATGAAAGGTTGGGAGCAGCTGTCATAATAAGCGTAATAGACAACCTTGGTAAGGGTGCGTCCGCACAGGCTGTGCAAAATATGAACGTAATGTTCCATATAGAAGAAAAAACTGCCTTAGAAGATACTCCAGTTTTTCCTTAGATATACGTCATACTTTTTATATGAACTTCTCTATCAAAAAGTAATACATAGGAATACCTATCAATAAATTGAAAGGTAGAGTTATAGCTAAAGGGACAGTTACGTATATGCCGGGGTTAGCTTCGGGTACAGATAGCCTCATTACAGCAGGCACAGCTGTATAAGAAGCGCTTATACATAGAGAGGTAAACAACAGAGTGTCTCCTTTGGAAAATCCAAGAATTTTGGCAATAATTAAAGCAACAATACCATTGAAAATTGAAAAAAGTATCCCAAAAGCCAAAAGAAATTTACCAACCCTTTTGAGATCCCCTATACGTCTAGCAGAAATAATACCTAAATCAAGTAAGAAGAGGGTAAGTAATCCTCTAAACAGATCATCGTAAAAAGGTTTTATGGTGCGCCATGAATCCTCTTTTAAGATAAAACCCATAAAAAGGGAGCTCAAAAGCAGGAATACCGAGGAGTTAAATAATGCTTCTCTTAACACTTTACCCCATTCTCTTTCCGTATTACCGTTTGTAGCAGAAACAAATAAATGTAAAAGTAAAAGAGATGATACGATAGCCAATGGTTCCATTATAGCCAAAGAAGCTGCTGTGTAAAGACCATAATTTACTCCTACGTGTTGAAGAAAACTTAGCGCAGCTATAAACGTTACCACACCTATAGAGCCATAAGAAGCAGCAAGTGCTACAGAGTTGTAAACATCTACAAAAGGCTTAAGAAGAAAAAATCCGTATACAGTAACAACAACCGCCATAAAAGCAGATGCTACTAAAAACTTAAAAGCATCCCAAGATAATCCTGTATTAGCTAGCTCGTGCCCACCATGTAAGCCTATGGCTATTAACAAGTACATTGAAAACAATCTAGGCAATGGTTGGGGTATATCTAAATCTGATTTAAAAAATACAGCTAGCATACCAAACAAGAAGAACAAAATAGGAGGACTTAGAATGTTTTCGAAGACTAAGAATATGCTCATGTATTGAAAATTATATTCAAAAAAGTGTTCATCTTGTATATCAGAAATGTTGGATAGTATAGCTTATTATGTTAATTTTTCCAATAGATTGTTTGCTCCATTCAATTTTTGATAGGCTGAGGATATAACATAGTAAAGTTGTTCACCTTCCGCTATACTTAAATCGTACAAAGTATTACTTAAATCTTTTAGTGTGCTGTACAAAGTGGAATAGAGAGTCTCGTCTAATTTTTTCTCTGGATTTGGTATCTCTTTATATATACTGAGGATATAATCACATATACCTTTTATGGTATTTATTATATTGCTTACTTCCAGATCCTCCTTATACGCGTTTGAGACTTCGTTGTATATCTCCCCTAGTTCTTTAGCTTGGCTCTTAAAAAGCATATCTTCCAACATATGAACTGTTTTGTCCATGGCTTCACCTCTTATCATCTATAATTTCGTCAAGTTTGTTAACTTTTCAAGAGCATTATTGTTTACTAAACTAATAAGTGGCATACTGTTTACAAAGGAGTAAAATTATTAATATACTATGCTGAAGGGGATTAAAGAAACAGATAAACTTCAGAGTATGTTTTTGGAAGTTTTGGATGATCCTTATAAGAAAGAACTGTTTATATACCTAATGTGTTATATACAAATTGTTAGAAGGGAAGGGAACTCCTTAGTAGAGCTAAGTAGGTACCTTTCGTGCTCATCAAACAGTTTTAAAAAAGATAGACATCACTGGAAAGACTTACTCGTGGAATTAAACATTTTTTATGTGATAGATACTTATAATCGAGTTTACATTGGTAAGGATATATATAAAGTAGATGAGTCTGATATAAACCTTATAGGTCTGATAGACAACTACGCAAAGAATTTTGAGGATTTTAGTTACAGAGTTACAAAATACTGGAATATTATTAACAAAGCTTACATACATTCTACAAAATTGGACGTGTACAACAGCATATCTTTGCTATGCTTAATTTTCAATGAGGAGCTCTACGAAGAGGCTATTTTATATGCAGAAAATTGTAGTTATAGGTTTATAAAAGAGAGTGCTTTTTTTGAAGCTGTTAAACACTTGAGTCTAATGGAAAGCTCAAGTGATAAAGAAGAAAAGATAAGACACGCTAGAAATTCATTGAAGATGCTCGGTCCACTAAAGGACATTTATTACGAAGTTAATATAAAGAAACTGATCCAGGATGTTAATGATGCCATAAGAAAGCTCCAAAAAAACAGGGATTACAATAAGCTAAAGATAGAAATGATAAATTTAAAAGGTAGGAGAAAAGGAGGACTTCTACAAAAAGTGTTGAGCTGGATAGAAGGAAAGTTAAAGAACCTAAAAGGAGGAAAGAAATGGACTTTGGACAGCTCAGAGATAGCTTTTTGCAGTTCCATAGATTGCTCTTGGAGAAATCAGACAAGACCCAAGATCCAAACTTAAAAAATTTGTATTTGGAAGCTTCTAGACATTTAAAGGATGCGGTAGCTTCTTTGTACAAGTTTGATCAGTCGATGAAAAAAATTAAAGAGGTTGAGAAAAAAAGCGATATTAATGCATAAAGATTTT
The DNA here is from genome assembly GCA_041640635.1 of Aquificaceae bacterium. Lineage (GTDB taxonomy): Bacteria > Aquificota > Aquificia > Aquificales > Aquificaceae > JBEPZA01. The sequence goes on from JBEPZX010000007.1 coordinate 39,702, forward strand.
TCAGACCCTATTTACGGTTTTGTTAGAGCTTATGATCATGAACTTAAGTTAATAGACTCTAAAGTATTTCAAAGGTTAAGGTACATAAGACAATTGGGAATAGCTTACTTAGTTTTTCCGACAGCGCATCACACTCGCTTTGATCATTCCCTGGGAGTGATGGAGCTTTCAGGAAGAATTTATAAAGCTTTAGGTTTAAAAGATGAGAGAATTTACCAAATAGTAAGATTAGCTGGACTTTTGCACGATATTGGGCACCCTCCTTTTTCTCATACCACCGAGGTACTACTAGGCGACAAAAGTCATGAAGAAATAGGCAAACAGGTGTTAGAGAGTGGGGAAGTAAGAGAACAACTAAAAAGGTGTGGTTTTTATGAAGATGAAATAGATTTAATAGCGCGAATAGCTTTTAAAAAGCCAAAAAATAAAGAAGAAAAGCTGTTAAGTAGTATAGTAACTGGTGAATTTGGTTCTGATAGGATGGATTATATGCGCAGAGATGCATACTTTTGTGGAACATCTTACGGATTATTTGATGTTGATAGACTTTTAAACCACATGCAGATCATAGAAAATGAAAAAGTAGTAAGTGCAAGCGCTTTAAGAACCCTGGAGAGCTTCTTTTTAGGCAGGTACTTTATGTATATTCAAGTTTACTTTCATAAAGTTATAAGGATATTGAGTATACACCTCTTGGAGTTTATAAGGGAAATCTTTGGTGAAGATTATTTTAAAAAGATGGACCTTTATTTTTCCTTTACAGACAGCCATGTGCTGGCTGAAGCCTTTAAATACTCTGATAATGTAAGTATGAAACGTGTATTCGAGAGAGAACATTTTAGAGAAGTATTTTTTTCCGAAGATACAAAAGTCTTTGAAGATGTAAAGAACCTTTTACTTAGTAAGTTTGATAAAGATAAACTCAGATTTGATGTGTGTAGAAAGAGAATAATAGATGAAGATGTCTACGTGCTCAGAGATGATAAACTCTTTTCCATAAGAGAAGTTTCTCCCATACTTAAAAATGCAGGAGAGATAGTTTTATGTAGAGTCTATGCAGATAGATCTATACAGCACGAGGTTAAAAAGTGGTTATTGAACTTAGGAGTATAAGATTAAGAAACTTAATACTACTTCTGGTTCACACAAACGCCATTGTAGGAATAATCTCTTTGTTTGGTACAACAAGTTTTTTTTGGTTTTTCTTTTTCGTTTACCTAACAGGTATATTTTTAGATTTCAAAAGCGTTTATCCAATAAGGAGATTAATATTAAATACAATAGGTGTAATACTTTCCCTATACTTTTTGTCTCGGTTAAGTCTTGAAAACTTGGTGTCTCCTCTGTCAAACACTCTTCTTTTATTGATTGCTATAAAGAGTTTGGAAAAAAAGGAAATTAGGGATCTGTATCAAATACTTCTTCTTTCTTTATTCGCCGTCTCTCTTTCCACCCTTCACAATTTAAATATAACCTTTTTGATAGTTCTTTTAATCGAGCTTTTTTTAGGTCTTACATCGTTAATATTCATAAATTTGTACAGAAACGTCGGAGATCAAGTTGTATACATAAGGGATGTGGCTCACTTTTTCCGTGTTTCCGTTGTATTATTCATCTTGATAGCCACTTTTTCAGTACCCTTCTTCATTGTTCTTCCTAGAAGTCAAAGTCCTATCTTTAGTTTTCTTTCGAAACCAGATGGCCTCAAATCGGGCATATCGGACAGTGTAAGTCTAGGTAAAGTTGGCGAAATACAGATGGACAATACGGTAGCCTTTAGGGTCTACGGGCTTCCAGTAGGTTTAGATAGCACGAGACTATATTGGAGAGTTTCGGTATTTGACAAGTACACCGGAAAAGAATGGATAAGCACTAGAGATAATAAAGTGGAAATACATAGAGGAAATGAAAACTCTTTTTCTTACACCATCTTTTTAGAGCCTACTTTTGCAAAGTACCTACCTCTTTTGGATTATCCAGCCGGTGTTACAAATTTGGAAGGTATAGAAGCCTTGGTTTATATTCAAGAAGGTAATGTATTTAGATTATCAAGAACTATTGACAAACCAATAAAGTATGTAGGATTTTCTAGCGATACACTTTTATACGAAGACCCTCCAGAACACTACCTAGATGTACCTAAAAACATACCCAATAGCATACTAAAGTTGGCTCAAGAAATATCAGAAAACGCAAAAACATCGCAAGAAAAGGTAAGAAGAGTTGTAGATTACTTTGGCGCAGGTGGATTTTCTTACTCCTTGAGGCTTGAAAAGTATGAAAACGACCCCTTGGAGTACTTTCTTTTGGTCTCTAAGAAGGGAAATTGTGAATACTACGCTAGTGCTACAGCTCTGCTCTTAAGAATTATGGGAGTACCAGCAAGGGTTGTTGGAGGCTACAGAGGCGCTATATGGAACAACCTGGGGAATTACTATATAGTTACCAACTCAATGGCTCATGTTTGGGTGGAAGCCTTCGTAAACGGAAGTTGGATTAAGCTAGATACTACTCCACCATATGTACCTCCGGGGATAAGAAAGGTTTCCTGGTTTTCTCTTTTGAGCGATGCTGTAATGAGTTTTTGGCTTTCCAAGGTGGTTGGATACTCAATAGAAGATCAAATCAGCATGCTAACATCATTTAGCAAAAAACTCTCAATTGGTTTTAATAAACATGCGCTTTTGAACACACTGAAAAATACTTTTTTGGCAATACTGATTATTTCACTTCTATATGTACTTTATATCTTTTTTAGGGGATTAAGGAGAACACCAACAAACGCGTATTATGCATTAGTAGGTGTTTTGAAAAAGGAAACTAAAATGCAAGTCGATGCAAATAAACCCCATCAATTACTCAAACAATTAGAGCACACGCCATTAAAAGTATATGCAGATTACATTGTTAATCTTTATCTAAGATATAAATACTCCCAGTATAGAATATACAATGATGAAATAGAAAAGGCTTATGAAAGCCTTGCAAAGATAAGGAGAATTATAAAAAGAGAGAATCAGTAATAATTATCATCACTTCTAACTTTTACAACTGTGTGAACATTTCCTCTGGGGTTAAAGTCACCTATAACTTCAAGGAATCTGGGCTTTAGAACTTCGTATAAAGCTTTGTATATCTCATTTGTTGCTTGCTCATGAGAGATATACCTGTTTCTAAATTTATTGAGCCATAGTTTTAAAGATTTAAGTTCTACTATATACTTATCAGGTATATACCTTATTTTTATAGTGGCGTAATCGGGATATCCTGAACGTGGACACAAGCAAGAAAATTCAGGAAAGGTTATTTCAATCATGTAACTCTTCTCTGTAGAAGGGTTAGGCCACGCTTCGAGCTCTGCCTTTTCTATTTCTAATTCACCATACTTTTTTTCCATGGCTTTATAATTTTAAAATATGTTGAACAATAAAACTAATAAAGTGGAATGTAAGTTACATAGAAAGATACTTGATCAAGAACCACTATCTGAACAAGATATACATACGCTGAGTTCTGTAATTAAAGAGCAACTAAAATTTATGGTAAAGAATAACATCCTTCCATTCCCCGAGAACTACAAAAAATGGTTTTTTATTTTTTGCTATGCTATAGAAAATGGTATAGATATAGAAGATGAAAAGTTGTTCGATTTATACAGGGACTTCTATAAAGAGGAAAGCAGCAAATACATATTTATGGATATAAATAATGTAATAGAAGTGTTAGGTAACGTAGCTGAGGATTTGCACCTTTTGATAAAGGAACACAGAGACTATTCACAGAAAAAAGAGATAGAACTTAGCAATATTAAAGATCTTGAAAAAAGCTCTGAAATAATAGAAAACACTGTAATATCTTTGATAAGCCACTTAAAAGATATTCAGAAAAGAAATGAAAAACTTTTAAAACAAGTTAAGAAACAAAAAAACGTCATAAGGGATATGAGTACACGTATCAAACAGCTAGAATTGGAAGCAAATCTGGATTATTTGACTGGTATAAACAATAGAAGATCTGTTGAAAGGGCTTTAAATGAATACTTTAAAGAATTTACTCTTAGTAAAGCGAAGTTTTCTGTAATTCTTATAGATATTGATAATTTCAAACAAATAAATGATAAGTATGGTCATTTAATAGGTGATAGAGTACTCGTAAAGGTTGCATACTCTATAAAATCATCTATTAGAGCAAAAGACATACTTGGTAGGTGGGGTGGTGATGAATTCATCGTAATACTTCCAAATACTGACAAAGAAACAGCTAATAAAGTAAGGGAGAGAATAAGGTCTAATATAGATCACTTAAATATCTATGCTGAAGGGGAACTTGTAAAGGTATCTGTGAGTATAGGTGCTGCGGAAGTTAGCGAAAGGCATCAGAATGTAGAAGCGCTTGTAAGTGAATGTGATATAGACATGTACAAAGACAAAGAAAAACACGTCTAATTTGCAATAGTTTATTGTTAACGTTCTTCATAATCCTTAATACAGAAAATGTTATCTTGAAGAATGTAATCAATAAGGTATCTTGATTTTGTACTAACTCTCACTAGAACAAAAACTTTAACAAAACCTTAACAATAAGCTTTTACATTTAATGTATGGAGGTAAGGAAATGAAGGTGTTACAAGTTAAGGACAGAAAAGTAGCTCAAAAGATGGTAAGTAAGCTTTTGAAAAAGGGCATGGTGGTAGCTCAGGTAAGTCAAATAAGGGATGTAAACAAGGAGTTGATCAAGAAAGCGGATGTTGTCATAGTCACCCCCGAGAACTAATCAAACTTATCCCAAGCTTAATGTCATCTGTGAACTCTGCGTCCGCACCGGGATTTCTTAAAATATAAGCAGGATGGTAAGTAACCAACACTTTGATTTTGGGATTAAAAGGATAGCTTAACACCTTGCCCCTTACCTTGGTTATCTGGGCACTCTTGCCAAATATACCTTCGTAAGCTGTAGCTCCAAGGCAAACTATAAGCTTTGGGTTTATTATTTCTATCTCCTTCAGCAGGTACGGAATACAGCGCATCATTTCCTCCTTTGTAGGTTTTCTGTTCCCCGGTGGTCTGGATTTCACTACGTTTGTTATGTATACGTCTTGTCTATTTATACCAAACTGAGCGAGCTTTTGGTTCAGATACTGTCCGGCTTTGCCTACAAAGGGTCGTTTTTGTCTGTCTTCTTCTTCGCCTGGAGCTTCACCAATAAAAACTATTTGGCTTTCTGGATTTCCTTCACCAAAAACGTATCCGCTGGAGCCTTCGTAGAGTGTGCACTTTGATTCTCTTTGCATTCTGTCATAAAGCTCCAAAAGTAAAGTTTTTTTATCTTTTTTAGGTTGTTGCATGGTTTTTTCTTGTGTTTGTCTTTCTTTTATCAAAGTTTCCTGTGAATCTACGTAGATTTCAGTAAATCCTAGTTCCATTAGAGAGCGTATGGTAGCCTTGATTTTTTCTTCGTTTATTCTATCCATATGTAACCCTCTTTTACTCGTCCTAAGAGCCTTATATTCTTGTAGTCTAGAGACTCAACTCCCATATACACAACTTCTCCAAAGATGATATCGTATTCGTATATTTCCATGTGATTGTGAAGAATGCATTCCAAAAAGCCAGGGCTTTCTTTCACTCTTGGCACACTTATCCTCTTGGAAGGCTCAGGGGTGAGTTGTGCTATCTCAAACTCGCTCATATGGTAAGGGTATGGTTTAGCTGTAATTTCTAATTTTTTTATAAGGTCATGACTTGCCAAGTTGACAACAAACTCTTTGGTATCCAGTATATTTTGAGCTGTGTCTTTTCTTTTTCCATCCCTTTTGCTTATTGATAAGACTACCACGGGCGGGTCGTCACACACAGCATTAAAGAAACTAAAAGGCGCCAAGTTTAGGATTCCTTCCTTGCTACGTGTAGATACCCAAGCGACAGGTCTCGGTGCCACCATGTAGGTTAGTAACTCAAAAATGGTGTCCTGATCTGTCTCTTTTACATCAATCTCTATCATCTGCACTTATCCTATCCTTTTTTAAGTAATCTCTGAGCGCTTGTGGTATGAGTACAGACCCATCTTCTTGCTGGTAGTTTTCCAGTATGGCTGCTAGCGTTCTACCTACCGCTAAGGCTGAGCCATTTAAGGTGTGGACGAATCGATTCTTCCCGTTGCTATCCTTGTAGCGTAGATTCATCCTTCTTGCCTGAAAATCTTCGCAGTTGGAACAGGAAGATATCTCTCTGTACTTTTCTTGGTATGGGAACCACACTTCTATATCGTAGGTTTTTGCGGATGCAAAGCCTAAATCTCCCGTGCACAGCTCTACCACTCTGTATGGAAGCTCTAAGGCTTTTAGTATGTCTTCTGCATCCGCAGTCATCCTTTCGAGTTCCATATAAGATGTCTCTGGTGTTGTTATCTTTACAAGTTCCACTTTGTTGAATTGGTGTTGTCTTATTATACCTCTTATATCTTTTCCGTATGCGCCTGCTTCCCTTCTGTAGCAAGGTGTGTAAGCTGTGAAGTATATAGGGAGATCCTCTTCTTTGAGGATCTCTTCTCTAAACATATTGGTAAGTGTAACTTCTGCCGTAGGTATCAAATACAGGTTGTCTTGGGTGCATTTGTATAACTCTTGCTCGAACTTGGGTAATTGCCCTGTGCCTTCCAAGATTTCGGGCTTCACCAAATGCGGAGTCATCATTTCCTTATAGCCTTTACGGGTGTTCATATCCAGCATAAAGTTTATTAGCGCTCTTTCCAGCCTTGCACCCCAACCTTTTAAAACTGTAAATCTACTACCGGAGAGTTTAGCACCTCTTTCAAAGTCCAAGATACCCAGCGCCTCTCCTATCTCCCAGTGTGGTCTTACTGGGAAGCTAAACTGCCTTGGCTTTCCCCACTTTCTGACTTCTTTGTTTTGTGTTTCGTCTTGACCTATGGGAACGCTTTGGTGAGGTAAGTTAGGGATAACCAATAAGTTATTTCTCAGTTCTTCCTCTACCTCTGATAGGTCTTTCTCGAATTTTTCTATGCTTTCTTTCAGGTGTTTTACTTCCTTCTCCAGTTCCAAAGTGTCCCTGCCTTCCTTTTTCAGAGCTCCTATGGTTTTGCTTTTGGCGTTTCGCTGAGATCTCAGAGCTTCTAGCTCTCTTAAGATAGATCTTCTCTTTTCATCTAAGGCTAAAACTCGTTCCACGTAACTTACGTAGATTTCTCCTCTTTTTTCGAGTCTCTCTTTAACAAACTCGGGTTTTTCTCTAATTAGATCTATGCTTATCATTTAACCACCACCTTTTTTATTCTGTCGTCTTGTATATCCCAACGTCTTTTTGCGATATGTTTCTTTTGCATAAGGGGTATGTCCTTTATAAAGATTCTGTCGTAGAAAGCTTTGCCGTATTCTGTTGTAACTAAGATATCAATGCTTTCACCTTCTATTGGTATTACATCTACGATTCTTTCTCCTGCGCTGCCCAGTATGGACACGCCCTTTGAGCCCCTTGAGTATACAGGTATTTCGTCCACGCTCAGAAGTTTTACTTTCCCGTCCTCTGTAATCACAAGCAATCTGTCCGCTGACTTTATAGGTCTTATGCCGACAAGTTGGTCCTTCTCTTCGAGCTTTATGGCTATTACACCCTTTGCACCGATTCCTGCCGGTGGTACATCCTTTATGGGAAATCTTAAAGCTTTACCTCTGTAGGTAAACACCAACAGGTGTCCTTCCTCTGGGGATTGCACAACCTTTGTTACTTCGTCATCTTCAGAAAACTTAATGATGGACATCCCCTGAGCCTTATACTCGAAGTCCGCCAAAGGTATTTTCTTTATGTAACCTTCGCGCGTTGAGATTATTATCCTGTCGCTCGCAAAGGATCTAACAAAGGCACCCACTATAGACTCATTGGACTCCTTAAAGCTTATCTTGCTTCCATGTAGAGCCGTTGAGCCCGCTATCCAATACACTCGACCCCTGTTAGATACCATAAAAAGCCCATCGTTGTATGGAACTGTGAGTATATTAACTATCTCGTACTGCTGTTCCATCCTGTCCACTGGCAAGACTATACCGTTTGCGTAAATAACCACGGAAACCTCACCTATCTGTTCCTCACCATCTAGACCTTCAACAAAGCTTCTACGCAGAGTGTTAAACTCCTTTGTGAGGCTTTCAGTTTCTTCTATGAATATCTTTATCCTTTCTTCTTCATTCTCTACCACCTTAGTGTAATACTTCACTTTTTGCTCTAAATCCTTTAGTTCTTCTTCTAGCCTTTCGCGCTCCAAAGAAGTAAGCCTTTGCAACTTCATATCCAAAACGGCGTTGGCTTGAGCTTCTGTAAGGCTATAGTTTTTGATTAACTTTTCTCTGGCACTTTGAGTGTCTTTTGATGCTCTTATATCCTGAATTATTCTATCCAGATTAGACAAGGCTTTCACCAATCCTTCCGTTATGTGCAATCTCTCCTGTGCTTTTTTTAGGAAATACTTGGAACGCCTGAGTATTACCTCTAAGCGGTGCTTTATAAACTCATGAAGTAAAACCTTTATCCCTACCTGCTTTGGCTCACCATCTATCAAGACAACAAAGTTTAAGGGAAAGTTCTTACGTAAAGCTGTATACCTAAAGAGCTTATCCGTTACCTTTTGGGAGTTGGCTTCTCTTTTGAGTTCTATAACTATTCTTATACCTTCCTTGTCCGATTCATCCCTTATGTCCGAAATCTCTTTAATCTTTCCTTCTCTAACTAACTCTGCCATCCTTTTTATTAATTCCGATTTATTAACTTGGTATGGGATCTCCGTAATTACTATCTGTTCCTTGCCTCCGTGCACCTTTTCTACATGGACCTTCGCTCTGATTCTTACGTTACCTCTACCCGTGGAGTAATACTCAAGAAGTTCCTTTGCATTTTCTATAATGCCACCTGTAGGAAAGTCTGGACCTTTTATTATGTTCATAATTTCTTCGGTGGTCATGTCGGGATTTTTTGCAAGTTCTATTAGGGCTGTGCATACCTCCTTGAGATTATGCGGTGGTATGGAAGTAGCTAAACCCACAGCTATACCAGTCGTTCCGTTGCACAAAAGGTTTGGAAACTTAGACGGCAACACTACAGGCTCCAAAACAGAACCGTCAAAGTTGGGCATAAAGTCTACGGTATTTTTGTCTATGTCTTCGAGCATTTTGACGGCGACTTTCGAGAGCTTGGCTTCTGTATACCTCATCGCAGCTGGTGGGTCACCATCTATGGAGCCAAAGTTCCCTTGCCCTATAACTAAGGGATAACCTACGTTGAAGTCCTGAGCCATTCTAACCAAAGCTTCGTAAACGGCTTGATCACCGTGAGGATGGTAGTATCCAAGTACCGTACCCACAATCCTTGCACTTTTTACAAATCCTTTTTCAGGAAATAGTCCCATATCGTGCATTGCATAGAGAATTCTTCTTTGCACGGGCTTTAGACCATCCCTAACATCTGGAATGGCTCGTCCTACTATTACAGACATTGCGTAGTCTATATAGGACTGTTTTACTTCTTCTTCGATTAGAACGTCGATGATTTCCATATGAATATTTTAACTTGTTAATTGTCCTCCTTAGTGTATACTGTCTTTGCTGATTTAATACCGCTTTCGTTTGATAAAAAGGTTATACTATACCTTATAAACACTACAAAAGGAGAATGCTATGGAAGAACAACAAATGTATGTGGTACCTTTTAGTTTGGTAGGTTTCTTTTTCACGAGCAAACCTGTAGAAGAGAGCATAAGAAACGACTTATCACCGGAGGAAATGGAAAGACTTCAAGATATTATAGCCAGGTTTCTTTTCACCGAAGACATAAAGGTAGCCTTGTACCCGTCTATAGTTCCAGTTGATCAAGCGGAGGATGCTGTGGAAGAGCTAAAGGAAATGATATTTGGTGAAGAGGAGGAAGAATGATAAAAGTAGCTCTATGCGGAGCGCTTGGCAGAATGGGCAAGGCTATTCTGAGACTTGCCCTTCAGGACTCAAAGGTAGATATAGAAGCAGGGGTAGAACATCCAGATTGTATAAGCAAGAGCGATTTGGGAGTGGCAAGCGGCATAAATGAGTACAATGGTAAAGTCTTAACTTCTAGGCTGGAAGATGTTTTATCCTCGTGCGACGTAGTTATAGACTTTACTGGAAATACTACAGGTGCTGTAGCTCATGCAAAGCTATGCAGTTTTAGCAAAAAGCCGATAGTGATAGGTACTACGGGTTTTACAGAAAGTGAGCTAAGAGAGATTGAGAGGTGCTCCGAAGATACGGCTGTTTTACTGTCTCCCAATATGAGCTTGGGTGTAAACCTTATGTTTAAACTAGCTCAAATGGCTGTTTCTGCTCTAAAGGATAAAGGCTTTGATATAGAAGTTCTAGAAATTCATCATAGGTTCAAAAAGGACGCCCCAAGTGGAACCGCTCTGGAACTTGCCAAGCACGTACAAAATGCCTACGGAGATGAATTAAACAAGGTTTATCAAAGAGAAGGAATAAGTCCAAGAGGACAAAAGGATATGGGTATAATGGCGCTCAGAGGTGGTGATGTGGTTGGTGAACACACCCTTTACCTTTTTGGCTTTGGCGAAAGAATAGAGATAACCCACAGAGCTACTTCCAGAGATATCTTTGCAAAAGGTGCCATAGAAGCTAGCAAGTGGATAAAGGGTAAAGCACCAGGTATGTATTCTATGTTCGATGTTTTGGGGCTATGAGCTTCTATGAGATAATAGAGGATGTTACAGCGGATACTGGTATAAGAGTAAAGGGAGAAAGTGTAGAGGAAGTATTTTGCAAAGCTATACTCGCCACTTTTAACGAAATAACGGATATAAACGCTGTGGATAAAAACGAAGAGTATCTTATTGAACTCTCTGGAGAAATGCCATACTTATTGGTAGATGTTATAAACAGAGCCTTGGTTTTGTTCGAAAGCAAAGGATTCGTTGCAAAAGAGTGTCATATTTTGGAACTTTCCCAGACTCATACAAGGTTGTTACTCAAAGGCGGAAGTTTCGATATTCAAAAGCATGAAGCTAAGTTGCTTATAAAAGCTGCTACATACCATCGTCTAAAGTTGGAGAAGGTGGAAAACCAAGTAGTTGCGGAGGTTATCTTTGACATTTAAGATAAAGGATTATGCGGAGCTAGTCAAGTTTGAACACACCATATTTGCACTGCCTTTTGCTTTGGCAAGTGTAGTTATACTATACGAAACTTTTCCAGGCTTTTGGACCCTCCTTTGGATTGTGGTTGCTTTAATAAGTGCGAGAACCGCTGGGATGGCTCTAAATAGATATATAGATCTTCCAATAGATGCGCTAAACCCACGCACGAGAAATTGGGTGCACGTCTCTGGTAAGGTTAGCTTAGATGAAATAAAAAAATTAATACTTTCTTCTTCACTTCTTTTCTTTGTTTCCACGCTCTTTATAAACTTATACGCCTTTTTACTATCACCGGTAGTTTTGTTCTTACTTTGGCTGTATCCTTACTCCAAAAGATTCACCAATTACCCTCACTTAGTTTTAGGATCCGTGTACTTTTTGATACCCTTAGGAGTAGATATAGCACTAAACTCTACCATATCTTTAAATGCCATACTTCTTGGACTGGCTATGGCCTTTTGGGTTGCAGGCTTTGATATCCTCTATGCTTTGCAGGATTATGAGTTCGATAAATCTCACGGTATAGGTTCCATTCCCGTAAAGTATGGAATAGAGAAGGCACTATATATAGCCCGCTTTTTCCACTTACTTACCTTTTTCTTTTTGCTAATACTAGGCATTAAAAACTTAGGAGCTATATATCTTATCGGACTTTTGGGCATAGCTGCTTTTCTGGTTTATGAACATAAACTTATAAAACCCGACGATCTTTCGAAGATAAACAAAGCCTTTTTTACAACAAATGGTTACATAAGCATTTTGTTTTTTATAATAGTTCTTTTGGACAGAACGCTATGAAACCCATTTTAAAGTTATCACAAACTCACTACGTAAAGAGTTTACTTCGAAAATCTCAACTGAACACGGTATGCGAAGAGTCTAGATGTCCAAATATAGGTGAGTGCTTTTCATCAAAGACAGCAACCTTTATGATACTCGGTGATGTATGCACAAGAGGATGCACCTTCTGTAATGTAAACAGAGGGAAGGGGCCAAAACCTAGCCAAGAAGAGCCATACAGACTTTTGCAAACTGTCAAAGCTTTAGACCTAAAGTACGTCGTTTTGACCTCACCTACCAGAGATGATCTACCAGATGGTGGTGCATCCCATTTTGCTAAGTGCGTGGAAGTTCTCAAAAAAGAAGGATTGAAAGTAGAAGTCCTGATCCCTGATTTTAGAGGCAACAAAGGAGCTCTTGAAATAGTTTTACAAGCTGGTCCCGATGTGCTTAACCACAACATGGAAACGGTAAAGAGACTATACCCAAAGGTGAGAATTGGTGCCAATTACGAGAGAAGTTTAGAAGTTTTAAGGCATTCCAAAGATGTAGCACCACACATACCAACCAAATCAGCTATCATCCTAGGATTTGGTGAAACCTTAGAGGAAGTTGTACAGCTTCTTGAGGATCTAAGATCTGTTAATTGTGACTTTCTTTGCATAGGTCAGTATTACCAGCCAAGTAGGAATCACTTCCCAGTGCACAAGTATTACTCTGCGGAAGAATTTAAGCAACTGGAAAAGCTAGCTTACAGTTTTGGATTTAGGTATGTAGTTAGTGGTCCAAATGTAAGGAGCTCTTATAAAGCTTTTCAACTATCCTCTATACTTTAACTTTATGTATTCTAAACGCTCGTAGTGATTAACAATAGGCTTGTAGTATGGCAATTTATTATTTATGGGATCATGTAGCTCGTTACATGGAACGTCTTTTAGTTCAGGTATGTATTTTTTTATATACTGGCAATGAGGGTCAAAGCGCATAGATTGCATTATAGGATTGAAAATTCTCAAAGGTCTAGGATCTGCACCAACAGAAGCTACCCATTGCCAGTTACCGATGTTTACAACTTCATCGTAATCTATCAAGTGATGTTTGAAAAATTCTTCACCTATTCTCCAATCGATTAAGAGATCCTTGGTTAAGAAACTTCCTAGAATCATTCTAACTCTGTTGTGAATCCATTTTTCCTGTATCAATTGTTTAATACCCGCATCCACTATTGGATAACCTGTTTTGGCATTTAAAAAAGCTTCAATGAACTCTTGATTATTTTCCCAACTTATGTGCTGCCTCTTTTCCTGAAATTCCTTTTCCTTTGTCCATGGAAAATTAAGCCTTATATGATACCAAAACTCTCTCCATGCGAGCTCTTTTATAAAAGCTTCGCTTTCCTTTGCCTTTTCGTAAATCTCTCTTATGGATAACACTCCAAACCTTATACACGGGGAAAGCTTGGACGTCCCATCTAAAAAAGGATAGTTTCTTGTATGTTCGTAGTTCTTAAAATCAAAATTTCTTAACCTTTCTTTACATTTGGCAGGAGTGAAAATTGAAGCCTTAAATTTAATATCCTTTAAATCAAAGCCTTTTAGGTCCAATTTAGGAACATTAATAGAGTCTATATGAGCCTTCCTTAAATCTAGGCTTTTTATCCATTCATTGTAAAAACTCGTATACACTTTTTTAGGAGGTAAAACTTCTGGATTTACCAAAAAGCCATCCAAGATTTCCAAAAACTTTATGTTTCTTACATCACATAGTTTTTTAATACATTCTACTCTTCTTTGACCGCTCCACGTATAAGCTTTTTGGGTAACCACTACATCAGGTTTTACTTCATCCAAAATTCTTTCGAATATTTCTGATGTGTTACCTTTAAAGGTGTAAACTTTTACTCCTATCTTTTCAATACACTCAGCTATAAACTTAAATCTCTCATCGTAAGCTTTTAGATCAGACAGAATCTCCTCATCAAATATAAATACAGGTATTACCTCTCTATAGTTTTTAACTTCCTCAAAGACCCTATTATCCTCAAGTCTTAAATCTCTTTTTAGCCAAACAATTGCACGCATAAAAATTTCAAAGTCTTCTTAGATAAACTCCTAAGTTTAAGAACTTTCAGAGAGTATAAAGTTCACACAAGTTCTTACACCAAAGCCTGTAGCTTCTTTTGTATAGTATCCAAACTCCTCCTTTATATAAGCTGGGCCTGCTATATCTAGGTGTGCCCATTTAATGCCTTCATCTACAAACTCTTCTAGAAACATGGCAGCTGTTATAGCACCTCCGTATCTTCCACCAGAGTTTACCACATCAGCAGGTCCTTTTTTTATCTTCTCTCTAAGCTTTTTATCATCTAAAGGTAGTTTCCAAAGTCTCTCTCCTGTTTCTTTAGAGATTTCCAAAAGTCTGTTTGCCAAATCATCACTGTTGCTAAAAAGCCCTGCTGTGTATTCACCCAACGCTACTATGCATGCACCCGTTAAAGTAGCAAGATCTATAATTACGGATGGTTTGAGTCTTGAAGCATAAGACAGCGCATCTGCAAGGGTTACCCTTCCTTCGGCATCTGTGTTATCTATCTCTATGGTTTTTCCATTGAGCGCCTTTATTATATCATCCGGTCTGTAGGCGGTACCACTTGGCATGTTTTCCGCTAAAGCTGATATTCCATGAACCTCTACGTTTGGCTTTAACTGGGCAATAGCTTTCATAATACCAAGCATAGCACAGGCCCCAGATTTGTCCATCTTCATAGTTCTCATGTAATCACCAGTCTTTATATTTAGCCCACCAGAATCAAAGGTCAAACCTTTGCCTACTATGGCGATTTTAGCCTTTGGTTCCCCGGAAGGTTTGTAGATCAGATGAACAAATCGAGGGGGAGTTGAAGAACCTTTACCTACACTCCAAAGAGCTAACATTCCCATCTCTTGTATTTGATTTTCGTCGTATACAATACATTCTAAGTTGTGCTCCTTTGCTACCTCTTGAGCCAGCTGGGCAAATGTAATAGGATTAATAACGTTTCCAGGTTCGTTAACTATGCTTCTTGCGAAGTTTTGCGCTTGAGCTAAAATGTTTCCTATTTGTATACCTTTTTCGTCAGCGTTGTAAATATGAACGCTTTTAATTTCCCACTCTTCTTTGTCCTTTGTTTTGTATTTGTCAAAGGTGTAACTTCCTAAAACAAAACCTTCTGCTACAGCCATTGATTTTTTATAATCTAAGCTTTCTCCTGCGTATATCCCTATTTCCTTGATTTTGTCTTTCTTTGC
The DNA here is from genome assembly GCA_041640635.1 of Aquificaceae bacterium. Taxonomy (GTDB): domain Bacteria; phylum Aquificota; class Aquificia; order Aquificales; family Aquificaceae; genus JBEPZA01. The sequence goes on from JBEPZX010000007.1 coordinate 54,953, forward strand.
TCTTTTGTATACCAAAGCTGCACTTCTTCTGTAGTTATCGAGTTCTACTTTGTCCTTTTTACCTAAACCAGCAACGTAAATTACCTTTATAGCATCGTCCTTGGTAGGCAAAAGTAACTTTACCAAACCATCCTCTTTCCCTTTGAAGTTTTCCTTTTCAAGAAGTTTTTCCACTAAATTTTTGGATTCTCCTAAGATCTCAAGATTGGAAAAATCGTTTTCATATACAAATATGGCGATACTTTCTGGTATTTGTTCAAATTGCACAGCTTTTAACAACATTCCAAAATCCTCCTATGTTTTTTCTGTATCTTCCACTTTTGGCATTTCTCTAGTTAATGCAACCTTTCCTGTTCTTGCCATCTCCTTTATACCAAAGGGTTTTACCATTTCCAAAAAGGCGTTTATTTTGTCCGTAGTACCGGTAATCTCTACTGTATATGTTTCTGGTGATACATCTACAATTCTACCTCTAAAAATTTCCACAAGTCTTAGAACTTCGTCGCGCGCTCTTGGTGTGGAAGTGTTGATTTTTATAAGGGCTAATTCTCTTTCCACATGAGGAATTTCCGTTAAGTCTTTTACTTTTATAGTATCTATCAACTTTCGTAGCTGCTTTATTACTTGATCTATCACTATGTCATCTCCAACGACTTCCAAGGTCATTCTTGAAACTCCTGCCTCATGAGTTTCACCTACCGATAGATCCTCTATATTGTACCCTTTCCCAGCTATCAGTCCAGCAATACGTGCTAGAACACCTACTTCATTTCTTACAAGTATGCTTATTATATGCTTTCTTATGCTCCCTTTCTTTAATTCTCTTGTCAAAGGAGTCTTTATGACTTCTAGTGTGTTGCTTCCTACAGTATCCGCCATACCTACCTCCTTTTTAAATTAACCAACTAGATACATGGTTTCGGCTTCTACCTTCTTCTTACCATCTTCCAATATCATATCCTTATAGGATTTACCAGCTGGAACCATTGGGAACACATTTTCTTCTTTGTCTACATGAAAGTCCATTATTACAGGTCTGTCCTGAATTTTCAAAGCTTCTTCAATAATCTCTCTTACATCCGAAGGTTTTTCTGCTCTAAAGCCTACGGCACCACAAGCTTCAGCAAGCTTCACAAAATCTGGTTGGACACTTAGATCTACCTCCGAATACCTTTTTTCGTAGAAAAGCTCTTGCCATTGTCTTACCATTCCAAGATAGGAGTTATTTATTATAGCCACTTTTACGGGTATTTTATACTCGACAGCGGTAATTATCTCTTGCATTGTCATTAAAAAAGAGCCATCACCATCTATAACAAATACTTCTTTATCAGGTCTACCAACTTTGGCACCTATACCAGCTGGGAATCCAAAACCCATAGTTCCAAGTCCACCAGAGTTTATGAATTGACGTTCGAAACTATACTTGTAAAACATTGCAGCCCACATTTGGTGCTGACCTACACCTGTGGTTATTATGCTCTGTCCTTTTGTTGCTTCCCATATTTGCTCTATCACGTACTGCGGTTTTATCACTTTGTCCGATTTTTGGTAAGTGAGAGGATGCAACTTTTTCCACTTCTCTATTTGCTCAATCCACTTTTGTCTTTCCTCTGGATATAGAATTTTTGCGCCTTCTTTCTTTATCTCTTCTATGAGCTTTCTTAAAACGATCTTAACATCGCCCACTATAGGTATATCTACCACTATGTTTTTTGAAATGGACGCAGGGTCTATGTCTATGTGAATTATACGAGCTCTTGGAGCAAATTCGTCTATCTTGCCAGTAACCCTATCGTCAAACCTCGCTCCGACAGCTATCAAAAGGTCGCAGTTATAAACAGCCATATTGGCATAGTAAGTTCCGTGCATGCCAAGCATGTGTAAAGACAGAGGGTGAAGCTCAGGAAATGCACCTTTACCCATATTGGTAGTAGTAACTGGAATTTTCATAAGTTCAGCTAGTTCTACTAGTTCTTTCTGGGCTTGAGCTTGAACTGCTCCTCCACCTACATAAAGCACTGGCATTTTTGCTTCCATTATAGCTTTGGCAGCTCTTTTTATTTGCTGTGGATTTCCCTCTAGATGAGGTTTATATCCAGGTAAGGAAGCTCTTACTTCTTCCTCTGAAGGTATTTTTACATCGGATAACTTTTGGGTTATATCCTTAGGTATATCTATCAAAACTGGTCCAGGTCTACCCGTTCTGGCTATATAAAAAGCTTGTCTTATTACGAGCGGAAGGTCTTCTATTTTCTTGACCAGAAAGTTATGCTTGGTAATAGGTCTTGTTATACCTACTATGTCTACTTCTTGGAAAGCATCGTTCCCTATCAAATGTGTAGGAACTTGTCCGGTAATAAAAACTGTTGGAACAGAATCCATGTAAGCATCCGCTATAGCAGTTACAAAGTTGGTAGCACCTGGTCCAGATGTAGCTACTGCTACGCCTACTTTCCCCGTAGCTTTGGCGTATCCTTCTGCCATATGACCAGCACCTTGTTCATGTCTTACAAGTACGTGCTTTATAGTCCCATCTCTATACAAAGCGTCGTAAAATTCCATTATTGCACCGCCAGGTAAACCAAATATTACTTCTACTCCTTCAGCTTTTAAGGCTTCTATAATAATATCTGCTCCCTTTCTCAAATTCTTACCTCCTAGCTAAGATTAAAAGTATAAAATATAAACTTTTGTTAATTATTTGTTAATAAATCGCACTTTTTTGAACAGAGTTCTACTTTCTGGCTCGATTCTTTTATTTCTAAATTTTAGGAATTCTCCTTTAAAAAATTAGATACCATAAATTCTATCATATCTTTGTGATATAGCCTCTCCCTTTTTAGCCTTTCTATCTCCATTTCCAGCTCATGTGTCATAGGATGATGCTTCTCTAACTTATCAATTTCTTTGTCAAGTTCCTCATGTTTTTCATAGTGATACCTGAACTCTTTGTCTTTTTCTAGCAGTATCCTTATAGCCTCGTCTCTTGTCATACTATGTCCTCCTCTCTAGGCCTTAATAATATTAAACCACATAAGCTAATTAAATATCCAAGTATGAGAGTAGATAAAGGAGCAAATAATATATATACAATGAAAGCTACTAAAAAAGGTATGTTTACCAAAGCAAATAACCAAAAGTACCTCCTAGTTGCAGTATAGTTCCAATAAGGATCATTATGAGAAAATACGGGAAAGGATTTCTTTTTTAAAGAAATTCCTAATGGTATGCATATTACACCTACGAAAACTACAATAACATTGGTATAAAGTATAAGTTTAGTTGGCAAGGGAAGCTTAAAATAAGGATACAAAACCAAGGAAGAAAAAAATACAAGGCTTAGAAATCCTACACTTGCAAAAAAAAATTGTCTTATTCGTTTTTTGTAGATTTGTATCATTAGAGAAGTATTATAATCGCTATCTAGAGTGTTATAGGATAATGAAGAAGATAAGCCAAATTTTTAATCAAGCTAAAATAAGCAATCAGGGGTTAAAATAAGTACTAAGGTTATATACCATGAGAGGAATTATAGAATTTCTTATATTCTTAGCTTTTTTTGTAATCATATTGATTAGTTCCTTAGGCGGTGATATATTCAGGGAGCTAATACAAATACTAGGAGGTGTTAATATGGGGGTTCCTTTTATTGTAGTTTTAATCATAGCTGTAATAATTTTCTTAGCTTCAAGCATCAAGGTAATTCCAGAGTTTCAAAGAGCTGTGGTATTTAGATTAGGTAGAGTAATTGGTTCAAAGGGACCAGGCATATTCATCCTCATACCCATAATAGACCAAATGGTAAAGGTGGATCTCAGAACTGTAACTCTTGATGTCCCAACTCAGGACATAATCACAAAGGATAACGTTTCCGTGAGTGTAGATGCCGTAGTTTACTTTAGAGTTGTAGATCCTGTTAGATCAGTAGTAGAAGTAGAAAATTACCTATTTGCTACTTCGCAAATAGCTCAAACTACCTTGAGAAGTGTGTGTGGTGCAGCAGAATTAGATGAGCTACTTTCCGAACGAGAGAAGTTAAACATGCAACTCCAAGAAATAATAGATAAGCAAACGGATCCATGGGGCGTAAAGGTGGTTGCTGTGGAACTTAAGAAAATAGATCTTCCTGAGGAGTTACGCAAGGCTATGGCAAGACAAGCAGAGGCAGAGAGGGAAAGAAGGGCAAAGATTATAGCGGCAGAGGCTGAGTATCAAGCTGCACAAAAACTTGCAGAAGCTGCACAGATTTTGGCAACTCAACCAATGGCTCTGCAACTTAGATACTTGGAAGCCATACAGTCTGCAAGTACAAAACCAGGAAACACCATAATTCTACCAATACCAACAGAAATGTTCAAGATGTTTTACGGTGAGAAAATACAAAGTTAAGATAAACAAAGCAGGTTCCGTTTTTATATCTATAACTATACTTTTGGGCGTTTCGGCTATAAATACTGGAAATAATCTTCTCTATTTAATAGTTTCAGCATTGCTTTCTTTCATGCTTTTATCCGGTATAGCTGCTCTTTACAATCTAAGAGGTTTAGAGTTAAAGTTAATACCACCAAAGGAAGTTTTTGCTCAAAAAAGAGAGAACTTTAGAGTTCTTTTAACAAACTGGCATAAATTTCCAAAGTTTTTGTTAACTCTCGAATCTATGGGTGGGCAAGTTACTGTTCCTGTGCTCTTAAGGACCAATGAAGTCCATTTGCCTATGATTTTTAATGAGCGCGGACCAATTAATAAAGTTAGTATTACAGTAAAAACGGACTTTCCAGTAGGTTTGTTTACCAGGTATTACCAACAGGAAGTAGAAACAGATTTTGTTGTATTTCCTAAACCCATACCTTGGGATATAAAGCTATTTCTAAATCAAGGCAAGGAAAAGCAGGAACATACAGAAACGATAACCAATCTGAGAGGTTACGATGAAATCCTTGGTATTAAAGAGTACTCTAGTGAACCTATGAAGCTAATAAGTTGGAAAGCAACTGCAAAGACGGGAAGGCTAATGGCGAAGGAAGTCTATGCTTCGGCACAAAGTCCCATAATACTGAGATTAGATGAATTAGATGGGGATTTGGAAAGTAGGATATCGAAAGCAGCTTATGCCGCTATTAAACTCTTAGAAAGTAATTACCCAGTAGGATTGAAACTAGACGACGAATACATTGTGCCAGCGACCGGAGAAATTCAAAAGAATAAAATACTCAAAGCTTTAGCTCTCTTCCATCAAAGCCCTAGGGTATGAGCCTAAGATTTTTATCATCTGTGTTCTCTTATTTAGCATATCTATAGCTTCTTTGACGTTCTCATCCTCTATATGTCCCTGCATGTCCACAAAGAAAACATAATCCCAAGCTTTTTTCTTAGATGGTCTAGATTCAATTTTAGTAAGATTTATACCATACTCGTAAAATGTTTCCAGAGCTTTATAAAGTGCACCAGGCTCATCTCTTAAAGCAAATATTAAGCTAGTTTTATCTTTACCTGTTCTTTTTGTGTTCCTTTTCCCTATAATCAGGAACCTTGTGTAATTGTTGAGGCTGTCCTGTATGTTCATAGCCAATATGTTAAGATGGTATGTGTAAGCTGCGACTTCGCTAGCTATAGCTGAAGCATCATCCACCTCAAGTGCTATTTCGCAGGCTTTTGCTGTGCTTTCAGTTTCTATCAATTGAGCACCCGGAAGATTTTTTTCAAGCCAGTTTCTACACTGAGCAAGAGCATGTTTGTGAGAGTATACCTTTTTTATCTTTCCCAAGTTTTGCTGAGTGGATAAAAGATGAAGCTGTATGGGAATAACCACTTCCCCTACAATACGCAGATCTGACTCTAAGAACATATCCAAAGTGTAGTTTACAACACCTTCTATGGTGTTTTCTACGGGAACTACTCCATAATCAGCTCTATCGCTTTCCACTTCAGTAAATACATCCTTTATTGTAGCCGTTGGTATGTAAAGAGCAGAAAATCCAAAGCGCTCAAGAGCAGCCTGGTGTGTAAAGGTAGCTTTTGGTCCAAGATAAGCAATTCTCAGTTCTTTTTCCAATGACAGACAAGCAGAGATAATTTCTCTGTAAACATAAATAAGAGCCTTAGATGGGAACTCTTCTCCCGATTTTTTATTTATATCTAGAACTTTTTCTATTATTTCCCTTTCCCTCTCGGGAACATGAATTTCCAGACCTTGGCTTTTCTTTATATCACCTACAATCTTTGCTAGCTTTGCACGTTTATTCAGAAGCTTTACTATGTCCTCATCTATCTGATCTATATTTTTCCTTAGTTCATCTAGTTCCATTTCACGTTAATACAGTTTATAAACTCACAAGAGGCAAATTGTTAGCAATTGAACGTTTTCCCAATACTTGCACTGACGCTTTTTGCTTCCAGTATTTACGTCTCTTTCTGTATATCTCCCTTAAGTATTCAGGAAAGGTTAAGCTTGGATACTTACCTTTAGCTATTTTATGAAGATGCCACCACCATTTTTCCAAAGGTTGAGAGTTATCATCTTGCAAAGGCTCATCGGATATATCCATAGCTTCTAAAAATTTATGCACATTTTGGATTAGTTTTCTGTCCGTCTTTTTCACGTATATGCTCTCCTCTAACCCTTCTTCGTGAACCTTCTCCCTTAGTTTTACAACTATGTCTGGATAACCTACGCCAAAATTTAAGAATAGCTCTACTTCAGCAAAGTATACATAATCAATATCCACTTGTTTTTTTATCTGTCCCATACTATATATTATAAACAATGATTAAAATCAGTGTAATAGGAAGTGGTGCCATTGGCTTAAGCATAGCTTTTGAACTATCCCTTAGAGGTTTTAAAACAAAGGTTATAACCAGAGATATAAATGAAGCTACCTCTTGGGTAGCAGGTGGTATGCTTGCACCTTTTTCCGAAGGTTTAGAAGGTGATATTTTCCATTTTTCGTATGAAAGCCTAAAACTCTACAACGAATTTGTAGAAAAACTAGAGGATTCCTCAAAGCAGAGGATAGATATATGGATGAACGGTATTAATAGAATAGTATTCAAAGATGAAGATGAACTCTTGCATAAAGCTGAGTTATACTCAAGGACGTATAAAGTAGAAACTCATAAAGATCCAAAGTTGGTAAATTCTCAAATATCCGAAAGAGTAAAAGCTATAATTCATTACCAAGAAGAAGGATGGGTAGATACTTACTCTCTCATGAATGCATTGATAAGAGCATTGGAAAGATTGAACGTTGAAGTTATCCAAGATAGTATTCTAAGAGTTAGTATGAAAGATGGACGTATAGAAAAGCTTATAGGTATTAGAGATGAATATAAAGCAGATATGTACGTCTTTTGCTTAGGTGCTTGGACAAGGCAACTGCTAAACATTCCCATATACCCAATCAAAGGTCAAGCTATAACACTAAACACCAGAATTTCTGATAAAGTGCTATATTCTAATGTTTCATACATAATCCCACGAAATACCTACACTTATGTAGGAGCAACGAGTGAATATGGTGATTTTTCAAAGAAAAGTACAGTATACGGCATTTACTCTTTAATTAGCGGTTTAATGAGTGTTTTGCCATATGCTGGACAAGCGGAATTTTTAAATGCTTTAGTGGGTTTTAGACCTTGCACAGAGGATCAATACCCAGTCTTTGAGATAGGTAAAAATTACATATTTACAGGTGGTCATTGCAGGAATGGTATACTACACACACCTATAACTTCTAAAGTAGTGTCAGATTATATAGATAAAGGTTTAGTATCTAAGTATATGGAAATTTTTTCTTCCAAAAGGCTAAGTATATGTTAATTTTTTAGTTTAGTCTTTGTGAAAAAACTTCTGTTGGTTAAGTATTATTTAGGCTTAGTATTTGCCAAAATTTTAAAGTTTTTGTGATGTTGGTCTTCTCTTTGGGTTTATAGTGGAAAGTTAAAAGAAAATTTCTAAATTAAGCAATACCTGCATTGTATATTTTCCAGATTTAAGAAATTACTATAATAATTAATTGATGAAACTATTAATACTAGCGTCAGAATCAAAAAGAAGAGTTGAAATTCTCAAAATGTTAGGATTTAAATTCTTAGTCATTCCTTCAAGAATAGAAGAAAAATACCATGATGCAAACCCTTTGTTAATAGCTAGACGTCTTTCAAAAGAGAAGGCTCTAAAGGTATGGAAAGAGTATAAATACTCTGTAGTGTTAGGAGCTGATACCATAGTAGTCATTGATGGCAAGGTTTTAGGTAAACCTAAGACGCAAGAAGAAGCTTACGAAATGTTGAGAATGCTCTCTGGTAAGTGGCACAAAGTTATAACCGCAGTTAGCATAGTATCTGGCAAACATAGAAAAACTTTTCACGATACTGCATTGGTTAGACTTAGAAACTTAACACATAATCAAATAAACGAGTACATTCGTAAATGTCAACCTTTCGATAAAGCTGGTGCTTATGCTGTACAGGGGTTTGGTGCTGTTTTAATAGATAAGATAAAGGGGGATTTTTATACAGTTATGGGTTTGCCAGCTGGCAAGACTTATAATTTATTAAAGGATGTTTTGGATTAGCATGATATTTATGTCTTTAATATCAAGTTGTGCATATATGGTTGAAATTAATCCTGATGTAAGCATAGGTGGTGGGGCTTCTATACAACTAAAGCATAGAAAATGATGTGTGAAGCGCTTGAAAAAATAGAAGAGAGAATCTTCAAAACGTGCGAAAGGACCGGAAGAAAAAGGGAAGAAATACTGTTAGTTGGCGCTTCCAAAAGTGTAAGACCTGAAATAATTAAGGTTTTTTTTGAGTGCGGACTAAAAAGTTTTGGTGAAAATAGAGTCCAAGAGTTTCTAGAAAAATACAACACTCTGAAAGACTTGCCCATAGATTGGCACTTTATAGGCACTCTTCAGTCAAATAAAGTTAAATACATCTGGGACAAAGTATCAATTATCCACTCTTTGGATAGAGAATCCACAGCCAAGGAAATAGAAAAAAGAGCAACACATACAGTAAGAGTTTTAATTGAGGTAAATGTAGGGAACGAAGAAACAAAGGGTGGGGTAGACAAAAACAATCTAAAACACTTTGTCGAAAAACTTCTACATTACAAGAACATAAAATTGGAAGGTTTAATGTGTATACCACCTTACTCTGAAGACCCTCAAGAAAGTAGACCGTATTTTGTCATGTTGAGAGAATTAAGAGAGAATTTAGAAAGAGAATTTAACTTAACCCTGCCGCACCTATCTATGGGTATGTCTGATGACTTTGAGGTGGCTATAGAAGAAGGTGCAACTATAATAAGAATAGGTAGAGCATTATTTGGAGAAAGGGTTTACAAAAGGTGAAAGTCAGGTGTAAGATTTGGATAGAAACAGATGACGGAAAGCCAATAATTAGCGAAGGCAAATATAGACTACTAAAAGATATAGAAAAAACCAACTCTATAAAACTTTCTGCACAAAATTTAGGTTTAAGCTACAAAAGAGCCCACTCTCAAATCAAAACCATAGAAAAGAGAATTGGCAAAAAAATACTTGAAAGAAGAAAAGGGGTGGGAAGTCTTTTGACTCAGCAGGGTAAAGACCTTTTAGAAATGTATGAGTCCATACTAAAAAATGTAAAAAGCGTGTGTGATATTCAAATAGATGGGGTTTAGTATAGGGACAAACAAAGTTTATTTAAAAACGTTAAACATGGTGACTTCCTTGCACTAATATATAATGGATTTATATTTATAACTTAAAACAAGTCTTAAATAATCATGATTAAGCAAAGAGAACCTATAGTTGCCATTGCTACACCTTATGGTGAGAGTTCTATAGGTGTATTGCGCCTGTCCGGCGAAGGTATACTTGAGAAACTGAAGGATTTATTAAAAACAAAAAAAGATATCAAGCCAAGGTATGCACACTTTTTTGAACTTTTGGACCAAGAAGGAAGAGTCTTAGATGAAGGTGTATTGATTTATTACAAGTCCCCACACAGCTACACAGGTGAAGATATGTTAGAGCTTCAGCTGCATGGTAATCCTCTAATTTTGAAAAAAGCTTTAGAAGTTATAATGTCCAAGGGTATAAGGCTTGCCAAACCAGGAGAGTTTACAAAAAGGGCTTTCTTAAATGGTAAAATGGACCTAACACAAGCAGAAGCTGTAATGGACTTGATAACCGCAAAAACGGACTTGGCGAGGGAGATAGCTTTGAACCAGTTAAGAGGAGAACTATCCAAACTTATAAATCCTCTAAGGGAAAAACTTATAGAAATGCTTGCCTACATAGAGGCAGATATAGAATTCGCTCATGAGGACATACCTACAATCACAAAAGAAGATATAATAAGCATACTAACAGACATAATTAAAAACATAGAGGATTTATTAGCTACTGTAAATAAAGGTGAGTTTATAAGAAAAGGTATTAACTTGGCTATAGTAGGTAAACCCAATGTGGGCAAGTCCTCTCTATTTAATGCTTTGCTCGGTCACGATAGGTCTATAGTGACACACATACCAGGCACTACAAGAGACTACCTGCAGGAGCAAATACACATAAAGGGAATACCTATAAATCTTATAGATACAGCAGGAATAAGAGACGCTCAAGATGAAGTAGAAAGGATAGGAGTTTTAAGAAGCTTAGAAAGGATAGAAAATGCCCATCTTATACTTTTCGTCTTAGACGGATCCAAACCTATTGATAAATACGATGAAAAGGTTTATAATTTAATAAGAAATAAAAAACATTTGGTAGTTCTGAATAAAAAGGATCTTGGTATGAACCAGCAAACCCTTAATCTTTTCCAAGATGCTATAGTGGTAAGTGCTAAAACTTTAGAAGGCATAGAAAATTTAAAAGAGTGTATGCTAAGTAAGGTAGGTGTATTTTCCTGTGATAGCTTTAACATCTATATCTCGCTAAGACATGCTGAGCTTTTAGATAAAGCTAGAAGTATTCTAAAGGAAATCTCAAGTAAACTTATGATGTTTAGTATATCACCAGAAATTCTTGCGTTAGAAATAAAAGAAGCCTTATCATACATAGAGGACATAGTGGGGGTGATAACCACAGAGGATGTTCTTGAAAACATTTTCTCAAGATTTTGTATAGGCAAATAGATAGGAGGTAAATATGGAGCAAACCACTCAAGAAAAGAAACTTTACACGTATGAGGAACTTAAAAAACTTTCTCTAAGCGAGTTGCAAAAAATAGGAAAGGAATTAGATCTACCTAGGGTTACAAATCTTCGAAAAGACAAGCTTATAGAAAAAATCCTAGATGCTCAAGCCAAAGAGGAAGGTTTAAACTTTGTCAAAGGTGTATTAGAAATACTTCCAGAATCTTATGGATTTATAAGAAGTTCAGAAAATAACTATATGCCTAGTTATACGGATGTTTACGTAGCACCTTCGCAAATAAAGAAGTTTGGACTGAGAACTGGAGATACTATAATAGGTTACGCAAGACCCCCTCAAGAAAGAGAAAAATACCAGGCTTTAGTTAAGATAGAATCCGTTAACAACCTAAGTGCAGATCCAGAACTTCTCAAATCAAGACCTCAATTTGAAAAGCTCACGCCTTTTCATCCTACAGAAAGGTTCAATTTGGAAACATCACCAACGGAGTTATCAACCAGAGTAATAAGTTTGATAGCTCCAATAGGTAAAGGACAGAGGGGAATGATAGTAGCTCCACCAAAAGCTGGTAAAACGGTACTACTTCAAAAAATAGCCAGAGCTATTATACAGAACCATCCTGAGGTTTACCTAATCATTTTATTAATAGATGAGAGACCTGAAGAAGTTACCGAAATGCGAAGAACTGTGGGTGAAGGTGCAGAAGTTATAGCTTCTACTTTCGATGAACCACCTGAGAGGCATATGCAAGTTGCAGAGCTTGTTGTAGAGAAGGCAAAAAGACTTGTTGAATTAAAAAACGATGTTGTCATACTCTTAGACTCAATGACGCGTTTCGGAAGAGCGGCAAATGCAGTTACACCTCCTACAGGAAGGGTGTTAACTGGTGGTATAGAAGCTACAGCTCTCCAAAGACCAAAGAGATTTTTTGGAGCTGCAAGAAATATAGAGGAAGGAGGATCTCTTACAATAATAGCTACAGCGTTAATAGAAACTGGCTCGAAAATGGATGATGTTATATATGAAGAGTTCAAAGGAACAGGAAATATGGAAATACATCTAGACAGAAGACTTATGGAAAGGCGCATCTTCCCAGCCATAAACATAGAAAAATCTGGTACAAGAAAAGAGGAATTGTTATTAGAGGATTGGGAGCTTCAGCGCATATGGGTGCTTAGGAAGTTTCTTGCAACAATGGATGCAATAGAGGCTATGGAGTTTCTACTTGACAAGCTTAAGAAGTTCAAAACTAACAAGGAGTTCCTTAAAGCAATGCACTCATGAATATTATTGAGTACACAAAAAATTTTGGAACCTTTTCAATAAAACCTGTTAATTTGATGTATGGACAAGAAGAATACCTCTACAAAAACTTTTTAGAGAAAGCCTCCAGTTTGTATAAAGTCGAAATACTTTGGGGTGATGAGATAAGCAGTAGGGAACTTTTGGAAAAAATTTCTGGTGGTGATATCTTTTTGTCACAAAAGAGGCTTCTAATAGTAAAAAAAGCTCAAGACTTTTTTAAAAAGGTAAAAGATAAAACGTTCATTTATAAATTGTCTGAAAAAGCAAAAAATGTAGCGGTATTTTTTGTAATACTTGAAAAGCTCTCAAGTCAGGATCTTCAGCAAGAACCAATAAAAACGATAGCCACCATAGGAGATGTAATAGAGATCCCAAAGGTAGATAAAAAGAAAGTAAGGGAATTGGTAAAATCAAGATTTGAAAAAGAGAAAGTCTTCATAGAAAACGAAGCTCTTGAGCTTTTGCTTTCTGAAAGCGATTATGATCTAATGAAACTTAGGAACGAAGTTGATAAGCTCCTGCTACTTGGTAAAGAATCCATTACAGTAAAGGATATTAGGGAAATTACATTTTGGGATAAAAGCCCGAATGTTTTTGATTTCTTGGATGCTTTTTTTACCAAAGACAAAGAAGGTGCTTTGATGCAACTTTCTTCTTTGTTACGTAACGGTATATCACCTCTGCAAATTATAGCAACTATTTCAAATTACGCCATAAAGTTATACACCATACACCGAATGGTGAAGGAAGGAGCAAAAATAGAATCAGCTGCAGCTAAGTTAAATATAAAGCAGCAATTTCAGATAATGAAGTTCAAAACTTATTTAGAAAAAAGAAGCGAAAGAGAGCTAAAAACTCTTATATTTCTTCTATATCAAAAGGACATGCTTATAAAGGTTTTCTTTGAGAATCCAGAACAGGTTCTACGAGACTTGGTAATAGAATTTTAGCATTATAATTTCTCATTTATGAGAGGTTCAAAAGTTTATAGAGAAACTAAAGAAACAAGGATAGAGCTACAAATAAACCTTGATGGCAGCGGTAAATACACAATAGACACACCCATTGGTTTTTTAAACCATATGCTCGAAAGCTTTTCCAAGCATTCTCAATTTGACCTTACGGTGAAGGCAGAGGGGGACATTCACGTATCTTATCACCACACAGTAGAGGATGTAGGGATAACACTAGGCATGGCTTTTTTGGAAGCTCTAAAGGACAAAAAAGGCATAAACAGGTTCGGATGGGCTATAGTGCCAATGGATGAGAGTTTGAGCTTGTGCAGTATAGATATTTCAGGAAGACCACTTTTTTTCTATGAAGATCTGGGACTTAAAGGGAAAATAACCGATTTTGATTTTGAACTCATATGGGAGTTTTTCAAAGGCTTTGCCTTGGAATCCAAATCCACCTTGCACATAAAGGTTCTCTCTGGCAAAATACTACATCATGTCGCAGAATCCTGTATAAAATCCTTTGCTCAAGCCTTAAGGCAGGCTGTAGGTTTAACAAATAAGGATATTCCATCAACTAAGGGAACTCTTTGATATGCAAAGGCTTAACTTGGTTTTGGCACAGCTTAACTTCTGTGTCGGTGACATAAAGGGAAACGTGGAAAAGATAAAAAAAACGTGGAAGGATTACGATCATCTGGGAAACATTGTAGTATTTCCAGAACTTAGCGTAAGTGGCTATCCACCCTTGGATCTACTCACAAGACACCAATTTATAAAAGACTGCCACGCGGCAATAAACGAATTGGTTAGTTTTTCCAGAGATCTAAACTCGTTAGCGGTTGTTGGTTCTCCTTTTTACGAAGATGATCTTTACAATAGCTTGGTAGTGGTAGGCAAAGGTAGTATATTGGGAGTCTATTACAAAAAACACTTACCTAACTACTCTGTCTTTGATGAAAGACGATACTTCAAGAGCGGAAACAAACCTTTAATTTTGAGGATAAAGGATTTTAAAGTGGGTTTTTCAATATGTGAAGATATTTGGTATCCCAATGGATGGGAAAGAGAATACGCTAAATCTGGGTGTGAATGTATCGTAAACATAAGCGCATCGCCTTTTTATCTGAGAAAGTTTCCGCATAAAGAGAGACTTTTGAGCACAAGATCCCAGGACAACCTTATCTATACGGTTCACCTAAACTTAGTAGGAGCTCAGGACGACTTGGTATTTGACGGGAGAAGCGCAGTCTTCGACCCCGAAGGGAATCTGATCGCAAGACTTAAAACCTTTCAAGAGGATGTGCAAGTGGTAACGATCTTTAAAGAGAGGGTTGTTTCCAAAAGGCTCATAGATACAAGATTAAGAGAAGAGGGAAAAGTAAATATAGATACTGTAAACTACGAAGACGGAAGGGATCTTAAAGTCTTTGTAGGCAAATTGGAGGAATCTTTTGGTGAGGAGAAGGAACTTTACAGTGCCATAACACTGGCGATAAAGGATTACGTTTACAAAAACAAGTTCCAAAAGGTTGTTGTAGGTCTATCAGGTGGCATCGATTCGGCATTGGTTGCATGTCTGGCTGTGGATGCTCTTGGGAAAGAGAATGTAGTAGCTGTTTTTATGCCTTCCATGTTTACCTCAATAGAAAGCAAAGAAGATACCTACGCTCTTGCAAACAATTTGGATATAAAGCTCTTGGAGTTTGACATACAGGATGTATATAAAACCTACAGGAACACACTCAACTCGGTGGACTTTACCATTGCGGATGAAAACTTACAATCACGCATAAGGGCAAATATACTTTTTTATTTATCCAACAGATACGGTTACTTAGTGCTTTCTACATCCAACAAAAGCGAGTCCGCTGTTGGTTACTCAACCATATACGGCGATATGTCAGGTGGATACGCACCTATTAAGGATCTCTACAAAAAATGGGTATACAGACTCGCCATATACAGAAATTCCATAAAGCCAGATATACCTCAAAGGATTTTGGAAAAGGCACCTTCTGCTGAGCTGCGCCCAAATCAAAAGGATGAAGACACTTTGCCACCCTATAGCCTTTTGGATCAGATCCTCGAGCTTTATATAGAAGAAAACATGGACTTTGAGGATATTGTAAACAGAGGTTTTGACAGTGATATTGTTAAAAAGGTTATAAGGATGGTCAGAATATCAGAGTATAAAAGAAAACAAGCTCCACCTGGACCAAAGCTTACAAAGAGAGCCCTATACGGAGACTGGCGCTTTCCGATAACAAATAATTACAAGCCTTATTGAATCTTATACCTTCAAAACTTACACGTATACGTCATATACACACCTGTCAATGAAATTCCGTTTGGCAAGTTCTTAAGCTGTAGTTTATTTTCGGCTTGAAGGTTTAAAGAAGTGCTGTAATGCGATTTTATATACTTGCCTTTTGTGAAGTTAAATCTAATCAACTCTTAATACTGTTAAAAAGGCTTCTTGTGGGAGTTCTACTTTACCAAATTGCTTTAGTCTCTTCTTTCCTTCTTTTTGTTTTTCTAGAAGTTTCTTTTTACGCGTGATGTCCCCACCGTAGCACTTTGCGGTTACGTTGGCTCTAAGTGGCGGTATGCGTTCCGAAGCTATTATTTTGGATCCTATCCCTGCTTGAACCTTCACCTCAAAAAGTTGTCTTGGTATGACTTCTTTTAGCTTTTCAACCAATTGCCTAGCTCTTCTGTAAGCCTTGTCCCTATGAACTATAAAAGACATGGCATCCACTGGTTCGTTGTTTATAAAGATGTTGAGCTTTACTAAATCGTCTTCTCTATAACCTATGAACTCATAGTCGTAAGAGGCGTAACCCTTGGACAAACTCTTTATTTTGTCGTGGAAATCCATTATAACCTCGCTCAGAGGCATTTCGTATTCAAGCAAAGCAGTATTTGGATCCAAGTAAGAAAACTTCTTCTGTATACCTCTCTTTTCCTGACATAGGTTCATTATGCTGCCAACGAAATCTTTTGGTGTTATTATTGTGATCAGCACATAAGGTTCTTCTATAGCTTCAACCATCCCCATATTTTCTGGAAGTTCCGATGGGTTTCTTATCTCTTTCACTTCACCCGTGTACTTCATTCTTATTCTGTAAACAACGCTTGGAGCCGTAGTTATTATACTTACGCCGTATTCTCTTTCCAGTCTCTCTTGGACTATTTCCATATGCAAGAGTCCCAAAAATCCTACTCTAAAGCCATAACCCAATGCAGGTGAGGTCTCTGGCTCGTACTGCAAAGCGGCATCGTTTATGGCGTACTTTTCCAAAGCGTCCCTTAGTTCTTCGAAGGTGTGACCTTCCGATGGGTATATACCGGCGAACACCATAGGTTTTGCGGGTCTAAAGCCTGGTACTGGGTCTTTTGTAGGTCTCTTGGCGTCTGTAATGGTATCTCCTACCCTTATGTCCCTGACATCCTTTATACTTGCGGCTATGTATCCAACCTCTCCCGCAGAGAGCTTTTCCAGCTTTGCCATCTTGGGCATCTGTGCTCCCACCTCTGTTACTTCAAACTCCTTACCTGTGGAGAACAGTTTTATGCGCATACCTGGCTTTACTTCACCATCGATAACCCGCACAAAGGCAACGGCTCCTCTGTAGGTGTCGTAATAGGAGTCAAAGATGAGAGCCTTTAGATTTGCCTTTGGATCACCTTTGGGTGGTGGTATTCTCTCAATTATGGCGTTTATTATCTCCTCTATTCCTATTCCCTCTTTGGCTGAAGCTAATATGATGTCTTGGGAGTTCAAACCAAGTATATCTTCTATTTGTTTTTTTACCCTTTCGGGTTCTGCTGCCGGTAGGTCTATCTTGTTTATGACGGGTATGATTACCAAGTCTTGTTCCACAGCTTTCCAAAAGTTAGCCACCGTCTGGGCTTCTATTCCCTGAGTTGCATCAACAAGCAGTATGGCACCTTCGCATGCGGCTAAAGCTCTGGAGACTTCGTAGGAAAAGTCCACGTGTCCAGGTGTGTCTATAAGATGCAAGTGGTAGCCCTTGTATTGCATCTTAACCGCTTGGAGCTTAATGGTTATTCCCCTTTCCCTTTCTATTTCTAGAGTGTCCAACATCTGTTCCTTTATTTCTCTACGGGAAACTGTCCCTGTAAATTCGAGAAGTCTATCTGCAAGGGTGGATTTTCCGTGGTCAACGTGCGCTATAATGGAAAAGTTCCTAATATTGCTAAGTTCCATGGGAGTTAAATATATGCCGGAGGCGGGAGTCGAACCCGCACGCCCTCACGGGCACTGCCCCCTCAAGACAGCGCGTCTGCCAATTCCGCCACTCCGGCTCGCAGATAGTATATTATATTTCTAAAGAAGGTTATTGTCAAAGTTTACGGTACTAATTTTGCTACTAAAATTCATTTGCAAGTAGTTGACATTAAAAAGATAAACGCATAAATTTGGTTATAGCAAAAATTTAGTTAAGCCCTTTAGGAGGTGTAAAGCATGACTTGGACAATAAGAAGCGTTTTGCTTCTTGGACTACTAACTGGTTTGTTTTTGTTTGTGGGTAATCTTGTGGGTGGAAAAACGGGAATGACCGTAGCCCTTATTATGGCAGGTATTATGAACTTTATAGCCTACTTTTTCTCTTCTAAGATAGTATTGGCGATGTATGGCGCCAGAGAAATACCTTATGAGGAAGCCCCCTGGTTACATAATATGGTAGAAGAGCTCGCCCAAAAGGCGGGAATGCCAAAGCCAAAAATCTATTTGGTACCTATGGAACAACCAAATGCTTTTGCTACAGGAAGAGGACCATCGGATGGTGTTGTAGCTGTAACTAGTGGTATACTTAGGCTTCTAGATAGGGATGAGTTAAGAGGAGTGTTGGCACACGAGCTGGGACACATAAAGAATAGAGACGTGTTGGTAGCCACAATGGCAGCTACCATAGCAGGTGCCATATCCTATTTGGTACATATGCTCTCCTTTGCTATGTTCTTTGGACACTCGAGGGATGAAGAGAATAACAATCCTCTATCTCTAATCGGTTCTATATTGGTTCTTATAGCAACACCTATAATAGCTACCATAATCCAAATGGCTATATCCAGATCCAGGGAGTATCTGGCAGACGAGACGGGAGCAAAAATATCCGGCGATCCTATGGCTTTGGCGAGAGCCTTGGAAAAAATACATTACTACGTTCATCAAATACCTACAGAAGTCAACCAAGGAACCGCGCACCTGTTTATAGAGAACCCATTAAAGGGCGGTGGAATTTGGGAACTATTTTCTACACATCCATCCACCGAGAAGAGGATAGAAAGGCTCAAAAATTTAGCAAGACAGATGGGAAAGGTTTACTAACCTTCCCCCTTGCTTTTTTACTCTAACATTTCCAGTCTTCTTAAGTAATTTTCCAAGATGAAAGAAAAGGCAAAGGGTAGTTTGGCAACGCTTTCTATCCTGATGCCTGTTCCTTCGAAATACTCCTCTATGTAGTTTTTTGTTATTCCTAAGCCTACACCTACTATGGGAAGCTTTCCTTTTAGTTCCCTTATGAGACTCTTTAGGTCAATACCTTTGAGTCCTCTTGTAGGCTCACCATCGGAAAAGAGGATTAGAGTGCCTTTCATACGGTTAGATTTTGAGAAGTTGTCCAGATCTTCAAAACTAAACATTAAAGCTCTGCCTATATCGGTTGTGCCACCTAAGCTGTTAAAAAGGTTTATCAATTTACCCTTTGCGGTGCTGTAGTCTTCTGTAAATTCCTTTAACCTGTAAGCTTTGTCGTTGAACACATCTATAGAAAAGGGCATACCTAGTTGATAGAGCACCTCAGAAACAAGGATTAAGGATCTTACAGCGTTGTCTATCTTTTCCTCTCTTTTCATGGATGAAGATATGTCCATCAGGAGCTTAAAAGCCATGATTTTTCTTTCTGGTATTTCTCTTCTTTTGAAGATTTTTCCCCTCTTTATGGGTATTTCCGTAGAGAGTTTTTTTACGTTCATGCGCTTTCCATAAATGTGAGCTCCACCAAAGAACTCTTCCTCTACAGGTAGCAAACGCTGAAACTTTCTCTTTAGACTCTCCACGTATGGCAACACGCTTTTTAGGTAGTATCTGTATCTTCCTTGACTTTCTCCGCTACCTTTTGAATTATTACCACTTGCTGATAACGCACTGGATGATGAGACATCTTCCCAACCTTTGACTATAAAAGTTATGAAACCTTTATGCTCTACGTCCACCTCTAAAGTTTTTGGTAAAAAGAAGGACAAGAACTTCAGATCCCTCTCCAGAATATCCATATAAGACATCTGTTTTACGTAATCTCTCATCCACTCAGGTAGGGTCTTTAGAGACTTTAGAATTTCTGACACGTCTTCATCAAACAGTTGTGTGGCGCTACTTTGGACGTTTTCTTTTATGAACTCTTGAACCTTTTGGGGTAGTTTGCTCAAAACATCGGTCATTATCCTTCCTTTGTGTCCATCTTGCCTGGTTTTGCCTTTAGCTTCATCGAGTAAAAGATCTATATAGTTTAGTTGCTGAGATTTCTCCAAGAGTATCCTGTATTTTCCAAAAATGTCGTTCATAAGTATTTCGTAGGAGTCTCTGTTCTTTGAAGATAGGTAGCGGTCAATGTAGTTTCTCAAATCTAAAACCTTCTTCTGTATCTCTGCGTTGGATGTTAGATCTTTACCCAGCCAGAGCCTCAATATGTCCAACACAAACTGGTAATGGGGATAAGTAGCATCTTTTAGATTCTCTAAAATCTCTTCGTATCTTTGCCTTATGGCGTATGCACTACTGGGATGGTTGTTTATGAGTAGTTCATCGACCTTCATAGACTCAAGCACCGCATACAACACTACAAAACTCGCCGGTGAGTAGCCAAACCTAAAAAATTCCCTCTGTCCAAGACGCCACAAATAAAAGTCAGAGTTTAACAAGAGTTCTATCTCGTGTCTTAGGGCGTTTATGGTGTAATCTTCCGTTTTTTTTATAAAATCAGTAACGGCAAAGACTATACCTCTTGGTATCTTTGCCACATGTGGTATGTCTTCTATTTCCCCCTTCATCCACATTTCCGTTAGTGGCAAAGACTTAGGATCATAACCCGCCCCCCATCCTTCGTAACTCGGTTGAACCTCTATGTCGTATTCATCACTCAACACTGAACTTATAACTTTCCACTTTTCTTTCATAATGTTTTAAATTTAAGACGAATTAAAACGGATTTAAGACGGAGCTAAGACGGAATTAAAGCGGAATTAAGGAGATACCCACATAGTTCAGATAAAACAGACCAAAGGACATTAGTCCTAAGCTTAAACCATGCCAACTTTATATCCCACATAGTTCAGATAAAACGGAATGGGTTTAGGGTTAATCTTTCTACGTGATAGCATCCTTTATATCCCACATAGTTCAGATAAAAC